>CAZXSN010000043.1:0-23817 GCA_964643295.1 uncultured Lachnospiraceae bacterium
GGATATCGGACAGGATCCGCAAAACCAGGATGTGACCTTTGAAAACAGCCAGGCAAGAGAGCGGACGCAGATTCTGATGGATATTGCCAATCAGGTGAACGGTCTGGTAGTCGGCACCGGCGACATGTCCGAGCTTGCCTTAGGGTGGGCGACTTACAACGGCGATCACATGTCGATGTACGGCGTCAACTGTTCTGTGCCGAAAACCCTGGTGCGGCATCTGGTGCGCTATTACGCGGATACCTGCGGGAACGAGGAATTAAGCGCGGCTTTGTCGGATGTGCTAAATACCCCGGTAAGCCCGGAGCTTCTGCCTCCGAAAGATGGAAAGATCAGCCAGATCACGGAGGATCTGGTAGGACCTTACGAGCTGCACGATTTCTTCCTGTATTACCTTCTGCGGTTCGGTTTCCCGCCCGCGAAAATCTACCGCATCGCCCGCCTTGCCTTTGCCGGGGAGTATACCGATGCCGTGATTTTAAAATGGCTGAAAACCTTCTACCGGCGCTTCTTTGCCCAGCAGTACAAGCGCTCCTGTGTGCCCGACGGACCGAAAGTCGGCAGCGTGGCGTTATCCCCGCGCGGGGATCTTCGCATGCCAAGCGATGCCTGTGTGCGCATCTGGATGGAAGAGCTTGATGCACTGGAAGCATGACACTTTTTACGGAAAATGAGGTGAGCAGGATTGTGGAAGCTTAAAAGCAGCGGAACAATCCGTAATCACCTTTTGACGCCTGAATCATGAGAGGAGTTTCCCGGGAAAAGAAAGATACGCTTTCCCGGGAACTTTCTTTTTCCAGCTGAAAAAGAGGTTCCTGTGCAAATTTTCCCGCGGCAGAAGAAAAATGTAGAGAAGCCTGAAAAGTCTGATAAAAGAACGAAAATTGATAAATTTTCTGAAAACTACGCGATTGACATTCCCCGTTCTTTGTGCTATATTGTTCAAAGAAATGACTGCCCGCTTCCGGCAAGAATGGCCGCAAGGCAGTCCCATATTTTGTGTAAAGCGGTGGACGAGCCTCTTCCAAAATCGATGATACAGCGCGGTTTCTGCGCTGTTCTGGCAGGGAAGCGGTTCGTCATTTTTTTCATGTAAAAGGAATGATCTTAATCAAGGAGGAGAAAGAGACATGAAGAAAAAGAACATCGCGCTGCTGCTGACTTTTGCTGTGCTTGCATCGCAGGTTCCTTACACGGTCTTTGCGGAGGAGACTTCGGAGGCTTTGACAGAAGAAACCGAAATGAAAGAGACTGCATCGGGCGAAGAGGCCGGGGAGACGGTCAATACCGTGATCCTTAAGGAAGCCGATGAAAACATGCTCAACACCTACACTTTGCTTGCGGTCAATCCGGAGGCTCCGTTTACGGATGCGGACGGGAATAAAGTCTCGGATGTGGCGGTCAATACTGAGGGAGCCGATGCGCTGATCCACTGGTTTTTGACGCAGGAGGCACTCGATCTGGCCGACGAGTTTGGCGTGGAAGAGTATGGCGAGCACTTATTCTATGTGCTGGAGGATGCGCCTGTTTTTGACGGGGAGGTTGCTCCCGCCACGAAGGAGACGGCCGAGATTCGTCTGTCTACCACCACTTCGGTCAACGATTCCGGGCTGCTGGGATATCTGCTCCCGGTCTTTGAGGAGGAGTACGGCTATTCGGTGGAGGTACAGTCCGCAGGAACCGGCCAGGCGATCGCTGCCGCCAAATACGGCAACGCGGATTTGATTCTTGTGCATGCGAAATCGCAGGAGGAGACCTTTGTGGAGGATGGGTTCGCCCGCGTGGTGGACGGCTTTGAGGCAGAGCGGGTTTCGTTCCTCTACAACTACTTCGTTCTTTGCGGGCCAGCCGATGATCCGGTGGGCGTGGCCGAAATGGACAGCATTCTGGATGCCTTCGCGGCGATTGCGGAAAATAAGCAGACCTTTATCTCCCGGGGCGATCAGTCCGGAACCCACACGAAGGAGCTTTCCCTGTGGCCGGAGGAGCTGGGGATTACAGCCGAGGCAGATTCGTTTGCCGATTACACCGACTGGTATATCTCCGCGAATGCCGGTATGGGCGCGTGCCTTATTATGGCTGAGGAGATGGGTGCCTATATTCTGACGGATAAGGCTACGTTCCTGGCGTTTTCCGCCAATAACGGGGTGATTTAAGAAAGGCGGGATGCCTTTTTGGGAAACTGTTTTTAAAGATCTGGTAAGATCGGAACGTTATGGGGGCTGTCAGAGAAACGGTTTCGTTTAACGGCAGCCTCCTTTTTTGGAAAGGATACCGGATATGCAGTCGGCCTTGAATAAAGCGGTCCAGCTGATTGTGAGTGCGGATGCGGAACTGATCAATATCCTGTCCGTGACGGCGAGGATGAGTCTGACCAGTTCTCTGATCGCACTTTTGCTTGGGGTTCCGCTGGGGATCTTTTTGGGTTCTGCCAGGATGCGCGGCAAAAGTGTGCTGGTGGTGATCAACCGTACTCTGATGGGGATGCCGCCGGTGGTCTGCGGCCTGATTTTTTACATGCTGTTTTCCGGGGTGGGCCCTTTCAGGCACTTAAAGTTACTGTTTACGGTGCGGATTATGATTCTTTCCCAGGTGGTGCTGATCACGCCGGTGGTGATCGGAAACATGGAATCCTATGTCGCGGGCATTGCACCCGCTATCCGGGAGACGGCAAAGGGACTTGGCATGGGGAAGGGAAAAATGTTTCTGCTTTTGGCCAATGAATGTATTTATCCGATCTGCTCTGTTTATCTGCTGGCCTTTTCCCGGGCAATTTCCGAGGTCGGTTCGGTCTCCATGGTAGGAGGAGCGATCGCCTGGAAGACAAACGTGATGACAACAGCGATCATGCAGTACACGAACCGGGGAAACTTTTCCCTGGGCATTGCCCTGGGCATGATCCTAATGTCTCTTTCCCTCCTGGTCAACATCGCCATCACACTGCTGCAAAGGAGGCTGACGAAATGAAGACTCCTCCTTTCAGCAAAACCTATCAGGGAAACACAGTGCTTTCGGTGCCCGCTCTTAACTTTGAGGAGGGAAAAATCTACGGCGTGATCGGCGCGAACGGAAGCGGGAAGACGACTTTCGCACGGATCCTGGCCGGCACACTGGAGGCGGACAAAGGCGGGCAAAAGTGGAAACCGGACCTTTCCATCGGCTATATGCCCCAGCAAAGCTATGCCTTCCACATGAGCACACGATCCAACGTTCTTTTAGGAGGAGCGGACAGGGAGAGAGCGGATGCGCTGATGAAAGCTCTGCAGATCGAGTCCCTCTCTTTACGGCGTGCAGACCGCCTCTCCGGCGGGGAGACGGCGCGGATGGCTCTGGCAAGGCTTTTGATGAAGTTCTACCAGCTTCTGATTTTAGATGAGCCAACCTCCGCCATGGATATGGAAAGCACAATCTCGGCGGAAAAACTTCTTTGTTCTTATGTGCAGGAAGCCGGCTGTATTCTGATCCTGATTACGCATAACCTGCAGCAGGCGTACCGCATCGCGGATGAGATCCTGTTTTTTGACAGGGGTACGATCGCGGAAGCGGGAGAGAAAGAGCGCCTGTTTGCTTCCCCGCAAAACCCGAAGACCAGACAGTTTCTGGAGTTTTACGGATACGTCCCTGCCGGTGCCTGAACGATTCAGCCTTTTTAAGGATCCTCAGCGTAATTTAGCGTAAGTACCGGAGCTTTCCGGATCTTTAAGCGTCAATCTTTGTATTTGAAAACCGCACATTTTCATTGCGCAGTCTCTTTTCATATGGTAGAATAACTCCAGTCTTTAGGGGTTTCGGGGCTGGATTGCTTTTTAAAAAGTTTTCCGTTTGTTTAAGAGGGTTTTTCCGGGTGAAGGTCTGGAAAAGGCGCCGGAAATGAACCGTTTTTTGCGGGAAGCTTGTTTGCACCCTGTATCCGTCATAAAGGTCCCGAAAGAGAGACAGATAAATTTTTGCAGGAAGATCCTGCATGGAAATATGCCCACCGCCCAGGAGCGGCACAAAGGCGGGAAAACGGGCAGGCTGCATAAGCAAAGTCCGGGGGAAAGGAGTAGCGCAATGATAAAACTCAAAATCAATAACCGCGCGGTTGAGGTTGAGGAAGGCAGTACGATCCTGCAGGCGGCGAAAAAGCTGGGGATTTTTATTCCCACGTTCTGCCAGGATGACTATGGACGTCTGCCGACAGTGCACTGCAGCAACTGCAATGAATACGGCGACTGCAAGATGTGTTCCTGTCAGGTCGAAGGGGAGGTAAGCCTCCTGACAGCCTGCAACACCGCGGCGAAGGAAGGAATGGTCGTCTATACGGAGAGTCCGGAGGTGAAGGAGGCCAGGATCGGGGTGTTAAACCGTATGCTTTCGGTGCATCCTCTGGACTGCTTAAACTGCGGGAAGCTGGGAGAGTGCAGGCTGCAAAGATACTGTGAGCTGTACGGCGTGACCGGGAAAAGTTATGAAGTGGACCTTCCGCACAGACCGAAGGATCTGTCCAACCGCTACTATTATCAGGAGCTGGACAAGTGCATCCGCTGCGGGAAATGCGTGAGAACCTGCCGCGAACTGGTGGGCATCAACGCCCTGACGATGGCGCAGAAAGGGGCGTATGCCTTCCTGATGCCAAACGGCGGAAAAGAGATGGCTGATACGGCCTGTGTTTCCTGCGGGAACTGCGTATCTGTCTGCCCGGTGGGTGCTTTAATGCCCAAGTCCCAAAACAGCTTCCGTTACTGGGAGACAAAGAAAGTGCGCACGACCTGTGCTTACTGCGGGGTGGGCTGCCAGATTGATTATTACGTGAAAGACGGCAAAATCGTCGATGCCCAGCCTGCGTACGGACCCGCCAATGAAGGACTCCTGTGCGTCAAGGGCAAATTTGGGTTTGACTTTGTCAATCATAAGGACCGTCTTACCACGCCGCTTATCCGCAAAAACGGAAAGCTTACTGTTGCCAGCTGGGAGGAAGCGCTGTCTTTAGCGGCTGAAAAGATCCTGGAAGTGAAAAAGGAGTTTGGTCCGGACGCGATCGCAGGCTTTGCCTCCGCGCGGACGGTCAATGAGGATAACTACCTGTTCCAGAAGTTCATGCGGGCGGCTGTGGGCACCAACAACGTGGATCACTGCGCGAGGCTGTGCCACAGTTCCACGGTTTCCGGACTGGCGACGACGCTTGGCAGCGGGGCGATGACGAATACAATCCCGGAGGTTAGAGATGCGGATGTGATCTTCATCACGGGTTCCAATACGACCGAAACGCATCCGGTGATGGGGATGTTTGTGCGGCAGGCGAAGAAAGCGGGAAAGAAGCTGATTGTCGCGGATCCGAAGAGAATCCCGCTGGCCGAGATCGCGGATATTTATCTGCAGATCAAGCCGGGCACCAGTGTGGCTTTAAGCAACGGTATGCTCCATGTGATCTTCGAGGAAGGTTTAGAGGATAAGGAGTATATCGAAAAGCACACCGAGGGTATTGAAGACCTGAAAGAGTCTGTGAAGTCCTATACGCCGGAACGCGTGGCCGAAATCTGCGGCGTGGACGCGCAGCTCATCATCGATGCGGCCAGACTGTATGCTTCCGGTCATAAGTCCTATATCGCCTATGCCATGGGGATCACACAGCATTTAAACGGCAGCGACAACGTGATGAGCATGAGCAACCTGGCTTTAGTCACCGGCAACTTAGGCCATAGGGGGTGCGGAGTCAATCCGCTTCGCGGACAGAACAACGTGCAGGGAGCCTGCGACATGGGTGCGCTTCCCACGGATTATCCGGGTTACCAGAAGGTGTTCAGCGAGGATGCGCAGAAGAAATTTGAGAAGGCCTGGGGCGTGAGCTTAAGCCCCGTGAAAGGATATACAGTTACGGAAACGGTTCCCGCTATCCTGGAGGATAAAGTGAAGCTGCTCTACATCATGGGCGAGAATCCCGCGGTTTCCGATCCGGATACGAACCATGTCAAACGCGCACTGGAGAAAGCCTTTGTCATCGTGCAGGATCTGTTTCTCACCGAGACGGCTCAGTATGCGGATATCGTCTTCCCGTCCACCGCGTTCGCGGAGAAGGAAGGCACCTTTACGAATACGGAGCGCCGTGTGCAGCTGCTGAACAGGGTCGTGCCGAGGAAGGGCAGCTGCAGGGATGACTGGGAGATCCTGATGGATATTATGAACCGCATCGGCTATCCCTGCCACTATACCTGTACCGAGGATATCTTTAATGAGATGCGGACTGTAACGCCTTCCTACTGCGGCATCACCTATGAGAAGATCCGCAGGGACGGGCAGGGAGTCCACTGGCCGTGTCCGAACGAGGATCATCCGGGAACACCCATTCTGCATGCGAACGGGCCGATGAGAAACGGCGGGGTTGGTCTTTTAAAGCCAATGGAATGGATTCCGTCCCCGGAGACTTTGAATCCCGACTATCCGGTCACCCTGATCTCCGCGAGAATTCTTTATCAGTATCATACGCGGACCATGTCGGATAAAACCCATGCGATCCACTATACGGCTCCGAGAAACTACATGGAGATAAACTGCCGAGATGCGCATGACTGGGGAATTGGCGAGGGAGACTGGGTGCAGGTGACTTCCCCGAGGGGCAGTATCTATGTGGAGGCCAGATTAGTGGATACTTTAGACCGCGGGGTTGCCTGGATGCCTTTCCATTATGCGGACGGCGCCAACGTGCTGGCGGATTCGAAAAATCTGGATCCGATCGCCAAGATCCCGGGATTCAAACAGATCGGTGTGCGAATCGAGCGGGTGGATTCGAAGAAAGCCAGGCAGCTTACAAACGAAGCGCAGAGCAGGGAACTGGAGTATTACAACAACGAGGATCCGAATCAGATGACTTACCAGGATGAGAGCATCCGCAAGATTCTGGCGGACACGACCGCGGATTGAAAGACACGGGGGTGAAACAATGTACGAGGTTTATGGCGGATTACTAAAGGAAGATATCTGTATTACCATAGATGGAAAACGCGTCAAATGTTCTCCGGATCTTTCCATCCTGGAGGCCTGCACGAATGCGGGAGCGGAGATCCCGACTCTGTGTTATTTAAAAGGCCTGACTCCGACGGGAGCCTGCGGTGTCTGCTCGGTTGAACTGGTGGAGAACGGGGTGCGAGTTCTGCGCCGCGCCTGCCGTTACCAGGTGAAAGACGGCATGGAGATTTTTACCGATACGCCTGCCGTGAAAAAGTTTCGCAGGGAGCGGGTCAATGAACTATTAAAGGTGCACCCCAATGACTGTCTGACCTGTCAGAAGACCGGCGGCAACTGCCGGCTGCAGGAAGTGGCGCATCTGTTTGATCTAAATCCCGAAGAGCGAAAGGTGCCTTCCCGCGGGTTTGACAACACTGCGCTGGCCATGACCAGAAACATGGACAAATGCATCGCCTGCGGTAGATGCGTGACCGTCTGTGAGCAGGTGCAGAAGATCGGTGTCTACGAGATGTACTGCGATCCGGTGACGGGAGACAGGTTCGCCCGCCCGAAAGAGGGACGCAGTCTTTCTGAGACCAGCTGCATCAACTGCGGCCAGTGCGTGAAAGTCTGTCCGGTCGCCGTTTTGACGGAGCGCGACAGTGTCCGCGAAGTCCTGAACGCACTGGATGATCCGGACGTCACGGTTGTATGGCAGATGGCGCCGGCGATTCAAAATACTTTAGGGGAAGAGTTCGGCCTGGAACCCGGCACCGATGTGACGAGAAAGATTGCCGGGGCGATGAAGCAGCTGGGCGGCTACGCGTTCACGACCGATTTCAGCGCAGATGTGACGATCATGGAAGAGGGAACGGAATTCATCGACCGCGTGAAAAACGGCGGTGTGATGCCGATGCTGACTTCCTGCTGCCCGGGCTGGATCAAATATATGGAGTACAACTATCCGGATCAGCTTGCGCATCTTTCTTCCTGCAAGTCCCCACAGCAGATGTTCGGGGCGCTGGTAAAGCACTATCTGCCTAAGAAGACCGGTCTGGATCCGAAGAAGATCTTCCATGTTTCGATCATGCCCTGTGTGGCGAAGAAGTATGAGTACCAAAGACCGGAGATGGAAAGCGACGGTATGCGCGATGTGGATGCCGTGCTGACCACCAGAGAGGCGGCTAAGCTGTTTCGGCTGAAAAACATCGATCTGTCCCGGGTGGAAGAAGCCGATTTTGACCAGTTCATGGGGGCCTCCACCGGAGCCGGAAGAATTTTTGGCACCACCGGCGGAGTCATGGAGGCGGCCATTCGCACTGTGACGCATATCCTGACAAACGGGGAGCTTGACAAAATCGATTATCAGGAGGCCCGCGGATACAAGAGCGTGAAAGAGGCGACCCTTTCCATCGGAGATTTGACAGTTTCCATCGCCATCGTCAACGGCATCGGCAACGTCAAACCGGTGATGGACGATGTACGTGCCGGGAAGTCGCCGTATGATTTCATCGAAGTGATGGCCTGCCCGGGCGGGTGTTTAAACGGCGGCGGAGCTCCGCTGCTTACGATGAGCCGCGTATCGGAGCGCATGGAGCGGATGTACGAAAGCGACGCTGCGAATCCGCTGCGCCGTTCGCATGAAAATCCGGAGGTGCAGGCTTTATACAGTGATTACTTAAGCGAGCCGTGTGGGCATCTTTCCCATCATCTGCTGCATACGGCCTATACGGATCGAAGCGGCGAGGTTAGGCCATAAGGCGGGAACGATTGCAGGATAGAAAATGTTTCGGTACCGCGGATCTGAATGCTTCGGGCAGAGCGGATCTAAAAGCATGTGTCTAAAAAGGAAAAGGAGGGCAGGCGGTTTCTTACTCTTGCCTTAGGAACTTTCCTGTGATTCAGGCGTCAAAAGGTGACTGCGGATTGCTGCGCTGCCCTTCAGCTATCACAATCCTGCCCGGCAAATGGAATTTAAGGGATCATGCCCGCTTCTTCCTCATGTTGGGACGCTTTCATAAGCCTTTTTACCCACTGGCAAGCTTTTCATACCGTGGGCGCAGGCTTTAATGCTGGAAGTATTATAGGGGACGGTTTCCAGATCGGTATCGGAAAATCGGAGGTAAATCATGGCATTTGTGATAAAAGAGCGCTGTGTCAAGTGCGGAGCCTGTGAGTCGGAATGCACAAACCATGCGATTGTGGAGGACGAGAAACAGTTTCGGATCGACTATCTGAAATGTGTGCAGTGCGGAGCCTGCATTCGGATTTGCCCGAATAACGCCATCGAGGAAGTCAGATAAATGAGAGCGACACAGGATTTTGACTTTTTCCCGGAGAAAAATCCGTTGGAAGGCCTGGGGCTTTTTCAGGACGGAGTGCTCTCGCGCCCGGTCTTTTCTGACGCGGATGTGTGCGAGTTTGCCTGTGTGCGCGTAGGGATTGTAAAGAACCGGGTTATTGTGTTTCCATTCAGCAGAGGAAGTGACCTTGTCACTTCCTCTACGACTGCAGACGGAGTTTTGGAACTTCCCGTCGGCTGTGCGGGTTACCGGGCTGGTGAGACCGTCCGGTTTCGCCTGTTTCGCCCCAGAAAGGAACTGGAGAAGACCTTATTTTTAGTGGGAAGCCATGATCCGCTTCTGGATGAGATCGCCGATCTGATCCATCTGTCAGATCCAGAGCTGTCAATGCGTTCCTGCCATGTGGGATCGATGGGAGGCATTATGGCGATTCGGAGGGAGGAGGCACATCTGGCCGGAATCCATCTGCTCGATGAGAAGGACGGATCTTACAACATTTCCTTTGTGCGGAAATATTTTCCCCGGGGAGGGGTGCGCTTAGTCGAGTGCGTGGGAAGGGTGCAGGGACTTATGATCGCCTCCGGGAACCCGTTAAGGATCCTGGATTTTCAGGCTCTCTCCCGTCCCGGGATCCGCTATGTGAACCGTCAGAAAGGGGCAGGAACACGGATCCTCTTTGATTTTCTCTGCCGGAAATACGGGGTGGACACCGGGAGACTTTCCGGTTATGAGAACGAAAAATTTACCCATACCGCGGTGGCGGAGGAAATCGCCTGCGGGAAGGCAGATGTCGGGATGGGAATCTACTCCGTAGCCAAGATGTACCATTTAACGTTCATGCCGGTGTGCACGGAGGAGTATGATCTGCTGATCTCAGAGGAGTCCTGGGAGACACCGATGGTGAAAAAGCTGCTGTCTATCTTAAATAGCGAGCAGTTCGCCAGGAGAACAAAACAGTTGGGCGGGTACCGCCTGCATGAGCCGGGAAGGGTGATTCTGGGACCATCGTAAGTACCCGGGGGATACTTTCGGCTCGGTACGGGATGCAAAAAAAATGCTGAAAGATCGAAATTGCCTAAGAATGGCTGTTTCTTTCGGCATCCTGCAGGAATCATGACCGGCAGCATCTTGAAAGACAGCGGTTTGTTTTCACAAGGGGAAGGAGACCGCAAAGGGGGCTTAAGAAAATGGAACTTTTCAAGGTGGATCTGCTTGAGGAAGCGCAGGAGAAGCTGCTCTCCTTTATGGCAAGGATCCCGGTACGCGAAGAGACGGTGCCTCTGACAAAAGCCTATGGCCTTCTTTTGGCGCAGGAGATCACCGCCCCGGAGGATGTGCCGAAGTTTTCCCGCTCCGCGGTTGACGGATACGCGGTAATCGCCTCGGATACCTACGGGGCATCGGATACGATCCCTACGTTTCTTACTCTCGTGGAGGAGGTTTTCATGGGGCAGCCTGCTAAAGCCTCCATCGAACATGGGCAGTGCGCCTATGTGCCTACCGGGGGGATGATTCCCAAAGGTGCAGACGCGATGGTGATGGTGGAATACTGCGAGTATCCCTCCCCTTCTGTGGTAGCGGTTCGTCAGGCCGTGGCGGTGGGCAAAGACATCGTGCACCGCGGTGATGACATGAAAGAGGGCAGCGTGGTGCTTCAAAACGGTATTCTTCTTCGCCCCCAGGAGATTGCCTCTTTGGCCGCTTTGGGGATTGACTGCGTACAGGTAAGAAAGCCCTACCGGGTTTCGATTTTGTCCACCGGGGATGAACTGACAGCAGTAAACCGGAAGCCGAAGAAAGGGCAGATTAGGGAGAGCAATTCGTACTGTATCCGGGGACAGGCCATTCGTGCGGGCATGGACGTGGTGTGCGTAAAGACGTATCCGGATGACGAGGAGGCCCTGGAACAGGGCATCCGCTCAGCGATGGAGAACAGTGATTTTGTGTTTCTCTCCGGGGGAAGTTCCAAGGGAAAGAAGGATCTGACAGCCAGGCTGCTTGACCGGCTAAGCGGCGGAGGAGTGTATACGCATGGTCTTGCGCTTAAACCCGGGAAACCGACGATTCTTGGCTGGGATGAAAAGACGCATACAATTCTGGCGGGACTTCCGGGACATCCCTCCGCGGCGGCGATCGTTTTTGAGCTTCTGTTTGCCCGCACGATGCGAAAGATGCAGGGACGTATGCTGGAGCCTTGCGTTACGGCAAAAGTTACCCACAACGTGGCTTCCGCTCCGGGAAGGGGTACCTGTGTGCCGGTTACACTGCGGCAGGGAGCGGATGGAATAGAGGCGGAACCTGTTCTGGGACGGTCCGGGAGCTGGTCGATCCTGGTAAAGGCGGACGGATATTTTCTGCTGGATCACAACCGGGAGGGCATCAATACCGGGGAGACGGTTCATGTGTACCTGTTTTGAAACGGTAAGCCTTATTCCTTCTTAAGAAGCGGCGGGGAGAGGATGGATTCTTTATGGAGAAACGTACGCTGTACCTGAAAAATACGCCGGTGGAGGAAGCACTTGCGCGGTTTTTAAGTGTCGTGAAGGAGCAGGTTCCGGTTCGTTATGAGACCATTTCCGTACTCGATTCGTATGACCGGATCACCCGCTGCGCTGTGTATGCAAAGTGCAATTCTCCCATGTACAATTCCGCTGCCATGGACGGAATTGCCGTGATCGCCGCGGATACGGTCGGCGCCTCGGAGGAGTCTCCGGTGGTATTAAACCCGGACCAGTATCAGGTGATCAATACCGGGAATCCGATCCGCGAACCGTTTAACGCGGTCATCATGGCCGAGGATATCGTGGAGCTTTCCGAAGATCGGGTGCGGATCACGGCGGCAGCCGTTCCCTGGCAGCAGATCCGTCCGATCGGGGAGGATATCGTGGCCGGGGAGATGATTTTGCCCGGCAGACATAAGATCCGTCCGATCGATGTGGGGGTGCTGACCTCCGCCGGCATTCAGACAGTGGAAGTCGTGAAGAAACCGGAAGTGGCCATTTATCCTACCGGATCGGAGATCGTGGAGCTTTCTGATGAGATCAAAGAGGGAAATATCATCGAGTCCAACTCCCGCATGTTTGAAAACATGGTCAGGGCGGAAGGCGGTGTGCCGCACCGATTCTCTATCCTGCCTGATGAATACGGAGCCATCCGGGATGCCGTGCGCTGGGCCTGCACTCAGTATGATCTGGTGATTGTCAACGCCGGGACCAGTGCGGGAACGAGGGATTTTACGGTTCACGTACTCCGGGAGCTGGGCGAGGTGCTGGTGCACGGAGTGGCGGTCAAACCTGGCAAGCCGGTGATTTTGGGCATGGTTTCGGGGACTCCGGTTATCGGGCTTCCCGGATATCCGGTATCCGCCTACATCGGTTTTGAAAATTTTGTATCGCCGGTGTTAAAATATCTGGGAGAGAGAAACGAGGAGGAACTGGAAACCGTGCGGGCCGTCATTACGCGCCGCCTGGTCTCCAGTCTGAAATACCGCGAGTATATCCGTGTCAAGGTTGGAAGAGTGGGGGAGAGGATTGTGGCTGCTCCCTTAAGCAGAGGTGCCGGAGCTGCTCTGTCTTTGGTACGGGCGGACGGATTCTGTATTATTCCGCAAAACAGCGAGGGAGTGGAAGCCGGAGAAGAAGTGGAGGTTTCCCTGTACCGACCGCTGTCGGAGGTTGAAAATACCGTGGTGCTGATCGGCAGTCACGATCTGATCCTGGATCTGATCGCGGATCTGATGCCAAACCGGTTTCCGGGCCATTTCGTCTCCAGCACCCATGTAGGGAGCATGGCAGGTCTGTTAAGCCTTCGCCGGGGAGAGTGCCACATGGCGCCGACTCATCTGTTGAATGAGGAGGACGGCACTTACAACGTTTCCTACCTGCGGACAGGATTTTCGGAGCCGATGGCTCTTATCAAGGGTGTGGAGCGTATCCAGGGGCTGATGGTGAAAAAGGGAAATCCCTGCGGGATTAACAGTATCTCCTCTCTTCCGGGCTGGCGGTATGTGAACCGGCAGCGCGGCGCGGGAACCAGAGTGCTGTTGGATTTTAAGCTGAAACAGGCGGGGATCTCACCGGATGAGATCAACGGATATGACCGCGAGGTTGGCACACACATGGCGGTGGCTGCCGCTGTAAAGAGCGACAGCGCGGATACCGGAATGGGAGTTTTGTCCGCTGCGCGGGCAATGGGACTCGATTTTATTCCGGTTGGACCAGAGGAGTATGATTTCGCGATTCCCGTCAAGTTTTTGAACCTTCCGGTGGTTTTGGCATTCCTTGAGATTTTAAAATCGGAGGAATTTCATCAGAAACTCGATGAGATGGGCGGGTACGGATACGAAAGGGCCGGAGAGATCATTTTCATTGATCCGGTTTAAGCGTCTTAAAAAAGGAACAGTCTTCCCTTTCTCCGGGATGTCACGCAAAGCAAAGTCAGCTGTTTTGAAGGTGAAGAAACATGGGAAAGATACTTGCGATCAATGTAAGTACGCAAAGAGGAACACAGAAAACTTCAGTTGATAAGTCCAGGCTCGTGGAAAACTTCGGGATCGAGGGGGATGCTCACGCCGGAAACTGGCATCGCCAGGTGAGCCTGTTATCCTTTGAGAAGATAGAGGAGTTCCGCGCAAAGGGAGCGGAGGTTTCCTTCGGTGCTTTCGGAGAGAACCTGGTGGTGGAAGGGCTGGATCTAAGCTCTCTTCCCGTTGGGACATTGATTTCCATCGGGGATACGCTTCTGGAACTTACCCAGATCGGGAAGGAATGTCACACCCACTGCGCCATCTATCAGAAAATGGGCGACTGTATCATGCCAAGAGAAGGCGTGTTTGCCAGAGTGCTGAAAGGAGGTTCCATTCAGGTGGGAGAGGAGATCACTTTGCTGCCGCCGCAGAAAGACCGTCCCTTTACGGCGGCTGTCATCACTCTCAGTGACAGGGGAGCGAAGGGAGAACGCGAGGACTTAAGCGGCCCGGCGGCAGTGGAACTGCTTACGCAGGCAGGCTATCTCGTGGAGGAAAGCCTGCTTTTGCCGGACGGGATTGAACCGCTTGCGAAGGAGCTTTGCCGACTGGCGGATCAGAGGCAGATCAGTCTGATTTTAACGACGGGAGGAACCGGGTTTTCCGAGAGGGATCTGACCCCGGAGGCTACGATTCAGGTGTGTGACCGCATGGCAAACGGAATCGCGGAGGCCATGCGGAGTTATTCCCTTTCCATCACTCCCCGCGCAATGTTAAGCCGGGCGGTTTCCGGTATCCGCGGAAAAAGCCTGATCGTCAACCTCCCGGGAAGTCCGAAAGCGGTTCGGGAGAGCTTAGGGTATATTCTTCCGCATTTGGCCCACGGACTGGGAATCTTACGGGGAACCGAAGGAGAGTGCGGAAACGCTTAAAAATCCCTTCGCGCTTCTCCATCTGCCGGGATTAAATGGGGAAGGAGAGGAAACATGTTTGAGGATCTTTCCATGATTATCCTGGCTGGAGGCCTAAGCAGCCGCATGGGTACGGAAAAGGCTGATCTAAACTTTCAGGGCAGAACATTTTTGGAGCGGCAGATCGAAAAAGGCCGCCAGATTGGCATTGAGGACATCCTTGTCTCCGGATACAGGGGAGAGCATTGTTCTGCCCGGGTGGTGCCGGATGAGTTAAGGCAGCGCGGTCCCCTGGGCGGCCTGGAGACGTGTCTGCGGGCGGCGAAACATCCGTGGTGCCTGGCAGTAAGCGTGGATGTGCCTTTGGTTCGTGTCGAACAGCTTCGTGACCTGATCGAATACGCCCGCAGCGTGACAGACGGTTTTGCGGACGTTTGCGCCCTGAGTACGGAAGAGTCCATGGCGGGAACTCCAGGATCTGCCGTACAAAAAGACGTCCGCGGCGGTAAGGCGGTGTCCGCTGTGATTTTGCAGCACAAGAATAAGCAGGAGCCGTTGTTGGGGCTTTATGCGGCGTATCTGGCGGATGCGATGCGGCAGGCACTTTTGAAGGGGAAAGGCTCGGTCTTTGCCTTTTTGCGTTCTCAGGGGTATGCGGTATATCAAAGTGACGGGGAGGAAATCCAGTTTTCCAACATCAATTCCGTCTCGGATTACGAGAGGATCTGTTCCTTTCAGTGGAATTGATGGGGAAAGACAAAGAGTAAGCGGGATGGGAGAATTTGACCAATGGCGAAGGTATTAAAGCTTCAGATCACAAAGAAAAAAGGAGAGCCTCCGGTCCAGGCCGATTTTCTTCACCTGATCGAAGGCGTGGGGATTGAGGGCGACTGGCATGCAGGAAGACTGGATCGGGCCGTTTGTCTATGCAGAAAGGAACTGCGGGACTGGATGGAGGAGCAGAGCGTAGAGGGGCTTTGTTTCTCCAAACAGAAGGAAAATCTGCTCATCGAGGGCTTTGGTGCGTCCCTTCGCCCCGGAATGCTGCTTCGCGGCCGGGAAGCCGTGCTGGAGATTTCCGATGTCCCGAAACACTGTTTCCCGGAAACGTGTGCACGTTCGCAGGCAGGACTTTCCTGCCAGCTTCGCGGGGAATACCAGATGGCAAGGATTTTGCGCTCCGGCGTACTTGCAGTCGGAGAGGAGATCGTGCTTTGTTAACCTTTGCTTTCCCGGAAGGACTTTGGCAAACTTTAACGGTCCGGACCTGTTTTTGTTTTAGAGTGTGACTTTTACGTGTATACTTTCATGCGGTCCCGTCTTGCCCCGCCAATCAGGGTGAGGCGGTATTCTTTTGCCAGTAAGACGGCTTCTTTTGTCACAGAAGCCTTGCTGGCGAGAATCGGGATCCCGGCGCGGATCGCCTTATAGACCATGTCCGTGGGGATTCTGCCGCTGGAATAGGCGATGCACTGTCTCAGATCGATGCCCTCCCGCATGGCATGGCCGATCACCTTATCGAGGGCGTTGTGTCTGCCGATATCCTCGCACTGAAACAGCAGCTGATCCTCAAAAGCCAGGAAACAGCTGTGGGTGCACCAGGTCTGTTCGTGCAGGGGCATCCCTTGCGCGAAGCGGTCCGCGAGCTGAAAAATCCAGGAGGGTTCCCAGAAAATCGGCACAACCGGATCCAGTTTCGTCTGATGGACAAAGTAGTCATTCAGGATCCGGTTTCCGGTGCAGCAGCTTGGAGTAAGTTCCACGAAGCTTTCCTCTGTACGGACAGAGCGGTCTTTGAGCCAGATTTTTGCCCGTCTGCCGTTTTCACAAAGGTAGACGGCATCGATCTTATCCGGACCGGAGACGATTCCCTGCGTAAGCAGCCGCCCAAGCGCAAGTTCTGTCAGGTACTGGGGGATACAGATCAGTTTCATCGTCAGCTGTTCGTTGACATAAACGTCCATCACGTGCTCTTCGAGGACGGGTTCTTTTTGCTCCGTCTTTTGACCGCTTCGCGTAAGTATGCGGCAGGACAGGGATTCGCTCAGGTCTTTAGGCTGGTACTGTTCGGAAATCTGGATTTCTTTCTTGTCTGTCAGATAGGGTTTCATGGTGTTTTAATTTCCTTTCCGGCAGGAGAAGACTTCTCTTCTGCCTCTTTCGCGGTTAATGGAAACATAGCACGGTCTGCTTAGGATTTCAAGAACTTTCGGGAAGACTGTGCAAATCTAAGCGGTACTTCCCGCATCGTGAGGAGAAATACGCACCCCCTGGCATTCCGGCACAAAAGAGGTCTGGACGATAGGCAGGAAGCGGGCTATAATGGGCAGCACATGAGGCCCTGAACGGAGCAGACATATCAGGGACAGCAGGCGGGAATCATACAGTGGCGCCAAATGGGCACACAAAGGAACACACAAAAAGCTG
Source organism: uncultured Lachnospiraceae bacterium (assembly GCA_964643295.1). Classification (GTDB taxonomy): domain Bacteria; phylum Bacillota; class Clostridia; order Lachnospirales; family Lachnospiraceae; genus Merdiplasma. The sequence goes on from CAZXSN010000043.1 coordinate 17,031, forward strand.
CAGGGAAAACGGGAGCGAGAAGGAATGAAAGACCGGCAGAACCGTGAAATTGAATATATGAGGATTTCTCTGACGGACCGCTGCAACCTGCGCTGCAGGTACTGCATGCCGAACGTACTTCCCTTTGTCCCTCATGAGCAGATCCTTCGCTATGAAGAGATTCTTGCCATCTGCGAATGCGCGGTCGAGCTTGGCATTGACCGGTTTAAAATCACGGGAGGGGAACCGCTGCTTCGAAAAGGAGTGCTTTCGTTTATGGAAAGGCTGAAAAAACTTCCGGGATGCAGACAGGTGACCGTTACGACCAACGGTGTGCTGTTAAAACAGTCTGTGCCGCAGCTGCAAAAGATCGGGATTGACGGGATCAATGTCAGCCTGGATACCCTGGACAGAAAGACCTATGAAGCGCTGACGGGTTCCGATTCGCTGAACGCGGTGCTGGAAGGGCTTTATCAGGCGGTGGACGCCGGATTAAAGGTGAAGATCAACTGTGTTCCCTTAAAAGGGATCAATGAGACAGACTGGATGGATCTTCTTGAGATTTGCAGAAACTATCCGGTCGATGTGCGTTTTATCGAGCTGATGCCGATTGGAAACGCAAAATCCTATGCGGGAGTTTCCCTGAAAGAGATGGAGCACAGGATCCGGGAATGTTTTCCGGACGGCGAGGACGTAAAGGAACGTCTGGGCAACGGACCGGCACGGTACTACCACCCTGTTCACTTTCAGGGCAGCATCGGCTTTATCGATGCGCTGCAGGGGAAGTTTTGCAGCCGCTGCAACCGGGTGCGCCTAACCTCGGAAGGGTTTTTAAAAACCTGCCTCTATTATGACCAGGGCATCTCTTTGCGGGATCCTTTGCGAAACGGCTGCAGCAGCGAGGAATTAACGAACCTGATCAGGCAGGCAGTCCTGGAAAAACCGAAGGAGCATCAGTTTGACAGACAAAAGTCCGAAACGGATGCAGACACCCGGAACATGTCACAGATCGGAGGCTGACAGGTGACTTTGCTGCCAGGCCGCACAGACCGGCAGCGGATCCTTATTTCTGTGCGCCCATGAAGGGCAGTCTTTCGGCTGTCCCATGTGAAAAGAAAGAGATTATTTCTGATTTTCCTTCCCAAAGTGATAGTCCCCGCTTTTGCCGCCGCTTTTTTCCACGAGATGGATCTCATGGATCACCATGTTTTTGTCAATGGCCTTGCACATGTCATAGATAGTCAGCAAAGCGACCGACACGCCGGTTAAGGCTTCCATCTCCACGCCGGTTTTTCCCATTGTTTTCACGGTGCAAAGCGCCTTTATGCCGCACTGGTCCTCCTCTGCGGCAAATGTCAGGGAGCAGTTTTGCAGCGGCAGTGTATGGCATAACGGGATCAGTTCCGCGGTGCGTTTGACGGCCATGATTCCGGCGATGCGGGCGACACCCAGGACATCCCCTTTTTTGGCGGTTCCCTGCAAGATGGCATCCAGCACTTTCTGGCTTACCAGAATGGTGCCGACTGCGGTGGCCTCCCTTTGCGTATCCTGTTTTTCAGAAATGTCCACCATAACCGCGTTTCCGGATGAATCAAAATGGTTGAATGTGGTACTCAAGTCCTGCCAACCTCCTTAAATCGTTATGCGCCTATTATAGCGGAAGAATAGGCTGTGCACAAGATGGAGAAGGGTATCCTTTGGACTTTCAAAAAATGGGGCATCAGAGGCTGTGCTGAACGGATGCCTTAATTTTTTCGAAATGTGAAATTCATGTGGCAAGTTCATGATCGGTATGGTATAATCGAGAAATATTGTGACTGGCACAAATAATAAAGTTTAGGGGAGGGAATGCGATGCCTGAAAGAAACCAGACAGTTCCATTCACTGGAACGAAAGAGCAGGAGGAAGCTCTGCTGCAGATGATTGATGAGCAGAAAGATCAGCCCGGCATGTTGATGCCGATTCTGCAGAAAGCCCAGGACATCTATGGATATCTTCCGTTGGAGGTTCAGAAGATGATCGCGGAGCATACCGGGATTCCGCTGGAGAAAGTGTATGGGGTGGCGACTTTTTACGCGCAGTTCAATCTGTATCCCAAGGGCAGGAACCGCGTTTCGGTCTGCCTTGGAACCGCCTGCTATGTGAAGGGATCCGGAAAGATTTACGATGCGCTGAAAGAGAAGCTCGGGATTGACGCCGGACAGTGTACGCCGGACGGCAAATTTTCGCTGGATACCTGCCGCTGCGTGGGTGCGTGCGGACTCGCGCCGGTCATGCTGGTGAACGACGATGTATACGGGCGGATGACAGTGGACGCGATCGACGGGATCCTTGCGAAATACGAGTAGGCAGCCGGCGGAAATGTTTCCCGCATGTCACGGAAAATTTTGAGAAAAACGGAGGACGGATATGAAATCTCTCGAAGAATTATATAAAATCAGGGAAGAGGCGAAGGAGCGCAAAAAAGCCTTCCGCTACCGCGTCCATGTGTGCGGAGGCACAGGCTGTACTTCTTCCGGCAGCCCGAAGCTGATTCAGCGGCTGGAAGAGGAAATCCGCTTAAACGGACTGGAAGATGAGGTGGAGGTCGTTAAAACGGGATGCTTCGGCCTTTGCGCCAGGGGTCCGATTATGATTGTCCACCCGGAGAATGCGTTTTACGCCATGGTAAAGGAAGAGAATATCCCGCGGATTGTAAAGGAGCACTTGAAGGAAGGGCATGTGGTCAAGGACCTTCTCTACAGTGAGACGGTGCATGGAGATACCATCCTGCCGCTGGAAGGGACGGATTTCTATAAGAAACAGCACCGCGTTGTCCTGCACAACTGCGGGGAGATTGCCCCGGAGCGCATTGAGGATTACATCTCGACCGGAGGCTATGAGGCGCTGGGGAAAGTGCTGACCACGATGACCCCTCAGGACGTGATCCAGGTGATCTCCGACAGCGGTCTTCGCGGCAGGGGCGGCGCCGGTTTCCCCACCGGTACGAAGTGGAAATTTGCGGCGGCGAATGAGGCGGATCAGAAGTACGTCTGCTGCAACGCCGACGAGGGGGACCCGGGTGCGTTTATGGACCGTTCCGTGCTGGAAGGTGACCCGCATGCGGTACTGGAGGCCATGACGATCGCCGGATACGCGATCGGCGCTTCTCAGGGGTATATCTATGTGCGGGCTGAGTACCCCATCGCCGTGCAGCGTCTGCAGATCGCGATCCGTCAGTCCCGGGAACTGGGGCTTTTGGGCGATGACATCTTCGGCACCGGGTTCAAGTTTAATATCGATCTTCGGCTCGGGGCAGGCGCGTTTGTCTGCGGAGAGGAAACCGCGCTGATGACGTCCATTGAAGGAAACAGAGGCGAGCCCCGTCCGCGTCCGCCGTTCCCGGCTCTCAAGGGTCTGTTTGAAAAGCCGACGATTCTGAATAACGTGGAGACACTTGCCAACGTTCCCCAGATTATTTTAAAGGGCGCCGACTGGTTCTCCTCCATGGGGACTGAAAAATCCAAGGGGACCAAGGTGTTTGCTCTGGGAGGCAAGATCAAGCATACCGGACTTGTGGAAGTGCCGATGGGAACGACGCTGCGCGAGATTGTGGAGGAAATCGGCGGAGGTGTGCCGGAAGGAAGGAAATTCAAAGCCGCGCAGACCGGCGGTCCGTCCGGCGGCTGTATTCCGGCGGAGCATCTGGATGTGCCGATCGACTATGACAACCTGACGGCAATCGGTTCCATGATGGGTTCCGGCGGTCTGATCGTGATGGACGATACCACCTGCATGGTTGATATCGCCAAGTTTTTCCTGGAGTTCACCGTAGATGAGTCCTGCGGGAAGTGTACACCCTGCCGGATCGGAACGCGGCGCATGCTGGAGATTCTTGAAAAGATCACAAATGGAGAAGCGACGATGGAGGATCTGGACAGGCTGGAAGAACTCTGCAGCCACCTGAAATCCAATTCTCTGTGTGCGCTGGGGCAGACGGCACCGAATCCGGTTATCTCCACGCTGCGCTATTTCCGCGATGAGTATATCGCGCATATCGTGGATAAAAAGTGTCCTGCCGGCGTCTGCAAAAATCTGCTTCAGTACCGGATCGATCCCGAAAAGTGCAAAGGCTGCACTATGTGCGCGAAGAACTGTCCTGCCGGAGCTATCAGCGGCACTTTGAAGAATCCGCATTCGATTGATCCCAAGAAGTGCGTGAAGTGCGGCACCTGTATGGAGAAGTGCAAGTTTGGCGCCATCGTGAAAGAGTAAGGAAGGAGATGAATGCAATGGAAAATGTGAATGTAAAAATCAACGGCATCGAAGTCAGTGTACCGGCGGGGTCTACAGTCCTTGACGCGGCACACGCGGCCGGGGTCAGGATTCCTACTCTTTGCTTTCTGAAAGACATTAATGAAATCGGCGCCTGCCGTATGTGCGTGGTGGAAGTGAAAGGGGCCAGAAGTCTGATGGCCGCCTGTGTATACCCGGTGAGTGACGGAATGGAGGTTCTGACGAATACCCCCAGGCTGATCGAGTCCAGAAAACGTACGCTGGAACTGATTTTGTCTGATCATGATAAAAAATGCCTCTCCTGCGTGAGGAGCGGTAAATGCGAACTGCAGGCGCTCTGTCAGGAGCTGGGCGTGGAAGACGAGAACCATTTCGCGGGGGAACGAAAGCACTTTGAGCTGGATACCAGCGCGGCCCACATGGTTCGCGACAACAATAAATGCATTCTCTGCAGGAGATGTTCCGCGGTTTGCGAGAAGACGCAGGCGGTCGGCGTAATCGGACCAAACAAGCGCGGGTTCGCGACGTTCATCGGTTCGCCGTTTGGCATGGGGCTTGGAGACACCAGCTGTGTTTCCTGCGGACAGTGTATCGTCGCGTGTCCGACCGGTGCGCTGTACGAGAAGGATTCGATCAGTGATGTGCTGGCGGCCATCGCGGATCCGTCCAAGCATGTGGTCGTGCAGGCGGCACCGTCTGTGCGGGCCGCTCTGGGAGAAGAGTTCGGCTATCCGATGGGAACAGACGTGGAGGGCAAGATGGCAGCGGCGCTTCGCCGGATCGGCTTTGATAAGGTCTTTGACACGGATTTTGGCGCGGATCTGACGATTATGGAGGAGGCGCACGAGTTTGTCGACCGTGTGAAAAACGGCGGTGTGCTGCCCATGATGACTTCCTGCTCGCCTGGCTGGATTAAATACTGTGAGTATTATTATCCGGATCAGCTTGACCATCTTTCCAGCTGTAAATCCCCGCAGCAGATGTTCGGCGCAATTGTAAAAACCTATTACGCGGAGAAAATGGGGCTGGATCCGAAAGATATCGTCAGTGTCAGTATCATGCCCTGTACGGCGAAAAAATTTGAGATCGCCAGGGATGATCAGAACGCGGCAGGTGTCCCGGATGTGGATATTTCCCTTACCACAAGGGAACTTGCCCGACTGATCCGCAGGCTGGGCATTGATTTTTGCAGTCTTCCGGACGAGGGCTTTGATGAACCGCTGGGCGAATCCACGGGTGCCGCTGTGATCTTCGGTGCGACCGGCGGTGTGATGGAAGCGGCCCTTCGAACCGCGGTGGAAACCCTGACCGGGGAGGAACTGGAGCATGTGGACTTTACGGAAGTCAGGGGAACCAAGGGGATCAAGGAGGCGACGTACCATGTAGCCGGGACGGATATTAAGGTGGCGGTCGCATCCGGACTGACCAATGCGAGAGAGATCATGGATCAGATCCGCGCCGGCAAAGCCGATTACCAGTTCGTGGAGATCATGTGCTGTCCGGGCGGCTGCGTCAACGGAGGCGGTCAGCCTCAGGTCCACGCGGAGGTGCGAAACTATACGGACGTCAAGGCCTTACGCGCGAAGGCACTCTACGACAATGATGCGGCGAAGACGCTGCGCAAGTCCCACGAGAATCCGGCGATTAAAAAACTTTACAGCGAATATCTCGGTGAACCGGGCAGTGAGAAGGCGCACCACATCCTGCACACCACCTATGTAAAGAGAGGTTTGAACTAGACAAAGAGTATCTTTTCAAGGCGGAAGGAAAATAAGGGGCGGAGTTTTCCGCCCCTGCGCCTGTCTAAGCTTGACTGTATCCGGCGGAAACCCGGTCTTTTTTCTTTAAGTGTGCACATACCGGGCGCGGGAAGACTGCAGATTTGAAAACCGGAAGAGGAGAGGAAGAGCGAGAGAAAGTTTTGATAAATTCTTGACAATCAAAGGAATCTTTGGTATAGTGATGATGTTATGAGGTTTTGATCGCTGACGGAAGCAACGCGGAGAACCGCGGGGTGATCAAAAATGATAGAGTGTCGACCGTCTGGACAGCATTTGTAAGGCAGGTGTTGTCCTTTTTTCATAAGGAAACGCGCGGCATGTTCATTTCCCCCGTTCTTTCGCACTTTGCAGCGGTCACCAGGAAAGTAGAGTAGATATTGTACGTCAAGTGTCACATAGAGGGAAGGCTGTTATGTGAACGAAGGATCGAATCCGCGCTACGGTATCGCTTCCGCTACTGCGCCGGAAGGCAGAGTCTTTTTTGCGCAGTTTTCGCGGCTATGAGCGTACGCGTACCGGATCGCGGACGTTTGGAAGATTCTGCCGGGCAGGATCTTATTTTTATGCCCGAAAAAGACGGACGCTGCCGGATAGTTTTCCCCTCATCCATTCGCTCGGGGAAAAGACGCAGACCGGTTTCGTCCAACCGACAGGGAACTTCGGGAGAACGTACAAAGAAGAAAGGAGTTTGGTTACCATGGGATTCAAATCTGACATTGAGATCGCGCAGGAGACGACGATGTCACCAATCA
>CAZXSN010000044.1:0-23412 GCA_964643295.1 uncultured Lachnospiraceae bacterium
TTCGTTCAAAACCCTCAATAACAGTATGTCAGATTTTCACGATTTGTAACATGAAAAATCAACAAAATTTGGTCGATTTTGAAAACTCGCGCATAAGAAAATTCCGGACGATAAATTGAAGTCACCCGGCTGACGGGAGACGGTTAAAAGCCGTACCGCAGCGCCGCTAAAGTGACCCCCGCTTTGCCGCGGGTATCCTCCGCGCAGTCCGGAAAAAATGAAATGAGAAAAGAACATGGACGGGGCACCCAGAGACGTGTTCGCATATTTGATGATTACAGCATCAAAAGCCTGAACCCACTGCATGAGAAGCATGCCAGTGGGTGAAAAGGCTTATTGACGCGCCCCAACAGACGTAAAAAGTGGGGGCTGTGTGCTTGGCCACATGTTTAACCGACCATAAGCGGAGCTTAAGACGGGGTCCCAGAATTTAAGAATGTTGAGCAGGATTGTGAAGCTTAAAAGCAGCGGAACAATCCGTAATCATCTTTTGACGCCTGAATCCTTTGATACGATCATGGAATAGGATTCAAAAATACTCAGCGCACACGGCGGGAACTGACACGCCGTGCAGGAAAGGCTGTTGATCATTGATCGTTTGAATAAAGAAGGGCGGCATGGCAGTTCCTTTGTGCTTCCAAAGGCTCTGCGGGAAAAGGATCAGGCCTCCCGCCTTGGAAAAAGGAAAAGACAGGCATTGGGGGAAATCGCAGTCCGCGAAGGATGGGTTCATGGGACAAAAAAGTCAGATTTGGAGAAGGGCTTTAAAAGAAGAGAGGTTTCGGCGCACTCTCCGGCAGGGATACAGATTGAAAAGAGATTGAGACAGATTGGAAAAGGATCTGAACATTTCCTCATGAAAAAGTCAGAAACAGGATCCGATTTTCTCAAAGAGCTAACGGGAAAGCACTGTCTCCAGTACGCACGGCAAGGGCAGATGCTTCCGTAAATGATAGGATTACAGCGTCAAAGATATGAACTTTCCGCTGAGAAGCAGCTAAAGGGAAAAAGGCTATTTGACGCGTCCCAAACAAGGGTAAGAAACGGGGTGTGTTTAGCCGACACAAAGCTAAGCTTAAAGACGGGCCCCAGAATTTAAGACCGTTAAGCAGGATTGTGAAAGCTTAAAAGCAGCGAAACAACCGGTAATCACCTTTTGACGCCTGAATCGAATCATGAGATGACTGAAGATTGAAAAACGGGCGGTTTTCCCTGCAGATAAAGACGTCCTTCCACGGCCGGATCCGTCTCAGCCCGCGAAAAATGGTCAGAATGGGTCGGTAAACTCCTGGATTTGAAAGATAAAGCTGTGGATTAGGCAGTACGCGTTTCACAGGCCTTTTAGGATAAGTCCGTCCGTATGCGCACCGGTAAAGACGGCTTAAACCCGCTAAAGGAAAAAAATTGAGAGCCTCCGTAAGGGATCCCGTAAAAAATACCTTTTCAAGCCTTGACAGAAAGCATCGGTTGATTTAGTATAAGCAGAGGTGATGAACATGAGAAAAATGGATGAAAAATATTCGCCGCATTTAAGCAGTAAAGAACGAAACAAGCTTTCCCGGATCGCGGCTGATCCGCGGGTGGCTGATACGATTCGAAAAAGGTGCCGGGTCCTGCTGGCCGCGAATAAAAGCAACGGCCAAAAGACAAGAATTGCTCTGGCTAAGGAAGCAGGTGTAAATGTCTCAACTGTTACCAACATTCTGGATCTGTATCAGGAGGGAGGCCTTGAAAAGGTACTGGTGATTCAGCGAAACAGCAATTCGGATTCCGCCAATCTGAAAGCAACACCGGAAGTACGCGCCATGATTTTTAAGATTAAAGAATCCGATCCTCCGTACGGAAAAAGCAAGTGGACCCAGGAGGATCTGGCAAGAGCACTGAGGCGGCAGACCGGGATTTCTCTTGGCAAGTCCACGATTTGCCGTATCCTGCAAGGACAGTAGGCATAAAAAAGACTGGGAGGATGATTGCCTTCCAGTCTTACCTATCCGCTCCCGTATGCTGATCCGCTTCTTGGAGAACCCTTTAGGAGGAAGGGAACGGTTTCGTTTCCGAAAGTTTAAGGGAAAGACAGAGGTAAAGCAAAGCTTCACCGGCTCCCTTCAGCCTTTTTCGATCTTCTCCCTTGTTTCCCGGTCGATCTCCTCTTTCAGGGTCTTTAAGTACTCGGAAAACTGCACCTGCTCTGACCCGTAGGTCAGATTCAGATCATACTCCAACGGCAGCCAGGTGGACAAATCCGCCTCATCGTGCTGAATCAGCGCCTCCAGCTTATCAAGCGCCTTGTAAATTTTGGCCTCTTTCGTCTGCAGCGCTTCCATCTCCGTCACCAGTCCCCGGACTTCTTCCCGGTATGGCTGCGGCAGAGAATCCACCCAGGAAAGAAGCAGATCTCTCTCCTTTTGCGCCTGCTCTTCCTGCTTTACAAAGGCCGGGATATCGCCGGTAAAGACCTCACCCAGGTCATGAAACAGACACATAACCATCACCCGGTCCATGTCGGCATCGGGAAATTCATCCCGCACAAAATAGGCCATCATGGCCAGACGCCAGCTGTGCTCCGCCACACTCTCGCGCCGTCCCCCGGAGGTCCAGGAATGCCTGGTCGTATCTTTCAGATGCTCGATGGTATGCATGATTTTTAAAAACTCCGCCGCCTCCATGACTTCCTCTCCTTATGATTCCTTTCGCTGTCTGTGCCCTAAATTCCCCTCCCGCACTTTTCGCTGCTTTTCTTAAGGGCATGTCTTTACGGGAGGTACGCTCCTTTCGCGGATGAAGCGCAGTTTCTTCCTTTTAAAATTTCCGGATCGCGTCGCTTCCGTCGTCCACCGTGTTCTCGATCTTCTGAATGATCACATCATACGAGATCTCCTCATTCACTTTTACATGCACACGGTCATTTACCTTGTGACCGACCAGCGCCTTGCCCAGCGGAGATTCGATACTGATCAGCCCTTTCAGAGAATTCCCGCGCACGGAGGTTACCAGCTTGAACGTCTCGGTCTCGTCGTCATCCACAAAATAGACCTCCACCGTATTATTAAGCCCCACCTCGTCATCCCGCGATTCTTCGGAGATCACGGTCGCGGTTCTTAACATCCGCTCCAGGTAACGGATGCGGCTCTCATTCTGATTTTTATCCCTTTTGGCCGCGTAGTACTCAAAGTTTTCGCTCAGATCCCCCTGCGCTCTGGCCACCTTCACCGCTTCGATGGCGTCTTTGCGCACCACCAGCTTGCGGTATTCGATTTCCTGCTCGATTTTCTCTACATCTTTCTGTGTCAGTTCTGTACCCAATGTCTGCACCTCTTTTTTCTTTTTCTATTCTCACGCCGGTACGGTTCCATCTAGCTTATGCGCTCTTTCAGGGCATCCCTTTTCTGATGTTCCTCGAGCTTTCGGTACACCGTGAAATACATGGTCAGATAACAGGCGAGTCCGCCGACAAAGTTGGAGATGGGCTCCGCCAGGTAAACGCCGTTGACTCCAAGGCCATGCACATACGGCAGCAAAATTGTCAGGGGAACCACGATGATAATCTTTCGAAACAGGGAGAAAAAGACCGCCTGCTTCGCCTTGCCCAGCGCCACGAAGGTGGACTGCCCCGCGAACTGGAACGACATCATCACAAAGCCGAAGAAATACAGCTTTAAAGCCGGAACCCCCTGCCGCAAAAGCTCCGGATCCGTGTTAAAGAGCTTAATCCACCATTCCGGAAAAAGAACGATCGTAAGCCAGATCAGGCCGGTAAAGAAAAGGCATACCACCGTGGAAAAACGAATCCCTTTCCGCACACGGGCAAGTTCCCCGGCTCCGTAATTATAGCCGATTACGGGCTGCGCTCCGTTGTTGATCCCCTGCACCGGCAGAGATGCCACCGTGCGCACGGAATTGAGCACGGTCATGATCGCGATGGAAAGATCGCCGCCGAAGATCCCCAGCATCTTGTTGCAGGCCAGCTGTACGGCTGAGTTGGTGAAATTAACCATAAACCCGGTTAAACCCAGGCTGCAGATCTTTCCCGCAAGTCCTGCGTCGAATCGAACCAGCCGCCTTTCCAGCCGCAAAATGGCCTTCTTCCCGGTCAGAAACACCAGCACCCAGACCGCGGAAACCGCCTGGGAGAGAATGGTCGCCAGGGCGGCTCCCCGCACACCCATGTGCAGAACGAAAATAAATACCGGATCCAGCACGATGTTTAAGACCGCGCCGATCGCCACCGTTCCCATGCCGATCCGGCCAAAACCCTGGGAATTGATGAACGGATTCATGCCGAGACTGATCATCACGAACAGCGTCCCCGCGGAATAGATCCGCATGTACTGGGAGGCGTAGGAGTACGTAGCCTCGCTGGCTCCAAAGGCTATGAGAATTGGTTTCTCAAAGATCTGCAGGACGGCGGTTAAGGCAAGCCCCATCGTAACCAGGAGGAAAAAGGAAGTCCCCATGATCCTGCCCGCCTGTTCGTAATCCTTTTTCCCGCGGGCGATCGAACAAAGCGGCGCTCCGCCTGTGCCAACCAGACCGGCGAACGCGCTCAGCATCGTGATGATTGGAAAACAGATCCCTACACCGGTTAAAGCCATCGTGCCGGCCTCAGGAATCCGTCCGATGTAGATGCGGTCCACGATGTTGTACAGGATATTCAAAAACTCCGCCAGCATCATCGGCAGCGCCAGGCGCATGATATTGGCCCCTACGGAACCCTTGCTGAAATCATTCTGGGACTTCTGATCCATCTCCTACCACCTTTTACCTTTTTCAACTGCCCGCAGGAAAATCCCGTCCGGGCGAATAAGCGAATGCAGGCTTCCTTCCAAAAATTTGAAAGAGATGAAAAGCCTTTCGCCGCCTTCTTATGGTACCACATCCGTCCCATAAATTCCAGTGCGAAAGAAACCGGCGGGACGAACAAAAGGAAGTCTGCGGAAATCGCATACTCTCCTGTGTTCTCCTTGCCACCGCAACTTTCTCATGATACAATTCTTTCAGTCAGTTGCCTTAAGTCTTTCAACGAAAATGCCGCTGCCGGGCCATTCGCCCGCCGCCGGAGGGAGGATCGTGAATACGGTGAAGAAAAGTGAAAACCGGAATGTTTTTATCAAAGCTGTGTTTTTCGGCGCCTTGCTGCTGTTTGTCCTCTATTCCTTTTACGCGTTCACGAGGGACAACAACCGGCGAATCGTCCGGCAGAACAACAGCTTCATTGAAGCGGCCGCCAGGCAGACCTCCGAGCGGATCAACGACCTGATTGCCAGCTCCCGCAACAGTATCGAGATCATGGCCCATCTGTACGGCTCTGTCCTCTCCTCCCCCAAGGTGGATATCGCGATGCTGAAAGATATGACCGAACGCTCCGAGTTCGATTACGTGGATTTCATCTCTCCGGACGGAATGGACTTAGCCTCGGACGGAAGCACAGCCGATCTTTCCGACCGCCCCTATTTTCAGAACGCCATGCAGGGAAACAGCGGCAAATGCGTCATCTATGATTCCCGCATCACCAACGAAACTCTGCTGCTTTTCTACGCGCCGTTCTATTATCAGGACGAGATCATCGGCGTGTTAAGCGGCAGTGTGCGCAGGGATACGCTGGACGGACTGCTCTCCTCCGATTACTTTGGGGTGCGCAGCAGCGCCTATCTGCTGGAGAGAAACGGAAACGTCATCCTCTCCTCCGCACAGGAACCCGCCCCGGAAAACCTGTTGGATTCTCTGACCGAAAACAATCAGCTCTCCGCCGAAGACCGGACAAAGCTGGAACAGGCGCTTCGGGACGGCATCTCCACCAGTTTCAATTACCGGGGAGCGAAAGGAGCGGGAAGTGCCTCCGTAACCATGCTGCGGGAAAATGAGTGGGCGCTTGTGCAGTATTTCCCCTCCTCCGTAACCAGACAGATGACAGAGGAAGCGGACTACGCCGGAATCCGTCTGGAAATCCGCCTGCTCGCCGCCTTCCTGGTGTATGTCTTCTATCTCATTCTGGAGAACCGCTCCCAGAAAAAGAAGCTGCTGACCGAAAAGCAGAAGATGTCCCGCATCGTGGACGCCGTCACTCTGCTGTTCTCCCGCTTTGCCCTCGTCAACCTGGAAAATGATACCTACGAGTATCTGGAGGACAAAAAGGGCAGCGCCCCGGAAAAGGGAGCCTATGCCGATCTGATCCGCTACCTCGATTCGAAGTACGTCAAAGATGACAGCGTCGCCCAGGATATGGCTACGGTAATCACCCCGGCGTATATCAAAACACACCTTACGGAAGATGTCCCGTATCTTCAGTATGAATACCGCATCGACATCGACGGGGATCACTGGGAGAATCTTTCGATTTTGTGCCTGGAGCGAAAGGAAAGTCTTCCAACCTACATTCTCTGCGCCATTCAGGATGTCACCGCCTTAAAGGAACGGGAGATGCAGATTCGACTTGCCCTAAAGAGCGCCTCGGAAGCCGCTGAGGCCGCCAACCGCTCCAAGTCGGAATTTTTAGCCCGCATGTCCCACGACATCCGCACACCAATGAACGCGATCATGGGCATGACCTCCGTGGCCGCCATGCACATCGATGATCCGGAGCGCCTCATGGACTGCTTAAACAAAATCTCCATCTCCAGCAGACATCTGCTGGCCCTGATCAACGACATCCTCGACATGTCCAAGATCGAAAGCGGCAAGTTTACTTTAACGGAAGAGCCGTTTGACATGGCTGACCTGGTGGACAGTATCGTCACAATCATCCACGGACAGGTGGAGGGCAAGAAGCAGCACTTAAAGGTCCAGATCACGGATATCACCCATGAGTACGTGATCGGAGATACGCTGCGTCTGCAGCAGGTCTTCGTAAACATCTTGGGCAACGCGGTCAAATTTACTCCCGAGGGCGGTATGATCACCTTCTCGATCCGCGAGTGCGCCCCGCTCATTCAGGGCATGGCCTGTTATGAGTTCGTCTGCCAGGATACCGGCATCGGCATGGATCAGGATTTCCTCAAAACCATCTTCGATCCGTTCAGCCGCTCCCAGAATTCCGCAAACATCGAGGGCACCGGTCTGGGCATGTCCATCACCCGCAACATCGTGCGCATGATGGAAGGGGAGATCAAAGTGGAGAGCGAACTGGGGCACGGCTCCACTTTCACGGTGCAGATTCATTTAAAGACGCAGGACGAAAAGCTGGATGACGTCAGAGATCTGGAAGGCCTGCGCATCCTGGTCGCTGACGATGATACGGATACCTGCACAAACACCTGCGAGATCCTGGAAAGCATCGGCATGAGAGCCGAATGGGTAACGGACGGCAAAGAGGCGCTTCAAACAATTCTTGAAGCACGGGATGGGAAGGATCCTTTCGCCGCCGTGATTCTGGACTGGAAGATGCCCGGACTGGACGGTGTGGAGACGGCGCGGGAAATCCGGAAGCAGATCGGGGAGGATCTGCCGATTCTTATCCTCTCCGCCTATGACTGGAGCGAAATCGAAACCCCGGCCAGGGATGCCGGTGTCCAGGTGTTTGTCGAGAAACCGCTCTTTCGCTCCCGCTTAGTCTATGCGCTCCACTCCATGATCGCGCAGCGAACGGGCGACAAAAAGACAGAGATCGACCGTCTGGAGGAAAATCATTTCTCCGGAAAGCGCATCCTTCTGGTCGAAGACAATGAGTTAAACCGCGAGATTGCGGAGGAACTGCTCACCTACATCGGCGTGACCGTGGAACAGGCCGAAGACGGTGCCGCGGCTGTGGAGCTGGTAAAGGAAAATCCTGAGAATTACTATGACCTGATCTTCATGGACATCCAGATGCCGATCATGAACGGATATGAGGCCGCGGCGACTATCCGCGCCTTAGATCGCCCGGATGCAAAAAGAATTCCCATCATCGCCATGACTGCCAATGCCTTTGCCGATGACATCCGTCAGGCGCTCGATTCCGGCATGAACGACCACGTGGCAAAGCCGGTGGAGATTCCGAAACTTTTAGAGGCCTTAAACCGCTGGCTCTAAAGCCCTGGAGAAGCGCCTTTTGGCTGTCCTTAAAAAACCGCGGTGATTCGTTTACCGCTTTTACGCCCATCTAACTTTCCTCACGGACACACGGACATAATTACGCCCTCTTTCCCTGAAATTTAGAGAAAAGAGGGCGCACATTTTTCATCCCGCAGATTTCGCAGGCAACGTTTAATTTGCCCGCACTTCCTGGCGCATGAATCCGATATAGGAGCAGCCGAAAGCGACCAGCATGAGAGCCGCCAGACCTGTCAGATGCGGCCATACCAACAGAAGGCTCTGTCCCAGGCTTAAGTAGCCGCTGACCGCGCCCACCAGCTGATCCATCGTCACAATGTTCACCGAGCGCACCGTCGGGTTCAGGATCGTCGAGACCGCCTCACTGTAAAGATAATACGGCGAGAGCCGGTTGAGGCTTAACTCCAGTGAGTAATTCCGGTAGGAATTCACTACCGCATGGTAGTTATCCCCGATCGGGTAAACCGCGTTGGCGATCACACTGGCTAAAAGGCTCATGAAGATCGCGAAGAAGATCCACACCGCGATGGAGGCAAGCGCCGAGGTCGCCGCGTGACGGCAGACGATGGAGAAGAAAATCGACAGCGCCAGCCAGAAGGCCACGTAGATCACGGTAAAGGTGAGGAAAATGAGGATCCTGCACACTTCCTCCCCCGAAGGTCTTACGCCGGTGCAGAGAAATCCCACCGCACCCAGGGCGATCCCCATCGTATAGATGATCACCGCGATGACCGCCGTCCCGGCTAAAAACTTCCCGATAATAATCGAATCGCGGTAGATCGGCTGGGAAACCAGGCGGTTTAACGTGCCGCTGGAGCGCTCGCTGTTGACCGCGTCAAACCCCAGCGCCAGGCCGATGATCGGTCCCAGCAGTGCGATGAAGGACATAAAGGAAGGAATCGAATTTCCGCTCCCCGTATACAGGCTTAAAAACAGATAACTTTTATCCGTCACATCGGCCAGGCTGGAGATCGCGCCGTAGAGACTGGCAAAGCCCGTGCTGCCGATTAAAAGCAGCAGGATTAAAAACCTCCGGCTTCTTAAGTGATCCGCGAACTCCTTGCCCACCAGCGTGTTAAGCCCGGTCAGTCCCCGCACGTGCTCCCTTTTTTCCATGTTTTCTGCCGGATCTTTTCCCTTTTGCAAACTCATCTCTTTCATCGCTCTTTCCTGCCTTTTCGAAATATCGACTGTAAATCTCATCCAGATCTCCGCCCCGCTGATGCAGATGGTAGATCGTGTAGTGATTCTCCCCCAGAAACTCCGTAAGCTCCGTACGCAGATCTCTCTTCGAACTGATCAGAAACGTATCGCCCTCCTTATGGATATCCTCCACGCCCTCCTGCTCATAGAGCATCCCTAACAGCTTATCGTCACAGGGGTGTACGGAAAGTTCCAGGGAAAAGTTCCCGTCTTTGCGGATCTGCTCTTCCAGCTCGGAAAGCGTCCCGCTTACGATGAGCTTCCCCTCCACAAAGATCCCCACGCGGTCACAGACCTGCTGAATCTGGTGAAGCTGATGGGAGGAGATTAGGATCGTTCTGCCATCTTCCACGGAGAGCTGCCGGATTAAAGCAAGCAGTTCCCGCATCCCCTCCGGGTCGATGCCCAGCGTAGGCTCATCCATAATGATGATCTGAGGATCCTTGATCAGCACGTCAGCGATGCCCAGCCTCTGGCGCATCCCCTTGGAGTAAGTGCCCGCGCGGGAATCAGCGGCCTCTGTCATACCCACCCGCTCAAGCAGACCATTGATCCTCTCTTCCAGCGCCTTCCCGGAAAGACCGTTTAAGCGGCCGGTAAAACGCAGGTTCTGCCTCCCGGTCATATCCGAGTAAAAGCCAACGTTGTCGGGCAGATAGCCGACGATGCTTTTTACCTGCAGGGGCTGTCTCGTACAGTCCATCCCCTCAATGAGCGCCGTACCCGCCGTAGGCTCCGTAAGACCCAGCAGCATGAGGATGGTCGTCGTCTTGCCCGCCCCGTTTGGTCCAAGCAGTCCGAATACCTCCCCTTTGCGAATCGTCAGGCTCAGGTCATCGACCGCCGTCTTGGAGCCGTACTGTTTGGTCAGGTGCTCAATCTCGATTACATTCTCTTTTGTTTCCGCCATACTTACCGTCTCCCGAACTTTCTGAAGATAAACCAGAGAATCAGAATCAGCACCACAAGAACGCCTGCCGCCACAAATCCCCAGGTTGTGGAGGTCTTGACCGAAACTCTAAAATCTGCGCTCGCCGAGGTCTCACTGTTGCTGACACTAAGAGTTGTCGCGTAATCCCCCGTGATCGCGTTCTCACAGGGCGTCACCGTCGCGGTAATTTCCTTCGTGGCCCCCGCTTCCAGCGTATCGATCGTGGATTCGCTGAAGGTGACTTCCCAGTCGGTCGGCGCGGAGGAGGTCAGGTTCAGGTTGGTCAGATCCACGTTGCCGTTATTTGTAACATTTAAGGTCACGGTGGAGGGCTTGCTCTCATAGGCGTCGAAGCTTAACCGCCCGTCCGGCGTTGCCAGGGCCAGATCGTATTTCCCGGTGATCTGCACCGTCAGCTCCAGGTTTAGGGTATCATTCGCGGAAACCGCCGTGCAGGGGATCACATAGTCGCCCATCTCCACATTTTCCGGAGGAACCACCCCAACCGTCAGTCCCTGGCTGCCGCCCGCATCCACCGGAAGGCTTGCCACATGGGTGCTCTCCCCCGAAGGCGTAAACGTAAGCTGCCATCCGGAGGGAGCCTGCGCCGACAGGCTGTAGGTCTGATTGGTGCTGCGGTTGTTGACGATGGTCGTCTCAAAGCTGAACGAGGTACCGGCCATGCCCTGCTGCTGGGGATATTCCGAGGTGAAATCGCTCTGTCCGCTCTCCTGACTGCTGACCGTAACTTCCAGTTCCAGCGAGTCTGCATTCCCGGCGTGATCATCCGCCGAAAGGGTAAGCGTGTAGACGCCTTCTTCGGCCTCTTCCGGAATGCTTAACGAATAATCTGCCGATGATACGTCTCCTTCTGCTGCCTGCGAAGTACCTTTCACATGAACTCTCGTGACTTCCTTATTGTCACCGCGAAAATATCCGCTCCAGCCCTCCGGCAGGGAGTCGGCGGATAAAGAGACGTCATACCCTTCCCCGTCCAGACTGAAAAATTCCACCGGGAAGGTGACGGTCTCCCCCGCCTTCACCGTGATCCCAGGATAATCCGTACTCATCTCGATTCCCGACGGCTGCGCCGCAAACGCTCCGACAGCCCCCGCCGCCGCCAAAAGCAATGCCGCTGCGGCTGCCATGCCTGTTTTTCTGATCCAGCTTTCTTTGCACCTCATTTTTTCTGTACTCCTTTCGCTGCCTGTTCCTCTCAAAGCCCACCCTTTCGTGTAAAGCACAAAAAAAGGAAGCTTTTTGCACACCTGCCGTGTGCGTGCCTTACCGCGGGGCTAAAAAGCCCTCCCGCGGATTCGTTTTCTTCTTCCGTTAAAGAAGTGCGAATCTGTACCTTTCTCATTCCTTCCGCTCTCCGGGCACAAAAAAGGACACAGCCCGAACCCCTCTTACCGTCAGAAACTATAGGTTCGTTTTGTGTCCCATTTTTGGAAAATGTATGTTCTTTCTGTGTTACATCTGTGAATTTTCTGTGTCCTGCTGTTAGGACCTTTCAGGATAAGCCTCCCTCCGGGGAAGACCTCCCTTCCGCTTCAATGTCCTGAAACGAAAGCCTGAGAATTCGTTTCTTCATTACTGTTCCTGCGCGGCCACCTCTTCCGCCACGTTTAAGCCTGCCAGATGTCCAAAGACAAACGCGTCGCCCGTCCCGGAACCGTCCACACGCACGGAGCCGTGGAATCCGCCGGTTACTTCGCCTGCCGCGTAAAGACCCGGAATCGGTTCTTCGTTCTCATCCAGCACCTGAGTCTTCTCGTTGATCAGCACGCCGCCCATCATGTAGTGGGCACCCACGCCGAAGCGATAGCCATAGAGCTTCCCCTCCAGCTTCTTAAGCGTCTGATTCTCAAACTGGCTGTCCTTCCCAGCGTCACAGTCCGCGTTCCACTGATCGATGGTCTCCTGCAAAGCCGCCGCATCAAGTCCCAGTTCTCCTGCCAGGGCCTCCACAGTATCCCCGGATTTTACTAAGCCTCTCGCCTCCAGCTTCTTCAGATCGTCGTTCATGTCTTCCTCATTAAAGACCGTGAAGACCATCTCCTGCTGCAGCGTATCGTTCGTGGTCGGATCAAAGCCTTCCGTCGTATACCGCTTGGCATCCTGATTGACAAAGATGGCGGTCGTCATGAAGCCGCCCGGCATTGCCATCGGCGGAAGCCAGGTGTCGCCCACCACCACATGGGGGAATGTCTGCATCTTGTCAAGATCCACAGTAGCCGCGCCGACTTCCTCTGCCATCACGATGCCGTCGCCGGTCGTGGGAGCAATCTCATCGGTCACGCAGTTTGCCATATCCGGACGGACTTCCACCACCATCTCATGGTTCTGTCCAAACCCGCCGGTAGCCAGAAGCACCGCCTTGCCGGTAAAGGTAAGTTCCTCGCCGTTTGCTCCCGTGGCCTTCACACCGGTCACACGCCCGGTATCATCCGCCACCAGACCGGTTGCGGTCGTATTCAGATAGATGATGGCTCCCTCATTCTGCAGAGTGGTATTTAAAACGTTAACCAGGGTGGCGGCGGTACTTCCGTCCGCGTCCGCTTTCACCATGAACAGTCCGTCCCCGGACGGGTGATCATCCTGCACTCCTCCTAAGGGATTCTCCGGATCGATCTCCTGCATGGGCACACTGGCCTCAAACTCGACTCCTAAGCTGTCATGCAGCCAGTCTACAGTCTTTCCGCTGTTTTCCACGTAAGCGTCCACAAGGTTCTCTCTGCCGTCGTAGCGCATCTGCAGTTCCTTCAAAAGATCCGTCGTGGCATACTCCATGCCCAGCTCTTCCTGCACATTGGATCCCGCCGCGTTGATGCCCATCATCGAGCAGAGCGAATTGCCGCCTACCACGCCGGACTTCTCCAGCAAAATCACGGAAGCCCCGTTTTCTATCGCCGTATGTGCGGCGGTAAGTCCTGCTCCGCCGGCGCCGACAATGATCACATCCGCATCCGTCACGCTGTAATCAGCCGCTTCTTCGGCAGGCTCTTCTGCTCCGCTTTCCGGCTCCTCTGCGCTTTCTTCCGCCGGGGCTAAAGCTCCCGCCTGGGCAGCGGCATCTGCTAAAGCTGTCAGAAACGCGCCGCCGGAAACGGTTGCCCCGGCAACCACATCCGGAGTCAGCGTCTGCTCATCTATCGCCTGCGCGGTCATCTGATCCATGGCCGCTTCCCCGATCGTCGGCGTCTCCTCGTCCTGAATGGAAATCTCCTCGATTCCGTCCTCCGAAAAAGTAACTTCCAGGGTAATCTCCCCATTGCGCCCCATGGCGGAAGCGCTGTACGTTCCCGGAGTCAACCCGGCAACGTCCGCCAGTACCGTGCTGCCGGCAAGAACCGCCGCCAGCGCCGCGGCGCCAAACACTGCCCATCCTGTTCTTCTCATCCTCATAAGCTCCTCCCAAAAAGTGCCGCTGTCCGCGAAGGGTACCCTTCTTTTTTCCCCGTTCGCTTCCAGCAGTAGTTTTAAGCAACCGTCTACAGACTAAGCATACCATTTCCCTGCCTTTCCTGTGTCCCGGAAAATGAGACTTGCGTTGCGGAAGTTGCACTTAAAAAAAGAAAGCGGCCTGAAGGAGGAAGCGGTGCTCTTTGGGAGCGGAAGTTAAGCAAAAAAGGAAACACTTTTTTCGGTTTCTGTTCGCTCCCGTTAAACGTCCGGCAGCATGGTCAGATTCAGCTCCTTGTGTGTCAGAATCCAGGAGCGCGTGAAAGAGACAAACTCCCGCGCCGCGGCTAAAAGCGGCACATCATTGCGGTAACACAGGTTCACATCATACTCCAGGCGGGGATCCAGAGGAATTGCCCGAAGTCCCGGCGGGTTAGGCGTGGTTTCCGCCTTTCCGTGGATTAAGGTGATCCCGATTTTGGCCTGCACCATCTCGATTAAATCCGTCCCTACCGGAACCGTCGCCGCGATATCCTGCGAAAACCCTATGCGGCCAAAGACTCTGGCGAACGTATCCTCAAAAATCGGATCATCGCAAAGATAGACGAACCTTTCCTGCCTTAATTCCTCCAGCCGCAAAAAAGGACGCTTCGCCAGAGGATGTCCCTCATAGAGCAGCACCAGTACCTCCTCCCGGCAGAAAGGAATCAGTGTGACCGGCTCTGAAGCATCCGGAAGCGCGGAGAGAAAGGCGATATCGATACTGCCCGACTGCAGTCCTTTCTCGATATCCGCCATCTTGCGGTATTCCACCTGAAACTGGGGAAATTTCCGCTTAAAATCAATGACCAGATCGATGACCTTGCACTGGGTGCACAGCCGCACGGTGTTGGGATCGCGTTCCACGTTGTGCAGCGCCCGCTCACACTGAGTCTGCAAAAGCGCCATTTTCTGCGCAAAAGGAAGAAAGGTCTGTCCATGCGCATTCAGCACAAAACCGCTGCGGGTGCGCTCAAAAAGCGGGACTCCAAACTCTTCCTCCAACGCCTCTATGTGGCGGATCAGCGTAGATTTTGACAGAAACAGCGTCTCCGCCGCCGCAGTAGAATTTCCTCTCTCTGCCAGCGTTAAGAATTCGCGAATGTACTTCGTCTCCATACCTTCCCTCCCTTAAGAATACGTCCGGCCATGCCCGCTCTTTTCCGGAAATTTTTCTTTGAAAACCGAAAGGTGTTTATCCTTAGATTCGCCATCAGAAAACCCTTTCATAAAACCTGCCGCATTTTCCCCAAAGACTCGTGTGTTTACTATAGCACAGAACCCCTTTCTTATGCAAAAGCGAATCTGGAAATGCTGCCGGAAAATTTGGAAATAATAACCGGGCCGCTTCTTTCTTCTTCCCAAATACCCCTGGAAACCGCTGTTCATGAGTGGAAAACCTCCTGAAAAGAAAAGCGAAAAAACAGGTAAATCGAAAAATCCGGGGACGGCCTCTCTTTCCGTCCGGCGTTGACAGGGTGCAGGAAGCGAATTATAATAGGGGAAACTTTGACGGGGAAAGCGTAAGGCGAAGGAGCGAAACATGAAAAAAATAAGAATAGCAGGAAAAAATCAGACATATGCCATGATCGGACTTTTCTCCGCTGTAGCCATCCTCCTTGGCTATGTGGAGACTTTGATTCCCGTTTTCGTGAGTGTCCCCGGCATTAAGCTGGGCTTAGCGAACCTGGCGGTGCTTTTTATGCTGGTGCGCTATTCCTGGAAGGAAGCGCTCTTAGTCTCCCTGATTCGCATCGTGGTCATCGGCTTCCTGTTTGGAAACCTCTTCAGTATCGTATACAGCCTCGCCGGGGCGCTTCTAAGCCTTGCCGTGATGACGCTCCTTCTAAAGAAGACTTCCGCCAGCCTTTTAGCTGTGAGTATCGCCGGAGGGATCACACACAATGTCGGACAGCTTCTGATCGCGATGCTGATTGTGGAAAACTTAAACCTCGTCTACTACGCGCCCGCCCTTTTAATCTCCGGGATCGTGACCGGTTTTTTAATCGGCATTCTGACCAGGGAAGTCCTGAAAAGAATCAGATAGCGGGGGCAGTAAGGGCAGATTCGTAAACCCAAACCGGTTCTTAAGAGTGCCAACAAACGCATACTTTTTGGGGTTTGAGGATCGTTCAAATCGTCTGATGGAAAGGGGACCCACTTGAAAAAGAAAGAAATCCTTCTGTTTTCCTCCCTCCTTGTCCTGGCCATAGCTGCCTGGATCGCCATGAGCGCCTACCGGCGTACGCGGGATACCGGGCAGATCCGCATCAGCGTGGCGGGAGAGGAATTCGGTGTCTACTCCCTGGGAAAAGACCAGGAGATCGCCATCGGCGACACCAATGTCTGCCGGATTGAGAATGGAGCGGTGACCATGATCTCGGCCACCTGCCCGGATAAGCTGTGTATGCACCAGCCCGCGGTAAATCAAAACGGCGGGGTAATCATCTGCCTGCCCAATCAGGTCGTCATCGAGGGAATCTCTGCCCCAAAAACCACGGACAATTCTCCAGGCGCACAAGGTGCCGCAAGCGACTTATCTTCCGGAAATCTGAAAAACGCGAAGGAAGCTGAAGGAACCATCCAGACCTCCGGGGATGATTCTTTAAAGACTGCCGCACAGACAGATCCCTCCGGCAACGGGGAAAGTGCAAAGAGCAAAGATTTTCAAAGCGGCGGCAGTTTGGCAGAAGAAGATCCTTACACCGGGTGGGATAAAAAGGCCCGCGTCTCCAACACCGGTTTTTTTCTGGATACGGTCATTACGATCACCTTGTACGGAACCGACGACTCCTCTTTGATTAAGGACTGCTTTTCCCTGATTGCCGACTATGAGGCGCTGCTTAGCCGCACCAAAGAGGGAAGCGACATTTGGAACGTAAATCACAGCGAGGGAAAACCGGTGCAGGTGTCCGCCGATACGGCGGAGCTTCTTTCGCTTGCCCTGCACTTTTGCGCTCTTTGCGACGGCGCTTTCGACATCACGATCGCTCCGGCGGTGGATCTGTGGGATTTCCATGAGGAGGGGAGTCATTCTCTCCCCGATTCGTATCTGTTAAATCAGGCCGTCTCCCACGTGGATTATCATGGGGTAACGATAGAGGGAACTACGGTAACCCTGAAGGATCCGGATGCCAAAATCGACCTGGGCGGCATCGCCAAGGGCTTTATCGCCGATCAGCTCAAGGCATTTTTGCTCGAGAAAAAGATCCCCGGGGCCATGATCGATCTGGGAGGCAACATCCTCGCCGTCGGTCAAAAACCGGACGGCAGTCCGTGGCACATCGGGATTCGCAGACCGTTTGGCGAAACGGCCTCCGATCTTATCGCGACCGCACAGATTCCGGAAGGATCCGTCGTCACCTCCGGGATCTATGAGCGTTACTTTGAAAAAAACGGGGAGCTCTACCACCACCTCCTGGATTCTTCCACTGGCTACCCGGCGGAAACCGGGCTTTTGAGTGTCTCCATTTACTCCGATTCCTCCGCCGAGGGGGATGCGCTAAGCACCTCCTGTTTCCTCCTGGGGCAGGAAAAAGGGCTCGAACTGATCGAATCCCTGGACGGCATCGAAGCCCTCTTTGTACTGGATGACTATACACTGGTAAAAAGCAGCGGCTTTCCGGGATAATCAGATGACGGACAGCGAAAGGGTTCTCTGGGGTTATCTTAAAAAACAGCGAAGCTGTGAAAAGAGCGCCTTTTCATCGGGGCACTGGGGAGAAAGCTTTCCTTGATGTAAGGGTTTAGGGAAGCTTAAAGCTTACAAACAGGAACACATGAAAAAATGCGCCTGCTGCGTACTTTTATTTTTCCAGTAAGGCATCTATGTCTGGTGTACCCAGATGTTCCTGTTTCTGCTGTATCCTTAAGGAAACTTAAGGATCGTTCAAAGCTTTTAACGCTAAACCAAAATCCCCCGTGGAAAAGGAATCGATTCCGGTTAAAGCGGCATTGCCTGTTTTGTTTATATGACAACAGGGCCTCCTCATGGTAAGGAAGCCCTGTCTGATAAGTAGAAATGGTTTGGAAAGTTTGTCAAAATGTTTGTCAGAATGTCTTCACGCAGGGTATTATTTTGTTCCTCCCTGGAAGCCGGTGCCGATGAAGCTCTGCCACGGCCATTTCAGATGATCCTCCCAGCTTTCGCCAAACGCATAGCCGGGAGCCAGCTCCAGGCCTTCCAGGTCGCCGATTGCCTTCGGCAGCGTCTCCGCCGTGCTGTAGGATTTGTCAAAGGTCAGTGTCTCTTCTCCGACCTGCTTATCCTCTGTCTGATCGTACAGCCGGTCATACTTGACCGTCTGTCCCTCTAAGCGTACTCCGCATTCCTCGTCGCAGTTAAAGGCCGTCGCCTCGGCAGCATCCGAAACCAGAACGCCTGCTCCCTGCTCATCTTCTGCATAGTAGGAAACCGTCCCGTCCTCCGCCGTATACACCAGCGTGTAGGTGGCCGGATAGAATACCTGGGATGGTTCCGTCAGGTTCCGGAAGCCAAAGTAGGTCCAGGCCTGAGTGCCGGTCGGTCCGCCCGACATCACGGAATACACATAAACACTGGCAATGTCATAGACGTGGGAAACACTCTCCGGTTTCACATACATCTGTTCATCGCAGGTTACCTGATCTGTCGCAATCTCCACCCGCATCGTGGTATACACCGGGGCGTAAGCCCAGTAGATATAGTTTAACGTGACCGCGGTGCGCGATTGATCCGTCTCCACTGAGAAGTCTTCCCCTTCTGTCAGCGTAAGCTCATCCCCATACTCGCTTACCAGCGTAACAGACACATCCCCGGGCTGCAGATTTGAAGCGTCATAATCTACCGGCCAGTCCACGTAAAAGCGGTCCGGATACGCATCGCAGATCACAGGAACGGCCTCCTCGCTGCTCCAGGCAGGCTGGGTATTGCGGATGATTGAGCCCCCATCAACAGAAAATGTTCTGCCGAACGAGTAGAAATCTGTGCGCACGATCGCTTCCGTAAGCGGCAGTCCGTTGTACTTTAACCCGTCGATCCCGATCCGGAAGTCATAATGTCCGTTGCCGTCTCCTCCCTGCGGGGAGAACACGCCGTTGATAGTGCCAAAGTTGTAGGTGGTAACCCCCTCTTCCCAGGGTGAGGCAAGCGAACCCGGCTCAAAGCTGTACTGATCCACGTAGTAGCCGTCCCCGTCCAGCAGGGTAATCGTCGCTTCGCTGTCATCAATCAGAGAATCGTCAATGCCCTCCAAATCCAGATGCAGCTTTACGCTCCCTTCGGTCAGTTCTACCTCCTGATTGGCATTTCCGGTAATCTTGCCCTCTACGGTCACAGCGGGTCTTACCACGCTGCCGATGGATTCTGAGCTGTCCTGATACTGCCCGTGGTTTTCGCCGGTTACCCAGATCGTTTCCTTCCCCGTAGGCTTGACAAACAGCCCATAACTTCCATTATGAGCAAACTCACTGATCTTTGCCGCGTCAATCGAAATCTCCAGGGATTTAGCGACTTCCTCTTCTTCTCCCTCCGCAGCCGCGTAAACAAGCGTGGCATACGCGATGCCTTCCGTCTCCGCAAAGGCAGGGTTTCCGTCCTCATCCACCAGCCAGGCTGTCACGTCCATGTTGTCGGGAATGTTCCATCTCCAGCCCTCGTTGGCATCCAGGACAACCGTATAGACCTCGCTGCCGGCAAGATCCGCCTGTGTCTGCACCGTATAGTACTGATTTTCGGCAAGAGCGGTGCCCGCCAGTCCGAGTGTGAGCAGGCTGCCAAAGAGAATGGCTGCTGTCTGTTTCCTCATCTTCTTCTCTCACTCCTTTTCCCACAATCAGGACAGCAAAGGAAATCCGACCTTTTTTGTCACGCACAAAATTCTTTCCCTGCTTTAGGTTTCCTCCCGGTCTTTCTGCCGGAAAGCAGTTCCCTTCCGCGAACTGAAAGGTTCTGCCGCGTTTTCCCTTTTCCTTCGCCCATCCTTCACAACGATACCGACATTATACAGATTCTCCCAGCCGGAATCCATGTAGATTTTTTCTCTGAATCCGACATTTTTTAATTTCTTTCTCCTCGCATTCATGATATACTCTTTACCGGATGGCCCTGCGGTTTTCCGGGAAACAGACGAAGTCTCTCAGGGTGGAACATGCAAAGCAAAAAGGGGGATAAGAGTGAAGCCAAGATTTTTCTATCTGACGCAGGAACAGGTGCAGTCGGAGCTTAACCGGCTCTGCAAAGAAAACGAAACTTCAGCGTCCCTCAGCCAGGCCGTCTTAAACTGCTATGAACGGGATGAGTATTCGGAAAGCCACCGAAACCGGGATTCTTTTGAATTTCTGTACCGCTGTGACGATGATGTTTTTCTGAAGGAGTACCGCGCTCTTTCCGTCGAGTATGACCATGCCGCGCTCCTTAGACAGCTAAAAAACCCCTCTCGTCCCGGGGCCACCTACACTCAGGTTCCCCGGCACCAAAAAAGCGTGGAGGTCTACGTGGAAAGCCTCTTTTACAACGTAAAAAGCGACGTCCACGTCCACGAAGATGTCTTCGAGATTCTGTTTGTCTATCATGGTACCTGTCAGTTTATCTACGAAGATGAGCAGAGGATCCTTTCCGCCGGAGATTTCTGCATCATCGCGCCGGGATCCAGACATCAGATCTGCGTAAGCGGCCCTGATGACTTTGTGATTCAGCAGTACATCTACACGGAGCATTTCCGTTCCTCCTTCGTAAAGATCCTCTCCGAAGAAAACATCCTCTCCCGTTTCTTTATGATGATCCTCACGAACAGAGAACAGAGCAGCTACCTGCTGTTCTCCACCCCGGGCACCCCGGCAATCCTGCAGATCGCCAGAAATCTTTACCTGGAGCAGTTCAAATTTGATGACTATTCACCCGCCTGTACCTTTTTCTGGACGCAGCTTCTCTTCTCCAACATCCTGCGGGAAGGGATTCACTCCTGCCAGATGCCCACGAGACTGATGAATCTGAACTTTGCCCCGATCCTTACCTATCTGCAGGAGAATTACAAAACAGCGACTCTTTCAGATGTCGCGGAAAAGTTTCATTATTCGACCGCCTATCTTTCCGGTTACTTCAAGAAGATCACGGGAAGCAGCTATTCCAGCATCGTAAAGGATCTGAAGATGAAGGAAGCCTCGGAATATCTGCTTTACACGGAAAAACCAATCGAGGAGATCGCTTCTCTTACAGGCTATCACTCGGCAGATCACTTTTCGAGAGTGTTTCGGTCCTTCTACCATATGGCTCCATCCGTCTACCGCCGGGAAAAAGGACGCAAAGGAAGGACAGCGGATCCGAAGATGCCTTAAGCGGAAAAAAACTTTACAGATTCCTGCACATGGATGGTTTACATGAGACTTGTAAGTGAAAGCATTTAATGCCGAAATAGATTTTTTTGCAAATGATCAGGAAAATAAAAAGTTTATTTGATCTTTAAAAATCCATTTATATAAAATATGTATGGTGATACAGTAAAAACCTAAGGCATTAAATTCCCATAAGATCCGGCAATTCCTCTCCTGATCAATTATGCATCTCTGGCACATACAGAAATCTGCGCACGTATTGGAACATAGGTATTATACGGGGTAAAGGAACGGGGAAAAGACAACACTGACACTGGAGAAACGGATTGAAAATCATCACGCCCTTTGGTATAATAAGTACCGTCAACCAGCATATGATTTGGGCAGGGAAAGGAAGGACAGGAAATGCGTCAGAGTTTGAACTGGGAAAAATGGGGAAGAGTTTTGGTGTACATTATCTTTTCTGCCACCGTGGCTTATGTGATGTTTCAGACACCTTACTGCCACGATGAATGGAAATGGGGCTCTCCAGATTCTCTGGAGCTGATGAAACAGGGCTTTTCCCGCTACAATGGCCGTTATCTCGGGGATCTTCTTGCGATTGCCATCACCAGAAGTGTACTGGTGAAGACACTTGTTATGGCTGGAGGAATGGTCTGGCTGCTTTTTATCCTGGAATCAGGGCTGTGTGGGCAGGGAGGCATCCGCTCTCTAAAATCTTTCCCTCAGAAAAGACTGTTTCTTCTGTTATGTGCAGCCTTCCTTCTGCTTGCTCTTCCAAAGAAACTTTATGCGCAAAGCTACGGATGGCCAGCTGCCTTTGTGAATTTTGTACCCCCGACATTGCTGCTCCTTCTGTATTTCAACTGGACTGAACCCCTTTATCGCGGGGAAGAGACGAGACTTACCTGGAAGCATGCAGTTCTGGCGGTACCTCTTGGAATTTCCACACAGCTGTTCAGCGAACACACGACGCTGTTTGCCTTGATCTACGCAGCCTGGGTGATTGTTTTTGCTGCAATACGGAAAAGAAAGATCTGCGCAGCGTATGTCGTTTATTTCGTAAGTGCCCTTTTCGGAGCGGTGTTAATGTTCTCAAACAGCGCCTACCTGCGCATAGCGAACGGTTTGAACAGTTATAAGAGCATCTCCTTGTCTTTGTCCGCCATGTGGTCTCAATTCATCGATCGAATCCTCGATCCGCTGTTTCTGAATAACTGGCTGCTGAATACGCTGCTGGCCGGTGCGGTTTTCTGCTGTATGGTACGCTCACGCAAAAAGACACCTGGCACTGTCCTATTGTCGCTTGTCCTGTGTGGGTATCCCGTATACAGTATCTGGCACAGAATCTATCCCGCCTGGGTCTTTTCAGGAACCACCGGTTTGAACCATCTAATACAGGCCGGACTTTCCTTCCTGTTTTTTGGAAGTGTCCTGGCAGGTATCTGGAATTACACGAGACCTGAAGAGCGAATGGGGATCTGCGTTCTCTACATGTCTAGCGTTCTTGTGTCGGTTCCTCTCATGGCCGCAAACCCGATTGGTGAGCGATGCTTCTACGTTTCTTACCTGTTTCAATGCGCCGCGCTGCTTAGGATTGTGCGGGGATTGATCCAGACGCGGCAGACGGACCTGTATTATCCGAATTTGATCACAGGATTTTCTTGTGTGCTTCTCTGCATAATCTACATACGGATGTTTTCTGTGATTGGGGCTGTGAATGAAAACAGAGCCGCAATTATTCAAACCGCAGTGGAACAAGGGGATGCGGAGATATCACTGCCCGTGCTGCCATATTCTGATTATATCTGGACAACCGTTCCTCAGACTGAGTTATGGGAACATTATTTCAAAGAATTTTATGGGATTCCTGAGGAAACTGTGCTGACCTTTTACTGAAATTTATCCGACGAATTAAATGGGATGATGCATTCAGGAAAAGTGGACCGGAAAATCTCTGCACTGATAAAGCGGACATCCTAAGTTCAGAAACCTTTTCTGTTATAATCTGATAAGGAAATATCTTCCCTTTTCTTGCAGATGAATTTGAAACAAAACACCCTGATCAGTGCTGGCTGGTCGGGGTGCTATCAAGTTCACTTCTGCTTTTCTGGCGGATCTTCTGCATTCTTATCTTTAGTTTCTCTTAGTTTCCTTTTGGACTGGCTGAAAATGATGCTGGTCACAAAGAGAAGACCTTTCTGATCTCTTAAGCAGCTAAGCCTGAACATAACGTACAGGCTGTCCTCCATCAGCTTTAAGCAGCATCAGCTTTCCTCGCGAAAAGCGAGACGGCTTAACAGCAGATGTCCCTCCTGGAAGGTCTCTTCCCGATTGGCTTTATAGGCAGCTGCTCTCTTTCCGTTTTTCTTCTATTCCGGTTTCAGAGGAAACAAATCGTCTCGAAATTCTTCCCTCGTATGCTAATTAACAGTCTATCTCGAAGGGAACCGCCGGAATTCCGCCTTGATTATAAAGGTTGACAAGGTACCAGTTGG
>CAZXSN010000045.1:0-23409 GCA_964643295.1 uncultured Lachnospiraceae bacterium
GGAGCCTGCTCATAGCGGGCAAACTCATAGGAGTAGGTGCCGCTGCCGCCCGTCATGGAGCGCAGCTGTGTCGAATACCCGTACAGCTCGGCCATCGGGATATCCGCTTCCACGATCGTGTTGCCCTTGTGATCCGGGTTCATGCCCAGCACACGGCCGCGGCGCTTGTTCAGATCGCCCATGACATCACCGGTGAACTTATCCGGAACCGTCACCTTCAGGGAGGCAATCGGCTCAAGCAGCACCGGATTCGCATCCATGAAGCCCTTCTTGAAAGCCTGGATCGATGCGGTCTTGAAGGCCATTTCCGAGGAGTCTACCGGATGGTAGGAACCATCGTAGAGCACGGCTTTCACGCCCACGACCGGATATCCGGCCATCGGTCCCTTCAGCACGGATTCCTGAATACCCTTCTCCACTGCCGGAAAGTAGTTCTTCGGCACCGCGCCGCCGACAACCACCTGCTCGAATACGTACGGAGTCTCCAGGTCACCGGAAGACTCGAAACGCATCTTAACGTGACCATACTGGCCGTGTCCGCCGGACTGCTTCTTATACTTGGAATCCACATCGGAATTTTTGCGGATCGTCTCGCGGTAAGCCACTCTCGGGCGTTCCAGAACCGCTTCCACCTTATACTTCGTAAGCAGCTTGCTCACAATGATATCCAGGTGCTGATCACCCATGCCGTACAGCAGCGTCTGGCGGTTCTCGCCGTCATTGACGATCTTCATCGTCAGATCTTCCTGCATCATCTTGGCAAGGGCCTGGGAGATCTTATCCTCATCACCCTTGTTCTTTGCCATATACCTCTTGTAGGTATACGGGGTGGAAACCTTCACGGGCGGATATTTCACCGGAACTGCCTTCGTGGCAAGCGTATCGCCCGTGGCAACGTCCAGCTTGCCGATAGCGCCGATATCGCCGGCATTTAATTCCTTGACCTCGATCGGTTTGCTTCCCTCGAACACATACAGCTTGCTTACCCGGACTTCCTCATCATCCTCCACGTCATAGAGCGTATCGTCGGACTTAATCACACCGGACTGCACCTTGATCATCGAATATTTCCCGATGAACGGATCCACGATCGTCTTAAAAACGAAGGCGGATTTGGCCTTGGAGGAATCAAAGTCTGCATCGAAGGTTTCGTTCGTCTTCACGTTCACACCGGAGACCTTGCAGTCCGCAGGAGACGGAAGGTAATGCACGATGCTGTCAAGCAGGAGGGAGACACCCTGCAGACTTACGCTGGCTCCCATCATCACCGGAACCAAAGAACCGTCGGATACGTTCGTCCGAAGCGCCGTGATGATCTCCTCATCGGTGAACTCTTCGCCGCCAAAGTAGCGGTCCATGAATTCCTCGCTCGTCTCGGCCACCGACTCCATCACCTGCTCATTGTCGCTCTCCACGACATCGGCAAGATCACCGGGTACGTCACAGGGGACTTCCTTCTTCTTATCTGCGAAGCGTTTTCCTTCCTGTTTTACCACATCCACGTAGCCGACAAACTTCTCGTTCTCCCGAATCGGACGATAGAGCGCAGCAATCTTTTTGCCGTAGAGTTCTTTTAACTCATCTACGATCTTCGCGTAATCGGCATTCTCAAAATCCATGTTGGAGACATAAATCATGCGGGGAAGATTGTGCTCCTCACAAAGGTCCCATGCTTTCTGTGTGCCTACCTCCACTCCGCTCTTGCCGTTGACCACGATCACTGCTGCGTCCGCCGCTGCTACGGCTTCCTCTACCTCCCCGACAAAATCGAAGTATCCGGGCGTATCAAGGACGTTGATCTTCGTATCCCCGCAGATGATCGGCACCATCGAAGTGCTGATGGAAAACTTCCTTTTCTGCTCCTCTTTATCATAATCACTCAGCGTCGTGCCGTCGGTCACATTCCCCATACGGGTGGTAATCCCTGACAGATAGGCCATGCCCTCTACCAGAGTGGTCTTTCCGGCACCGCCGTGTCCAAGTATGACCACATTGCGGATTTTATCCGTCGTGTATCCATTCATAAGCTCTTTCCTCCAATACTTGTTTACTTCAATGGCTCTGCCACATGGCTCTATTTTACTAAAACAAGTAGGTAATTGCAAGCTTTTTATCGCAGTGAAAGGAAAAAATTGACAGTCCATGGAAAAAATAGTAAAATGACAACCGTTAGCGGTCTTATGAAACAATCGTCTCCAAAAGGCTGCTGCCGAAAAAACGAGAGGTTGAGAGATTATGAATCAGAGAACTTACGGCTTCATCGGTCTTGGCTTAATCGGCGGTTCGCTGGCAAAAGCCTTAAAAAAGAAAGACAAAAACTGCCGGATAGTAGCCTATACCCGCACACAGGAGACCAGGCAGGCTGCCCTGAAAGAAGGAGTCATCGATGAAATCGCGGTCTCCGCGCACGATCAGGGGTATGCGCAGTGCGACATCATCTTTCTGTGCGCACCGGTTGGCAGCAATATTGCCGCCCTCGAAGAATTAAAGGGTGTCATCTCTCCTGCCTGTCTGCTTACGGACGTGGGCAGCGTAAAAACCGGGATTCACCAGGCGGTAGAACGCTTAGGGCTTACCGCGCAGTTTATCGGGGGACATCCGATGACAGGTTCTGAAAAGACCGGGTTCGCCAACGGCAATGACCATCTGTTTGAAAATGCCTACTACATCCTGACGCCGACAGATGACGTACCAGAAGAATGGGTGGAAAACTACCGCACACTTACTGCCTCCTTCGGGGCGCTGCCGTTAATCCTCTCCTATCAGGAACACGATTACATCACGGCCGCGGTCAGCCATCTGCCGCACGTAATCGCCGCCTCCCTCGTCAACACTGTCCACAACCTGGACTCCCAGGACGAGCATATGAAACTGATCGCCGCCGGGGGCTTTAAGGATATCACGCGCATCGCCTCCTCCTCCCCGGAGATGTGGGAACACATCTGCCTGGCCAACCATGAGAACATCGCCAGGGTGATGGATGAATTCATCCGCCTCTTAACCGATGCCCGCAGCCAAATGTGCTCTGCAAAGGGAGAAAAAATCTACGAGATGTTTGAAAAATCCCGCGAATACCGCGATTCCTTCTCAGATGCCTCGCTGGGTGCAATCAAAAAAACCTACCGCATTTACTGCGATATCATCGACGAATCCGGAGCGATTGCCACAATCGCCACGACACTGGCAGTCAACGGAATCAGCATTAAAAACATCGGCATCGTCCACAACCGGGAGTTTGAAGAAGGGGTGCTCTGCATCGAATTCTACGAGGAAGAACCTTCCAGGCAGGCGGCACGGGTGCTTCGCCAGCACCGCTATCAGGTGTGGGAACCCAATTAAAAAAGCTGTCTTTCGTTTGTGCATTTGCAAAAAATCACGGCGTACGCCAAGCAGCGCAGGCTTTTTAAGTGCGCTTACCTTTCCCGGATTCATATGTTGGCGAAAGTACAGATCCATCCACGATCCTGCGGTGAAATGAACGTTTCAGCTGCCCGCTGCCAATAGCGAATTTACCATTTCGTATCCCTATCATTCAAATCTGGGGAAATGGAAACCACAAGAATCGCGCAGCGATTTCGTTCAAATTTCTGAAAACCAGATGTGCCTTGCTTAAGAAAAGACAGGAGGAAATCATGAAAACCATCCATCCAGGCGCCCCGCTGCGGGGAGAGCTTTCTGTTCCGGGTGATAAGTCCATCTCCCACCGGGCAGTCATGTTCGGCGCACTCTCGGAAGGCAAAACGGTGGTCAAAAACTTCTTAAACGGAGCGGACTGCCTCTCCACGATCTCCTGTTTTCAGCAGATGGGAATCGACATTGAAACGAAACCGGAAGAAATCATCATCCACGGCAGGGGACTGCACGGCCTTTCCCGTCCGGATAAGGCTCTGGATGTCGGAAACAGCGGCACAACCACGCGCCTTCTTAGCGGCATCCTGGCAGGACAGCCGTTCGATACGGTGCTTACCGGCGATAACTCGATTCAGTCCCGTCCCATGAAGCGCATCATAACGCCCCTGTCCCTGATGGGAGCGACGGTAGAAAGCATCCGGGGAAACGGCTGCGCACCGCTTAGAATTCATGGAAAGCAGCCGCTGTCCGCGATCCATTACGATTCACCGGTGGCCTCCGCGCAGGTAAAATCCTGCATCCTCTTAGCAGGCCTTTTTGCGGACGGAATCACCAGCGTCAGTGAACCGGCGCTGTCCCGGGACCATACGGAACGCATGTTAAACGCCTTCGGCGCGAAAGTGACTACTCTCCTTCCGCACTCACAGGACCGCCCCACGATTTCAATTGAACCAAATCCGGCCTTAACCGGCAGGGAGATTTTCGTCCCCGGGGATATCTCCTCGGCAGCCTACTTTCTTGCCGCCGGGCTGCTGATCCCGGGTTCGGAGATTCTGCTTAAAAATGTAGGAGTGAACCCCACACGTGACGGGATGCTGCGGGTGTGTGAAGCCATGGGGGCAAACATCAAAAGGATAAATGAAACTGACACCGGCGGAGAGCCAACCGCAGACCTGCTGGTAAAATCAGGCTCCCTGCATGGCACAACGGTCGGCGGATCCTTAATCCCCGCGTTGATCGACGAGCTTCCGATGATCGCCGTGATGGCCGCCTTTGCGGAGGGCACAACTGTGATCAAAGATGCCGCCGAACTGAAAGTCAAAGAATCCGACCGCATTGCGGTGATGACCGAGAATCTGACCCGCATGGGTGTCGATGTGGAACCCAGAGAAGACGGGATGCGAATCCACGGCGGACATACCGTTCACGGGGCTTCCCTGGATCCTCATCTGGATCACCGCGTGGCGATGAGTCTTACCGTTGCCGCCCTGGCTGCCGAAGGGGAGAGCCAAATAAAAGATGCGGACTGCGTCCGCATCTCATATCCAGGTTTTTTTAAAGATGTCGAGTCGTTGATCCAGTGACTGCTCATTCATACTGCCATTGTCTCTTCGGTTACGGACGTCTCTTTGCCGCCTGATTCCTTTCTCTTAGATTCAGCGGAGTTTAGTTTCCCATTTCCACACTGATTGCGTTGAACAGATCCAGCACGTCCTCCACGTGAGTACGTGCTTTTTCTTCGCCGCTTTTATCGAGGACTATCTTTCCCTCATGCATCATCAGAAGCCGGTCGCCGTATTCCACCGCATAGCGAAGGTTGTGGGTAACCATGATCGTGGTCAGTTTTTTCTCCTTAACCAGCCGGTCAGTCAGCTGCATGTTGATCTCTGCGGTCTTGGGATCCAGAGCGGCCGTGTGCTCATCAAGAATTAGAAATTCGATCGGCGTCATCGTGGACATCAAAAGCGCCAGAGCCTGCCTTTGTCCGCCCGAGAGAGACCCGACCTTTACATGCAGCTTGTCTTCCAGTCCCAAATCCAGCTCGGAGAGACGTTCCCGATAATAGTCGATGCGTTTTTTCTGAATGCTGCGTCCTAAGTTGTAGGGCTTTCCCTTGTTGTCGGCGATGCTTAAATTCTCCAGAATCGTCATGTTGGGACAGGTTCCCATAGCGGGGTTTTGAAAAACACGGCCGATCCTGCTCAGCCTCTTATACTCCCTCATGCTGGTGATGTCCTCGTCGTTTAACAGGACCTTCCCGGCATCCACATCGATGCTGCCGCAGATGATGTTGAGCATGGAAGTCTTGCCGGAACCGTTGCTGCCGACCACGGAGAGAAACTGGCCGTCCCCGACCTCAAGGTTGAAATCCTTAAACAGACACATCTCATTGACGGTGCCGACATTGTAATACTTGGAAACATGGTCTAATTTAAGCATCCGTCTTCACCTTCCTCTTGCGCTCGCGGCCAATCACCAGGATCAGCAGGAACAGGACAGCGGTAATCAGTTTCAGGTCCGTCGATTCGAACCCCACCTTGATCGCCAGCGCTACACAGGCCTTATAAAGAATTGAGCCGATGATCACGCTCGAGGTGACTCGAAGAAGCGTCACACGTTTAAAGACGCTCGTGCCTATGATTACACTCGCCAGACCAATCACGACCGTCCCGGTGCCAAAGGAGACATCAAAATAGCGCTGCTGCTGAGCAAAAATCCCGCCGCTTAAGGCAACCAGACCGTTGGCAATCGAAAGCCCGATAATCTTGATGATTCCTTTATCCACCGCCATGGCCGTGACAATCGATTCGTTGTCACCCACGGCCCGCAGGATATAACCGGATTTCGTGTGCAGATACCAGTCAAGAATATATTTGACAACCATCGTTACGACAAAGATGATGATCAGGGTATCAAACTGTTTCAAAGGTTCCGGGAATATCCGGTCCACGAGACCGTTTTCAAAGATTGTCACCTTATTGTAGATCGGCAGATTCGCCCGACCGGTAATGCGCAGGTTGACCGTATAAAGCGCGGTCATCATGATGATGCCGGAAAGCAGGTCACGCACACCCAATTTTACATGGATCAGACCGGTACAGATCCCCACCAGTGCTCCGGCAAGGAAACACACCGGCAGAGTCAGTAAAGGATTTAAGTCCTTACTGACCATAACTGCAGCGATGGCAGCCCCCATCGGGAAGCTGCCGTCTACAGTCAAATCCGGAAAATCCAGTATCTTATAAGTGATATACACGCCCAGAGCCATGATGGCATAGATCATACCCTGCTCCAGCACACTGATCAGTAATACCACGTTGATTCCCTCCGAATTCTCTTTCGGTTACTCGACCGCAATCTCCTCAAACACCTCAGCCGCACCGGCCAGGTAGTCCTCACTGAAGGTGATGCCGAGGTTTTCGGCCACTTCCAGATTCACATACAGATATGCGTCCTTACAGACTTCGTAATTCATCTCAGAAGCGGCAGCCTCCCCTTTCAGGACCTTTGCCGCCATCTTTCCGGTCTGGATGCCCAGGTCAATATATTCGATTCCCATGGAAGACAGGCAGCCGTTTCGAACCTGTTCGATCTCGCTGCCAAACACCGGGATGTTCGCTTCGTTAGCATAGGAGAGCACGGTCTGCAATGCTTCCACCACTGTGTTGTCGGTCAGGTTGGAGATGCAGTCGACTTCTCCGACCAGTTCCGCCGCAGCCATGTCTACGTCCGCGATGGTATTGATGCCGCTGTCTACAATCTCAAACCCATAGTCGGGAGCTAAAGTCTTGTACTCTTCGATCGTGCTTAGGGAGTTTGCTTCACTCGTGGTATAAAGGATGCCGATCTTCGTCGCATCCGGCATGACCTCGCGGATCATCTGCAGCTGCTCTGCCACCGGCAGCTTATCGGAAGTGCCGGTGATGTTGCCAACCGGTACGCCGTCTTCCGTCGCCAGACCAGCCGCTACCGGATCGGTCACAGCGGTGTAGATCACCGGAATATCGGTCTCCATCGTAGACGCATAGGCGCTGGCAGCGCTCGGGGTAGCAATCGCGCAGATCAGATCGACTCCGTCCGATACAAAACTGTCAGAGATTGTGCTCGCCGTGCCGGTATCGGTCTGAGCATTCTGATACTCAACCGTAAGGTTTTGCCCTTCCACAATGCCTTCCTGCGCCAGTCCTTCGAGAAAACCGGTGCGGCAGTTATCGAGAGAGCCGTGCTCCGCAAA
Organism: uncultured Lachnospiraceae bacterium; assembly: GCA_964643295.1. GTDB lineage: Bacteria > Bacillota > Clostridia > Lachnospirales > Lachnospiraceae > Merdiplasma. The sequence continues at coordinate 7,586 of CAZXSN010000045.1, forward strand.
CTGGGAGATGCCAATGGTAAATTCGCCGTCGTAAAGTTCCGCTGCCTCCTCAGCAGCGCTCTCCGCTTCCGTCTCCGCAGCAGCCGCACTTTCCGCTTCCGTCTCATCCGCCAGCACGCTCATGCCCAAAGCGGCAGTCATCGCGGCAGCCAGAAAAATCGCCAGTGTTTTCTTTTTCATAATGGTTCCTCCTTGAAAATTTTTTTGCCAGTTCCTGATCCAAAACCTTTAGAAAGAACGTGCGAACTTTCCTGTGAATTTCGCGCACGTAAAAAGCGTCTCAAGTAAACACTTGAGACGCTAACAGACTTTTTATTAACGCGGTACCACTCAACTTGGCTATGCCCACTCTGCCGACACGATCATGTCTCCTCATTGATAACGGGTTGGGTTCCCGGCGAGACCTACTCTCCATGCGGATTTCAACCTGCCCTCAAAAGTCCATTCGGTTTTTCTTCCGGTACCGCCCTCCCACCTTCGGCGGCTCTCTGTGCCCTTCCAAAAAACGTACTACTCTTTCTCACCGGTTTTGGAAAATATGAACTATTGACAGAGTAAAACAAAATCCCTCATTTGTCAATCCATTTTTTCTTTTTTCTGTTTGCCCTTCGGTACCTTATTCTCCTTCACATCCTTAATGGAGAAACTCATGCGGCCCATCTTATCCTTGCCTAAGCAGACCACCTTAACCTTATCGCCCAGCGTCAGGACATCCTCGACGTGCGCGATATGCTCCTTGGAGATCTTGGAGATGTGCACCATGCCTTCCTTGCCGGGCGCGAATTCCACGAAGGCACCGAAGTCCTTGATGCTGACCACAACCCCGGAAAGCACCATACCGGGCTCGAAATCGGTAGTGATGATGCGAATCATTTCGATCGCCTTATCCATCATCTCCTTGTCGGTGCCGCAGACAGATACAAAACCGTCATCGCTGATATCGATCTTCACGCCGGTGCGCTCGATGATCGTGTTGATCGTCTTGCCGCGCTGTCCGACCACGTCGCCGATCTTCATCGGGTCGATCTGGATCTGAACGATCTTCGGCGCATACTTCGATACTTCCGGACGCGGCGCGGCGATGCAGGGCGTCATGACCTCATTGAGGATATACTCCCTGGCTTCCTTCGCGCGGGCAATCGCCTCCTCCACGATCGGACGTGTCAGGCCGTGGATCTTGATATCCATCTGGATCGCCGTGATTCCGTCGTGTGTGCCTGCCACCTTGAAATCCATGTCGCCGAAGAAATCCTCAAGCCCCTGGATATCCGTGAGAACCAGGTAATCATCATCGGTCTCCCCGGTCACCAGACCGCAGGAAATCCCGGCCACCTGCTTCTTGATCGGCACACCCGCCGCCATCAGAGACATCGTCGAGGCACAGATACTGGCCTGCGATGTGGAACCATTCGACTCAAAGGTCTCGGAGACCGCACGGATCGCATAGGGGAACTCTTCCTCGGAAGGAAGCACCGGCACCAGCGCTTTCTCTGCCAGAGCGCCGTGACCGATCTCCCGTCTTCCCGGTCCCCTGGGCGGCTTCGTCTCGCCTACCGAATAGGACGGGAAGTTATACTGATGCATGTAACGCTTATTGACTTCATTCTCATCCAGACCGTCGATGCGCTGCACCTCGGAGAGCGGAGCCAGTGTCGTGACCGTGCAGATCTGTGTCTGTCCGCGGGTAAACATCGCGGAACCGTGCACACGCGGAATCAGGTCAATCTCCGCTGAGAGCGGGCGGATCTGGTTGATCGCACGGCCGTCCGGGCGCTTGTGGTCTTTGAGGATCATCTTGCGCACAGTCTTTTTCTGATACTGATAGACCGCCTCGTCGAGCACGGCCAGCCAGTCTTCCTTCTCCGCGAACGCCTCCGCAAGCTTCTCCGTCACCAGACGGATGTTCTCCTCACGCACCTGCTTCACATCGGTGAAGACAGCCTCCTCCATCTCCTGCGGCGTAACGATCTGCTTCATCGCCTCAAACATTTCATCCGGGATCGCGCAGCTTTCATAGGTGTGCTTCGGCTTGCCGACTTCCGCCACGATCTGATTGATAAAGGCGATAATCCCCTGGTTGATGTCATGGGCCTTATAGATCGCCTCGATCATCTGCGCCTCCGGCACCTCATTCGCGCCGGCCTCTATCATGATGACCTTCTCGCTTGTGGAGGCCACAGTCAGCTGCAGGTCACCGTTCTTCCACTGCTCCTGGGAAGGATTTACGATAAACTCACCGTTTATGAGGCCGATCTGCGTCATCGCGCAGGGACCGTCAAAGGGGATATCGGAAATGCAGGTCGCGATTGCGGAGCCGAGCATGGCTACCAGTTCCGGGCGGCAGTCCGGATCCACGGAAAGCACCAGGTTGTCCAGAGTCACATCATTGCGGTAATCCTTCGGGAATAACGGGCGCATGGGACGGTCGATCACACGGGCCGTCAGCACCGCATTCTCAGAGGCCTTGCCCTCGCGCTTATTGAATCCTCCCGGGATCTTGCCCACGGCGTACAGTTTCTCTTCAAACTCCACACTCAGCGGGAAAAAGTCGATGCCCTCCCGGGGCTTATCCGAAGCGGTTGCCGTGGAAAGAACCATGGTATCCCCGTAGTGCATCAGGGCGGCACCGCTCGCCTGAGCCGCCACTCTGCCGACATCCACCGTCAGCGTCCGGCCGCCCAGTTCCATTGAAAAACTTTTATACATCTTTTCTCTCCTTTGAAAATCCGGTCCGGCGAAATCCGCTCCGAAACAACTGAAAAACCGACTTTCCTCCAAATCAGTTTTTCAGTGGTCTCGGGAAGGTAGATCCCGCCGTCCGTTTTATTATTTCACAGCACCGGGCAGGAAAAAATCCCTTACCCAAACAAGGGGCGGAAAAAATCCGCCCCAAACCTCTTACTTCCGGATGCCAAGCTTCGCAATCAGCGTACGGTAAGCCTCGATATCGGTCTTGCGCAGATAGGCCAACAGCCCTCTTCTCTGACCAACCATCTTTAAAAGGCCTCTCCTGGAGTGATGATCTTTCGGGTTCGCCTGCAGATGTGCCGTGAGTTCCTGAATCCTTGCGGTCAGCACTGCGATCTGTACTTCCGGCGAGCCGGTATCCCCGGGTCTTCTTCCGTACTCGGCAATGATTGCCTGCTTCTTTTCTTTCGAAATCATGTTTTTCCTCCTTGTTTTTTGATCGCCAGATACCAGGGAACGGTCGGAGATTCCAGTTTCCGGGCACCGGTTCAAAGACACTTGATAAATATAGCACAAACCCTTACACCCGTCAACCTCTGTGCGCAAATATTAAAAAAATCACGAAGCCGGTCAGCAGACAGACAATTCCTCCGCCCGTCAGGAGAAATGAAAAAAACTTCCAGGGATTCCTCTCTTCGATGCGGTAGGTGAGCGGGTGATCAGGATCATAGCGTAAGGTCAGCTTCTGGCCGACATGATACATGCTGGGGTAGGAGCCGTGAGGGTAGCGCACCCGGTACAGTTTCCCGCCGACATAGTACTCAAGCACCGGATAATAACAGTTCTGAAAACTTCCCGGCCGCCGGTGCGTTCCGGGATTTTCAAGCAGAAGTTCCACCACGTTGGCGGTCGTCTCGGCTTTTAACTCCTCCTTCTGATTTCGCCAGAACTTAACCAGAAAACCTGCAAGCAAAAACAATAAGCCCAGCACAATCAGGACGCAGCTTGCCACCCACAGACGATTATCCACCAAAATACCCCTTCCCAAAAGAAATATCACGCAGCAGCTGCTCCCGCAGATCTTCCGGGGAAGGAAATTTACGCTCCGGACGCTCAAAGCGGTACAGTTCGGTGACGATCGATACACCATAGAGGTCCAGATCCACATCAAACAGATGCGTTTCCACTCCACGGAACTTTCCGCTCACCGTAGGTTTGTAACCGACGTTGGTGATCCCGGGATAGGAAACCCCGTCGATGATCGTGCGGGAGGCATAGACGCCGTTCGGCGGCAGAAGCTTTCCTGCGGGCGGTATCAGGTTTACGGTCGGAATCCCTAAAGTTCTGCCCAGCTGCATCCCGTGCTGTACCGTTCCGCTTACCGAAAACGGGCGGCCGAGCAGCTCTCTTACCAGCTCCATCTGTCCGTCCTCCAGCGCTTCCCGCACGTAGGTGCTGCTGATCTCCCGGCCCTCATACCGCTCTTTTTCCAGGATATCGGTCTGAAAGCCGCAGCGCTCTCCCAGAGATTTTAACAGATACGCATCCCCGGCCCTTTGGTATCCGAAACGAAAATCTGTGCCGACCGCCACCACCTTCGCAGCCAGCCGCTTCATCAGAACCTCTCTGGCAAACTCTTCCGGACTCATGCCCGATATCTCCGGGACAAACGGACACTCAATCAGGCAGGAAAATCCGAACGCTTCCACCGCCTCCAGCCGCTCCTTCGCCGTAAAAAGCTGGGCGCCGTCCCCCGCGTTTAAGGCAAAGCAGACGCTTTGCAGACCCTGCTCTTTCAAGGCCAATATGTGGTTGAAAAGCTTTTGATGCCCCCGGTGTATGCCGTCAAATTTTCCCAGCGTCACCGCCGTTGGGCCGGATAAAGTAAATTGTGTCGTGCCATGAAAATATTCCATGCGCCAAAGATCCTCCCGCCTTATTTTCCCCGCCTTCCATTCTGCAGGTCCCGCCCGTTTCGTTTCGCATTTTTGGATTTTGCTTCGTAAAGCTACTCCAGTCGGCTCTTTCACTTTTCCCTGGGAAAACCCAGTCTTGGAAATGCCCGTTACAGCCTGCTGTCCGGGAACATCTTTTCCGGCACATACAGACCCTTCTTTGCATCCTCCCGGTAAATCCCGAAAAATACGCCTGCCGAGTCGTACATGCGCACATTTTTCACTTCTTCCAGATCGGACGTACCCGACGCAGTTTCCTGTGTCACATTCTGCGAAGAAGAAAGACTGGATCCTTCCTTAGGCATATCTGCAAGCTGTCCGTATCTTATCGGGTTTCCGTTGTGCAGAAATTTATCCGCCTCCGGGCACACCCGGACTTTCCCGTATGCGGGAAACATCTCATCGACCGGGCGGATATGATCCTTTAAAGTGCCCTCCTCTAAAAGCGCTTCTATCTGCGTAAGGGTGAGACTGTCCTTTATGAAAAAATCGCCGACACGCAGGCGCACAAGCTCCTTCATGCAGCCGCCGCACCCTAATAAGCGCCCGATATCCTCACAGAGGGAACGAATGTAGGTCCCTCTGGAGCAGTCCACGGTAAAGGTAATCTCCGGAAGTTTTATCCGCTCGATCGTGATCTTAGAAAGAAAGACCGGTTTTGCCCTGCGCTCCACTTCCACCCCTGCCCAGGCAAGTTCATAAAGCCTCTTCCCCGCTACTTTTCGGGCAGAATACATAGGCGGAACCTGGTCATAGGTACCCACAAACGTAAGGACCGCTTTTTCCGCCTCCTGTACCGTGCAGTTCACCTCAAAACGTTTCTCAACGGTGCCCCAGACATCCTGCGTATCCGTCTCCTGTCCTAACAAAAGCACAGTCCGGTAAGTTTTCGTGGTATCGGTCAGCATGCCGCAAAGTCTGGTTCCAGTACCTAAGCAGACCGGCAGCACACCCTCCGCCTGCGGATCGAGTGTCCCGGTATGGCCGATCTTTTTCTGCCCCAACATTCCTTTGAGCTTTGCTACGACATCATGGCTTGTATAGCCTTTTTCCTTGTAAACGTTGAGTACTCCGCTGATCACGGTTTATTTTCCTCTAACTGAGCGCTGATCTGGGCAACGATGTTGTTGATCACATCATACACGCTTCCGTTCATCGTACAGCCTGCCGCCCGCACATGACCGCCCCCGCCGAAGTAGCAGGCAATCTGGCTTACATCCACGTTTCCGTTGGAACGCATACTCACCTTGTACTCCTGGATTCCGGTCTCGTAGAGGAAAAGCGCCACCTCCACACCCTGTGTATTGCGAAGCTGCTGTACAATTCCATCCAGGTCCTTGGAACTTACGTGATAAAACTCCATGTCCTTTTTGCGGACCACGCTGAAGACCACCTTACCGTCCAGCATCAGGATGCTCTCTAAAAGGGCGCGTCCCAGGATCTGATTCTGCACGTAGGTCTTTACATTGTACGTCCGGTCTATGATCCCGGTAAAATCAATTCCCGTCTCCATGAGCTTCCCGGCAATCTCCATGGTCCTCCTGGAAGTGCACGAGTACTGAAAGATGCCGCTGTCATGGGCAATGCCCATATAGAGCGCCTCCGCGATCTCCTTCGTGATGCGCTTCTCATCAAGCAGCGTATAAATCAGCTCACTTGTGGAACTGGCCTCCGGCACGATATAATTGACCTTCGCAAACGCCTGGTTGCTGATGTGATGATCGATACAGATCGTTTTGTTCGCGCTCTCAAAGTACTTTGCCGCTTCCCCCAGCCGTTTCTCGTCCCCGCAGTCTAAGGCAAAGAACACATCAAACTGAAATCCATCCTCAAAGAGATGGTCGATCTCGTCACTGCCCTTTAAAAACTTGTAGGAATCCGGGAAGTCCTCGAGAAAAACCGTAACATCCAGCAACGGATCATACGCCTTTAAATACAGATACAGCCCCAGGCAGGAACCCACACAGTCCCCGTCCGGATGAACATGCCCGGCGATTCCCACGGTCTTTGCCCCGGTAAGCTGTTCATTCAAATCGATCATTCTGGATCTTCCTCTTCTTCCCTCCTGCTGTCTGCCATAACCTCATCGATCAGTTTCGTCATGTTGATTCCGCGGGCAATGGAACGATCCGGCAGGAATAAAAGCTCCGGCGTCAGGCGCAGGTTCACGGTTCTCGCCAGTTCCCTGCGGATAAAGCCCTCCGCACTCTTTAACCCTTCCATGGTCTGCGAAAGATCCTCCTCATCCCCCAACACACTGACATACACCTTGCACGTCTTTAAATCCGGCGCCACTTCCACAGCAGTCACCGATGTCATGGAATGGATCCTCGGGTCCTTGATCTCTCCCTGCAGAATCCGGGAGAGTTCCTTCTGAACCTCCCCGTTGATTCTGGTATTCTTGATGCTGTTTTTCCTCATAATATTCTCCATGATGCGAAAGATCCGTGAAAAAACCCATCCGTTCCCCGGCTCTTACGCGCAGCGGACCGGGAAGAGCCGCTTAACGCGGCACTTCCACCATTGTATAGGCCTCGATCTGATCGCCCTCCTGAACATCGTTGAACTTCTCGAAGACCAGACCGCACTCGTAACCGGCACGCACTTCCTTCACGTCATCCTTAAACCGCTTCAGGGAGGCCAGCGGGCCATCGAAGATCTGCTTACCCTCGCGTGTCAGGCGGGCGGAACAGCTGCGCTGGAATACCCCGTCCAACACGTAGGAACCGGCGATGGTCCCGACACCGGAGGCCTTGAAGATCTGGCGCACTTCGCCGTGCCCGATCACCTTTTCCTCGAAGATCGGATCCAGCATGCCCTTCATGGCCGCTTCCACGTCGGCGATCGCATCGTAGATCACCTGGTAGAGACGCACATCCACGCCTTCCTGTTCACATCTGGCCTTGGCGATCGGATCCGGACGCACGTTGAAGCCGATGATAATCGCATTCGACGCAGAAGCTAAAATCACATCGGATTCGTTGATCGCACCCACACCGGAGTGGATGATCTTGACCACAACCTCCTCGTTGGAAAGCTTCAGCAGACTCTGGCGCAGTGCCTCCACGGAACCCTGCACATCCGCCTTGACGATCAGGTTCAGTTCCTTCAAGTTCCCTGCCTGGATCTGAGAGAACAGATCGTCCAGGGACATCTTTGACTTCGTATCTTCCAGGAGCTTCTCGCGGCCCTCGCTGATGAAGGTCTCCGCGAAACTCCGAGCCTCCTTCTCCGTCTCCGGGGAGAGGAAGATCTCGCCGGCGCCCGGCACATCTGAGAAACCGAGCACTTCCACCGGCGCGGACGGTCCGGCCTGTGTAACCCTCCGGCCCTTATCGTCCATCATCGCCCGGATCTTGCCGTAGCAGGAACCCGCACAGATCGGATCTCCCACATGCAGCGTACCCTTCTGCACAAGCACGGTTGCCACCGGTCCGCGTCCCTTATCCAGCTGAGCCTCAATCACAAGCCCCCTGGCCCGGCGATTTGGATTGGCCTTTAACTCCAGCACTTCTGCGGTCAGAAGGATCATCTCCAGCAGGTTGTCGATGCCCTCATGCGTGTGAGCCGAAACCGGCACCACAACCGTGCTTCCGCCCCAGTCTTCCGGTACCAGATCATACTCGGTCAGCTCCTGCTTCACCTTCTCCACGTTGGCGCTGGGCTTGTCGATCTTATTGATCGCTACGATGATCTCAATGCCTGCCGCCTTCGCATGATTGATCGCCTCGATGGTCTGCGGCATCACGCCGTCGTCCGCGGCAATCACCAGGATCGCGATATCCGTCGAGTTCGCACCGCGCATCCGCATGGCCGTGAAGGCCTCGTGGCCCGGCGTATCCAGGAAGGTGATCTTCTGCCCATTTAAGGACACCACGGACGCTCCGATGTGCTGCGTGATTCCTCCCGCTTCCCGGTCAGTCACATGCGTATTGCGAATCGCATCCAGAAGGGAGGTCTTGCCGTGGTCAACATGTCCCATGACACACACCACCGGCGGACGGGAAACCAGCGTCTCCTCCGGATCCGCCTCTTCCTTTAAAAGCTCCTCCAGGACATTGACCTTGACCTCTTTCTCACAGATGCAGTTGTACTCCAGAGCGATCTCCTCTGCGGTATCAAAATCGATCTCCTGGTTGACCGTCACCATCTTTCCCTGCAAAAACAGCTTCTTGATGATGATAGACGGCTGCACCTTCATCTTATCCGCCAGTTCCTTCAGCGTTAAGGTCTCCGGCAGGATCAGGGTCCGGATGGTCTCTTCCTTCTCCACCGGCTTCGGCGGTGCCTGCTTGACCAGCTGCTTATTCTGCAGCTTATTTGCCTGCTGTTTATTCGTCTGCGGCCTGTTCGTCTGCTTGCCCCTGGAGGCATTCTTCTGGTTCTGATGGCTGTTGCGCTCCATCCGATCCAGCTTATCCCCCTTGGCCTGCTTGTCTGCCCGACGGTCATTGCGGTTCCCACGCTCATTGCGGGAGCGTCCTTCCTTCTCCAGAGGCTTGCTCTCCACCGGAGTCTTGGGGATAGCCGGCATCCTGCCGCCCTGGCCCGGGCGATCCTGGCGCTGGCCCTGATATCTCGAATCGGAGCGGGTATCAGACGTTCTGCCGCCCTGACTGCGGCCATCCCGGCTGCCCTGCCGGTCGAAGCGATCCTGCCTTGATCCGCCCTGGCCTCCCTGACCGCTCTGACTGCGGCCAGTCCCATACCGATCACGATCTCCTGAGCTTCTTCCGCGGTTATCCTGCGTCGTTCCTTTCCCCTGACTCCTGTTTGACCCGCTATCTGTACCTCTGCTGCCCTGACTGCGGCCATCCCGGCTGCCCTGCTGAGGCTTTCCGGATGCAGTTCGATTATCGCTGCCCTGGCTGCGGCCCTGTGTCCCGCTCTGGGTGCGGCTGCCAACGCCGGCTGCTCCCTGGGATCCCGTCTGTGTGCGTCTGGCGTTCGCGTCACTGCGGCTTTGCCCTTTGCCTGCGCCCGTCTCCGGTCTGGCAGCGCCTGCCTGCGAACGGACGGCATTTGCATCCGTCTTCACGGATGCTCCCGGCGCCTTCCCCGCAGCGGGTTCCGCCTTGGGTGCGGCTGCCAACGTCGGTCCATTCCCTTTTGCTGCCGCTGCTTCTGCCCTGGGTTTTCCCTCCGGCGCGGCTCCCTGCGGCTTTGCAGGGCTTTCTGCTGCAGGTGTACGCGCAGCCACACTCCCCTGTGCCACGTGTTCCGCACTCTTTCCTGCCGCAGCCGCGGTCTGGGAAGCGGATGCTTCTCTCACCGGTACAGCACCGCCAGCTGCCTGCGCATGAGGCGGATTCCCTGCCGCGGCTGCAAAAGGAGCTCCTGTCTGCCCCTGGGGCGGCACCGGCCGCACTCCTTGCTGTCCCTGCGACGGCACCGGTCGTGCCCCTGGCTGTCCCTGCGGCGGCATCGGTCGTGCCCCCTGCTGTCCCTGCGGCGGCACCGGTCGTGCCCCTGGCTGTCCCTGCGGCGGCATCGGTCGCGCTCCTGGCTGTCCCTGCGGCGGCACCGGCCTTGCCCCTGCCTGCCCTTGCGGCGGCACCGGACGCGCCCCTGGCTGTCCCTGCGGCGGCACTGGCCGCGCTCCTGGCTGTCCCTGCGGCGGCATTGGACGCGCTCCTGGCTGTCCCTGCGGCGCAGCCGGATGTCTGGGAGGCTGCCCCGGCCTTTGTCCCGGCCTCACCATGCCCGTCTTGCTGTTTTGCGGGCGAAACACCTGAATGATATTCTTTTTCTTTTTTACCGGCGCACCAGGAGCTGCCCCTGCGGGCGCGGTCGGATTCGCCTCCTCGGCGGGTCTGGGGGAGCCTTCTTTTGCGGCTGGTTCTTTTCTCAATCTTCTGCGGACTTTCTCACAGTCCGCCTCCTCTACCATAGTCATATGGCCGTCCGCTGGAACTCCGATCCCCTTCAACGCTTCGATGACGTCTTTACTCGTTCTTCCGAGCTCTTTCGCTAAATCCTGTACACTCACTTTTCCCATACTTTCACCCTCCGCTCATCTTATATCCCAGGGGTTTCCTGCGGCTGACCGCATTCCCGTTCCAGCTGCTGCTTTAAGGCCTGACAGAACCCGGCATCCGTCACTGCGACCGACGACCGAAGTTCCTGACCGATGCATCTTCCCAGTTCTTCCTTCTTTCCGTAAAAACAGATTGGTGTGTGGTAATAGGCACACTTATTTTGAAATTTCTTCTTTGTATTCTCAGATGCATCTTCCGAGATCAGCACCAGATGCGCTTTCCCGGACCTTAAGGCAGTTTCCACGGAGTATTCCCCGCTGACAACCTTCCCGGCCTTCCTGGCAAGACCCAGCAGAGACAGCACCTTATCATTGTTCAATCGCATCAATCTCCTTCTTCAATTCCTCCAGAGTCTGATCGGGAACCGGCGTTTTCAGCGTCCGCTCCAGAGCCTTCGTCTTCAGCGCTTTCTCCAGACACTCTTTGGAACGGCACAGGTAGGCACCGCGGCCATTTTTCCTCCCGGTCTCATCCAGAATAACTTCCCCCTCCGTCGTGCGCAGGATGCGAATCAGGTCCTTCTTATTTCTCATCTCCTGGCAGCCCACACATTTCCTCTGAGGGATCTTTTTCCCCTGTCCCATATCCTGTCCTCACTGATCCCCATCACGAATGGTGTCATCCACGGCATCCTCATATCCGTTTTCCTGTAATTCCTCATACATCTCATCGGTATCATACGACTGTGTCTGTCCTGTCTCGCCCTCGTAGCCTGCGGCGTAACCGGGATCCGTTCCCTCTTCGTATGTTCCGTCGCCGTAGGTGCCGTCTTCATAGGCTCCCTCGCCGTAAGATCCATCCTGATAAGTTCCCTCGCCGTAAGTATCCTGATAGCTTCCGTCCCCATAGGCGCTGTCCTGGTAGGTTCCATCCCCATAAGCACCGTCCTGATAGCTCCCGTCGCCGTACATACCTTCCTGATAGGTCCCGTCTTCGTAGGTGCCGTCCTGATACGTCCCGTCGCCGTAGTTGCCATCCTGGTACGTCCCGTCGCCGTAGATGCCGTCCTGATACATCCCGTCCCCATAGGTGCCGTTCTCATAGGTGCCATCGCCGTACTCGTCACCGTAGTACTCATCATCATCGTAGTAGTCGCTCTCATACTCCAGCAGGTCTCCGGACTCACGCGCCTGCGTCTCGCTCTTGATATCAATCTTAAATCCAGTCAGGCGGGCCGCCAGTCTCGCATTCTGGCCCTCCCTGCCGATCGCCAGGGACAACTGATAATCCGGTACCACCACCTTGGCTGTCTTCTCGTCCCCATCTGCCATCACATAGATCACCTTAGCCGGACTCAACGCATTCTCAATCAGCAGTGCCGGGTTTTCATCCCAGTTCACCACATCGATCTTCTCTCCTCCCAGCTCCTTGACCACGGAATTTACGCGGGCACCGTTTAATCCCACACAGGCACCGACGGCATCCACATCCGGATTGTTCGAGTAGACCGCGATCTTTGTGCGGCTTCCGGCCTCACGGGCAATGCTTTTAATCTCCACGATGCCGTCGTGCACCTCGGTTACCTCATTCTCAAACAGGCGCTTGACAAGCTCCGGGTGGGTGCGGGAAACGAGGATCCTGGGACCTTTCGATGTTTCTTTCACTTCCATCACGTAAACCTTGATGCGCTGATTCGGGGAGAGCTTTTCCCCGCGGATCATCTCGTTTTCATTCAGCAGCGCATCGACCTTCCCCAGGTTCACGCTGACGTTTCTGCCTATGTAACGCTGGACAATGCCGGTAATCACATCCTTTTCCTTCTCATAATACTGGTTGTACAGCGACTTGCGTTCTTCCTCGCGAATCTTCTGCAGGATCACGTTCTTGGCGTTCTGAGTGACAATCCGGCCGAAATTTTTAGACTCGATGTCCACGCGGACCGTATCCCCCAGCTCATACCGGGGATCTTTCAGTCTCGCGTTCGCCAGACTGATCTGCGTTAAGTCATCTTCCACATCCTCCACCACGGTCTTTTCCGCATACAGTTCGAAGTTGCAGGTTTTCGTGTCGATGTTGACCACAATATTCGACACTTCGTTTTTTCCGTAATGATTCTTGCAGGCCTGCAGAAGCGACTGTTTAATCGCCTCCAGCAGGGATTCCTTGTTGATATTTTTCTCCTTTTCCAGAACAGTCAATGCCTCGAACAGCTCATTATTCATCTTTTTTCCGATTCCTCCTTAAAAGTCGAACGCCAGGCGCACAAGGGAAATGTTCTCCCGCTCAAACGCCATCGCCGTACCATCTTCCAGCTGAATTGTCACGGTACCCTTATCAAAATCTGTCAAAATCCCGATAAAATCCTTTTTCCCCGCCACCGCCTTATAGGTGTGGACTTCCACTTCCTCCCCGATGCTGCGGGCAAAATCCTTCTCTTTCTTAAGCGGACGCCCCAGTCCAGGGGAACTGACTTCCAAAACGTAGGACTCCTCCACAAAGTCCTCCTCATCCAGAAGATCGCTCAGCCTGCGGCTGACCGCCTCACAGTCATCCACTGTGATGCCGCCGGGCTTGTCGATGTAGGCCCGCAGATACCAGGTGCCGCCTTCCCGTACAAACTCCACGTCCACCAGTTCAAACTGCAGCTCTTTAAGAATCGGAAGAATCAGCGCTTCCGTCTTCTGTTCATACACTTCCCGCTTACTCAATGTTTCCCTATCCTCCTGTTGCCGAATATGTTATTTCAGACGCTGCCTTATGATCAGTCATCATTTTTCTCAGCTGTCTGTCTCTCGCCAAAAAAGATATTCCAGTCCTGTCATTTCATAAAAATAGTTTGCTGTCCCCCGCGGTAACCTTAGCCCGCAAAGGCACACCCGGATGCGTTGTAGATTTGTCGCTTCGCGCTTCTTGCCTCTTCGCTTTCCTCAAAGGACTGCCTTCCGGGAATTTCAGTCTCTCCCATTGTTTTTGCGCCCCCGCGTTTTTTCTGCCCCTTACGGTTCTTTCAGTCCTTTCGCGAACGTACCGGCAAGAAAATCCCGTTTCGCAGAAATACCCAAAAAAGAAGAACGAGTGGAAAACCCGTTCTTCCTGCAGCGCCATATTTATAAGTCTTTGTCATTGTAGCACCAGTGAGGGCAAATTGCAAGAGGATTTTTAAGGGTTTCCCGGTTTCACGCTTACTTTGCTGTCTTTAACCGGTTTGGGTTCCGGTTTTCGTAAGCGCGAAAGTTTCTCAGATTTTAAAGTTCCCCTGTGATCCCCTATCCGCGAAAGCGGTATCCCTTCGTATCCCGGCTGCTGACTTTCAGACGGTTTAAGCGCACGGTTTTATCTCCGATGACTACTTCCCCCGGCAAACCTTCGTCGAGCAGATAAATCCCGGTTACCATATCCCCTGCTCCCAGACGAATGCCGCGCACACCGATGGCTGTCTTTTTCTTAACCGGAACCTGCTCCAAGGGGAAGCGTAAGAAAAATCCGTCTTTCGTTGCCAGCACAAGGTGAGAGTGCTCCCTAGCCTCTAAGACCGCGGCAACATGATCGTCCTCCTGCAGTTTGGTGGCCGCAATCGTGCGCTTGCCCACATCAAACTCCTCTCCCTGCACCTGCTTGACCATCCCCTGTGCGGTGACGAAGGTAAGCTTCTTCCCCGCAAGATCCGCTATGGGCAGCAGCGTTAAAAACCGCTCTCCCCGGCTGTCATAGTTGCACAGGTTGTCGATCGGTGTGCCCTTGTCGCGAAACTTTCCAAAGGGCACATCCTGCACTTTCAAAAGATGCTCCTTTCCGCTGTCTGTAAACACACAGAGCCTCGCGCTGTTCATACAGTGAATCACCACACGGTTTTCCGAATCGGCGGCCTCGCGGTTTCGCTCGTAGGAACTCTCGTCAATGAGGCGGGCATAGCCAAAGCGGTCCATGAGAAAGACCACCGGAAAGTCTTCCGCTTTCTTTTCCTCCAGCACGGCTTCGCCAATGTTTTCGATAGAAGTTTTCCGAGGCGCGGCAAACTCTTTTTTATAGGATTTCAACTCATCGATGATCACCTTCGCCATGGACTGATAATTGTTTAAAATATCTGTGTAACGTCCAATATCCTCCAGCGTCTTTTTATGCTCTGCCATCAGGGCATCGATCTCCAGTCCGATCAGGCGGTAGAGGCGCATCTCAAGAATCGCATCCGCCTGCACTTCGGTGAAGCGAAGCTTCTCCGCCTGCTTTTTAGACTTTGCCGACTTAAAGGCGATTCCCTGCGTCACACCGTTTACCAGGCAGTCCTTCGCCTGCTTCTGGTTTTTGCTGCCCCTCAGGATCTCAATGATCAGATCGATCACGTCGCAGGCCCGAATCAGCCCTTCCTGCACTTCCCGTTTATGCTGCTCTTTTTCCAGGAGGTTCTGGTACTTCTTCGTGGCGATCTCAAACTGAAAGTCTATATGGGAGTCCAAAATCGAGCGCAGACTTAAGGTTTCCGGGCGGGAATCGACTACTGCGAGCATGTTGACGCCGAAGGTATCCTCCAGCCTGGTTTTCTTGTAAAGCAGGTTTTTGATGTATTCCGCATCGGCGCCTTTCTTAAGTTCCAGCACGATGCGGATCCCCTCCTTGGACGACTGATTGGAGATATCCACGATGTCCGTGACCTTTTTCGACTCCACGAGCGCAGCCACATCGTTTAGAAACTTGCCAATGTTCGCCCCCAGCATCGTATAGGGGATCTCGGTAATCACGAGCCGTTCCCGGCCTCCCTTGACCTGTTCAACCTCCACGCGGCCGCGGATTTTAATCTTTCCGGTGCCGGAGGCATAGATTAAAGGCAGTTCATCCCGGTTGACCACGATCCCGCCGGTGGGAAAATCCGGTCCCTTGATGTATTTTAAGAGGTCCTCATCAGACATCTGATCATTTTTGATCAGGGCGATCACCGCATCGATCACCTCGCCCAGGTTGTGGGGAGGAATGCTTGTCGCCATGCCCACGGCGATGCCCTCCGAACCGTTGATTAGCAGATTGGGAATCCTCGCCGGCAGCACCTCCGGCTCCTTCTCAGTTTCATCAAAGTTCGGGACAAAGTTCACCACGCCCTTATCCAGATCCGTAAGAAACGCTTCCTGCGTGATCTTGCTCAAACGCGCCTCCGTATAGCGCATGGCCGCCGCGCCGTCTCCTTCGATGGAGCCGAAGTTCCCGTGGCCGT
>CAZXSN010000046.1:0-22675 GCA_964643295.1 uncultured Lachnospiraceae bacterium
CTCTGCATAAGAGATTCCCACTTTGACACCTGTTACGTGATCTTCTCATCTTAAAATTAGCATTAATAAGCAATGAACACATCCAATAAAGTGATCAGGCAGCAGTCAAACTGTATACCTTCGCATATGCTTATTCAGACTGCACTCACAGAGATTCTCAGTCACTTTTCTGTATGCTCCTCTCTTCTCATAAATACAAAAGTGCTCTTCACAAAAAGGAAACTCCTTATTATCTGTGAAGAGCACCGCTAAACATACAGAGAAAGGGGATTATTCAATCCGTAAGGTCTCTCTTTTAAGAAAATGCTGGAATTACGGTCCCTGGCGGATAATTCCCCGTTCCAGGAAATTTCTCTTCCCTTATCGCCTCTTATACAGTCGCGGGAAACCAGCCAAGATCGACGGACTTGCCAAGATCCCAGCAGTCCCATCCCCTCCACTGCGGTCCTGTCACCGTATCAAGCAGCAGCTTGTAGTTCCAGTAAAAATAACCGGACCCGTTCTGCCAGGCGGCAAGCTGTGCTTTTGCGAGCCGATTATAGATAGCCTTCTTCTGGTTTTCATCCACCTCTATGCTCTCTGAAAAATCCATACCATTTAAGACCGACTGGCCGCCTTTTGTATCCATGCCGACAGCCAGAGAATTAAACAGACTCCATTCGCCGCAGATCACCGGCACATACTCCTCAACCTCCGCGATGCTCCTGGCAAAATTCCCCTCGATATAAGCAAGATATCCATCGAGAGTCTGCTCGCATCCCACCGCCTCGGCCATCATCAGATACTGATGAGTATCCAGCATCACATGACCCTGAAACTTAGGTCTCGTAACAAAATCCTCCCAGGAATTTAACATAAAGCCATCGTGGAACACCACAAACTTCCCGTCCTCGAGATGGGGATAGATGCGGTCAAAAGCTTCCTCGTAGAAACCGCGTATAAACTCCTTCGTGTTGGGAGCGCTTCCCGCGGCCAGCTCCTGATCAACCGGAGGATATCGGCCAGGTACATCCATCATCGTCCACACGTCTTCGGACACCGGTTCGTTGATCGGTGTAATGCCCAGCAGTCCCTCGCGGCCGCCGTAGCGCTCCGCCAGTTTTTCCAGCACATTGAGGACAAAATCCACTTCCTCCGGTGTCTGACTCCATTTGCAAACCCCGCTGATACCCCCGTTGTCAAAACCGTTCTGGCTCAGAGGAGCCGTGTGCAGGTCAACCAACACCTTGAGCCCATATTTTTCCGCCCAGTCAAAGGCTTTGTCCAGCTCATCAATGCAGCCGATAAAGGGCTTGCGGTCTCCGAAGATAAAATACGGGACCGGAATCCGCACCGCATTGAGCCCCATGCGCCTGATTGCTGCAAAATCGCGCTCGGTGATGTACTCGCTGCGGTGCACCCTGATCCTTGCCTCGTAAACCTCGGGTGAAAGTTTCCTGGGCAGATAGTATTCATCCTCCGCGTCTGTGCCGTCAAAAAGCGCGGGACTCATCCATTTTTCAAGGACTAGCCAATTACCGAGATTGACGCCTTTCACATACATAATCCTACACTCCATCCTTTCTTATTTATTACGTTATTGCTGTTATACAGATACCCTTTGACTTGGGCATCTCATACATTTATTATTGCTCACGATTAAGCGTGAGTTTCCGATAATTTTTCTCTCTCCCTGATCTTTCGCGCCCTCTCTTCCTTTTGAATCCGCTGTCTCTCCAGTCCCCGGTTAATCAGACAGCTCGCCTGATATTTGCTCAGTTTCTCAATGGGAATCTCACGCAGTTCCTCCCGCGAATACAAATTTCGGATAAAGTCCTTTTGTTTGACCGTGGCGTCATCTTTTCCCCAGGAGAGACACTTTTCTCTGTCCCAGAGCATCTTACAGGATGAGTAACTCGTGCTGAGCACATCGTGTGCGTAATCCAGTGCTTTCTGCATGGGCATAGCAGATGTCTCATTTAACAGGCTGCCGTATGAGCGCACAATCACCTGGGCATTGCCGGTGATATCCTCCGCCGTAACCGTCATGACCACACCGTTGCCCAAAGAGCATACCATATCCCCGTTCGCGCACACAATAAAATTGATGCCGTGGGTGTCATATCCTCCCTCTGTCTCAAACAGATCAATCTCAGACAGGTTGATCTTCCACGCGCCCGCCTGGAAGGCATCCCGCTCATCCTCTTTCGTGGTCTCCTCTTCAATTTCTGTCAGCAGCATTCCGTCCTGCCAGACTTTTCCGGCTTTTTTGGCATCCAGGCCAAACAGGACCGGAGCCGTGCAGATCGGCAGATCCGAGGTGCCGGTGCAGTCAATCAGCAGCAGCTCATCTTTGCCCTCGTAAAGCCTGAGCCCCCTGCCCACCGCCTGGGCAAAAAGCGAGGCATTTCTGGTTGGTCGGCACATCATGATCGTGCGGACCATCGGCAGATCTGTGCCCTCCGTAAGCACCATGCAGTTGACGATCACCCTGATCTTACCTGCCGCGAAATCGTCTAAAATCTTCGCGCGGTCCGGAGTGTCCGCGGTAATCACCGCCGCCCCGTCAATCAGCGCGGCAAGGTTGCAGGCGTGCTCTACAGACGCGGCAAAAATCAGGGTAGATCCGATCGCATATTCCTGATAGACACGGGCCACCTCCCTGTTCACCTCCGTGATGTCCACGGCGCTTTCCAGATCGCCCTGATTGAAATCTCCCATCTGGGAACGGACGCCCTTAAGATCATAGCCGATATCTGCCCGCATACAGCGAATGTTGGACAAAAAGCCATGTTTTATGCCCCATTTGATGTCCCGCTCGAAAATGACTTTGGAGTAGACCTGTCCCAGCCGCAGGTTGTCGGCCCGGTTAGGAGTCGCGGTAAATCCCAGGTGCAGACGGGGTTTAAAATAGGCATAGATTTTTTGATAACTTGGAGCCACGGCGTGATGCGCCTCGTCGGTGATGATCGTGTCAAACTCCTCGGGCTGAAACCTTTTAAGCCTGCGTACCAGAGTCTGCACACTGGCGGATATGACCTCCTCGCCGTGGGAAGTCTCTTCCGCCCTCTCCACGCCGAATGAGCACGAATAGTACTGCTCCGGCTGGTGGACCAGTTCCTCTCTGTGGGAGAGAATGAGCACCCGCCCCTTCCTTTTGATGTGGGAAAAGATCGCCGTTTTCCCCAGGCCCGTGGCCATGACAATCAGATAGGATCCTCCCTCCCTGATGCCATCGATCAGTCTGACGCACTCCCTCTGGTAATCACGCAGCGCGATCTCTTTCACCGCGCACCTCCTTCCCGTCTGCCAGAACCCATCTGGCAAAAACTTTCCCTCTCACCTTAACGGGGCTCCTCCGTCAGAGAAAGCTCCTTTCGGATCTCCATAACCAGCCTCGAGGGACGCCCATTGGGCGGCTTTTCGGGCAGAATTTCGCCGCGCTGCCTGGCAGCCTCTCTTACCTTCTGCCACTCCCGCTCCTTGGCCACTGTCTTATCACTTTTGGGTCTCCCCCTGGGACGTTTCGGCGGGACCTGCAAAACTCCCTCGGCAATCAGGCGCTCTCTTTCCAGCGTTTTCGCATTTTTGCTTCCCTTGACTCTCCCTCTGCCCGGTCCCGGGGGCTTTTCCGGCTTCGGTTTCGGCTTTCTGCCCCGTTTTTTCGGCATGGGAGGCGCTTCTAAATCCCCGGAATCCTTACACGGATCTGACCTTTGCGTCTGCTCTTGCTCCATGGCAGAATTGGCTGTGCCGTTCTCTCCCCTCTCATTTTCCCTAAGCGTCCCCGGCTCAGCCAACTTTAACTTAAACTCCTCAAAGGTGCAGGAATCTAAATCTCCTCCCACTACAAATGGACCCGCGTCCAAAGGCTTTGCACAAATCCCGCTGACCGCGGAATTTTTATCTGCGGAAACGGTAAGTTTTTCCTGTAAACTAAACTTTCCCTCTTCCGCATCATACCGTTTCCGGACATAATCGTCCAGAGAGCGAATGCTTGTCTCACTGAGGTTAAAATCAGAGTATACGGACGCCAGTCTCGGAGGCAAAGTGCGCACAAAATCATACTGGTTATTCATAAATCTATACGAAAGCTCATAGGATTCCCTAAGGACATCTTCTGCAGAAACATCATGCCTTCTGCAGGAATTTATCAGTTCGCTCTGCATAATGGCGCAGATAAACAGACAGAATGTTAAGTTTTCTGCCGCTTCTTTCCCATGAAAACCCCCTGCATCCAAGCCTTCCGAGTCAATGCTAAAAAGTGTTTTTGCTGCCGCAAAACTTTTCTCTTCTGCATCTGTAAGATGCATGGTATCCTCCAGGGAAGATATAGACTCCTCCATCGAGGAGGCAAAAACGGCATATCCTTTGGAATCAAGCGCTTCCTGGAGCTGCTTAAAATTCAGTTTGGCGGGGGCATGCTGATCGCTCACAGTCACAAATCTTTTGTACTCTTCTGGGATGGATCTTTCTTTCCCCTTCTTAAGACAAGTATCCCAGTCCTCTTTCACCCGATAACACGCCGTTAAAAGAGCTGAACGCTGACTGGACCCCTGCAGATCGTCATAAATTAATACAAGCTTTGATTCAAAGTCGGATGCCTCGAATACTTTACCGGCCGCTGCCGCACCATACTTTTGTCCGTCCTCCATCGAGTACTGGACATTTTCGCGGATTATTGACTGATACCTGCCCATTATCTCCTGGAATCCATACGCGTTTTCCGGAACCTGAATGAGGTAGTCCCTGTTTTCCCGGCATAAAAATTGTAATAGATCTTCCGTGCAATAATCACTTTTGGCCAGTACGCCTTTCACAGACAGGCTAAAAGCATCCAGGAAGGCAAATACCTTTTTCAGCGCCTGAGTGTCCACCGGATTCCCTTTAAAAACAAAGTATGTCAGCGGCAGTCCTTTATGATCTCCGTCCGCGCAGATCACAAAGATACAGGATACGGCAGGTTCATCCGCGCCGATCTTCTCAGATTCCTTTTGCAAAACCTTGTCTTGATGCTGATCATCCTCCTTATAACCGGCAGGTATTCCCTCAATGCTTACCCAGACGCTGGTCAATCCGCTCTTTAGGCAGGCCGCAAACCAGCTTTTTCTTACGGAGTTATTTCTATCCTCATTCATCCCGAAATGGAAAAGATTCGCATACCAGTCCCTTTCGCGAGGAACGATGGAAAATACCAACTGACTTTTTATCAATTCTTCCGGAAAATCAAAAGTATCAGAAAAATCAGCGGAATCAATGCTGAAAAGCAGGTCATAAAGCGCGAAGTCCAGAATGCCATTGGCTGTCTTCGCGCCATAGGCATCAGTAAGGAGAGAATAGATACCGGTGCTCTCTCCAATACCTAAGGTGAGAGCCAACAGACCCACACCCAGAGTATCCTGATGGATCATCGGCGCCTTATCCGGGTATTGCTCCTTCCACGCAGCCGGGAAAAGCTGAAAGTAGAGTCCGCTGGGATGCATGAGTCCCTCTCCGCAGGATTCTCCAATAATTCTGCGGATATTTTTCGGATAGGGTTTTGTCACCAGGAAAACATGTCCATTTTTATAGACATGCGCTTCGCTGGGGATTTTGACCGTAAACTCTCTGTAAATCATCCAGGCGCCTCCCTTATGAATGTCCTCTTTGCGGAGAAACCGAGAAACCTTTCCAGAGTCACTATAACGCAGATCCAGGAATGTGTCAATTAAATTTCACAGGGATTTGAGATCTTCAGATAATCAACTGATCAATGATAGGATTTAAGTGTCAAATGACGGCCGCGGATCGTTCCGCTTTCTCGCTGCTTTCACAATCCTGCTGTACTCGTGAAAAATAAAATTTGAAATCAAACCCGATGGACTCCAGCAAAAATCCTTTTAGACGGACCGGAAAAACCGGATGGAAAACATCCGCCATCCTGTAATTTCCGCGCTTCCCTAAGCCATCCTGCTTCCGATCCGGAAAAGTCTTCTTAAAAAGTTATGTTCAGGTTAAAGGGTTATATTTAAAAAGAGTCATTCAAAAATCTCTTCCAAAAAGGATTCCTTAAAAAGCTCTGCCTGCCAAAGGCAGAGCTTTTCCTTTCTGCGCTGATCCGGCCACCTCTGGCCTGCTTAAAATCACCCGTACTCGTATCCGCGAAAATGGGAAAAAGCCGCCCCTTATACATTCCCCAACAGTACGCGGGACAGGCTGCCCTCCGCAATCTTCTTTAACCTTCTTAAAAGCGAGATATCGGTTGCCGGCGCGGTCATCTTATAACGGGGGAAATAGCGGGTGATATGCAAAGGAATCCGCGGATCTGTCTTCGCGATCCACGCCGCTTCCTGCCTCATATCCTCTTCGTCATCGTTAAGCCCCGGCACAATCAGGGAAGTCAGCTCCACATGACAGGCGGACGCCGAGCGCACAATAAAGGCTTTCACGGTCTCCAGGTCGCCGCCCAGATACCGGTAGATCTCCGGGCGGAATCCTTTCAGATCGATATTCATCGCGTCCATGTAGGGAAGCAGTTCCTCCAGGATGGGAAGCTTGGCCATACCGTTTGTCACCAGTACGTTATACATACCTGCCTCGTGCACCAGTTTGGCCGTATCGCGCACATACTCATATCCGATCAGCGCTTCATTATAGGTAAAGGCTACGCCGATATTTCCCCTTGCCCGCTCCTTTTCGGCAAGCCCGCAGAGTCTTTCCGGGGATATCTCGCAGACACTCTCCGGGCGGTCAGCAGCTTTCGCCCTCGCGATCTCATAATTTTGGCAGAACGGGCAGGACATGCTGCAGCCAAAACTCCCCACAGAGAGAATCCAGCTTCCCGGGTGAAAGAAGGCCAGCGGCTTTTTCTCAATCGGATCCAGTGCCAAAGCCGACACCTTCCCATAGGTGGCGCACTGCACCTTCCCGTGTGCGTTATACCGTCCCCCGCACCTTCCGTAAGCGCCCTCCGGGATCCGGCAGTGATGAGGACAGACCGGGCAGACCGCCTCATTCATGGCGCACCACCTCGAACCGGTACATCAATACCCCTTTCTCCTGCTCCCCGATCCCGGCTTTCCTCCTGGCGATGGAAATCTGCTCCTCCACGGTGTCGACTCCCTCCAGATCCGGCAGCAAAAGGCCGCGCCGATATCCTTTCTCGACGATCACGCCATAGCGCTTTACATCAAGCTCCTCCTTCGAGGCAATGGGTTCCGCCTCGCCCAGCACATCCACGCTGATCGTAAGAAACTCAAGTTCGTCCTCCCTGATGGCGGGAAACCTGGGATCCCTGGTGGATGCCGCGATAGCGTTTGAGATAATCTCCTCCGCGAGGGTATTCCTGGTTGGGGCGATCGTTCCGATGCAGCCGCGCAGTTCCCCGTGCTCATGGATGGAGACAAAGGCGCCAGCCCGAGAATCCGTCATCTGCAGGGTAAGCTCCTCCTTCTTTGCCTGATAAACTTCTCTTTTTCGGATATATGTATCAATCGTGTTTTTGGCCAGCTGTACAAAAGGATCCATCAGATTTCCTCCTCTTTCCTGTGAACTATGCAAAAGCCGTATCCGACGCCGAATACCGCCTCATGACTGAGTTTCCTGATCGTAACGCTCATCCCGTCAAAGGCGCCTCCCATGATCGCAAAAGACCGGTGACCGCATTCCATGCTTTTATCCAGGAATTCCTCGGGGAATTCCAGAAGCTTCTCAAAATCACCGGATCCCATGACCTCCATGATCTGCCTGTCATACGCGGGGCCTTCCGGCCGGTAACCGTAAGGGCCGTCCTCTTTCTGACAGTGGCTTAAATCCCCGCTGGCGATAAAAACGCATCTTCTGCCGGTCTCACTGACGGCCCTGGCGATGCGCTGCCCGAATGCCCAGTGGTCTTTTAGAGACAGTCCGGATAAACCGATCCGGATAAGCTCATACTCCCGGTACTCCTGATTGACAAAGTAGAGGGGCACCATGGTCCCGTGATCTAAAGACCGGTCACGTTCTCCCAGCGTTCCTGCCGGAAAACAGTCACGCTCGGCATCCGCCGAGATTGTCTGCACCAGTACCTGATCGTAGTGAACGCTTAAGCGCACCTGTCCGGCTCCAAACTGGCGGAAACTCCCCTGCGCTCCTCTCCCCGGCGAAATGTGGAAGTAATCGCGGTACATGACCGCATGGGGGGAAGTCAGAATAATCGTCTCCGGCTTCACCCTGGCGATATCTTTGGCTACCTCCCGGTAGGAAGCAAGCGTATCCTTTATCTTTTTCTCCTCCCCTTTCCCGATCTCGGGCACCGCGATCGGCGGATGGGGCACCATGTATCCCGCAAGGATCATACAACAGCCTCCCTATGTATCTTTCACTGACAGCAA
Organism: uncultured Lachnospiraceae bacterium; assembly: GCA_964643295.1. GTDB lineage: Bacteria > Bacillota > Clostridia > Lachnospirales > Lachnospiraceae > Merdiplasma. The sequence goes on from CAZXSN010000046.1 coordinate 8,331, forward strand.
ATCCTTCCCTTCTGCCCATCGTTTCCACGCGCCGAAGGAACGATTCGCGCATCTTCTCTTGAAGAATTTCCCAATCCTCTTTTCCCCCCGCTCTCTCCTACATATGGATACAGGGAGTTTTCCTTATTATAACCGGATCCGCACCATTGTACAAGTAAATTTTCAAGCAGAAAGGCCGCTGAAACGCAGGTTGAAAAAAGAAACTCAAACCGAAAGGCAGGAACAGAAGCTAAACTCAAAACCGGAAAGAGAAAGCAGAAGCTGCAAGGAAAGCCAGAACTGAAGAAAAACCCTGCAAAAAGAAGACACCAATTTTTTCCTCCTGCTTCAAAACATACTCATTGTGATCGCCTGGACGATTCTTTGTGGGATCTGCCCTGTTTTCTCACGGAAAATGGGAAACTCTTACTATGCTCTTCAGAAAAAATAAGGATCGCCTTCTCTTAAAAAGTTCAGAGATCGCAGCGTCCGAATAGCATTCGTTTCATCCTTTACGATCAAAATTTTTCTATCCGCAGGCTGAAGATGCTGAAAGGAAGCAGAAAACCCCGTTATAAATTTTTCCTTTTTCTGGAAATGGACTCGTAATTCCATTTTCATTCGAAGTTACGAATGAAGACGTCACCAGGAGAAATCGCAGGATCTTCATCTGAAAGGTTTCTCAGGGAGCGGGCCAAAAGGATACACACCGCGGATTGATCCGGAGAACAGCGATCAAAAGTTAGAAGATAAAGCTCCTCTTTGGTTTCACAAGGAGGAGCTTCTGTTTCAGATAAACAGTTCGTTCTGCTTCGATACTGAGCAGGCTTTCTTGATCGTCATAGCCGCGGCACTGACCATCATCTTGTTGACACTTCTGGCTTTCTGCGGACAGAGGGAGACGCAGCGCATACAGGAAATGCATTTCTTAGAGTCTGTGCTCTTGGGGTTCTGATGACTGATCGCCTGAACCGGACACTGTTTTGCGCAAAGTCCGCAGGCAGTACAGGATTTCCCCGCTTTCGGCACCAACCCCGGCCCGCCGCTCTTTTTGTACGGTCTGTTTCCCGGAATCGACGGTTTGCCCTTATCTCCTTTTTGCCACTTGTCCAGGATCTTTTCCCCGAAACCGGCAAGCTGTGCCTGATCGTTTGTATCCGGGCGTCCCGAAGCGTACTGATGCATGATGGAGTGTTCCGCAACCGCCGATATGGCCGCCACAACCTGAAAACCGCATTTTTTGGCGGTATCTTCCATCTGTACCAGCGTATCCTCATAGGCGCGGTTGCCGTATACACACACCAAGATGCAGCCGGCGCCGTTGCCCCGGATTTTTGCCAGCCGTTCAAGCGCGGGTTTCGGGGCCAGACCGCCATAGGAGGGCATGGCAATCAGGGCAAGATCTCCCGCATGCAGACGGCATTTGCCAAAATCTGTCCCTGTGTCTGTCAGATCAACAGATTCCACGGACGGCCAGTTTCTGGTGACAGCATCCGCTGCCTTTTTGGTACCGCCCGTAGGACTGAAGGTAATTGCAACATATTTCATAACGAGGCCTCCTGAGTTAGATGTAAAAAATAAAATGACAACTAGAGTATAGGACAGGCCACACGGAATGTCAATATTCTTTCCATCTGTATCCTATCCTCTCTGTCTCTATTTGCCTTTCCTCACCCAAAGCTTCAGCTTCCCGCTGGCAGATCCCTTCCCGTCTTCCCATCCCGGATACTTACATGGCCTTTTCCGGAAATCAATATATATATAAATCGTAATCTATCGATATCTGCAGTCATCGATCTGTTTTCTTTCCTTGGCGCTCTTTAAGTCTTCGCCATACCATCCGGTACAAACCTACCTAAGCGTGCTTCGCGTCCTTTCCCGCCCAGGTAATCCAGGAGTTAAACGGTAGGTACAATTCCCTATCCATGATGATGTAAATGCAGAAGATATAGCGGACACCCATAAATATGCAGATAGCCCCGTCGTCTGTAAGGATCCGCCTGACCTTAAGACAGCCAGCGGCGGGAAAGAAAAGATAGTCGTCAAACCCAAAGGTAACCTGGCTGCTGCCAAAATCCTAGGCCAGACAGTAGGGAGGATCCGCGGCATCCAGTCTGGCGCACCTATCCGGCAGACTTTTAAGTTCAGTTACCGCGTTCCTGCAGACAGCGATGAATCCGGTATCCAACGTTTTTCTCTCCCTATTTTAAAGGATCTGTTTTGCATCAGGCATTGCTAACTGTCCTTTACAATTTTCCTTTCATATCTCCCTCAACTCATCTACCTTGTTCGATCTGAAATAACTATCCTTTTCATGCCCGCCCTTCCATCCTTTTTCAAGGAAACTTAATCCGAGGAGCCTGAAAAACTGAAGAGTTGAGAACCCGAAGCCCCAAAACCTGAAAATCTGAAGCCTGAAATGTCCTCTGTAAGAATTGCTCTATTCTGCTTCGAAAGTTCTAAATATCTCGATATGTTTGATGCGAGTTGGGTTTCCCCGGTTCCTGTTTACATCGCCTCCCCTCTCTGTTAAAATGGTTTCAGGGAGGTTTTGCCTTATGCAGATCAGTAAAAAATGTTCGATCGCTGTCCACTGCCTGATTTTCATCCACGAATACGGCACCTCAAAAAAGGTCACCAGTGAACTGCTGGCGCTTTCAACCGGCTGTAATCCGGTGATGATTCGCAGCATCTTAAGCGCCTTAAAGAAAGCAGGCATCCTCTCCATACGTTCCGGCACCGGCGGCGCGACGCTGAAACTGCCGCCTGCAAAGATTACACTCTATCAGGTCAACGAGGCGGTGGAACCTGAATCGCTACGACACCTGATGGGAATTCATACCTCTCCCTCGCCGCTTTGCCCGGTCGGCAAAAACATCCGCCAGGTATTGGACGATACCTATGAGGTTCTGCGAAAGGACATGGCGCTCAGTCTAAAGAGCATCACTCTGCAGCAGATCCTGGACCGCTATCATGAGGCGGCCCCTGCTGAGGAGGGTAATCCCGGAGCCGCGGCACAGTAGCTTTTCTCTTCGCGGGATCTTCCTTCTGCCTGAACATATGTCAGTATAAAAGCCCCCAGGCGTTCACCTGGGGGCCTGCTCTTTTTATCTTTTCCTGTCTTTCCTATCTCTCCCTACTTTTCATAGTGCGCCGCAACCTTCTTCAGGTCCTCAATGATCGGCAGATGCTGCGGACAGACACTCTCACACTGACCGCAGGATACACAGTCGGAGGCTTTGCCAAACTTCTGGTTTAAGTTGCTGTAATTGGTGAAATTGATGGTCCAGCCTTTTTCCTCCAGGTGTTCGCGCATATCCTCGTTGTACAAAGAGAAATACTTTGGAATCGCGATATTCTTCGGGCACCCTTCCGTACAGTAGGAGCATCCGGTACAGGGAATCGCTACCTGACCGTTGATGATTCGGGCCGCCTGCTCACAAAGCGCTGTCTCCTCCTTCGTCAGCGGCTCGAAGTTCTCCATAAACCCCGTGTTGTCCCGCATCTGGGACAGATTCGACATTCCGGAAAGCACCACCATCACCCCCGGCAGGCTCGCCGCAAAGCGGATGGCCCAGCTTGCCATGCTCCTTTGCGGATCATGGGCGGCAAATAGCTCCTGAACTGCCTCGGGGACCTTTGCCAGCGTCCCGCCTTTGACCGGTTCCATCACCACGACCGGTTTGCCATGCTTCCTGGCGCACTCATAACAGGCGCGTGACTGCACCCAGGGGCTTTCCCAGTCCAGGTAATTCAGCTGCAGCTGGACAAACTCCATATCGGGGTGCTTCGATAGGATCTCATCCAGTTTCTCCGGCGTATCGTGGAAAGAAAAGCCCACATGTCTTACAAGCCCCTGCGCCTTTTTCTCCAGCAGCCAGTCAAAGCAGTCATACTGCTCAAACTTGGGGTAACTGGAAGCTTCCACTCCGTGAAGGAGATAGTAGTCGAAAAATCCCGCGCCGGTCTTTTCCAGCTGCGCGTTGAAAACTTTGTCCCGGTCCTCAAACGAATCAAAGAATGCCGCGTGAAGCTTGGTCGCCAGCGTAAAGCGGTCCCTCGGATACCGGTCCACCAAAGCGGTCTTGGCCACGCTCTCGCTGGCAAACCCGTTGTACATATATGCCGTGTCAAAATATGTGAAACCTCTGTCCAGGAACAGATCCACCATCTGCTTTACCTCATCCACATCCACTTTTGAGGCATCCGACGGATCCGTCTGAGGAAGACGCATCAGTCCAAATCCTAACTTTTTCATTCTCCCGTTCCCACTCCTTCCTCTTTTATTCTTTCAATCAGGGCTTTCAGCCAGTGTCCCTTCCTGTTCTTCCTGTTCCACCAGTTCTTCCTGTTCTTCCTCATCCCCGGCCCAATCACGGATTCTTAGCACCGCAGCGTACAGCCTGACAGATACCGCCTGCTAAAAAAGCCTGAGCCGGTGTCTAACGCCGCCGTGGGACAAAAGAGCAGGCAGATGTAAAATTTTGGACAGCAAACCGGACCGGCAGGCAATCGTCCCTTCTTTAACGTTCTCTGCAGTCTCTACCCGTTATTCTACGGCACCCGTACAGGAAAATCAAGCTGTATTCCAGATTTGCCCACATTTGGAGGGGAAAGTTTCGAAGCGAATCCTGCCACCCTGCCAAGCCCCTGGCACTTTGGCAGCCATCGCGCAGCGATCATCTAAAGATAAGGAAAAGATTTTTTCATTTGTCGCCTGCCAGGCGACCACAGGCGGATGAGTGCCTGCTAAAATACAGGAAAGATAAGGAAACCGGAAGCGAAAACCGGGGAACCTAAAATCTATTGATCAGCATACGGGTGGCAGTCCCACCAGAAAAGGAGGCAGCAATATGAAAAAAGATCTTACAGAACTTGTTTTTATCCTTGACCGCAGCGGCTCCATGAGCGGGCTGGAGGAGGATACCATCGGCGGCTTTAACTCGATGATCGAAAAGCAGAAGAAAGAACAGGGGGAGGCTTACATCTCCACGATCCTCTTTGATGATCGGACCGAGGTGCTGCATGACCGGGTAAACGTGCAGAAAATCGCGCCGCTTACCGGCCAGGACTACTTTGTCCGCGGCAGCACCGCTTTGCTGGACGCCATCGGAGGAGCGATCCATCACATCGGCAACGTCCACAAATATGCCCGCCCGGAGGATGTCCCGGAGCATACCCTCTTCGTCATCACCACTGACGGGATGGAGAATGCCAGCCACCGCTACTCCCTGGAGAAGGTCCGCCAGATGATCGAGCGGCAGAAAACCAAATACGGATGGGAATTCCTCTTCCTCGGCGCCAACATCGACGCGCTGGAGACGGCAGAAACGTTCGGCATCTCCCGAGACCGCGCGGTAAACTACAACTGCGACAGCCAGGGAACCATGTTAAACTACGAGGTATTAAGCAGAACCATCTCCCATGTGCGCTCTGTCGGCTCGGTTGATGATAACTGGAAGGACGAAATCGACAGAGATTTCGAGGAGAGACGGGACAGGAGCCGCGATCGGGACAGGGATCGGGATCGGAACCGCTAAGACAGGCAGCACGAGTTTTACGGATAAACCGTAAGAAACAAGACAGGGGGGAAAGCCGCGGGGCTCTCCCCTTTTTTATGCCTTCTTTTACGTCTTTTTTCAGTCACTGTCCTGCTGCCTTTTTTGTCTCAGATCCGTGAAGTGTGCCATTACACAGATTTTACTCTCTCAATCGCTTATCCAATATTGGCTGACAAAAGATCAGACATCTGTTTTCCCTTCACGTCGGTTACCACGGGCAGCTTTTCTTTTCTTCTCTTCTTCTCCTCTCCCCTTCTTCTTTTCTTCTTTTCCTCTCTCCCTTTTCCTCTTCATCTCCTCTCCCCCTTCTTTCCCTCTTCCCTTCTTTTCGTCTCTTCTCTCCTTCTCTCCTCCTCTCCTCTTCTCTCCTCCCTCTGTCTTTTATGTTCATCAGACAGGCCAAACCCAAAGACACCACAATCCGGTAGATTTCTCTTCCTCGCTGATGTATAATGTAAGCCAGAAAAAGAGGGAAACCCCGACGAACAGGAACTTTGCGCGGGAAAATCCCGCAGATGGAAAGGAGGAAAGTGAGAAATGAAATTCGGGTACTTTGACGATCCCTCCCGGGAATATGTCATCACGGAGCCGAAAACCCCGCTTCCCTGGATCAACTATATGGGATCCAAAGACTTCTTCAGCCTGATTTCCAATACCGCGGGCGGGTATTCGTTCTACAAGGACGCGAAGCTTCGCCGCCTCACCCGCTACCGCTACAACAACTGCCCCCTGGATCAGGGCGGCCGCTACTATTATATCAAGGACGGAGACACTGTCTGGAATCCGGGCTGGCAGCCGACACAGACCAAACTGGAGGAATACTCCTGCAGACACGGTCTTGGCTATACGATCATACGGGGTAAGAAAAACGGTCTTGCCGCCGCGCTGGAGGCCTTCGTCCCGGTAGAAGATCCCTGTGAGATCAACCGCGTCACCCTGGAGAATACCGCTTCAGAAACGAAAACAGTCGATCTGTTCAGCTTCGTGGAGTTCTGTCTATGGGACGCCCAGGATGATTCCTCCAACTTTCAGCGAAACTTCTCCACCGGAGAAGTCGAGGTGGAGGGAAGCACCATCTACCACAAGACGGAGTACCGGGAGCGGAGAAACCACTACGCGGTCTTCTCGGTCAACCACCCTGTCTCGGGGTTTGATACTTCCAGGGATGCCTTTATCGGCACCTACGGCAGTTTCAGCGCTCCGGAAGCCGTCTTAAACGGAAAGTGCACCAACAGCATCGCCCACGGCTGGCAGCCGGTTGGCGCTCATCAGCTTACCCTTACGCTTCTTCCGGGAGAGAAAGCTTCCTTTATCTTTGTCCTCGGGTACTGTGAGAATCCGCCGGAGGAAAAGTTTGAAGCCTCGGGAATCATCAACAAAAGGCCCGCCCATGAACTGCTGTCTAAGTATCAGACGGATGAGCAGGTAGATGCTGCCTTTAAAGAGCTTAAGGAGTACTGGACGAAGCTTCTTAGCACGTTTACCGTGCGGACGGCAGATGAGAAGTTAAACCGCATCGTCAACATCTGGAACCAGTACCAGTGTATGGTAACCTTCAACATGAGCCGCAGCGCCAGCTACTTTGAAAGCGGCATGGGACGCGGCATGGGATTTCGCGACTCCTGTCAGGATCTTCTGGGCTTTGTCCATCTGATCCCCGAAAGGGCCCGGGAAAGGATCCTAGATATCGCCAACACGCAGCTGGAAGACGGAAGCGCCTATCATCAGTATCAGCCGCTGACGAAGAAGGGGAACGCGGACATCGGCGGAGGCTTCAACGATGATCCGCTGTGGCTGATTGCCGGTACCTGTGCCTATCTGCGGGAGACCGGAGACTACTCGATCCTGGAGGAGAAATGCGGCTGGGACAGCGACTTTGCCAACGCGCAGCCCCTGATGGAGCATCTGCGCAGGAGCTTTCACTTTACAGTGACACATAAGGGGCCGCACGGACTGCCGTTAATCGGCCGCGCCGACTGGAATGACTGCCTGAATCTGAACTGCTTCTCCGCGGAACCGGGGGAGAGCTTTCAGACCTTTGGCCCCAGTGAGGGACCGGTGGCGGAATCCGTGTTTATCGCGGGCATGTTTGTCAAGTATGGCAACGAGTACGCCGAACTTTGCGAAAAGCTCGGACTATCTGAGGAAGCGGCGAACGCCCGCAAAGAGACTGCCGCCATGGCAAAAACCGTGGAAAGCGCCGGCTGGGACGGAGACTGGTTCTTACGCGCCTATGACGCCTTCTCTAACCCGGTGGGCAGCCGCACCAATGAGGAAGGACAGATCTTCATTGAACCGCAGGGCATGTGTGTGATGGCGGGAATCGGTGTCGATGACGGAAAGGCGGAAACCGCCTTAAAGAGTGTCGAGGAAAAGCTGGATACCAAATATGGCATTGTTCTGCTGCAGCCCGCCTACACAAAATACCATCTGGAACTGGGAGAAATCTCCTCCTATCCGCCGGGATATAAGGAAAACGCCGGGATCTTCTGTCACAACAATCCCTGGATCGCCTGCGCGGAGACGATTCTGGGACACGGAGACCGGGCTTTTGAGATCTTCCGCAAAACCTGCCCGGTTTACCTGGAGGAGATCAGTGAGATCCACCGCACTGAACCGTACGCTTACTGCCAGATGGTCGCCGGATGCGATGCCCCCACCTTCGGGGAGGGGAAAAACAGCTGGCTTACCGGAACTGCGGCCTGGACCTTCACCTGCATCAGCCAGTATATCCTGGGAATCCAGCCGACTTTAGAGGGCTTACGAATTGATCCCTGTATTCCGTCATCCATGGACGGTTTCCAGGCAGACCGCGTATTCCGGGGTGTGACCTACCATATCTCGGTGGAAAATCCCGGTCATGTCTGTAAGGGTGTCGTAAAAGTCACCGTGGACGGGGTGCCGGTGGATAAAGATACCGCGCTGCCGATCCCGGACTCTGATTCCTGTGAAGTAAACGTTGTGATGGGGTAAACGAACCCTCGTTGAAAACCTGGGAAGGTATAAGGCAGTGAGGTGATTAACATGTTAATGGATGAGTATGACTACGACAAGGACATTGAAGTCCACTGCAGGGAAGCTGCTGAAGAAGCCGAAACCAGGTTTGGAATGCTGATAAGTACTCTGCTTGACAAAGGCCTTATCGACGATGCGAAACGCGCGTCTGCTGACGCCACATTCAGGCACGAGCTTTACAGGAAGTATTCCATCGACTGATTTTTTTAGTTGACCATCGTTTGTGGAAACCCCGGTTTTCACCGGGGTTTCCCCTTTTTTAACCGCGGAAAAGATCAGTGCAGAGGATATGCCGTTTTCCCTCTAGCCGTATCTTGCCAGGCACTGGCTGCGACAAAATATTCTGACAACTCTTTGTTTTGTCTAATAACTTCTGTGCGTTTCGCCGTCGTTATGGAAGACTCTGCAAAGATAAGATCCCGGAAATGCCCGCAAAAGGCGAAAATCGTAAGCGTGAAGAAGCCCCGGAGCGAACTGCTCCGGGGCCTTTTCTGCCGGTGGCCGGACTCGAACCGGCACGGTGTAACCGCCGCATTTTGAGTGCGGTGCGTCTGCCTATTCCGCCACACCGGCTAAAAGCACTCTCTTTCCGCCGACATCCGTAAAAACGATGCCGGGAAGAATTAAGTGCGTCAAATTTTCCTTCAGGCGGATCTTACCTGCCATCCCCCTGAAAGCATGGATATCTTATCATATCCACTGTTGAAATGCAAGTTAATATTTGATTTTTTGGGCGATGGGGAAGCAGTCTAAGGTGGCAAAGTAATCCCGGGGTGTCTCCGCGCGGCGAATCAGCTGCACCTCTCCGTTTTCTTTCAGCAGAATCTCAGCGGAACGAAGCCGTCCATTATAATTGTAACCCATCGAATGACCGTGCGCACCGGTATCGTGAATCACTAGGATATCCCCGCTGTCGATCTTCGGCAGCTTCCGGTCAACCGCGAACTTGTCGTTGTTCTCACAAAGGGAGCCCGTGACGTCATAGGTATGATCCGTTGGCGCGTCCTCCTTGCCCAGCACTGTGATGTGGTGATAGGCCCCGTACATGGCCGGTCGCATCAGGTTCGCGGCACAGGCATCCACGCCGATGTACTCTTTGTAGATGTGCTTCTCCCGGATGGCGGTTGTCACCAGGCACCCGTAGGGAGCCAGCATGAAGCGGCCCAGCTCCGTGCAGATGGCCACATCGCCCATCCCCTCCGGGACCAGCACTTCCTCATAAACCTTGCGCACTCCCTCGCCGATCGCGTAGATATCGCAGGGTTCCTGCTCCGGGCGGTAGGGAATCCCGATGCCGCCGGACAGGTTGATAAACCCGATATGCACCCCGGTCTTTCTTTTCAGGCGCACAGCCAGCTCAAAGAGCGTTTTTGCCAGCGCCGGATAGTAGTCATTGGACACCGTATTGCTGACCAGAAAAGCGTGGATGCCAAACTCTTCCACCCCTTTTTCCTTCATGGTCAGGAAAGCCTGCGTCATCTGCTCCTCGGTCATGCCGTACTTGGCCTCCCCGGGGTTGTCCATGATTCCGTTGCTGATCTGATAAACCCCGCCCGGATTGTAGCGGCAGCTCATCGTTTTCGGAAGACTTCCTAAAGTATCTTCCACCACCTGCACATGCGTCAGATCGTCCAGGTTGATGACGGCGCCCAGTTCGGCGGCTTTGGCAAACTCCTGGGAAGGGGTATCGTTCGAGGAAAACATGATCTCCCGTCCCTGAAACCCTACCGCTTCGGACAGCATAAGCTCTGTTAAGGACGAGCAGTCAACCCCGCAGCCGCAGTCTTTCAGAATCTCCATCAAAAAGGGGTTTGGCGTCGCCTTCACGGCAAAGTATTCCCGAAACCCCGGATTCCAGGAAAACGCCTCATTTACTTTGCGGGCGTTCTCCCGAATCCCCTTCTCATCGTAAAGATGAAACGGTGTCGGATACTGACGGATGATCTCTTTCGCCTGCTCAAGGGTCACAAACGGTTTTTTCATCAAACTTCCTCCTGCAAGTCTGCGCTTTTCATTTTTCAGTTCATCGGATGTTTGGCTTTTTGGCTGTTTTTGTGCTGTTTTCAGACTTTGTGTTCTATTTTGTGTCACCAGGTGCTTTGATAAATTAACGTGGTAAAGTTTTGGGGCATAGTGACCTATTTTAAAGGACCCAACGCTTATTTTTCTTCTAGGTCCCGCGGGAATTCACTTCCCGCGGGACCAAAAGCTGAAAAGAAATTGAAAAAACACACGTCCAACGACTAGCGCAGGAAAATCTTCGCGATTTGCCCACCGGCACTTCCCGTGTGTGATTTCCTCACCTTATCGCTTAACCGCCGCCCTTTTCCTGGTCTTTGGCGTTTAAGCTCCTCATCAAAAGAAAGCTTCTGGCTTTCGAACGGTTACCCTTTGTCTTACGGATCCGTCATCCGCCGGTTTCGGTTTCGGCGGCAGAGGCCTCTTTCGGCGCCGCGGTCGGCGCCGCAAACACGTCCGTGACGCGGTGCTTCCAGTCCGTCAGATGATTGTACTGCAGGATATTGTACTCATTCAGGATGTCCTGATAGGGACTCTCATCCGAATAGCTGTAGTAGTTCCCCTGCTGATCGATATAGGCTCCCCCGCTGATCACCGGCAGGGTTTCCTTTAGCTTTAACAGATACCGCTGATAGGAGGTAAGAGGAATCCCCACCTTATCCAGCAGATACGGCGCCAGATAATTAACGCTCGTCATGCTCATGGACTCATCTTTCTGTAGACCTAAATTGTCCCAGATCACGAAGGGCACCAGGTAGTTTCGCTGGTTTTCCTTAAGGGAAACCTCCGGATCATACCCGGTAATCCGGGAGATGACATGCGTGATGTAATCCGAGGGCATGTGGTCCCCGAAAAACACGATCACGGTCGGCTCCTCCACGGTCTCAAAGTACTCGATGAGATGCTGAAAGGCAAGGTCCGAATCCTTAATCAGCGTGAGGTACTTCTCCGCCGCCTGAATGCTGGTGCTCGTCGTCGTAAAGTCCGTTAAAGAGATGGACGGGGCAAAGCCCGGATAATCCTTGCTGTACCCGCTGTGATTCTGCATCGTCACCTCAAAGAGAAACAGTTTCTCGCCGTCAGTCTTGTTCTCAAAGACATCGACGATCTTGTCAAACGCGGACTCGTCGCTTACATAATTGCGGATATACTGCGGATTCACGAAATCATCGATGGAGAGAAATTCGTCAAACCCGAACTTTTCATACACCGTATCCCGGTCCCATCCGGTCGGCAGATACGGATGAAGGGCGATCGTGGAATACCCCAGGCTCTTTAAATAGGAAGTTAAGGTCGGCACCTCATCCTTGATATACTGCTGGTAGACCACGCTGCCCGCGGGCAGGAAGGCCATCGAATCGCCGCTTAGAAACTCATACTCCGTGTTGGCGGTATTGCCGCCCTTTACGGAGACCATCAGCTGTCCGCCCGTATACTCCTGCATCAGCTGATGCAGAAAAGGCATATAGTCCTCACTGGTGCCGAATTCCCCCAGATAGGCCAGATCCGAGAAGGCCTCATCCATGACAATGATGATGTTGGGCACTTCAGAAAGGCTGTAGTCCGCGAGGGCCTGCGCCGTCGACTCCTCAGACGGCAGATACTCCTCCACTTTCGCCACGGAATACCCGTCCGGTTCCTGGATATTGATCAGGTGCAGGTTGCCGACAAAGGCCGCTACAAACCCGTTGTTGCGGTAGCGCACGTTTGGGGTAAACAGTGTCTGATCCATCCCCCAGGCAGTTTTCACCGTCTCCTCCTGGATAGCCGCGCCAAACCCCAAAATCACCGCCAGGCTTATAAGAGCCGCAGGCAGGCGAACCTTCCACTTTTTCACGCGGAAACGGATCTTCGCGTCAAACAGAATCAGAAACACGAAGCCGAAAATCAGAAACAGAAGCTTCCAGGTGACCGTATAGGTATAGTTATCCGCCACAGAGACAGCTGTGCCGATGGAGAGAAGATCCCAGGGCACAACCGGGGAGCCGCGGAATTCCACCACAAAGTAGTTAATCACGCCGACCAGCATCGAGGCAAAGGTACAAATCCCGTATCCCAGGGCAAAACTGCCGAGCAGGAACGATACCAGCAGGAAAAAGAAATAGAAGAAGATGCTGTTTAAGGCGATCATCGACGGGTACATCCGCGTCGGATCACAGGTAAACCACTGCAGCAGCCACATGGAAAGAAAGGGGGCTGCCAGCACTGTAAGGGCGTTGATGATTTTTTCCGCCCATCCGCGGGGAATCCGAAACAGCAGAAACGCACCGGCCAGGAGCGAGAGAGCTACGCAAAGGGGCACGTAATAGCCTGCTAAGGATCCCTGCCCGAGATAGGCAAGCCCCGTACCAGTAAGCAGCACAACAGAAAGAACACACGCGCCGACGATGCTTCCCGTCTTCATGGAGAACCACTTTTTCATCTAACTTTGCACTTCCCGTTTTGAAGTCTCTTCAAAAAGATCCGTCCGTTCATCCCGCAAGGCCGCAAATGCGGAAGTTCTCCAGCCCTTACGGGGGAAACGGATCTTTCCCTGCGAACGGCCATGGGCCGTCCCTGTCCATTTCGCTGCTTCCTTTCCAAAAGATAAGGAAGCATACGGAAGTTTTTTCCTGAATTTTTAACCTTATTTTTTATACAGCCATACCCGTTTCAGTGCTTACGGATATGCTCGTGGGTAAACAGATGATCCTGACAGTACTCGTAGTCTCCCTCACATTTCGAGCAGAAGCGAAACTCCAGGTTGTCGCCGTCCTTCTCCGTCCGCCCGCAGATGTAACATCGGTGTTTCGGCCCCATCTTGGGCGCACTCGACCTGGAGACATTGCGCTTAAACTCCTGTCTGCGCTTCACCTGCTGCGGAGAGGGCGCCGGATGGATGATGAAAAGGTACAGGATGAAATTTAACAGGGAGGCGATGATCGCCACTCTGCCCACCCAGTTGGTACGGACGAAATCGTAGAGGATGAGCACCGCGTACAGAAGACCCATCCACTTCATCTTGATCGGGATGATGAACATCAGCAGCACTTCCATGTTCGGGTAGCTGACCGCGAAGGCCAGGAAGATCGACATGTTGATGTAGTAGGTGCTGAAAAGCGAGCCGATCCCGAAGGGCCTCCCTGAGCCCATGATGAAATACAGCACAAAGGCACCAATCACCGTAAAGACGATGCCGCTGAAGATGTACACGTTAAAGCGGAAAGGTCCCCAGGTGTTCTCCAGCGTCTTTCCCAGGGAGTAATAGAAAACCAGCATCACGATCGTAAAGAGACTGAAGGATTCCGGCGGAATCAGCACCCAGGAAACGAGCCTCCAGATCTGCCCGTGCAGGATGTAGTACGGCTCCAGTGTCAGATACCGCATCACCCCGGGCAGAAACAGATACAGCACATATCCGATCACATAGGTGACGATCATAATCGTGGGCAGGTTGCGGATCGCGTATTTCCCATACTTTCGCTGCAGCTTGTTCAGAAAATTCATCAGTTCCCATTCCTTTCCGTCAATGGTTCCCTCTCATTTCTCCCCCATTATATGTTTTCAGCCAATTTTTGTCAATGTGGATTGAACCCTCCGCCGCAAATTTGCTTCCCCAAATCCCCGCTTATTGTCAGACATTTCCGCGATTTCGTCTAAAAAGCCGCACAGATGTCCCGTAGGGTTCGCAAAAGGTTCGCGAACGTTTCCTAAAGTTTGAACCTGGATTGTAACGGATGTGGGAATCTCCCCGGAAAAAGGACAGAATGAAGCGCCGGTCACCTCTGAGTG
>CAZXSN010000047.1:0-21819 GCA_964643295.1 uncultured Lachnospiraceae bacterium
GGCTATACGCAGTACTATTACGGCTCCTATTACCTTTCTTACGGGTGTGTGACGACGGCGGTCGCCATTGTTGCCTCCGCCTATGGGAAACCGTATACGCCCGCGCAGATTCATACGGGTCCGTCCAATGCCCCCTACAGTGAGCGCTACGCCGTCACGAAGCTAGGGAAAGTCAGTCAGATGAACGCGTATTTTGGGCGAAAAGCGATCTCTGTGCGCACGGCGGCGCATATTCTGGCAAACATGGGAATCAGGTGCCGCCCCTATTACAACTATGACCGGGCAACGGCTCTGGAACAGATTCGGGCGCACTTAAGGAAAGGCAAGCCGGTCATTATCAAGGTGAACAACAATACCTATAACGGGAACCGCCTTGCCAACCTGCATCACGCGCAGGTACTGGTCGGGCTGACAGACAGCGACAAGGCAGTCATCATCAACCCCGGCCTTCCAAAGTTCAGGACAAACATCACCTTAGAGACGCTCTTGTATCATCATATGACACCGGCCAGCGGGGATTACAGCACGGCCTATATGACAAATATCCGGACAGCCGGAGGGTATATCTTAGTCGACGGACCGGAGAAATGAGTACCGGTGCTTAACCTTCTCCTTCTCTGAAAAGAGCAGGGGAGGGTTGATCTTTCCCGCTTTTTGAGCTGACGGTTGTTTCAGACAGCATTGTATCGGCAGCGATGGTTTCCGTGTTCTGGTAAAACGAAGGCCGACCGAAAGCACCTGGATGAACCTTCTTCCGCTGAGGGAACTGACAATGATTTTCATAACTGCAGGTTGGGGGTTCAGGATGCGAAGCGGCTGGAGAAAAAGCAGCCTGCCTTCTTTCCGGGAGAGAGGAAATTGTACCTATCAATGTGCGAAACTGTTCTCTTCTAAAGGTCCCATGCTGCAGACGGATGGCTGGCAAAACCAGTATCTGGTATGCGGCAGGGATCTGTTGATTTTATACCTCTTTTACCGTCGGCACAGCCTAAAGCAGGAAAACGATGAATCTGGCGATAAGCAGTTCTGTAAAACTGACCTTGAAAACACCGGGGAATCTGAAGTAACTGGAAAACTTCAAGTAATAAGATCGCCAATATAAAGTGAATCAAACAAAAGAGATGATCGCCGGGAAAAGATGGGACCCGCATCGTGTCAGCGAAAGCGGATGGGAAGACCATTACCTGGAACGCAAAAATAACCATTCAGAGTGCCCGGACGGGACAGCAGCCGCTTTCCTCAGCTCAATACAAAGGGCATGGTTTCGTGAATTATTGAAAATACGATTTGACACGAATTGAAAATAATTAGGAAATGTGGATTTTTTATGGACTTTGTCCAGTTCGGTTCTCTTTTGAAAATTGAAAAAAGAATATATTAATGGCATGTTTCATATAGATTCTTAGAAGAATTATCACTTTTTAGAAACAGTCAATCTGACTTAAAAACTTAGAGTTCTTCAGACGGATGATATATAGGTTTGACATAAGACATTTGCGCTCTGAGCATTGGCAATTATTGATTCTGGGTTAGACAGGATAGAATGTTTAATCCAGTTGGAGAGAAAACATGAAGGAAAGAAATACTAACCTGGATTTT
This sequence comes from uncultured Lachnospiraceae bacterium, assembly GCA_964643295.1. Lineage (GTDB taxonomy): Bacteria > Bacillota > Clostridia > Lachnospirales > Lachnospiraceae > Merdiplasma. The sequence goes on from CAZXSN010000047.1 coordinate 1,600, forward strand.
ATCCGCGTACTTTCTACACTATTCGTTGTGGGAATACATGTAATTCCGCATCCATGGGGAAGCAACATCCCAGGAATTGCGTTTTCTTCTGTACTGGCAACCTGTAACGGGTTCTTTTTCATGCTGAGCGGACAGTTGAATCTGACACAGAGATTTTCTGATACTGGAGATTACAGAAAATATTACATCAAGAAAGCGATTTCAATCTTATTCCCCTATATCTTAGTCACCTGTATTTTAAGCGCATGGGATATGTTCACGGGCGTATATGCAGTGGATCTCAAGCTGTATTTAAAAACGACCTATAAATCTTTGATGACAGGCAATGCTTCTACACATCTTTGGTTCATGTATTCACTGCTTGGAATGCTGCTTGGAGCTCCGTTTCTGGGAAAACTTTTGCAGACACTGAAGGATCAGGAGCTGAAAATATTATTTGGAGCGGCCGTCTTCTGGGGTATCATCAGCGTTTATCTGACACAGAATATTGGCATTGGATTTTCCTATAGCAACTGGATGCTTCCTAACTGGACCATTTATTTCTTTGCGGGATATTTCTGCTCCAGAATGATTAACGGAAAGAACAAAAAAATCCTCTATTCTTTCGGAATCACTGGATTCATCGTGACGGTATTAGGGCTCAGGTACTTGGGAGAATTTCATGATGCGAATGATTATGCACTGGCATTTGTGCTCTTTACTATGGCGGCATATGTTTTTTTCGCCCAGGAATTGAAGTTTTCCGGGCGGGCTGTAAAATATGCTCTTGGGTTCCTCTCCAGGCATGCTTTTACTGAATACATGCTGCACTACTATGTCTTTTATAAGATTGTTGTCAGATTCGTCCCGGTTAATAATACGGTTTCCTATATCGAGGCGGTCGCCTTAACGCTGGGAATTTCATACCTGTTGGCAATTATTCTTGACACCATTGTTATTTTCCCAGTTCAGAAACTTTTCAAGCGAATTCTTTTGAAATAAGTTTCTTGGAGCTGACAGTATGTCATCAGCATGCAGAATACCTTCCTGATAAGGAAGCAGGAGAGCAAGGAAACGATCCAATTTCCTTGAAGGGATTACAGACTTCGAACATCAGCTAAGCTAAAGCGTTCGTTCAATTTCACCAGTTACAGTCCCTTTAAATTTCTGTTATATTTTTTCCGGATTTCCATTAAAACTTTGTTTACTTTTTAAGACAGCATGCGAAAACGGGTGAATGAGGAACTGGTGGAGCTGTTCTTTGGAAGATGGTGGGCCGCGGAGGATTTTTACGTTCAGTTTGAGAGGCGGCTGTCAGAAGCCAGACAGGTTTTGGGACTGGCCGAAAGCAGCCGATGAAGGAGCACAAGAGAATTGCACTTCAACAGGTTTTTAGAATCCAGGGCTCTGAAGGCAGCTTTTGAGGACTTGTCTTTTTCACTGACTGTCAGCTTTATCTCTGCGAGAGAACACTTCGTCTGTTTTTCGAACAGAACCTTTGAAGAAGGCTTTTCCCGCAAAGGCGTTCAGGTACGCACTCTGCCGTTCGGCAGAGTGCGAAAAATGTTTTTTTGAACGAATGTCCTGACCGGACATTTCTCAGTCAGGACAGCGTACTTTCAGGAGAGGACCGAAGAATCGTTCCTGGGCAGATGTTATTCTTCCTCAGGTTCCATCCAGCCGCTTCCATTGAAGTACAGCCACGGCCAGCGCATATGCTCTCCCCACATCATAGACTGGGATAAGACATAGCCGTCGGCGGCTTTCAGTTTGGTAGTCGCCAGATCCGGGATCTGTATCGAAGTACCGCTGTTGTAGTTCTTGGAGAAGGGGACAGTTTCCCCGTTCCATTCCGCCTCAATTGTTTCATTTCGGTTTGTGGAGAGAAGCATGTGCCCGATCCACGCCGGATCATTATCCGCCTCGTAAACGGTTGCCTCCTCTTCATTTTCTGTGACCGAGTAGGTCCCATCTCCGTTGTCGATAAGGAACGCGACTGCCTGCTTTTGCATGCCTTCTCCTTCCAGATAGGCGTAATTATAGCCTGTCGGGTAACTTCCGATATCAGAGATCTCCACCTCATCCGCATTGGAAAGTCCGTAGACATTCTGCACGGTTACCGTACCGGCGTAGTCCAGCCCTCCGCCGGTCTGCACCATGTAGGTGTAAACCGAACCGATCTCAGTAGTATAGCTTGCTTCCCCGTCAAACCCGTCTACCTTGTCGGTGTTCACCTCAATGGTCATCGTTGTATATACCGGCGTGTAGGACCAGTAAACCATGTTTACCGCGATCTGTGTAACAGCATCGTCCGCGAAGACACTGTACTCTCCATCCGCGATTTCCTCTCCGTTTTGTTCCACGGTTTTTAAGCCTGTGTTTGGCTGCAGCACATAGGTATCCCCGTACTTTCCGGAAAGAGTGATGGTTACATCTTCCGCTTCCAGTTTGGATGCGTCTGTTCCTTCCGGCCAGGTGACATAAAAGTTATCCGTCGCATCATGGTAGCTGCCGCTTTCCGCTTCCTCCTGTTTATCCGGTTCACTCTGGCCTTCCTGTCCATCCGGTTCATTCTGTCCTTCCGGACCGCCCTGGCCATTCGGACCGCCCTGGCCATTGGGGCCACCCTGCCCATTTGGACCGCCCGGTCCGGGTCCCGTCATCTGCTGCTCCTCATGGGAATAGTCACAGATAATCGGTTTTCCATAGGTATCATCGCCAACCCAGGTCCATACCGGCTCATTCTCTGCCGCAATCTCCTGCTCCAGCGCTTTTTCTTCCGGAAGAGGAAGCTCTACGTTGTCATATCCTCCGGCTCCCCATCTGGACGGGGCCGGGTTCGAGGGAGACGATTCTGCGCTGAATTCCCGACCGTAAATATACACGGTCGCCCGGAAAGAAGCAGGATCCAGTTCCTGACCGTCATATGTGATTCCATGGACAGACAGGTTGAACACATACTCTCCATTGCCGTTGCCGCCCTGGCAGCTCCATTCCACTCCGCCGTTATCTACCTCATAACCTTCCGGCTGTTTCCACTCCAGATCTCCCGTATGCAGCTGATAGGAGAGCGTCCCGTTTTCAAAGGCACCCTCCAGTTTCTCTCCATGAAAAAGAAGATCCTCCGCGTAATAGCCGTCTCCTTCATCCAGAGACACATACGCCTGGCTGATGTCGATCAGCTGATCATCTACCGGGGATCCATCCGCGAAGCTGAGCGTGATCACGGCGCTTGTGGAATCATCGTAGATCACATCATGTTCCTCTTCCTCTGCTTTTAACGTGGAGTAGCCGTTCGTGTCCGCGCTGCCGTACAGATTGCTCTCCACGGAAAGCGTCGGCAAATCCGCCGCAAAAACAACGGTTCCTGCCGCGCCTGCCAGAGCTCCGGCAGCGACCGCGGTCAGCAGGGTTTTTAAAATCCTGTTCTTCATACCCATTCCTCCTTATTGTGCGTGACAGCCTCACTGTCTGCAGCCTGTCTGAGCGATTTTCAGCTTCCAGCATCCAGATCACAGCCCGCATCCGATAAATCTCTTTCTTTGCTCTGTCTTACTTTAAGAGTCCAGGATAGTCATCCATATCCCGGTTTTGGGAATCCCTTCGTCTCTCTGAACGGCCGCATACCGCCAAACGATTATTTTTGCGCAGGATTCCTTTGAAGTCCCATATCCTAAATCTCCACGGACCGCCAGGAGGAATGCATTTTATTCCCCCTGGTTGCCAGATACAGTCATTCGCCGCAGATACGATCGATCCAGGCCTCTGCGTCAGCGTAGGAATAATCAGCGGCCATGTGGCCTTTATCCCAGATAAGATTGAACTGCGCGTCTTCGGCCAGATTTTTTGCCTTCAGAGTCTCTACGATGGTAAGACCGGAGACAAAGCCCAGGTTCCCGTCATTGCCGCCGTTGTTGATCCGCCAGTGCGGAGCGATGGTTCCCTCTTCCTCACCGAGAAGGAAGGTCATGGGGCTCATCAGCTTGACCAGAGCTTTCTGCTCCTCATCAATATCAGCCGCATAGTCCTTCGCTGCTTCCGCCGCCTCGGGGAATTCCTCCGAGAGAGACTCAAGAACCGCCAGAAGCTCTGCGTCGAAATGTTTGCCTTGGAAGAGGTTGTTTTCGGTCTTGTTTTTCTCCAGTCCGTCAAAGCCGGTAGGAGCACCCATGCGGGCGGCTTTGGCTTCCATGTAGGAGCCAACGGATGATGCCTCCGGCAGTCCGCTTTCCTCATTGACGAGCAGGAAACTGTTGTCTGACAGGAACGCGGACAGTTCTTCTTCACTTAAGTTCGCCGTATAGTCTGCGATACAGTCGTTGATCGCCTGCAGGCAGGTGGATTCAAACTCGTCCGGATCCAGGCCAAAGGAGCTTAAGTTTTCTTTGTATCGCTCGATCAGCGCCTCATGCAGAGCGGTTTCAAACTCAGAGAACGTTACTTTTTCCTGGGATTCCCATCCGGCGATGGCCTCCAGTTCGGCGGAATGCTGCCACTCATAGGCCGCGTCGCCATAGTCCAGGTTGGTAATCGGACAGAATACGAGCGCACCGTAAATGTCATCCTTCTCCTCGACAGCTCCGATCTCATTCAGATAGCTGTCATACAATGCGGAGTTGCCGGAAACGCCTAGAAGAGCGCTGACGGCTCCGCCCGCGCTGGCGCCGGTAGCGATGATCTTGTTGTAGTCGCCGGGCAGGTAGTCCGCATTTTTTCTTAAGAAGCGGATCCCGGCCTTCAGGTCGACTAACTGAACCGGAGCACTGCCGTCTTCTGTGTCCCCCTGCAGACCGCGGGTGCCGATGGAAACCAGGATATAGCCGCTCTGAATAAAATCGCTGTAGCTGCCGGTGCCGTTGCGGCTGTCCCCGAGGTTAAAGCTGTTGCCCTGCATGTACCCGTTCACTGTGTTTTGATAGATAACGGGGGCGGTAGAGGCTGTATAGACCGCACCGCTGCCGCTCGTGATCTCAGCATCGGTATTCCAGGAGACGGTATAGGTACCGTCCTCATTTGCCACGGCATCCACATAGGCTGCGGGCACATAGATATCCATCTGCTGGACGGCTGGATTCTCCGGAGACGCCACATAGACCTGATCCATCAGGGCATAGCAGGCGGGAACCGGAGCCATCTTGGGACTTCCATCCTCGTTCAAAACCGGCTCACCGCGCTCGCTGACCGGGGATTCATCGATGTAAATCCACTGGCCGTTGGCTTCGGAGATATCGAGACTGTAACTTTCCGCCGCTTCTGCGGCACTGTTCGTCTCCTCTTCCGCAAACGCGGTTAAGGGAAGAAGCGAGGTCAGTGTCAGAGCTGCAAGAAGCAGTCTGCATTTTCCACTCATTGTCATTTTCCTCCTTTACTTTTTTCACTTTTCGTTGCCGGATTCCTTTTATAGGGTCATTTTATCGGAAGGATATTCAGAGTTCAAACCACATTTCGAATCAATTATTGCGCAAATCGCATAAATCAATTCTGTTTTGGAAATCATTCTTCTCAAGGATCAGGGGGGGAAACATTCGTATACCTGTTAAGGGACAGGCTGACTAAAGAACATTTGGCAGGATCTGAACCTCTTCCAGATATGGGAAGGGAAGGAAGACAGGAGGACTGCACGTTTCTAGCCCTGAGACATACGGCTATCACTTCTCAGATCCTTCTTGGCATGTTTGATTCCGGGGCATAGAAGGACAGGAAACTTTTTTATATAAATGCAACAGTTTTCCTGAATTAAAACTTGTTCATTCAGTTATCTTCAAACCAACCAATGAAAACAATAGGATATCGGTTAGAAAGTTGTTCATCGGACAGATGAGCGGGCCCCGTTTTTGTAAGACAGGCCCTTTTCTTCTTTGCCCGGTCCCTTTTTGTAAATATCTGTATGGCAGACAGCAAGCCTTTCTTTGCTTTCCTCCCTGATACGGTTAGGGAGAAACTCCCGATTGATCATTGGAAGAAAGATAAGACTTAAAAAGAAGGAAGAAGAGCTTATCATCACGGAAACAAAATTTGTCAGTAAGAGGCACAAGAGCTTATAGGGTCAGACACGTGTACCGGGAAGCATTCTTTTCACCGCTGCATAAATCCGCGGGCACATGGGATCCCGATGGGTTACCAACTGTGAATCAGACTAAAGAGAATCACGGAGGAATAAGACTGGGGATGAAAGTTATAAAGAATACAGATCTTGACAAAGCGACAGATTTGACATATGATTTAACTGTTAATGAATGTTAGCATGAAGCATGTGTTAAGCGGCATACAGTTATCATTAAAGGACAGGACAGGGAATGGATAACAGTAATCTTTCCAGGTTTCATGAATATAGAAAGGAGGACAGTCGCGATCCGCTTTTTCTGCAGGGAATGCAGCTGAAGTGCTTTATTCCCTTCCGGCGGAATCGGTGGATTGTGCGATGACAGGACCGCCGTACTGGAACAAGAGGGTGTAGGAAAGCGGCGGGATAGGCAGGGAAAAAGAGTATCATGAGTATGTGGACCATCTGTTGCACTGTTTTGGCGAACTGTATCGGGTTTTAAAGCCAACCGGTTCTTTCTGGCTGAATATTGGGGATACATATCTTAATAAGTCGCTGTTGAATATTCCCTGGAGAATTGCGATTGCGCTGACTGACAGCGGATGGACGCTGAGAAATACGGTCATCTGGAATAAGGTGAAAGGCGGATTGGATAGTACAGCAGACCGGTTTTCCAATATCTATGAGCCGCTCTTTCATTTCGTGAAAAACAGCAAAGGCTATTACTACGATATTGACAAGGTAAGGACGCTCCAGGAAGGACGAAAGTGGTAAACGGGGCCGTCGTGTCGGCAACAGGTGTGACAGGAGTTCGCTACCGGCGAAAAATCGAGCTGTCCCACTGAATTGACGAAGGAGCAGAAAGAAAACGCATACCAAGCGCTGGATGAAATGCTTCAGAAAGTGCAGCGCGGCGAACTTGCTGATTTTCGCATGGTGATAAGAGGGCAGCAGCGAACCACGCATTCGGATCTGGATGCTGTATCGGGACGCGCCAGGGAACTGCACGAAAAGGGCTTTTATTTCCTGCCGTACAATCCAAAGGGCAGCAAGCCGACAGACATCTGGGAGATCATCCCGGAAGACACACAGGGCCGTCAGGCTCATTTCGCACCCTATCCGGAAGATCTGTGCCGCACCCCCATTATCCTGACCTGCCCGGAAAACGGCATCGTTTTAGATCCGTTCGTGGGAACGGGAACTACCTGCGCTGCCGCGAAGCAGCTGAATCGAAAATCAGTGGGGACAGATCTGTCGGACGAATATTTGCGTATCTCCCGATCGCGCTGTGAGAAGACTGGCGTTGGGTAAAACCTATCCGCAGCCATCTTTTCTCAATACTTCCTTCGGGGACACCCCGTAAAAGAAGAAGAGTTCGGCAGCCGCCAGTTTCTGATAGACTTCTGTTGTCTGACAAGAGCGCTGTCTGACACTGAAAATCCCGAACTTTTGGCTTTTGCTTCCCGGTCCGGTAACTGTATCCCGTATGCATGCTTTCCAGGCACAGCGGGGATTATGATGTTTGGTCATTGGTTTGGCCTCATAGATGAAACCTATGTTCGCACCCGGACAGACACCTTTAAGAACGATCCTTTTGAAAATCCTTGTAATCTCCCGTGATTCCCGGGACTGCGAAAAAAAGAATTGACAGGAAAAATCACAGGTGATAATCTATCCTTAGTTGGACGAAGGCGTTCGAAGAAGAGATTCTTTGACGCCTTTTTTTGTTGGAGGGATAGCGATGTATGAGCTGGATAAGGTAGACCGTAAGATTCTGGAGCTGCTGCAGAAAAATGCGAGGATGTCGTTAAAGGACATCGCCGGTGAGGTATTTCTTACTTCCCCGGCAGTTTCCGCCCGCATCGTCAAGCTTGAGCGGGCCGGTGTGATTGAGGGATACCATGCCCGGATCAGCCGGGATGCGCTGCAGTTCCAGATCAAGGCGTTCATCAATCTGAAGATGGATCCGTCGGAGAAGAACCGGCTGTATGAATATGTGCGTTCCGTGCCCAACGTGGTCCAGTGCGACTGCGTGACAGGGGACTATGTGATCTTCCTTGAGGTTCTGTTTCACAATACGGAGGAACTGGATCATTTCATTGATGATCTGCAGCAGTTCGGGGAAACCAGAACCCAGATCGTCTTCTCCACGGCTGTGGAACAGCGGGACGTTCCGGTGGGAGTGGAGGCAGCCCCGGAATAACCGGTTTTCATTCGCTGCCGCTTGCAGCGGACATAGGCTAAAGAGGAGAAGCGGTCGGGGAAGGTGTTTTTTCTCGTGCGCCAATCTGTGAATCTCGCGATTTTTCGTCCCTTTCTGAACCGGTCGAAATCCGTGTGAGAAAGAAAGTGACAGAGAGGGATTTTGCGTGTATACTGTTAGCTGTCAACAGATACATGCGGAACCTGCCTGCCTGAACGGGACGGGGTAAGCTTCGCGCCAAAAATGAAGAAGAGGCATGGTATGAAGATAGGATTTATTGGCTGCGGCAACATGGCCGGGGCGATGATTCACGGGCTGCTGGAAAGCGGAACGGCGGAGAAGAAGCAGCTGATGGCCTCCGACAGATCGGAAGCGGCCAGAAAAAAGATCACGGAAGAGCTTGCCATTCAGCTGGGGACAAATCAGGAGACCGCCCAGTTTGCGGACATCCTGGTGCTGGCGGTAAAACCGCAGGTGTATGAAAGCGTCATCGGGGAGATTAAGGATGCGGTGGCAGAAGAAACCGTTGTGGTGAGTATCACCCCGGGAAAGACATTACAGTGGCTGGAAGAACAGTTTGGCCGTCCTTTAAAGATTGTGCGCACGATGCCCAATACCCCGGCTATGGTGGGTGAGGGCATGACCGGTATCTGCCCGAATGAGCGGGTGAGCGAAGAGGAATTAAATGAGGTTATAAAGATCTGTGAAAGTTTCGGTAAGGCTGAAGTCGTGCCGGAGCATCTTCTGGATGTCGTAACCAGTGTATCGGGCAGTTCTCCGGCGTATGTCTTTCTGCTTATCGAGGCCATGGCGGACGGCGCGGTGGCGGATGGGATGCCAAGGGCGCAGGCCTATCAATTTGCGGCGCAGGCGGTGCTTGGCAGCGCAAAGATGGTGCTGGAGACAGGAAAGCATCCGGGTGAGTTAAAGGATATGGTCTGTTCCCCAGGAGGAACAACGATGGAGGCCGTGCGTGTGCTGGAAGAGAAGGGGTTTCGCAGTGCGGTGATTGAGGCGATGAAGGCCTGTGTGAAAAAATCCCGGGGGATGTGATCGGTCCGGCTCAGGTTCCGCGCAAACTCAAACGGAACACCGAGGGAAACCTGAAAATAAAGTCCGGGAAGAAGCCGGAAAGATAAGAAAGCGGGCAGGGATAACTCCTGCCCGCTTTTGATTTCTTCAGATTTCCCAGATGCTTTTTCAGACGTCTGTTTCCCTTACGGGTGCACGATGACCTTCACCGGGCATTTCTCCGCACACTTGCCGCAGCTGACACATTTCGAGTAGTCGATGTGCGAGACATTGTTCTCCACATGCACGGCATCGTTCTCACACTGCTTTTCACAAAGCTTGCAGGCGATACAGCCGGCGCTGCAGACTTTCTTTACGGCCACGCCGCGGTCGCGGTTGGAACAGCGCACGGCATAGGCGGAAGAAATGGGCACCAGTTCGATCAGCTTTTTCGGGCAGGCGGCCACACATTTCCCGCAGGCCTTGCAGAGGCTGCGGTTGATTTTGGCTACCCCGTCCTCCACAGTAATCGCATCAAACGGACAGGCGACGGCACAGGTGCCAAACCCCAGGCAGCCGTAATCACAGTTCCAGGGGGAGAGGCCGCTTGCCAGCGCGGAGGAACAGTCGCTGATGCCGACATAGTGGCAGCGGGACTGGGCGTGTTCACAGTCTCCGGAACATTTGACAAAAGCGGCGACCGGCTCCGTCTCCTCGGTTTCCACGCCGAGGATGTGGGCAATTTTTTCCGCCACAGGGGCACCGCCCACCGGGCAGCCGTTTACCGGCGCTTCCTCATGGATGATCGCGGAGGCCAACGCATCGCAGCCGGCATAGCCGCAGCCGCCGCAGTTGTTGCCGGGCAGGCATTCCCGCACGGCGGCTTCCTTGGGATTCGTTTCTACTTTAAATTTTTTATCGACCGTAACCAGGAGCAGTCCGATCAGGAGGCCGATGATGGCAACCGCGGCGGTTGCGATAAGAATGGACATAGGATCCCTCCTTTTACAGCGACAGTCCGGAAAAGCCCATGAAAGCGATCGACATCAGGGCCGCGGAGAGCAGAACAATGGGTGCGCCCCGAAACGGTGCGGGTATGTTTTTCTCATCGATGCGCTCACGGATGCCCGCCAGCAGAACAATGGCGATGGTGTAACCCACGGCGGTACCGAACCCTGCCGTGACACTCTGCATAAAGTTGTAGTCATTCTGCACGTTGGTTAAGGCAACCCCCAGCACTGCGCAGTTGGTAGTGATTAAGGGCAGGTAAATGCCAAGCGCCTTGTAGAGCGCGGGAGAAGTCTTTTTTAGGAACATCTCCACCATCTGCACGAGCGCGGCGATAACCAGGATGAAGACGATCGTCTCCAGGTACTCCAAGTGCAGCGGCACGAGCAGGTAGGTATACAGCAGGTTGGCGACACCGGAAGCGATCGTGATGACGAAGATTACGGCCGCACCCAGACTGGCAGAGGTCTGGATCTGCCGGGAGACGCCTAAGAAGGAGCAGATGCCGAGGAACTGGTTTAAGACAACGTTGTTGACCAGCGCCGTGGTGATGACAATCAAAAACAGGGATGTCTGACTCATGCGTTTGCCTCCTCCTTTCTGTCTTCACAGATTTTCGCACAGGACGCGCAGCATCCGTCGCAGCCTTCCACCTTTTTGTTGGCGGCTGTGGAGATGTGGAAACCGTTTAAGATCGCGACAATGATGGCGATGATTAAGAACGCTCCCGGAGCCTTGACCATAATGGCGATGGGCTCGATGTATTCCGGCAGAACCTGAAAACCGAAGACCGTGCCGGAGCCTAAAAATTCTCTTGCCAGACCGATTACGGTCAGGGCGATGGTAAAGCCGATGCCCATGCCGAGACCGTCAAAGGCGGACAGCAGGGGCGGATTCTTGGCTGCGTATGCTTCCGCACGGCCAAGAATGATGCAGTTGACCACGATCAGAGGGATGTAGATGCCAAGCGCTCCGTAAAGTCCCGGTACGTAGGCCTGCATCAGCAGATCGACAATCGTCACCAGGGAAGCGACGATGACGATGTAGGCGGGCAGGCGTACCTGATCGGGGATAATCTTTCTCATCAGGGAAATGATCAGGTTGGAGAAGACCAGCACCGCCAGGGTGGAAACACCCATGCCGACGCCGTTGATCGCCGAAGTCGTCACCGCGAGCGTGGGACACATGCCCAGCATCAGGATGAAGCACGGATTCTCCTTGACCACCCCGTTATAAATTCGTTCTACGTATTTATTCATCAGACCTTCCTCCTTACCCAACCGTCTCCGCCATGAAAGCGAGGGCGGTATTCACCGCGTTGACAACCGCGCCGGATGACGTGGACGCGCCGGAAACCGAGTCGATTTCGTTGTCCGCTGTGGAGCCGCCGGCTTTGTTCAGCACGAACTGATCCACTTTCACGCCGGAGAACTGACTCTTGAAAGCGTCCTCGCCGCAGAGCATCCCCATGCCTGCGTCTTCATTGAGTTCCGTGAACGAGATTCCGTTGACCGTGCCGTCGGCTGAGATCCCGACTGAAAGGGTAATATTGCCGTGGTAGCCGTCGCCGCTGGTGACACTGACCACATATCCGGCAAGGGAACCGTCGTCCGCGGAGCCTACAGCGACCTCATTGATGTAGGTTCTGCCGTACAGTTCCGTGTTGTAGGCCTCCCCGCCCAGGGCTTCCAGAGCAGCGTTGATCGTATCGTCGTAGCCAAAGGAGGTTGCATCCGGACAGACTTCCTGATAGGAGGCGGCGCTGGCAGCCATCTGCTGCTCCTCGATGCGGTCTTTGGTCAGCAGATAGACGCTGCTTAAGCCCAGCCCCGCGATCAGCGTGATCACCGTCAGGTTGATGGCAGCTTTCGGGAACCTGCGCTCCTGATACTCCCCGTGTTTGTATCCTAAAGGTTTGGGCACCGGAATCTTGTCGATAAAGGGCACCAGCATGTTGGAGAGGATGATCGCGTAGCTCACCGAATCGGTGCTGGATCCCTTTACGCGGAACAGTCCGGCCACGATACCGACGATTGCTCCGTAGATCACCTGTCCGCGGGAAGTGACAGGACTCGTCACCGGATCGGTCGCCATGAAGAAGGCGCCCATTAAGATTCCGCCCGCGCAAAGATGGACGAGGAGGAAATTCAGATCCAGCCCGTGTCCGCCGAAAATCGCCATGAAAGCGGTAAACGCGATCAGGCAGGAGGCGGGAATCTCGATTGTGATGCCGCCGGTTAAGAGCAGAAAGATCCCGCCGATAAGCAGCATCAAGGGAGAGCCGCCGATCACGCTGTTGGAAAATCCCAGACAGGTGTCGGCTACGCTCACAAGTTCCCCGGCTTTAAGAGCCGCCAGCGGTGTCGAAGAGCTGATGCCGTCGATGGTGAAATCCGTCATCGTGCTTCCGAAGGAAATCAGCAGGAAGCAGCGGGCTGTCAGCGCCGGGTTCATGAAGTTCTTTCCCAGTCCGCCGAAGAAGCATTTCACAAAGAGGATGGCGAAAAGGCTTCCCAGGTACGGAATGTAAAGCGGTACGGAGTGGGGCAGCGAAAGGGCGAGCAGAAGACCGGTCACAACTGCGCTGCCGTCCTTGACCGTGTTCGGCTTTTTGGCGATGTAGTCAAAGATAAATTCTGTCAGTACCGCGGACAAAACGGAGACGGCGATCACCAGAAAAGCATGGAGGCCGTAGCGGTAGATTCCAAACAGGGTGGTCGGAATCAGGGCCAGCACGACGTTTAGCATCACATTTCTGGTCGTCAGTTTCTGCCGGATGTGGGGACTGGAAGAAACGTTCAACAATTTTTCATTCATCTATCCCATCCCTCACTTTCTCTTGTTGGCCATGACCGCGGCTTTGGTCTGCTTAAACAGCTGCATGAGCGGCCGTTTGGCCGGACATACGTAGGTGCAGGAACCGCAGGCAATGCAGTCCATTCCATAGTAGGCTTTCTCAAACCGGGCCAGATCGCCGCGCTCGGCGGCATCGGCCATCAGCTGCGGCACCAGATGAATCGGACAGACTTTCGCGCAGCGTCCGCAGCGGATACAGGCGGTCATCTGCGCTTCTGAAATCTCCACTTCGTCCTCAGCCAGCACAGTCAGCGCGTTGTTCGCCTTCTGTGTGGGCACATCCAGTGAGGTCATGGCGGTTCCCATCATCGGTCCGCCGCTTAAGATCTTTTTCACCTCGCAGCCCGGTTTGATGCCTCCCGCCGCCTCGATCAGCTCGGCACAGGAGGTGCCGATTCGCACGGACATTGTGCGCGGGCTTGCGATCGCGTCCCCGGAGACGGTAAAGTAGCGCTCCATCAGCGGTTCGGAATAGTGCACCGCCCGGTAGATCGCATTGAGCGTCCCGATGTTGCTGACGATGCAGCCGACATCCGCCGGAAGCTGCCCGAATTTAAGGTCCCGTCCGGAGATCACGGAGATTAGGTTGCGCTCACCTCCCTGCGGGTACTTTGCCTTCACCGGCTGAACCCGGATATGGTTTTCACCGGCGCAGACCGCTTCCATGGCCTTGATGGCTTCCGGTTTGTTGTCCTCTATGGCGATGATTCCCTCGGCGTTCGGGAAGAGCTGCAAAAGCAGGCGGATCCCTTCGAAGATGCCGCGGTTCTCATCCTGCATCAGCTGGTCGTCGCAGGTGATGAAAGGCTCGCATTCGCAGCCGTTGGCGATGACGAAGTCGATGGCCTCGGGATCGCGGGGGCTTAGCTTCACGTGTGTGGGAAATCCCGCCCCGCCCATGCCGATAATTCCTGCCGCTTTGATCGCGTCTAAGATATCCTTGTCGGAGACCAGATCATCGGAGACTTTTTCCCCGACACCGGGGGCGTTGGTGAAGGCGCCGTCATTGTCGATGACGATACAGGTGGCTTTGGCGCCGGAGATCGTCCGCCGCTCCTCGATCGCCTTGACGGTGCCCGAGCAGGAACTTACGATATTGGCGGAGACGAAGCCGTCCGCCTCGGCGAGGAGCTGTCCCGCGAGAACCTTATCACCTTTTTGTACAACAGGTTTTGCCGGTTTGCCGATATGCTGGTTGATAGGAAAGACCATTTCCCCCTTGGGCAGATACGGCTCTACGGCGGTTTCGCGGGTTAAGTCCTTGTGCCCGTTTGGGTGTATGCCTCCCCGGAATGTTTTCACTTTGCTCATGAAAGACCTCCCTCTACTTCGCAGCCAGCAGTTTTGCTGCGTGGCGGGCAAACGTCATCGTGCGTCCGCAGGCCAGACCGGTAAACAGGTTTGGGTACGTGGTGGCAAAGAAGCCGCCGGTGCAGTCGCCGGAAGCATACAGTCCCTCGATCGGATTGCCGTCGGTATCCAGCACCTGCATGTCGGTGTTGATGCGGCAGCCGTTTAAGGTGGTTAAATGCCAGGCGCCGACGCGGGCACCATAGAAGGGAGCGGTATCCACCGGCGTTAAGCGGTGCGCTTCCTTGCCGTAGTCCTCGTCCTCACCCTTTTTGCACAGTTCGTTGTACCGTTCAACCGTCGCTGTAAACTCTTCGACCGGCAGTCCCAGTCCCTCGGCCAGTTCTTCCAGCGTGTCCGCTTTGATTACGTAGCCCTCGTCCACGTAGTCGGTGGTCATCTGTGCCCATACCGAATCGAAGTCGCGGTTGCTCTGCGCTCCGTTGGGGAACGGAAACAGGCGGCAGCAGCCGACTTCATCAAACTGTTCCGCGTACTTTTTGCTGTTGGAATCAAAGATATCACAGTAAGTATGGGCAGGCTGCATGTACATGGAGTGCAGCATGAACTCATAGGGGCCGGATTCGTTGCAGAACCGCTTCCCGTTCAGGTTGACCTTCAAAAACGGCTGTTCTCCGAACCAGAAAAACTTGCCGTTCGTCTTGTACCCGGCGGTTTCGCTGGGCAGACAGCAGGCGCGGTTAAACATCATCGACGCGTGGGTGGGATCAATGGCGGCACCCGCCCAGAGCATGGCCTTGATTCCGGAGCCGTCGCAGGTGGAACCCGCCGGGATATTGATTTTCATGTCCATGGTCATCGGCTGTAAGGCCAGCATCATGTCGGTATTGGTCGCATAGCCGCCGGTAGTCAGCAAAACTCCCTTGCTGGCGGTTACTTTCACGTAATGATTGTCGTTCTGGTCCTGGGCGATGATGCCGGTCACTTTGCCGCTTTCATCCTGTAAAAGTTTCACCAGGGCGGTGGAGAGTTTCCATTCCACGCCGTGTTCATCGCAGACTTTCTGGAAGACCGAATTGATCGTGGCATCCTCCGCTCCTTTTCCGGTGGGGTGGGGAGAGTGGCCGGTCGCGTAGGCTTTGTCGCGGCCCGGATCGTTTACATTTCCGACACCGCCTTCAAACTCCAGGTAAAAAGTGCCGTCCGCGTCAAAAAGGTCGTTCAGCCAGTCAACCAGTTCCGCCGATTCGTTGATCCAGACCTTGATCAGATCGGAATCCACGTAGCCGCTGCCGTAGCGCACGATCTCCTGCAGTGCCTCCATCTTGTCGATTTTAAATTCCGGAAATTTATCGAAACTCGCCTGCTGGAGCTTCGAATCAATCGCACCGATATCTTCGCGGATGCCGGTCGGTGTCTCGCGCTTTTCCACGACGAGAACCTTCGCGCCCGCCTCAGCGGCTGTCATGGCGGCAATCCATCCGCCGGTGCCGCAGCCTACGACAAGCACTTCCGTTTCCAGTTCTTCCGTGATATCCGCGTCGGCAATCTCCGGAGCGGTGCCCAGCCAGTCTGAGGAGGCGGCGGAATCATCCCCGCCGCCGACGGTGATCGTCGTGCCGGAAGCCTGGGACATGCAGTCCGCGACAGCCGTTTTGATCGCATCCGAGGTGATCGTGGCCCCGGATACGCCGTCTACGTCACAGGACTGCGCCGTGAGGATTTTCTCTCTCATCTCCTCGCCGATGGCGCCGCCGATCTCCGGGGTTTCGCCGGAGACATCGATCGTAAGATCGGTCATCGTTGTCTCATCAAAGGTACAGGTGACGGTGACATCACTGCTGATACCGGGAGCAGAGGCGGTGTAAGTGCCGGGGGTGAAGGTTAAGCCGCTTGACGCACCCGGCGCGACTTCCGGTTTCTCGTGACTGCTGCCTTTGGCGAGCACTTCGGAGAGCTTGTACTCCCCGGCCTGCAGAAGACCCAGCCCCGCAATGCCTGCCGCTCCGGCTGCAAGACCCTTGACAAAGGTTCTGCGTGAAATTGATCCTTTCTCCATTTTTATTTCCTTTCTATGCTGGCTGGCAGCATGTGATAGAATGAACAAAAGGTATTTGCGGCAGATTTGCCGCTTCCGGTTTACTTTCCAAGAGACCTTCCTGCGAAACATTTCCGGCAGGATATGCGCAGAGGAAGGCGGTTACGTGTGTTTTTTGCGTTTTGTCCGCAGCTTAAGAAGAAGCGAGCACAGCAGGATGCTCAATTCATACAGCGCGAGCATGGGAACTGCCACCATGATCTGCGAGACCACGTCAGGCGGTGTGATGACGGCGGCGATTATGAAGATCAGGACGATGACAATGCGGCGTCCCTTCTTCATCCAGTCGATCTTTAAAAGTCCCATCTGCGTAAGCAGTACGGTGACAACCGGCAGCTCAAAAACGATGCCGAAGATCACCAGTACCGTCAGCAGGAACGAAAGATAATTCTTCACGCTGATGCTTGCGGTAATGCCGGTTCCCTCTCCCAGATGGATCAGAAAGTAGAGCATGAACGGGAGCATTACCTTATAGGCGAACGCCACGCCAAGGAGAAAAAACAGCAGACCGAAAATCATGGCCAGGGAAAACAGCAGGTTTTCATTTTTCTTAAGGCCCGGCTGGACAAACGCCCAGATCTCATAGAGGATGACTGGAAACGTTACGCACAGCGCGGATAAAAAGGCCACGGAAAAATACTGCAGAAGAAGTTCCTGCGGCGCGAGATAGACAAACCGGTAACCGTAAGTCCGACCGATATCCGTCAGCACCTCTACCAGCCGCGGCGCAAAGTTTAAGCCGATCAGAGTGCAGACGGCCAGACAGATCAGACAGACCAGCAGGCGGTTTCTCATTTCCCGCAGATGTCCGGACAGGGGCATCTCCCCGTTCTTATTTTTCTTTTTTCTCCTCATCATTCTTTCTTCGCATCAGAATCCTTCTCTTCTTTGGTCTCTTCCGACATGCCGTCCCGGAAACTCTTGATGCTCTTGCCGAACATTCTGGTCAGTTTGGGCAGCTGTGTCGGTCCAAATAAAAGCAGGATCACCGCAAAGATGATCAGTAACTCCGTAGTGCCCAGTTTCATAGAGAAATCCCTCCCTTATATAAGGCGGCCATGGCCTTTCAAAAAGACACCCGTCATGGGGTATCCATGAGAGTGCCGGTTGCGTTCTGATTCGAAAGGGGTACGGCCTTTTCGTGATTGTTTCATGCAGATCCCGGGGCAGATGGCAAAGCTGCCCGCAGGGAAACATTTATCTTCTAGGAGGCCCCGCCATTGTCAGCAGGCTTGTCTGCCGGCGCCTGATCCTCCCCGTTCGTTTCCGCCGGATCATTCACGGCAGCGTTTGGTGAATCCTCCGCGGGATCAGCCGCGGCATCTATTTCCGCATCCGTACCGGGGGTTGGAGCATTGTCCGGTTTTGCGTCCGGGAAAGCCTCTTTCGCGGCTCCTTTTTCATCCCCCTGCTTTGTTTCGGGCTCCTTTTGTCTGCCGATGTCACTGAAAGATTTCTTGAGACCGTCCACCTCTTTGCGGACGTCTTTGGAAAGTTCCTGCACCGGCTCTATGGCCTCCTCGATCGGGCGCTTCGCCTCCTCGAGAGGCTCCACGATGTTGTCCTCGATATCCTTCGTGGCTTCCTCGGTAAATTTTCGAAACTGCGCGAGAGACCGCCCCAGTTTCTTCGCGTAAATCGGGAGCTTGTCCGGTCCGATGACAAGCAGGGCCACAATGAAGATGACCAGCAGCTCCATCATGCCGATTTTCATAGACTCCCTCCCCCAAAAAGGTTTTCCTGTGTAAGAATCCGCCCGCAAAGAACGCATCCGTCAGGGTCTGGCCGACTTTTCAGACTCATCAAAGAAAAGAGAAGCCCTGTTTGGATGAGAGAACGCTTTTTTCTGCCCTTATGGATAGACAGAAAAAGTGTCTCATGATATACTGCAGCGAGGATAAACTGTTCTTTTCGCCGGGCTCTTTGCGGCCGGTGCGTATGATCGTTTCGCAGGCCGGGTTTTGCTTTCCTGTACGCAGCGCCCGATACGTAAGCACCACCTTGTATTATACATAAAAGATCACAAAATGAAAAGAGCAAAAATTCGTTCCAAGGCCTGCAAAAACGGTACAGGGAACCTCAGAATCGAAAGTCTGCGGGGAAGAAAGCGCGAAGGGGTATCGTATGCGGAAAGGGAACAGCCCGGAAAAGATCCCTTTTCGCCTGACCGGGGGCCGGGAACGACTGGAAAGGAGAGAGAAAAATGTTACAGACAGCGCCGATCTTTCAATCCGGCATGATCTTTCAGCGGGAAAAGCCGGCTGTGATCTGGGGGAAGGCGGACCCGGATCAGACAGTGAAGGTTTCCCTGAAAGGGGAAGAATGCGTCTCCCAGGCGGACGGGGAAGGAAACTGGAAGGTGATCTTACCCGCCATGCCTACTTCCCAGGCAGAGACACTGACCATCTCTGGCGGGGAAGGAACGATTGTCTTTACTGATGTCGCCATCGGGGAAGTCTGGGTGGCAGGCGGACAGTCCAACATGGAATTTCAGATGCGCTACGAAAAGCATCTAAGCGAGGAGAAACCCGGCTGTGAGAATGCGAATCTTCGCTTCTTCGATGTGCCGGAGGTCTGCTATGACGGACAGCTATCTGATTTTGACTACAGTCAGATGGGCATCTGGAGGAAGGCGACACCGGAGGATATCGAGCACTTTTCCGCTCCCGCCTACTACTTTCAGAAGAAGATCTCACAGGAGCTACATGTTCCGGTGGGCATCATCGGCTGCAACTGGGGAGGCACTCCTTCCGCTGTGTGGATGAAACCCGAAAGTGTGGAGCGCACAGGAAAACCCTGGATGGACGCTTATCGGGAAAAGGTGTCGAAACTGGATTTAAACGAGTTTTGGGCGGCCCAGAAATTGAATCCCATGAACAACCGGGGAAATCTCTGGGATCCCTTCAGCGACTTTATCATGCCGAAGACTCCCTCCCTGGAGGAAGTGGGGGCGTTTTTCGCAAAACTGGGGCTTCCCGTCCTGGATGCGGCATACGATCCGAACGCACTGATGCCCCAGGCCATTCCGGGAACCCTCTATGAGCATATGGTGAAAACGATCGCGCCTTTTGGGATCCGGGGCTTTCTCTGGTATCAGGGAGAAAGCGATGACGATCTGGACTGCCAGTGGCTGTACGAGGATATGTTCTCTGCGCTGATCGCTGACTGGAGGGCGCTCTGGGGAGACGATACCCTGCCGTTTCTGTTCGTGCAGCTTCCGGGATTTCGTTCCTGGCTTCAGGTGCAGGCAAAGGATTACCCGACGATCCGCAAATGTCAGGAGGCTGTGAGCAAAAAGGTTGCCAACACCTTTTTGTGTTCGATTTCCGACAGCGGGGAAGAGTTTGATATTCACCCAAAGGACAAGAAAGTCGTCGGAGAACGTTTAGCGCTTCTGGCACTGGGGCATGTGTACGGAAAGGACCTTCTCTGCGATGCGCCGATGCTTCTTAAGACCAGGAGGGAGGCAAACCGGATCACCTTAACATTCGCCAATGCGCAGGGAGGCCTGCAGCTGAAAGGGGAAACCGTAGAGGCTCTGCAGGTGACATCGGAGGAGGAAGAGGTTTCTTATGAGACGGAAATTTCCGGGGACTCCCTGATTCTGACTTTGAAAGAAGAGGAGCCTTCCCCCGTGAAAATCTCCTTCGCGAGAACCAACTGGTACCTTGTCAACCTTTATAATCAAGGCGGAATTCCGGCGGTTCCCTT
>CAZXSN010000048.1:0-21263 GCA_964643295.1 uncultured Lachnospiraceae bacterium
CGGTCACCGGAGTGCCGTCGGACCACTTGGCCGCATCCTTGATCGTGAACGTCAGAGACGTCATATCCTCGTTCCAGGCATAGTCATCGTTGGCTAACAGGCCATAAAGCTTGCCGTCCAGCACGTTCCACATATACAGCGACTCATACATAACCTCACGCCAGCCGGCGCCTGCGGACAAAGCCATCGCGTTGTTCTGGTTCGCGCCAACCGGGTTCCAGGAGGTGACAGCGCCCCACTGCTGGCCCGCGAAATAAAGGGTCTCTTCCCGGGGAAGCGAGGTCACCTGCTCCGCCTCTTCTGCCACTGCGACACTGCTAAAAGCCATGATGCCGGCAATCAGCAGCGCGGTGATTTTTTTCAGTTTCTTCATTACCTGTAAATCCTCCTTTCCATTTGTCAGGCTTTTCCCAGCCTGAAATGCAAAACGGGTTACAAAGTTTTCCGGGGGCAGACAGCACCCCCGTAAAAAGGGGAACTCCCCCTTTCGGGACAAAACACGGATACCGGTGAAAGAACCCTCTCAGCCCAAAACCGCCGCTAAAGTCCTCCCGCTTTCTCCAGAAATGGGGACATCACTGCTTTAAAGTGTGAAGCTTCCCCTTCCCAAGGATATTATATATTTTCTTCAAAATTGTGTCAACATGAAGACTCAAATGGAAAACAATCCATGTGAGATTTGGCGTTTTGCACAAAAGAATGCGCCGGAATTGGTCAAAATTTTACTCTTCCGCGGACGGCGGGACCCAATTGACAGCGGCCGTATCCCTCCCCTATAATGAAGGTACATCCTAAGGAATTCGAAGGAGGTTAGATCCATGAAGACACTGTCCCTAAACGGAGCCTGGACTCTTACTGTGCCGGAAAGCGGTTTTCCAAGCGTACCCGCATCCGTCCCCGGCTCCGTCTACCATGACCTTTTAAATGCCGGCCTCATCCCCGATCCTTTCTACCGCGACAACGAAGAAGACGCTCTGAAGCTCATGGAGCACGACTTTCACTTTCAACGCACCTTTTTCGTGGAGGAGGCGTTGTTAAACTCCAACGCGGTACTTCTGCGCTGTGAAGGCCTGGATACTCTGGCAGAGATCTCCATCAACGGGCAGTCAGTCGGCCATGCCGATAACATGCACCGCACCTGGGAATTTTTTGTCAGGGAGTTTCTGCACCCCGGCGAAAATGAGATTGAAATCTGTTTCTCCTCCCCTACCCGTTTTATCCGCGGGGCGTATGCCAATTCCCGGGCGGACGGCTCTTCCGATGCCATGACCGGATTTCCGCTTCTGCGCAAGGCGCACTGCATGTTCGGCTGGGACTGGGGGCCTCGTCTTCCTGATGCCGGGATCTGGCGGGACATCTCTCTGATCGGCATTACCTGTGCCCGCATTCGGGATGTATTGATCCTGCAGCACCATCATGACGGAACTGTCGAACTGGAAATCTCCACTACCGTGGAGCAGATCCTGGGGGAAACTGTGCAGGTACGGCTTACGCTGACTGCTCCGGACGGAGAAGTTTTTAAGGGAGAAGGCCAGTCCTGCCATATCGTGATCGAGCATCCAAAGCTTTGGTGGCCTGCCGGGATGGGAGGACAGCCGCTTTATGAGGTTTGCGCGGAACTTCTGAAAGACGGCCAGATCCTGGATGTCTGGCAAAGACGCATCGGCCTGCGCACGATGACAGTCAGCCGCCGCCAGGATGAATGGGGCGAATCCTTCAGTCACTGCGTCAACGGCGTGGATCTCTTCGCCATGGGCGCGGATTACATTCCAGAGGACAATCTGCTTGCCCGGGTAACGCCGGAGCGGACCAGACGGCTTTTAGAGGATGCAAAATCCGCCAATTTTAACTGCATCCGTGTCTGGGGAGGCGGTTATTACCCTGATGACTTCTTTTATGATATCTGCGATGAGCTGGGACTTTTAGTCTGGCAGGATTTCATGTTCGCCTGCGCCGTGTACAACCTGACCGAGGAATTTGAGGCCAACATCACGGCGGAAGCCGTGGACAACGTGCGTCGGCTGCGCCACCACGCGTCCCTCGCTCTCTGGTGCGGCAACAATGAGATGGAACAGTTTGTCGCCCAGGGCGAATGGGTTTCCAGCTGCCGCCAGAAAGCCGATTACATCAAGATGTATGAGTACATTCTGCCGCGGATTGTAAAAAAGGAAGATCCGCAGGCCTTCTACTGGCCCGCGAGTCCCAGCAGCGGCGGATCTTTCGACGCTCCGCAGGATCCCAACCGGGGAGATGTCCACTACTGGGATGTCTGGCACGGAAGGAAACCGTTCACGGATTACCGGAACCACTATTTCCGCTATGTCTCGGAATTTGGTTTCCAGTCCTTCCCCTGCATGGACACCATCGAACGCTTTACGCTCCCGGAAGACCGCAACGCATTCTCTTATGTCATGGAGAAGCATCAGCGCAACGCTTCCGCCAACGGACTCATTGTCTCCTATCTCTCCCAGATGTACCTCTATCCGCATGATCTGGACACGCTCGTCTACGCATCCCAGCTTCTGCAGGCACAGGCCATGCAGTACGGAGTGGAGCACTGGAGGCGCAACCGCGGGCGCTGCATGGGAGCGGTGATCTGGCAGCTCAACGACTGCTGGCCGGTCGCCAGCTGGTCCAGCATCGATTACTATGGACGGTGGAAAGCGCTTCACTACTATGCGAAACGCTTCTTCGCTCCGGTGCTTCTTTCCTGTCACGAGGAAGGCATTCTCTCTCAGAATACCAATGTCAACGCGGAACCGTTCGCGCTGAAAAAATCCGCAAGGCTAAACGTAAGCAACGAGACCAGGCAGACGTTTTCCGGCACTGTGCACTGGTCGCTGCGCCACAGCAATGCTGCCATTTTGCAGGAGGGCTCTGTCAATGTCACCGTACCGGCCCTGAGCGCTCTCTGGCTTGACGAGATGGATTTCTCCGACTTTGATACCTATGACACTTACTTTGCCTACTCCTTAAGCGACTCTTCGCAAGCCACCTTAAGTTCCGGGAGTGTGCTCTTTTGTGCTCCGAAGCACTTTCATTTTCAAGATCCGCGCCTTACCGTGCGCCTGGATAGGGATACCGTGGTCGTATCCGCCGAAGGCTATGCCCGCAGCGTGGAACTGCAGTGCGGACCGGATGTGCTTTTTGAGGATAACTACTTTGATTTAAACGCCGAAGAAAGGCATGTGAAGATCTTACGCGGAACACCTGCTTTTGTCCGCGCCCGCAGCGTCTATGACATCCGCTGACAAACCGGACATCCTCCTTACGCTCCATACAGGCAAACGGCTGAAAGGATAAGGGAACGTAACGCAGCAAAAAAAGAAACCCATCTGGCATCGATTCGGCCGGATGGGTTTTTGCGAAGGGATGTTTTTTTACGTGCATGAAGAGTCCTTTTGTCGCATGGTTCAAATCCTGTAAAGCGGATCTTAGTCTGCAGCCAGGATCATTCACCGGTTTCCTAAAGCCCCCTTACCCCGCCTGGACTTTTGATTCCTTCCACTGCCTTCGAAAATGGAAATAGTACAGGAAACACAGCACGATCTGTACCAGGGAGGAACAGGGTGTCGCGAGACCGATCCGGAAGATGGATACCGGCTGGATGCGGCTAAACAGCAGCGATAAGGGAACCCGCACACCGAAGGCGCTTAGAATGCCCTGCAGCATGACAAACGTCGTGCGGGAACATCCGTTGAAAAAGCCGATAAAACAAAACAGGAAGGCCGTCAGCAGGCAGTCGATCGCATAGGCTTTCAGATACTCCGCGGAGGCTTCGCATACTTCCCGGCTGCTGGAAAAAATGCTGCTTAAAGCGATTCCGTGGAAGAAGCCCAGATACGCGAGGACGAGATCACAGACTAAAGAGATCCCAATTCCGCAGATTAAAGCCTTCTCCGCCCGCTGCATCTTTCCGGCGCCGTAATTCTGGGCGACGAAAGAGGACATCGCCTGGGAGAAGGAAGACGGCAGCAGCATAATGAACCCGCAAAGCTTTTCCGCAACTCCGATGCCCGCCGAGGCAACCACTCCCAGCTTGTTGACAATCGCCATGATGATCAGGAAACTGGCGGATACCAGGAAGTCCTGCAGGGCAAGCGGAGCGCCCAGCCGCAGGATTTTGCCGGTGGTCCTTTTGTGAAAGCCGATATCAGACAGGGAAAAGGAAAACGGCAGGCCCCGCTTTTTAATGATCAGAAAGGAGAGCACCACGCTGAGCGCCTGCGCGAGAACCGTAGCGATGGCCGCTCCCGCGGCTCCCATGTGAAATCCGGCCACAAAAAGTAGATCGCCGAAGACATTGAAAACCGCGGCGATCAGCACAGTAACCAGAGGCATCTTGGCATCCCCGATTCCCCTGAAAATGCTGCCTAAGATGTTGTAGGCGACGATAAAGACCGCACCGGCGCAGCAGATGCGGATGTAGGATACGGTCTGCGCAAAGGCCTCCGCTGGCGCGTTCATCACCGCAGATACCGGGGAAGC
The DNA here is from genome assembly GCA_964643295.1 of uncultured Lachnospiraceae bacterium. Taxonomy (GTDB): domain Bacteria; phylum Bacillota; class Clostridia; order Lachnospirales; family Lachnospiraceae; genus Merdiplasma. The sequence goes on from CAZXSN010000048.1 coordinate 4,489, forward strand.
TAGAAACTGCATAACCACCGCCACGGCAGCACCAAGAAACGCGAACGTAAAGACCGTCGCTCCCACGACTTCCCCGCACTGCTTCTGATTGCCCTGCCCGATATACTGCCCCAGCAGCACGGTAGTGCCGACGGCAAGTTCCGTAATCACCACAGTAATCGTGTGCATGATCTGTGAGCCGACCGATACCGCGGAGATATTCGCGGAATCAGAAAACTGCCCGACAATCAGAAGATCCACCGCCCCGTACAGCGACTGGATCAGCATGGCAAATAGGATCGGAAATACAAACCGGATTAACGGCGCAACAATTTTCCCCTCGGTAAATCTCTTTTCTTCCATCTCTTACCCTGCTTATCTTAATCTTAAAAATTTTGTTAAAACAAATGTTCTGCTGTTGGAAAACCCAGGCTCTTATCCGTTGGTGCGGGAGTCTTTGGCATTTCTTTAGCGGCAGGATTTACTCTCCGCTTAAGACCTTACTAGTCCGCGCTTCTTTCTCCAAGGCTTCCCTTTCCAGAGTTTTCTTATTCTTCGCCCCGGGAGGCCTTCCAGGCTTTCTTTTTTCTTTTCCTGTGCTCTCCGTTGTTTTCGGTATCCGGTTTTTGGATCCTTTTGGTCTTCCCGGACCTCTGCGGCTGTTTGGTTTCTCATCCGGCACAGGAAAGCGGCGGATCGGATCCGGTGTAACCTCCCCCATCCTCTTATTCTCTTCTTCCGCGATTCGTTCCAAATTCTCTGGTCTTACTCCGCAGGCGTTAAGGAGAAAGATCTGCCTTTGATTTTCCGTATGACAGACGGCATACCGATCTTTTTCATCCTGCTGCATCAGAACCTGATTGATTTCCTGGATGATTTTGTCCGCAGAAAGTTCAGCTTTCTCTCCTGCCTTCATAAGTTCCTGTTTCAGAATCGCGCAGACGAAGGACAGTATAAGCTCCGTCTGTATTTTCTCAGGATATGCTGTACCCTCACTTTTGAAGCCCATCTGACGCTTTATCACCGACAACTGTTCAAAGAAACCTATTCCCATTGAAAAAATTTCATATATGCTTAAAGCTGTCATTTTCTCTGAAGAAGCAAGCGTAACGAAACCTTTCAGCTTCCCTCTCTTCTGAACGTTCTCTTCATCTACCTCTACATATTTCTCTCCGGACTCCTCTTCGATGGACAGGCAGCTTTCATATTCCTTCGGGATGAACACTTCCTCCCCCTTATGAAGCAGGCCCTGAATCCTCCTTGCCGCATTCGTCACGTTTCGAAACCATGCATTTGTCTGCTTCATGGCTTCCCTGGCGTCACGGATCAGATACGCGTAAGCCTGAAAGGAACAGGGAGGAAAAAGCTGGATCTTCTTGAGACTTTCTATGCCAAACAATGCACAGTCCCGAGGCTTCAGTTCGTTTTCCTCTATCTCATGCTGCGTATATTTTCTGAGCATGTACCGATAATTCATATCGATTTTGGCGCCATACTCTTTCACCATCCGTTCGTGTGCGTTAGATTCCTCCTGTAAAAGCGCCACAAAGGGTATCCTGTTCAACGCAAAAGACTCCAGCACATCAGCCGCGGATAAGCAGGAGTTTACAATCACACCCTTTACTTTGATGTCAAAGGTGTTCAGCCATTTGGCCATCTGAAGGACTTCCAGGCTGACTCCCCTCTCTTCCCGGCAGGCAGCAAACGAGACCGGGGCTCCATTTCTGCTGTCCACAGCGCAAAGATACCAGACTCTGCCCTTTCTGTCAGAGGAGTTCGCATTCCCTGATTCGTCCGCGCCCGCTCCTAAAGCATCCCGGTCGTTTAATCCGTCAGCTGCAATCCAGACTTCCTTCGTGCCCCGTTCCCTGCATCTATTCGTCCACAGCTTCCGAAAGCTGCACGTCTCATCCTTTGTTATCCTAAGGCTTACGAAATCGAATGATCCGGACGAGTTCCTGGCAGGAGAGGAAAAAAGCAGCTGATCTTCCATCCTATCAGAAAACTCTTCGGCAGCGCAGGCAGGGAAAAGAAGCGCGTATATGGAAAAATCGAGAAGCCTGTTCGCATTCTCAGCGCCATAAGCAGAAACCAGTGCCTCATATAACCCGTTTTTTTCAGTCAGGGAAAGAACAGCTGCAAAGAATCCGATTCTCTTATATCGTATCGCGGGTTTTAAACCGGTTGCCTGCTCAAATAAAGCAGGATAGCGGAACCGAAAGTTATGGTTGGGATACATTTGGCCGTTTCCAATGGATCTTCCGATAATCGTATGCCTTACTTCATTGTATCTCTTCTCTGGATTATATTCGTTTCGATCTTTTACGAAGACGGATCCGTCCTTTGCCGTATAGGCTCCCTCCGGGATTTTTACGATGACATCCCTGTAGATTGCCATTTCGTTCTCCTTGTCAGTCAGTATGAATACTGTCTGCAGTATAACACAGTTTGCGTGAATGTTCAATAGGAATACCTTTGTATGATTACTGACATTACATGATGTTGGAAAGTTTATAAAGCCGCAAACTTCGTACAGCCGCTCTATCCGCACATGGAAGTACCTAAAACAGGCACATCCATTATACAAAAAGAGGCCCTTCGCGCACAGCAGTTTCCGTACGCAAAGGGCTTCCCTCCATTCTCTGTCAATCTGTTCGTTTATGGTTCTTCAGCAGAATACGGCCTCTTTGACGTTCACCGGCTTAACTTATCTTATTCCGCCGGGGTAACCGTCAGGGAACCGTCCTCATTTCTGGCGAACTGGCTTAAGAACTTCCAGGAATTCTCCGAAACGGTCCAGATCGGCTCATGTCCTGCATAGGATGTAGAAGACAGTACCGTGTAGCAGTTCCCGTCTTCGCTGTTGTAACGGCGGATGGTTTCTTTCACGTTGTAATACATCGGGCACTCAACCGTCTCCACCTCGTCCGCCTCAATGCCGTAGCGCGAATCGCCCTCAGCAAACGCCGGAATGAAGTCCTCGGTAAGCTCCGGCCATTCATAGGCATCTGCCTCTTCCTGCGTCATCACCTTGTTGTTCACCAACAGGTTCAGGATCGTTGCTCTGGCGTCTGTATTCGTGGTCGGCACTTCCGCCATCGCTCCCTCGTTCATGAACGGCATGTTGAAGTGGGATTCCTCTCCGCCGTTATAGAAAGTCGGAAGAATATATCCATGCGCGATCTCCGGAATGGAAATCAGATTGATCGGAGCGATCGCCGCAAAGAGATCATCATAGTTGGCACCCAACAGTCCCGTCATGAAGCTGCCCATGGAAAAGCCAGTGGCATACACACGGGTGGTATCGATCACCGGATACTTCTCTTCCAGCGATTTTAAGATCTCCACAATGATCCCTAAGTTTTCATCGGTCTGCAGGCTCACATGCTGATCCACGGAGACAAGCATGAAATCGTTATCCTTCGCGACTTCCGCCCAGCCGGATGACCACACAAACATTTCCGCGGTATTGCCGCTGCCATGGAAGCCCAGAACAAGCGGGAGAGTCCCCTCCTCGAACGTTTCATACTCTTCCGGCAGATACTGGTAGTAGCGGACTTCCGTTCCGTTTTCGGACGTAAAGGCTTCTCTCGTTTCAATCAGCCCCAGCTGAGAAGCGCTGTGCAGAGGAAGCAGACTCACGCCCTCGCCCATGTCGCGCGTCATGCTGTGTTCAAGCACGGAATCATAGGCCTCCAGCAGCACATCATGTGCCTCGGACAATGTCTGGGCATCGCTTTCCACCTGCTTTAGCTGCTCCTCGGTATCCAGCGCCGCGAACGCGTCCGCCACTGTCTGCGAGGCATTCACGAGCACCGCCGGAACCGCGCGGGCGGCATCATTTTCCAGAGCCGCATACTCTTCCGCCGTAACTCCTTTAAGGTCCACCGCCGTCTCACTGTCCGCGTTTAACAGGAACATGCCGACCGGTTTCCACACAGCATTTCCGGCATACTGCCCGACATCAAAAATTCCCTGGGCAAGATTTTCATAGGCGAAGTTTGCACCCGCTCCTTCCGCGAAGACATACATTCTGGTGCAGGTACCGGGATAAGCGCCGGGAACCTCCGAACCGTCTTCCCCCGTCGTCGCTGCGCTGAGTCCCTCATTTCCTTCCTGATTGTACTTGTCATACCCGTTCCCGGTATCATCGGAAAACAGGCTCTTCACCGCCATATAGGATCCCTGATCTTCCGCACTCCAGGCATCCCCGAGCGGATTGACCAGAATCACCGGCGCATGCTCGTGATCAGCAATCTCGGCCAAACCGGAAGAAATCACCGTCTCCTTGGCGCTCTCCGCCGTATAGGCTCCGTCTCCGTAAACCATCAGCATCGGACTGGATGTCGCACGGTTCCCGTAATCCTCATTATCCGGGATGTAGGCAAAGTACGTCGCTCCCGTAGAAAGAGCGCCCTCATAAACAGTTCCATCGACCTGTGCGGAGACAGCCTCCACACTGGTATCCCCCACAGACAACTCCCCGGCGAATGCCGTCATACCCATCACCGTCAGCACACCCGCGGCGCCAAGCATCACAGCCAGCCATTTTTTTCTCATTCCTTCTCCTCCTAAGTTTAAAAAGCTTGTGAACATGCTGCAATAAATAATCGCGAAGGTGCGCCGGATGATCCGGATTACTCATTTCGTTCCGGAAAAGAAGCGGCTGCCCTCGCGTTATTTTCATCTGTCGTTTCCTTCCTCCAGCTGTTCCTAGATTACCCGATAGCCATCCAGAATCTCCGGGTGATGAACCAGACTGTCCGCCTCTGAGAGTGTACGAATCACACGGCAGGGATTCCCGCCGGCAAAACTCATCGGCGGCACATCGCGTGTGACAACGCTTCCGGCTCCGATCACACACCCGTCCCCGATGGTCACTCCCGGACAGACCACAACGTTGGCTCCCAGCCAGCAGTCACTGCCGATCACCACCGGTTTCGCGTAACAAAGCCTGCATTCCCTGCCCTCGGCATCCAAAAGTGCCCGCCGTTCCCCCGGCAGCATCGGATGACACGGCGTCACAATCGTCACGTTGGGGCCGAAATTGCAGCGATCCCCGATTCGCACAAACGCATCGTCCTGGATCGTTAAATGAAAGTTGGCGAAAAAATCATCCCCGATCGAGGTATGTGTTCCATAATGGAAAAAAATCGGTCCCTGCAGGAAAAACCGCTCCCCGATACTCCCGACGATCCGGCGGATCAGGTCGGTGCGTTTTTCTGTCTCCCCTTCCATCGTCGCGTTGTACTGGGTATTCAGATCGTGCGTCCGCCGCTTTATCTTTGCCAGTTCCGGATCGGCGGGGGAAAAAAGGACTCCAGCCTGGATTTTTTCCTCTTCTCTCATGCAGTCCTCCCTACGAAATGGTTATCCCTGCTGTACGTGAACGGTTCTGCCGGTATTCGCTGACTCCTCGGCGGCAAAGATCACCCGCATCGCTTTTAGGGATTCCTCCCCGCCGCTGATCGGTTCCCGCCCGGTTAAGATACTGTCCACAAATTCATCGATAACACCGGTACTCGTGCGGCTGCCCATCGTCTGGTCGGTATTCTTCGTGATCTTTTCCAGGTTGTAGCGGATCGTTTCCCCGTCCCGCTGCTCCAGAATCAGAGAACTCTCCTCATCGTCATAGCAGCGAATCACTCCTTTCGTCCCGTAGATCACCGCGGAATTCTTCTCATTGCCGTAGAACGTCCAGCTCACATGCATAATGCCCGTAATCCCGCTGTCCATCTGATAGAGACAGAAGGCATTGTCGTCCACGCTGACCAATGTGCCGTCCGGGTACCGCTTATCCAGTGTCGTTAAGATCGCGCGGACGCTGGTGATCGGTTCCCCGATCAGATAATGAATCAGATCGGTTTTATGGATCCCCAGATCCGCCATGGCCCCAAACACGGCCTGTTTCTTATCGAAAAACCAGGTGTTGGGGGTGCCTGTCCAGACCTCCGGTCCGCCATGGCCAAACTTTGTCTCAAAGGAAAGCACCTTTCCGATCGCGCCCTCTTGAATCAATCGGTGCGCTTCCTGGTGGGCTTTCGCCAGCCGCTGGTTATGCCCGATCATCAGCACTTTCCCGTTTTTCTTCGCTGCCTCCACCATGTCTTCACACTGCGAAAGCGTCACCGCCATCGGCTTTTCACAAAGCACATGTTTTCCGGCGTTTAAAGCCTGGATCGTAATCTGCGCATGCATGGCGTTGGCCACACAGACGCTGACCGCGTCCAGCTCCATGGAGAGCAGTTCCTCGATACTGGTGCAGACCTTTGCGTGGTATTGATCTGCCAAAGCAGCAGCCCTCGTCTCATCCTTGTCAAAGAAGGCCGCGATCTCGCAGTTTGGATTCTCATCATATTCCGGAGCATGCCGCACTTTCGTGATCATACCGCAGCCGATAATGCCCACTTTCAGTTTCTTTTCCATAACTCTTTCCTCCTGCCAGCCGGGCGGCTGGCTGCTGTGCCTGATCAGAGTGTAAAAGCGCACCGATTTCGTCTGAAGATCTTTGAAAACCTGTGGGGCAGGCGGTTTTCACTCTTTCGTCTGCCCTGTATCGTTACTCTGCATCAGATGAACGTCAGTGGCTGAACTTCTCCTTCAGTCTCGGACCCGCCAGCTGAATTAAGATCACCACAAGCAGAATGATCCCCTTGATTGCGTCGTTGATCAGCGAATCCATCTTCAGAGCCACGATGATCTTGTCGATGACCGTATAGGACATCGCACCGAAAAGAATCCCCAGCACTTTGCCGCGGCCGCCGCTCATGCTGATCCCTCCCAGCACAGCCGAGGCGATGGCATACATTTCGTTGCTCTTGCCGGTCGTTGCCGGATCTGAAGAGGCATTCATGCCGATCCACAAAAATGCGCTCACGCCCACCAGGACACCGGTAATCACAAAGACAACCGTCTTCATCAGATTGACATTAATGCCGTTCATCGAGGCACCCTTTTCGTTGCTGCCGATGGCATATACCTTTTTGCCGAACTTGGTGCTGGTCATCAGATAGGTAAAAATGATGACCACCAGAATCAGCACCAGCCCCACAATCGGCAGCACGGCGATCTTGCCGTTGCCGAAGTTGTAGAATGCCTGATAGGATTCTTGGGTATTTACCATACGGTATACCGAACTTCCCCCGCCGCATAACTCCTTGGGGATGACCTGGCAGAAATACTGCGCAAAGGAGCGGTAGATCAGCATGGTAGCCAGTGTCACGATAAACGCCGGCATCTTCACATACCCGACCAGCACCCCGTTGATCGCTCCGCAGACAGCGCCGAAGCCCAGGCAGAACAGCAGCGTCAGGAAAATACTCCCGGTGATGTTGAAAATCACCACCGCGAAACCGCTGATTAAGGCCAGCATGGAACCTACGGACAGATCGATCTCCCCGGTGATGCAGACCATACCCATGCCAATGCCGATGATCCCGATCACCGCCGAGTGACGGAAGATGTTCATCACGCCGTTTAGTGTCAGTCCGTGAGAAGTGATCGCATATACAATAAAGATCGCAATAAAGACCAAAACAAAGCTGTACTGGGACAGCACCTTTGCCAGTGAATTTTTTTTCGTTGTCATTTTCCCATCCTCCTCAGACATTCGCGGCATTTGTGGAATAAAGCATGACCGTCTGCTCCTCGATCTCCTCGTGCTGTAATATTTTCACGATTCTGCCCTCATAGAAAACAGCGCAGTAATCGGCAATTTTCTGTATCTCAGGAATCTCCAGCGTATTGATGAGGATCGTTTTCCCGTCCTTTGCCAGCTGCTGAATCAGCTTGTAAATCTCCGCCTTGGCGCCCACGTCGATCCCCTGTGTCGGGTTGTCCAAAAGCAGCACATCGGCATCCGTGTTCAGCCACCGGGCCAGAAATACCTTCTGCTGATTGCCTCCGGAGAGGGAGAGGATCGAATCGCCGCTGTCCTGTGCCTTGATATTGAGCATCACCCGGTAGTCCTCATACTTTTTCATCTCCGCCTTTTTGTGAATCGGGAAGTTCCAGGCGGAAAGCGTATGCTCAGCCAGATACATGTTCTCCAGCAGGTTCAGATCGGGAATCACCGAATTCTCCTTGCGGTTTGTCGGCAGCATCGCGATCCCGGCCTTCATCGTTTTATGGGTGGACTGGTACGGGATCTTTTTCCCTTTCATGACCACGCTGCCGCCGTGCGCACGCGTAATGCCGAAAATACACTGCATCAGCTCCGAACTGCCCGCCCCCTGCAGGCCGGTCAGCCCCACGATCTGCCCGCGCCTGATGTCGAGATTGATTTTTTCAAAGCCCGGGCCGGAAAAGTTCTCCAGCTTTAAGATCACATCGCCGATCGGGCGTTTCTCATAGATATCGCGGAAGGAGTCCGTATTGCCCACCATCAGTTTTGTGATCTCCTCCGGAGTGATGTCTTTGATCTTCCCCGACGCGATGTACTCGCCGTTTCGAAAGACCGTGTAGCGGTCCGAAATCTGAAAGATTTCCGGCATCTTATGGGAAATAAAGATAAACGAGGTCCCGCCCTTCTTCAGGTTGTTAATGATCTGAAACAGATGGGCGATCTCATCGTTGTTCAAAGCCGTCGTCGGCTCATCTAAGATTAAAAGTTTTGCCTTGAAAAACAGCGCTTTGGAAATTTCCAGCAGCTGTTTTTCACTGGTCTTTAAATTTTCCACCTTCTCGGTGGGATCGATTTTCACATCCAGCTCTTCGAACAGTTCGCCCGCCCGCCGGATCATCTCTTTTTTGTCGCAGCGTCCGACTTTATTCACGATCTCCTTTCCTAAGAAGATGTTCTCATAGACAGTCATGTCGTTGAACAGGTTCAGTTCCTGGTGAACAAAGGCGATCCCCAGTTCCTCCGACTTCTTGATCGTGATATGCTCCAGCGGCTGACCGTCAAAGACCACACTGCCGCCGTCGCGTGTATGAACGCCCGTGAGGACATTCATCAGGGTGGATTTTCCGGCGCCGTTTTCGCCAAGGAGCGCGTGAACCTCGCCTTTATCCACTTCGAGCTGCACTTTTTTCAGTACCGGCACACCGTTGAACGATTTGTCGATATTTTTCATTTCCAGTAACATTTCCTACGCTCCCTACGTGATTGAAAAACTGCCTGCACACAGAAACCTTACAGTTATGGAAAACGGCCACAGCATCGCCATGGCCGCCACCATACCTTTTTTTCGTGCGCTTTGCGCACACCTTAAACCTTACGCGAAATACTTAGAAGGACGGATACTCGTCTACGTTCTCAGCCGTCACGTTCTCACAGGCGATCACGTGATCCTGCACAACCTCTTCGCCGTTTAAGTAATCAACCATATCCTGAATCGCCGTCTGGATCATCGACGGGCTGTAGGTAACGGAGCAGAGGCCGCTGAACTGGGAAGCAATGTCCGCGTAGGAATTCCCGCGCAGCACTTCGTAATACTCATCCAGTCCGCCGCAGCCGGTCATGGCCGGGCCGTTGCTTAAGAACGCTTCCTTGGTCGCGTCATCAATGCCGCCGCCGTTTAAGGCTTCCAGAATCCCCATGGCCAGTTCGTCATCCTCCGCGTAGAACCATTTGATTCCAGCGTTGGAAGCATCGCCCATCAAAGATTCGAAGGAGGTCTTGGTGTCGGAACGGCTCCAGTTCATGGCACCGGAGTAGGTGATGTTCTTCAGATCATCCTCGCTCCACTTCAGATCCTCAGCGATCGTCTCGCCGCCGAATTCCACAGCTCCGGTTAAGTAATCGGTAAAGCCGCTGTCACGAAGAGTGGTCACAGAGGAGGTGTCCCCTTCATATACATAAACCGCATCGCCGGGCTGCATGCCAAGAGAGACAAAGTAGGCCGCGCTGCCGGCGCCGATGCCGCTGTTGTCGCCCTTTACGTTGGAAACAGCCGTGCTGGAAACCGCGTCAATGATACGGTCAAACGCCACATAGGGAACGCCCGCGTCCGCGATCTGCTGAATGGCAGACTGTACGGTATCATCCAGCGGCATAATCACGATCGCCGTGTTGCTGGTATCACCGGCCAGGATATCTTCCACCTGCGTGATCTGATCCGCCGCGCTGGCAGAGGTGATCACTTCCGCGGTGTAGGTGCCTTCTTCTGTAACTTCCGCTGCCTTCTCCTTGGCGAAGGTGGCAACCGAACCGGTCCAGCCGTGATCCTCGGATGCCGTCAGGACGTAGATGTGTTTCCCGCCTTCTTCTGCGAACGCCATCGTGCCGGTTCCAAGCACAAGCGCGGATGCCAGCAGGCAGGAAAGTACTTTCTTTGCTTTCATGTTTTCATTTCCTCCTTTTTCTTGTTTCCTTGCTTAAATTATTCAAGCACCAGACGGACCCCGCCGTAAATCCCCGCGTTGTTGCCAAGCTCCGCGAGTTTCATCGGTGTCTGTGCTGACGCATGAAACGCGTAGTGTACGTAGTGCTTCCTGATCACATCCAGCAAAAATTCGCCGGCCTTCGAAACGCCTCCGCCGATCACGATCACTTCCGGGTTCACGACACAGGTGATGGATGCTAATGCCTTGCCGAGCATCTTCCCGAGATCATCGGTCATCTTAAGCGCCACCGCGTCCCCGGCCTTCGCCGCGTCAAAGATGTCCTTCGAAGTACAGCTGTCCGTTAAGGAAGTTTTCTCCTGCGGATTGGCCGCCAGGTACTTCTTTGTCATGCGCACAATGCCGTTCGCCGAAGCATACTGTTCGAGGCAGCCCTTCTTTCCGCAGCCGCAGCACTCCGTCTCATCCTCCACCATTGGAATATGGCCGATCTCTCCGGCAGCCCCGTTGGCTCCCGGCAGAATATGCTCATTCAGGATGATGCCGCCGCCCACGCCGGTTCCCAGCGTCACCATGACCAGATTCTTATAGCCTTTGCCGCCGCCCTGCCACATTTCGCCTAAAGCCGCCACATTGGCGTCATTTCCGGCGCGTACCTTCAGGCCGGTCAGACCGGAAAGCTCATCTTCTACGTTAAAAATACCCCAGCCTAAGTTGACGCACTGCAAAACGGTGCCGTCCTCCCGGATTGGTCCCGGAACACCCATCCCGATTCCTTCCACATCCGAAGCGGCAAGGCCTTCCTTTTCCATATCCTCTTTGATGGAAGCAGCGATATCGCCTAAAATATATTTTCCCTTTTCTTCGGTTCTCGTGGGGATCTCCCACACATGCAGCAGCTCGCCCGTGGTCTTAAAGTGTCCCAGTTTCACGGTAGTTCCGCCCACGTCAACGCCAAACGCAAATCCTTTCATGTTTCCTCTCCCGCACTGTAAGCTGTTGTCTTACGCCATTTTGTGTACGCTTACGCCACAGCTTAGCTTACAAAGTTTCTTAAATACTTCGCGCTCTGAAGCACAGCCCTCTTTGCGCTCTCCAGCGAATCCTCGAACGCCTTGTCCTCCACCTCGATGACCGAATATCCCTTGTATCCGATATCGGTCAGCGCGGACACAAACTTGCCCCAGTCGATGTCGCCGAGTCCCGGAATCTTCGGGCTCATGTACTCCAGCGGGTTCGCCATCACGCCGACATCCGCGAGCTTGTGCGGATAGAGCTTGATATCCTTGTAATGGACATGGAAGATCTTGTCCTTAAACTCGTAGATCGGTTTGATATAGTCAATCTGCTGCCACACAAAATGGGACGGATCGTAGTTGATCCCCAGATTCGGGCTGTCCAGAACCTCGAACACCTTTCTCCAGTTGGCGGGAGTGCTCATGATATTCTGTCCGCCGGGCCACTCATCATCAGTAAACCACATCGGGCAGTTCTCGATGGCAATCTTCACGCCCTTCTCCTCCGCATGCGAAAGAAGCGGTGCCCAGACTTCCTTGGCGATCTCCAGGTTCTCCTTCACGGTTTTGTTCGTCACACGGCCGATAAACGTGGTGACCATGTTGACGCCCAGCAGCGCGGAGGCATCGATTAAGGAATGCAGATGGGAAACATATGCGCTGCGCTTTTCCGGATCCGGATCCAGAGTGTTCGGATAGTAGGCAAGTGCGGAAATCTCCACGCCCTTCGCCGCACACAGATCGTTGATCTCCTTCGCCTTCTCCGGCGTCAGATTGGCCGCGTCGATGTGGCTGACACCCGCGTAGCGTCTCTTCGCGCCCGCTGCCGGCCAGCAGGCCACCTCCAGGCATTCCAGGTTGTTCGCCGCTGCGAAATCCACGACTTCCTCAAAGGTCATCCCTTCGCAGATTGCTGTTAACAGACCAAATTTCATTGTGTTTCTCCTTTCCAGGCCGCCGGTATCCGTTAAAGGCAGCCATTTTTCTTGAATCTTATCTTACCTGTCCCAGGCCGGAAAAACTATCTTTTCCGTGTCCTCTTTTTCCTGGGAAATTTGACATTTTTCCTCCGGATGCTGCTCTCCTGCCAAAAAAGTCAATTTGAGCACCTTTGATTTTAACTTTTCCCAGGCCGCATTCCCGCCGCCCGCCGACAAGGCCCTTTCGCGCAAAGGGAAATCCGTCACCGGATAATTGACCATTCTCCGGCGGTTTTTCCGAGATAAATATAGCATACTTTCTCATCTGATTCAACCGGCTATCCCCCATTTTCGGCAAATTTCCCCCTGTGCACCCTGGAAAAAAGCAGGCTCTGCCGCAAACTGTCCATCCGGCTGCAGACTTTCGTGAAAAGGAAAAGAAGTGTGCAGGGAACGTAAGATTTTATTTGAGGGAACCGTTAAGCCCCGGAAACACTCCCTTGCCCCGCGTTACCGTCAGCGAAAAAAGGGGAGTGTGTCTTTGCTGCACACTCCCCCAAATCTGTTTACTTACTCTGCAGCTTGTTCGGCAGGCTTTGTCTGCCTCCTCCCTCATCCGCGAAAGGATCGCTTCCAGCTTAAAAGTTCTTGCAGGACTCCAGAAACCTCCTACTGGAAATCAAAGATATCCGCCCAGCGGATCAGAAAATCCCGCTCCTCGGGGATATTCTTGGTCAGCTGCGCCGCTGCCGCAATCGGCATCCATTTCTGCACATACTGTTTCGCGGTATCGCTGCGGCGGCAGAACAGATCCAGATACAAATCTGCCATGTCCTGATTTTTCAGGGCAAACTGCAGATAGGTGATGGCCGCGTCGCCGCTTGCATTGCCCTGTGTCGCATGCGCCCAGTCCACCACATGCATCGCCCCGTCCGGGGAGACCAGCACGTTGCTGGGATTGTAGTCGCCATGGCAAAGCTTCATGTGACTGGGCATCGAATCCAGGCGTGTGCAAAGCTCATAGCGCACCGTCGCATCCAGCACATCCTTCAGGCTGTTGATCTTGCGGGCAAACTTATCCTTCTGCAAAGTCAGACGCGGAGCCGACTTTTCATGCATCTTAAGCTGCAGATCCACGAAGTCCTCCATATGCTTCTCCAAATTTGCGGAATCTTCCGCCATGATCTGCTCCATGGTTTTGCCTTCCACCAGCTCGATGGCAATGCCCCATTCCCCGTCAAACTGGGTCACTTCCAGTACTTTGGGGATCTCAAATCCGCTCTCTTCCACTCTGGCCTGGCAGAGTGCCTCGTTAAACACGTTCGCCTTGCCGTGCTCCTGTGAGAACACCTTGATGATCCTGTCTTCCTCCCGGTACACTTTCTTGTACGGGCGCGTCACAATCAGTTCCCGCTTACTCATACGTCGTCCCTCCCAACTTAAGCTTCCTTCACTTCTTTGCCGTAGTAAGCCTTCAGATAAATCTGTTTCAGCTCGGACATCAGCGGATAGCGCGGATTGGCGCCGGTGCACTGATCATTGAACGCCTGCTCGGTCATCTCATCCAGCGTATCCAGGAAATACTGTTCATCCACCCCGTAGTCCCGGATCGTCGGCTTAATCTCGATTGTGCGCATCAGCTCGTCCAGCTTGTTCAGCAGCTTCTCGAAAACTTCCTGGTCATTCTCTCCGGTCAGACCCACGTAACGGCCGATCTCGGCATACCTTGCGAGGGCATGAGGATACTGGTACTGCGGGAAAGTGCCCATTTTTGTCGGCGCTTCCGCGCTGTTGTAGCGCATGACATCCAAAAGCACCAGCGCATTGGCAATGCCGTGCGGCAGGTGGTGGAAAGCACCCAGCTTATGCGCCAGAGAATGGTTCACACCCAGGAATGCGTTGGCAAAAGCGATACCGGCCATGCAGGAAGCGTTGGCCATATGATCCCTGGCCTCCACATCCGTGCCGTCTTTATATGCCCGCGGCAGGTACTCGAAGACCAGCTTGATCGCCCGCAAGGCGAGACTGTCCGTAAAGTCGGAAGCCATCACCGACACATATGCCTCGATGGCATGGGTCATTACATCGATGCCCGAGGCACAGGTAAGGCCCTTCGGGGAACTCATCATGTTGTCGGTATCCACGATCGCCATGTTCGGCATCAGCTCATAATCCGCCAGCGGCCACTTGATGCCGGTCTCACGGTCAGTGATGATCGCGAACGGCGTCACCTCGGAACCGGTGCCGGAAGAAGTGGGGATGGCCACAAAATAGGCTTTCTTCCCCATCTTCGGATAGGTGTAGATCCTCTTGCGGATATCCATGAAATCCATGGACATATCTGCGAAGTCCGCATCCGGGTTCTCATAGAGCACCCACATAATCTTTCCGGCGTCCATCGCGGAGCCGCCTCCAAGAGCGATGATGCAGTCCGGCTCAAATGAGCGCATGGCAGCCGCTCCCGCTTTGGCGGAGGCTAAGGACGGATCCGGCTCCACATCGTAAAAGCAGGTGTGCACAATCCCCATCGAATCGAGCTTGTCCTCGATCTTCCTCGTGTATCCGTTTCTGTAAAGGAAGGAATCCGTCACGATAAAGCAGCGCTTTTTGCCCATCACGGTACCCAGCTCGTCCAATGCGACCGGGGTGCAGCCTTTCTTGAAATAGATCTTCTCCGGTGTTCTCAGCCAGAGCATGTTTTCCCTCCTCTCAGCAACCGTCTTGATGTTGATCAAATGCTTGACACCCACGTTTTCCGACACAGAGTTTCCGCCCCAGGAGCCGCAGCCCAAAGTCAGAGAGGGCGCAAGCTTAAAGTTATACAGATCGCCGATGCCGCCCTGTGAGGAAGGCGTATTGATAAGAATCCGGCAGGTCTTCATCGCTTCCTCGAATCTTCTCATCTTCTCCTTTTCCCTTGTATCGATATAGAGGGAGGAAGTATGGCCGAACCCGCCGTCCGCCACCAGACGCTCTGCCCTGGCGATCGCTTCGTCAAAGGTCGCCGCATGGTACATCGCCAGCACCGGAGAAAGCTTCTCATGCGCAAACTCCTCGCTGATGTCCACTGATTCCACCTCGCCGATCAGAATCTTGGCTGTTTCGGGTACACTTACCCCCGCCATCGCGGCGATCGTGCTGGCCTTCTGCCCGACAATCCTCGCATTGAGTGCGCCGTTGATCATGATCGTTTTTCTGACCTTCCCAAGCTCTTCCTCATTCAGGAAGTAGCAGCCGCGGTAAAGAAACTCCGCCTTCACCTTCTCATAAATGGAATCCAGCACAGTCACGGACTGCTCCGAGGCGCAGATCATGCCGTTGTCAAACGTCTTGGAATGAATGATCGAGGATACCGCCATCCGGATATCCGCCGTCTCATCGATGATGGCCGGTGTATTGCCTGCGCCCACGCCAAGGGCCGGTTTGCCGGAGGAATAGGCTGCTTTCACCATGCCCGGACCTCCTGTTGCCAGGATGATATCCGCCTCTTTCATGGCCATGTTCGTAAGTTCCAGGCTTGGCACATCGATCCAGCCGATGATCCCCTCGGGAGCTCCGGCTTTGACTGCCGCGTCCAGCACCACTTTTGCCGCCGCGATCGTGCACTTTTTGGCACGGGGATGCGGGCTGATGAGGATCGCGTTTCTGGTCTTTAAGGCAAGCAGCGTCTTGAAGATCGCTGTCGATGTCGGGTTCGTCGTCGGGATCACGGCGGTAATCAGTCCAATCGGTTCCGCGATCTTTTTGATGCCGGATACCTCGTCCTCCTCGATCACGCCGCAGGTCTTCGTATCCTTGTAAGCATTGTAGATGTACTCAGCCGCATAGTGATTCTTGATCACCTTATCCTCCACGACACCCATGCCGGTCTCCTCCACGGCCATCTTAGCCAACGGGATACGGGCCTTATCCGCCGCGGTGGCCGCCGCCTTGAAGATCGTATCTACCTGTTCCTGGGAGTAGCCTGCGAATACCTGCTGGGCAGCCTTAAGCTTCGCCACCGCCGCCGCAAGATCCTCGGGCGTTTCAATGATTCTGTTTTCCTCTGCCATATTGGTTCCTCCAAAACTCAAAGTATCTGTCAATGACTGCGCTGCATGCAGGGTTGCTTGTTAATTTTTTAACTATATTAAGAATACCACTTTGATAAATTTTTGTCAATAGAATTTTGCTTCCTTCCTCGATATAGGGTTCTTCAGATCTATCTATGTCATTTCCGCTAACTGGGCTATTTCATTTTTGGATTTCTAAACATATGTTCACCGAAAAGGCATGATTTTGGGATTTTTCAGGCTATCGGTGCATTTCGTTTGAAAAAGCCATTTTGTGCTCAGATTTTTCAAGCTATCTGGTGCATTTCGTTTGAAAAACCCGTTTTGAGACCAGATTTTTCAGACCTAAATGGTGCATTTCGTTTGAAAAGGCCATTTTGTGCTCAGATTTTTCAGGCTATCTGGTGCATTTCGTTTGAAAAACCCGTTTCGAGACCAGATTTTTCAGACCTAAATGGTGCATTTCGTATGAAAAAGCCATTTTGTGCTCAGATTTTTCAAGCTATCTGGTGCATTTCATCACA
>CAZXSN010000049.1:0-21263 GCA_964643295.1 uncultured Lachnospiraceae bacterium
TCCAGCCGGTCTGCATGACGCCCTTGCGGTTAAAGTAGTAGCGATTGCCGCCGATTGTTTTCCAGCCGGTTTTCATTACCCCTTTGCGGCTGAAGCAGTAAAGTTTTCCTTCGATTTTCTGCCAGCCGGTCTGCATCACACCCTTGGAGTTAAAGTAATAGGTCTTTCCGCCGATCTTCTGAAAGCCCTTTACCCGTTTCCCCCTCTCATCGTAATAGTAGGTTTTCCCGCCTTTTTCCTTCCATCCGCTCTTCTTGCTCTTAGCCGCCAAAGACTCTGTGCGGATGACTTGGGGCTGATCCGCCTTAGAAGGCAATGCCTGGGCAAAGGAGAGCGTCGGCAAAAGAAAGACCAGAAGTACACTGAAGAGCAGACCTCTAAACCTCCTGTTTACTTTCATCGTCCTCCTCCTCTTCTTCCTTTTCCTGCCGGAGTACTTTCCTTTGTCCTTCCTGTTCTGAAAAAGCGCATTGAATGCTCTTCTCTTTCGTCTTTCGTCAGATCTTTACATGCATAAATCCATAGCCCGGATAGCGGTAACTTTGGATCCCCCGTGCATATCCGGGAACATTGGAATAGGAAGTCCCATAGTACTTGTGCGCGGTATTGCGGTATTCTTCCGGGTCGTAGATGAACCCGTTGATCTCCGTCCAGCCGTGGCCCGTATCATTGCAGGCGTAAATTTCCGTATAGCCGCAGGCCTTTGCCAGAAAGCCAAAGGCAGCCGCGTAGCTGAAGCAGTTGCCGCTTCCGCTTAAAAACATGTCGTTGGCGTAGATCACTGGCCAGTCCATTCCATAATAATGAGGGGTGCGGGGTCGCCTGCCGGTATACTTCATCACGTAGTCAAAACAGGTGCGAAGTTTCTGCTCTTTCGTCATGTTTGGAGTCGTGATCATGGAGACAATCGCTTCCGCCCTTCTTTCAGTTTTCTGTTTGGCGGTTCCGGTTGAGTCACCATAGAGAGAATTATCCACCGTTTTGGAGGGATCCAGGGTTCCGTCTGCTTTGAAAAAGTAATAGCTGCCGTTTTGTTTCATCCAGCCGGTCTGCATGACGCCGGTATTGTCAAAGTAGTAGGTTTTGCCGTCTAAAGTTAGCCAGCCGGTAGTCAGCACTCCGTGGATGCCGAAAAAGTACTTCTTTCCGTTCTCTTCCAGCCATCCGGTGTGCATAGCGCCGTCACTTTCAAGGAAATATCTCTTGCCGTTGATGGTTGCCCATCCGGTTGTCAGTGCGCCATGGGGCCCGAAATAGTAGAGCTTCCCTTCGATCTTTCTCCAGCCGGTCTGCATGACTCCTTTACGATTAAAGTAGTACCGCCTGCCGCCGATTGTTTTCCAGCTGGTTTTCATCACCCCTCTGCGGCTGAAGCAGTAAAGTTTTCCTTCGATTTTCTGCCAGCCGGTCTGCATCACACCTTTGGAGTTAAAGTAGTAGGTCTTTCCGCCGATTTTCTGGAAGCCCCTGACGCGCTTCCCTTTTTCGTCGTAATAGTAGGTTTTCCCGTTTCTGATCTTCCACTTGCCCTTTTTACCCTTAGCCGCCAGCGTTTTTGCGTCTGCCGCCAAAGCGATCGGCTGCCTGGGATTCATTGTCTGCGCGGACGATAACGGGGAGAAGGCAAGAACCAGGAGGAGACTGACAAGCAGACCTTTCAGACAAAATTTCCTTTTTATATCCGGCCTCACTTTCCAAAGCAGATGCTGCCTTTTTAAGAAAAAGAAGTTAAGAAAAAACAAACCAGGTCCCTTTCTCATGGTGCAGCCTGAGAAGAAGGGATCCTTTAAAATGTACCGTCAAAAACGGCGGCTCATCTGTGTCGACCTGAAAAAGCAGCCGTGAGGAAAGAAGCACACAGTCACCGATCAGTGGGCACGGCGGATAAGCGGCATCCGAAAGTACGCTCAGAAAAAATGTCCTGACGGAACCCGCGGATGATGAAAGAAATGCCCGTTATCGGCTTTCCTCTGATAGCGGGCACATGCTTAGCCATTTATTTTTCTGAACCTGTATTTCCCCTTGCCATGTCCGCTGACGGCCTCAATGAGTCCTGCTTTTTTAAGCCAGGTGATCAGGTTTCCGGCTGCTGTCACGGACTCACCGGTGATGGCCGCGATATCGGAACGGCCAAAAACACCCTCAAGCCCCACTTTCTCAAAAACCGCCTCTGCTTTTTGGATTGTGTTCCGGCTTGCGTTAAGTTCCTCAATCGCAGCCTCAATCGCAACCTTACTATCTTCAATCGCAGCGTTTTCCCTCTTGCGTACAGCTTCTTCCGACAGCAGGTCTATGCCATAATTCAGGTTATAGAGGGTGACGCGAAAAGAGACAGCATCCGAGGAAAACTTCGGCTCCAGTTCCGGACGGAAGTTATGGGCAAAATGGTAGGAATCCGTGATCTTCTTCAATCCGCTTTGCTGACCTTCCCTGTATCCAAGCCGATTGAAGATATCGGCCAGAACAGGATTTCGCAGGGCGGAAGAAAGGTTTTCTATCTCCCGATCCTGTATCCGTTTCCCGTCCGCCATGCCGCCGGGAGAATAGATCGTAAGACGGTCATCGTACATGTCAACATGAACTTCACTGCCTAAGATCCGGTAGTCACGGTGGACCAGGGCGTTTACGAGGGCCTCAAACACACTTCGCTCACAGTATTCGGGCATTTCAATCCGGACATCGGCGGTTTTCTTCCAGGGCTTTTTCATGTTCCGCCTCACAAAGCCAAAACCCTCCTGCAGCAGGATAATCAGACTGCCGGAAAACTCCGCGTCATCCAGCGCATCAGCTAACCCTCCGCTTTTGTCCAGTCCGTCCCAGCGCGTACAAAAAAGCCGCGAATGGCGCATTGGGGAATCATCCGCCAGCAAAGCACCAGCGTTTGTCAGCCTGCCTTGTTCATCCCGTATCTGAAACGAGTCAAAAACCTCATCCTCAAGGCTTTTGCCCGTCCACACCCTGTACCTCTCCCGCAGCTTGGAAAAAGCAAAGTCCCTGAAGTCATACTCTGTGGAAAGGCCGTCATAAGCGGGGTGTGAGCCGTTTAAAACTTTTCCGAAACAGATTTCGGGTGTCCTCATCGCTGCTGTCACAGTCCTTAAAAATAGCTGCCCGCACAAAACTCGAAGATCCGGTTTGCAGCACAAAGGTAAGCAGATGTCTTTTTGCGGCACCTGACCATACGTCTGAAAAGTGCTCCTGTCAGGCCTGCCGCGGGATTGTCAGGTGAGCATCATGCGGTCATTCGCAAATTCATCGCCGCCTGCCTGCTCGAACTTCGCCAACAGGTCAGAGACATGGAGCTTTTTCTTCTCCTCGCCCTCCACATCGTAAATGATGCGCCCGTCGTGCATCATGATCAGACGGTTTCCGTGAACGATCGCGTCTTTCATGTTGTGGGTAATCATGATCGCCGTCAGGTTGTCCCTGGCGATGATCTTGTCTGTGGCTTCCAGCACTTTGGCCGCCGTCTTGGGATCCAGGGCGGCTGTGTGCTCATCCAGCAAAAGCAGCTTCGGCTTCTGCAGCGTAGCCATAAGGAGAGTCAGCGCCTGTCTCTGTCCGCCGGAGAGCAGTCCCACCTGGACGGTCAGCCGGTCTTCCAGGCCAAGATCCAGGATTTTCAGCTTCTCCTTGTAACGTTCCCGCTCCATGCCGCTGATGCCACTTTTTAAGGTGCGCTTTACTCCCCGGCGGGAGGCTAACGCCAGGTTCTCTTCGATCTGCATACTGGCGGCGGTTCCGGTCATGGGATCCTGGAATACCCGCCCCAGATATTTCGCGCGTTTATATTCGGGGAGTCTGGTGACATTGACGCCATCGATAATGATCTCTCCCTCATCCACCGGCCATACCCCGGCAATCGCGTTCAGCATCGTCGATTTTCCGGCACCGTTGCCGCCGATGACCGTCACAAAATCTCCCTCTTTTAAGGTCAGATCAATTCCGACAAGCGCCTGCTTCTCGTTGACGGTTCCGGGATTGAAGGTCTTTTTAACACCCACCAGTTTAAGCATGTGCGTCACCTCCCTTTTTCGGCGCCCTGGAAAGGTATTTCTCTTTGAGGTAGGGGATGGCTAAGAAGACGGCCACCACCAGCGCCGAGAGCAGCTTCAGATCATTGGCGTTCAGTCCCAGCCAGAGCACGAACTGCAGCACCAGGTAGTAAATGACGGCACCGAATACCACGACTAAAAGCTTTAAGGCAAAATTTTGGGCGAGCTTTCCGAAGATAACCTGCCCGATGATGACGGCGGCCAGTCCGATAACGATGGCGCCGCGTCCCATATTTACATCGGCGAAACCCTGATACTGCGCCAGCAGCGCACTGGAAAGAGCCACCAGCCCGTTGGAGAGCATCAGACCGATGATTTTGCATATATTCGTATTAATCCCCTGTGCCCGGGACATCTGCGGATTGGAACCGGTGGCCCGAATCGCGCATCCTAATTCCGTGCCGAAGAACCAGTACAGGAGAGCTATGATCACAATCACAAAGATGATTTCCACAAAGATAGAATTTTTATAGAAAGGCACCCCGCGGATGTTGCGGAGGGAGACGATCAGCGGAAAGTTGTTGACGTTGATTGCCTGATTCGCCTTGCCGCCCATGATGCGCAGGTTGATGGAATACAAACCCAGCTGTGTTAAGATTCCGGAGAGGATCGCCGGAATGCCCATCGCGGTATGGAAAATGCCGGTCACCAGACCCGCCAGCAGTCCTGCGGCAAACGCACAGGCTAAGGACACCGGAAGCGAATGGCCGCTCAGCAGCATCATGACGCATACTGCCCCGCCGGTACACATGGTGCCGTCCACGGTCAGATCCGCCAGATCCAGGATTTTGTAAGTGATATAGACTCCGATCGCCATGATCCCCCAGATCAGACCCTGGGCACAGGCTCCCGGAAGCGCGTTGATGAGCGATCCGATGTTCACTGCTTTTTCTCCTTTCCCATCCGAGGCTTTAGTAAGCCGCGAAGCCAGCCGTCCTACATTTATGAGAGTTTCCTTCTTCCCGCGGCTGGAGCGGTGTTTCCTTAATATAAACGGACTGCCAGGTAACAGGCAGCCGCAGGCAGGAAGAACTTCTTTCCCCTGCCCGCGGTTATCTTGCCGCACAAGGCGGGCGCCTTGCACGGTTGTTTCAATTTTTTGTGCGGGTTTCCCTAAGATTTTAGAAACCCTGCCGCAAAAGTTTATCTGTCAGGATGCTGCGAAGAAGAAAAACCTTCTCCTTACGCCTCCGTCCCGGCAGCCTCGGTTTCAGCAGCTTCGGTCTCAGCGGCCTCTGTCTCAGCAGCTTCCGCTTCGGTCTCAGCCTCTGCGCCGATGATTTCATAGCCTTCCGGAACTTCCAGTCCCAGAGCTTCCATTCTCTCCGGTACGCACTTCTTGACGAATTCCGGAGCGTACTTGATCTCCATCGTGCTGATGTCCGCGCCGTTTACGAGGACGTCATAAGCCATTTCCCCGGTGATCGTTCCGATGTCATAGTAGCTGATGGAAAGGGTCGCGATGCCGCAGCCTTCGCAGATGCCTTCCTCGCCGCAGATGATCGGGATGCCGGCCGGTTCACAGATGTTGTTGATGACTTCGGTGTTGGACGCTGCGGTGTTGTCGGTCGGGATGTAGAGCGCTTCCACTTCCTGAGTCGCCTGCGTTGTCACAGCCGCGATATCGTTGGAATCCGCGAAGGTGTATTCCTTGCAGGTAAGACCGGCCTCTTCCAGGCAGGCTTTCACAGTCGCTACCTGGTAAGCGGAGTTCGGTTCCGCGGAGCAGGAAAGCAGACCAACGGTCTTCACATCCGGAAGCAGCTCCGCGAACATGGCTGCCTGCTGATCCAGCGGAGCCAGATCGGAGGTACCGGAGACGTTGATCCCTGAGGATCCCGTCCAGTCGGCATCATCCATGCCAAGAGCCACACTGTACACGGAGATAGAGGTTCCCAGAATCGGGATCTCCGCCGTGCCGGCCACAGCCGCCTGTAAAGCCGGAGTCGCGTTCGCCAGAATCAGGTCGTCGCCGTCAGAGACGAACTGGTTGACGATGGTCGCGCAGGTCGCGGAATCACCGGATGCGTTCTGCAGATCAATCTCGACCTGGTCGCCCAGCTTTTCCGTCAGGGTATCCACAAAGCCCTGCGTTGCCAGATCCAGTGCCGGATGCTGTACCAGCTGACAGATCCCTACCTTATAGGTCTCTTCCCCTGCCATCGCTGTCATGGAAAACGTCATTGCCACCGCAGCGGCAGCTGCAATCGTTTTCATCACCCTGTTTTTCTTCATGTTTCTTTTCCTCCTTTTGTTTCTCCTGTTTCTCCCGGTATGTTGGCGGAGAGCATTCAGGTACGTTTCCCGTACCGGTACTTTGGCCAGCGGGGATACCGGTCGTCCTCCGCCGCCGCTGGCGTTTTTTGTTTGCTTCCAGAGGAATTTTTATCGGTTTTCATGTAAGCATACTCCCTCTGGTTCCCTGAAAATCACACAAATGATTATAGTAACCGCAGCGAAAGATGTCAAGAAAAGATCGATTGGCGATGTGCGTCTGCTCCTATGTTTTCCCTGTGATTTCCTTCGGGAATCCTGTCGGTTTCCCGAAAGGTTCCTTACGGGTTTTTCCTTAATCAGGCACAAAGAGGCGTCCGGAGATCTTTCGTTTCCTTTCTCTTTGGTCTCTCAAAACCAGATTCTTATACGTTTTCCGCCTCTTCCTTCCAGGGCAGGAGGGGATTTTCAATCTTCTGATCCCGAAGCATCAGGGCACTTACAGCCTCCTTTGGATCCTTCCCTTCGAACAGTACCTGATTCACCTGCTCGATGATCGGCAGTTCCACCTGATATTTTTCTGCCAGGCCCATGGCCGCTTTCGCGCAGTACACACCTTCCACCACCATGGAGACTTCCTTCATGGCTTCCTCCGGCGTATACCCTTTGCCGATCAGGATCCCCGCGCGGCGGTTGCGGCTGTGCATACTGGAGCAGGTGACAATGAGATCGCCGATGCCGGTTAAGCCGCCGAACGTCTCCGGATGCCCTCCCATGGCAAGTCCCAGGCGGGAGATCTCCGCAACCCCGCGGGTAATCAAAGCTGCTTTGGCATTGTCTCCGTAACCTAGGCCGTCCGCGATACCGGCTGCCAGAGCGATCACGTTTTTTAAGGCGCCGCCCAGTTCGATCCCCGGCATATCGGGACTGATGTAGACCCGAAAAACCGGGCTCATAAAGATGGACTGCAGATATTTGGCGGTTTTTTCTGTATGCGCCCCGATCACACAGGAGGTGGGCATTCCGCGTCCGAC
Source organism: uncultured Lachnospiraceae bacterium (assembly GCA_964643295.1). GTDB lineage: Bacteria > Bacillota > Clostridia > Lachnospirales > Lachnospiraceae > Merdiplasma. Next base: position 7,304 of record CAZXSN010000049.1, read on the forward strand.
CTCCTCCGCGTGGCTGGGACCGGACAAAACCGCCGCGTCACCCTGGGGGATTTCCTCCTCCATGATATCGGTCATCGTGGCGAAGGTACCCTCCTCGATTCCCTTGGCGACATCCAGAAGGATCTGCCCTTCTTTTATTTTCCCGGCAATCGAACGGCTGGTTACGCGTATCTGCGAGGATGGGACCGCTAAGATCAGCACATCTTTGGAAAAAAGCGCCTCCTCCTGATTAGAGGTGATCAGAAGTTCCTGCGGCAAAGCTACACCGGGAAGCTTACCCTTATGCTCTCTTGTCTTACTAAGAAGCAAAGCTTCCTCCTCCCGGTGGGACCAGAGGGTGACCCTGTGTTTGTTATGACAAAGCAGAACGGCCAGTGCCGTACCCCAGCTGCCCGCACCCAGGATCCCAATGTCTGCCATAGCGTTCCTCCTAATCTAATCCTTCTTTTGCCTGTTTCCTCTTTTGCGTCGCCGCGAAGCATGGTTACTTAAAAGGGAACGCTTCTCTTACTTTTTCCCCTCGCCCTGATGCTTTTTGCCCACGTAGGATTTGGGTTCCGTCCCCGCGATCAGCCGTTTGATATTCTCCCGGTGTTTCCAGAAGGCCTGCACAACCAGAAACAGGCCAAGCAGATAGAGTTCATTTAAGTGCGCCTGGGACATCCCCAGGTATCCGTTCTGCCCCAGAATCGGAAGCTCAATGAAGATGCCCACGTAAACACTTAACGATCCCACCGAGACATAATGGGTAACGAGGAAGGTAACCGCGAAAGTGATCACGCCCAGGATTCCCATGATCGGCGGAACCGCCACCATCATCCCGGCGGTCGCGGCCACACCCTTGCCTCCCCGAAAACCCAGATAGAACGGATAATTATGCCCCAGCACCGCTCCAACACCCGCGTAGAACATCAAAAGACGCAGGATATCCGGATACCTGTCGCGAAACAGCACCCGTACCAGCGTAATCGCCAGGGCGCATTTCGCGAAATCTCCGATAAAGGTGATCAGTCCGTACTTCGAACCCAGTGTGCGCGAGATATTCGTCGATCCGGCGTTCCCGCTCCCGTAATCACGGATGTCAATCCCATGCATTTTTCCGATGATATAGCTGGTCTGAAACAGCCCGAACAGATACCCGATCGCCAGACAAACGACTCTGATCATCTTTTTGTTTCCCTTTCCCTGATCGTGCGAAGAGCGGTTGTTAAGCTTCTTTTATTCTGATTAGTCTTACTCTTTCTCCCGGCGCTCCCTTATGATGAACTTTAATGGGGTTCCCTTAAATCCAAACGCCTCCCGGATCTTGTTCTCGATATACCGGGTGTAGGAAAAATGCATCAGATCTTTATCGTTGACAAAAATCACAAAGGTCGGAGGTTTGACCGCCACCTGCGTGATGTAGAACAGCTTGAGCCGTTTCCCCTTGTCTGTGGGCGGCTGCTGCAAAGCGACGGCCTCCGAGACGATCTCGTTGAGCACCCCGGTGGCGATCCGCATTGTCTGATTGGCGATCACCATGTCGATGCAGGCGAAAAGCCTGGGCAGGCGCTGCCCCGTTCTGGCGGAGATAAAGAGGATTTCCGCGTAAGGCATGAAGGAGAGCACCTCGCGGATCTTCTTCGTGTACCTGTTGACGGTCTTGTCGTCCTTTTCGATGGTGTCCCACTTGTTCACGGCGATGATGACTCCCTTGCCGCGGTCGTGGGCAATCCCGGCGATCTTCGCGTCCTGTTCGGTGACTCCCTCCCTGGCGTCGATTAAGAGCACGGCGATATCACAGTGCTCCACCGCTGTCACCGTGCGGATGATGCTGTAGCGCTCCAGTTCTTCCTTTATTTTGCTTTTTTTGCGAAGGCCTGCGGTATCGACAAAGATGTATTCCTGTCCGTTGTAGACTACCGCCGTATCCACGGCGTCCCTGGTCGTACCCGGAATGTCGGAGACGATGAGCCGCTGTTCCCCCAAAAGCTTATTGATCAGCGAGGACTTGCCCACGTTCGGCTTGCCGATGATGGCAATCCTGGGCCGCTCCTCCTCTTCTTCCGCCGCTTCCGCCGGATCGAAGTGCGATAAGATTTCATCCAGCAGCTCCCCCAGCCCGGTTTTTCCCGAGGCGGAGATGGGCAGAGGATCGCCGATCCCCAAGCTGTAAAACTCGTAGACCTCAGCCATCTGCTTTGCGGGGCTGTCCACCTTGTTGACCGTAAGAATGACCGGTTTTTGAGAGCGGCGCAGAAGATCCGCCACTTTGGTGTCCGCGTCCATCACGCCCTCCCGGACATCGGTCATAAAGAGGATGACATCGGCGGTATCGATGGCGATCTGCGCCTGGTCGCGCATCTGGGAGAGAATCACATCGCTGCTCTCCGGCTCAATGCCTCCTGTGTCGATCAGGGTAAATTTGAAGTTGAGCCACTCTACATCCGCGTAGATCCGGTCTCTCGTAACCCCCGGCGTGTCCCGGATGATGGCGATATTTTCTCCGGCCAGGGCATTAAACAGCGTCGATTTTCCCACGTTCGGCCTGCCAACGATGGCCACGATCGGTTTGCTCATTCGTTTCCTCCCAGCACTTCCTCTACAAAGCTTAGACCGTCTGATTCTACAATACGCACCTGGATTTGTAAAGCGCTTTCAAGGTCTGACACCGTCACGTCGTCTAAAAAGACCTGCTCCCCGCTTCGCAGCATGTTGCAGGGAAGAAGCAGGCACTCTCCCAAGTTTTTTCCTTTTAGCTGCCTGATTAGATCCTGTCCGGTTAAAAGCCCCGAGACGGTGATCTTTTCCCCAAAGAACGTATTCTCAATCGCGTAGACGTGCGCTTCTACTCCCGGAAACTTCTCCCGGATTTTTGCGATAAGCCTTAAGATGTAGGGGTAGGCCAGCTTTCCGGTGGCAATCGATACTTCCCTTATCCTTTTATCCCCGGGAAGGTCTTTTAAAGCCGCAGTTACCTCTTCCAGGAGAAGACGCACCATGCCGACGCCGTTTTCCAGCTGCGGGTAGGCGTCGTATGTTTCCTCTTCCGGCACTTCCCTTCCCGCCAGGCAGTACCACTCATCCCCCGCGTGGACTAAGTGGGTGCCATACTTTTCATAATAATAATGCTGCGCGGCCTCGATCTGGGAAAGCACCTTGCCCGCATCCTCCCCGGTAAAGGGGGTCAGGGGATAAAGCCCCTCGCGGTATTTCGTAAGTCCTACCGGCACCACGGAGAGACTTTTTAAAACCGGCAGATACTTTTCCGCGGCTTTCAGAGAGTACTCCAGCTCCTCCCCATCGTTGATTCCTTTGCAGAGCACGATCTGCCCGTTCATCTCGATGCCCGCCTCATACAGGCGGTCCACCTTGGCAAAGATGTCCCCGGCAAAGCGGTTGTTTAACATCGTACAGCGAAGTTTGGGGTGAAAGGTATGAAACGAGATGTTGATCGGCTCCATCCTATAGCGGATGATGCGCTCGATGTCGTGGTCGCTCATGTTTGTGAGTGTCACATAATTTCCCTGCAGGAACGAAAGCCTCGAATCGTCATCCTTAAAATAGAGGCTCTGGCGCATTCCCTTTGGGAGCTGGTCGATAAAGCAGAAGATGCATTTGTTGCGGCAGGAACGGTACTGGTCCATGAGACCGTTTTCAAAGACGATCCCCAGATCCTCGTCGCAGTCCTTCTCGATCTGCAGCTCCCACTCCTCATTGTTCTTTTTGCGCACGATCAGTTCCAGGTATTCCGCGTCGATTAAGTACCGGTAGTCAAAGATATCCTCCACCGCTTCCCCGTTGATGGTAAGCAGCACATCGCCCGGCTCCAGTTCGAGTTCGGCCGCGATGGAGCCTGGCTCCACGGCTTCAATCTTATGTTCAATCACTGTATCTGTCATCACTTAAACTGTCTCTCCTTGCGGGGTTCCCCGCGCACACCTTTTTCTTTGTACAGCTTCTCTAAAAGAGCTCGCTGCGCGGGTGACATTGAACCGGTTTTCTGGTGTGTTTGTGTATTTGTGTGTTTTTACCGGTTGCCGGTTCTCCGGTGTGAAAAGCTTACAGAAGCTCCCTTATTTCCTTCATCGAACCGTTTCGCGAGACTACGCTGCGGATCTTTTCCAGCAGGGCGCGGTCGGCAATAAGTTCCATCAGATATTCGGTCACGATCCGTTCGACCGTCTCCTCTCCGACTGCCTCCCGCAGATCCTGCAGCGTTTCTATGTTCGTCTTCGAATCCATTTTTTCCTCCCAAGATCTATTCCCGGCGAAGCTTGAAGAGTTCTTCACTGAGTTTCTCAATCAGGCTCTTTAAATCCTCGATCTGTTCCCGCTCGATGCTGGTCTTTTCTTTCGCTTCGTCTACGACAGTGATTGGTACGCCCTTGGTTGAAAAGATCGATTCCAGGTACGAATATCCAAACCTTGTCAGGCGCCCCCGGTCGGTGACAAAAATCTCATGCACTTCCCCGCCGTACACCAGCTGAATCAGCTTCTTTAGGTTCTCCCGGTTTTCATCCAGTCCGCTGCCGATCTCCTTCAGCACCAGAGGGTTCTGCAGACTCGGCACATGTTCAATGATCCGCAGAGCCTGGCGGTTTAACGCGCTTTCAGCGTCCGGTTCGCTATCCGCAACGCGCACGTACAGGACATCCCGCTTATTCTTCGGCGTATCATCCAGCAACAGTCCCCTGGAACTTAGAAACTCCAAAAGATCCTCGCGCTTGATCAGACGGTGTCCGCCTTCCGAGCGAAAAAACTTCAGTTTTCCCTGTTCGTCGTAGTAATGCAGCGTCTGGGTGGACACCCCTAAGAGATCGGCAGTTTCGCCCGCCTTGTACACAGGCTTCGTAAACTCAGAAACTCGATACATCGCTTCCCGACACCCTTTCTTACCAAAGCGAAAATTTCAAAAACTGAAGTAAGTATACACTTCGATAGGAGGATTGTCAAATCGGGATTCCGAAAAATCGAACGCAATGAGAAGTATATTTGATATTGAACGTCCCCTGCCCTATTGTTTTGAAATAAAGACAATGGAACGTGACATTCGTCTTGACGCTGCCCTTTTTGGAATGATATAACAGTAGCTGGAAAGACCGGCAAGCATGCTTAAGGCGTAGCGTCTTTCCCGAAAAGTTATTCCGTACACAGCGCTGCCTTTTAAGGCGTTTACTGAAAGATAGGTATTTTGCTGTTCGTTTGGAGGTGCCAGACATGCCGGAACAAGATGTTATGGAACATGCAATACCTGTGGGACCCCTCAAGCTCGCCGCACTGGAGGGCTGCAGGGACTTTGCCGGAATCGTGGATAAGTATCTCGTGGAATTCCGGCACAATTCTCCCTTGAATACCGATACCGGGCTGTCTCTTCCCGGCTACTTTGAGGACAGTTACCTGCTTGACTGCAGCTGCCCCCGTTTCGGTACCGGGGAGGGAAAAGGAGTGATCAACGGGTCCGTGCGCGGCTGCGACCTGTTTATTCTGGTGGATGTGTGCAACTACAGCCTCACCTACACGGTCTGCGGGCACGAAAACCACATGTCCCCGGACAATCATTTTCAGGATTTAAAGAGGATCATCTCCGCGGCCAACGGGAAGGCCAAGCGAATCACCGTGGTGATGCCGTTTCTCTATGAAGGCCGCCAGCACAAGCGCTCCAAAAGAGAGTCGCTGGACTGCTCCTTAGCCTTGCAGGAGCTCGTGGATATGGGCGTCACCAATATCGTGACCTTTGACGCGCACGATCCAAGAGTGCAGAACTCGATTCCCCTGCACGGCTTCGATTCGTTCATGCCGACCTACCAGTTTTTGAAGGCCCTCGTGAGCACGGTGCCGGATTTCCACATCGACACCCAGCATCTGATGGTGATCAGCCCTGATGAGGGAGCCATGGAGCGGGCTGTCTACTTTGCCAACATCTTAGGGATAGACATGGGGATGTTCTATAAGCGCCGCGATTACTCGACGGTGGTCAACGGGAAAAACCCGATCGTGGCCCATGAATTCTTAGGGGATTCCGTGGAGGGTAAGGACGTTTTGGTCATCGACGACATGATCTCTTCCGGCGAAAGTATGCTCGACGTTGCCAAGCAGCTAAAGGAGCGCCGGGCAAAGAGAGTCTTTGTCTGCACGACGTTTGGCCTTTTTACCGACGGGCTGGAGAAATTTGATGACTACTACGAGAAGGGCTACCTTTCCAAGGTCGTCACCACGAACTTGATTTACCGGGCGCCGGAGCTTCTGACCAGGCCGTGGTACGCGGAAGCCGATATGACCAAGTATCTGGCCAGCATCATCGACCACCTCAATCACGATGTTTCCATCGGCCACATCCAGTCCCCGACCGCCAAGATCCAGGAACTGCTGGAAGAACTGGGGTAATGAGTGAACTTGGGTGACAAAGAGGCATTTCATAAGGAGTTTAGGGTGATTTTCGAAAAACCTTAAAAAAGCTGTTCCTCTTACCAGGATCATCCTTCGCATAAAGTTTGTCAGATTGCTGTCAATGGTAGCAAAGTTAAACAGTCAGGAGAGAAGTTTTTGTGAAAGGAACTTCCTCCTGATTTTTTATGCTCGTTTCCGTACCTGATTTGGGATTGGGATTAATTAGGATTAATTATAGACTTTCCTATATAATTATGCACTTTCCTGGATAATCACAGACTTTCGTATCTTTGTTTTTTTCGCTCACTGTATCATCATAATACGCATGTTTTTAGGTTCCCTGGAAGTAAACCGGCCAGGTTACTCCGCGGACTTTAACATGATTACCGCTCCCAGGTTGCCGCGTTTTCCGTGGGAGGCGCGGTGGGAAAACAAAAACTGCGGATTGCAGCAGGTGCAAAGATCCGGAAGACTGATGTGCGTAGAGTTAAGTCCGGCTCGAAGAAAGTTTCTAAAGCAGGCTTCCTGGAGATTCAACTGATACTTCCCGTCCGGCTTTTCGTAAAACAGAAAAGGCCAGGCATCTTTCGGGTAGGCATCCTTAAACTTTTCGATCACATCCGCGCTCACCTCATAGCAGTCCTGACAGATCGACGGCCCGATCGCCGCCAGGATGTCTGCCGGGTTTGATCCGTAGGCCTCCCGCATGGCCTCTACCACGGCACAGCCCATGTTTTCGACGGTTCCCCGCCATCCGGAGTGCGCACAGCCGATGGCCCGGTGAAGGGGATCATAAAGAAGCAGCGGCACACAGTCGGCGTAGAAGGTCATCAAAGCGACATTTGGCACGTTGGTGATGAGTCCGTCCACATCTGTCTCATCCTGCGGGCGGCTAAACCCGATCCCCCGCTCTTTTTCCGTCACCAGACGGATATTTGTAGTATGAGTCTGCATGGAAAACACGAGGTTCTCCGGCTCATAACCGATCGCTTCCGCCAGTCTTCTATGGTTTTCCCTGACATTCCCCTGATTTTCCTCGCGGGCGAAACTTACGTTCATCGACCCGACATCCCCGCAGCTTACACCGCCCAGCCGGGTGCTTACGCCGTGCACGAGTCCGGGCTGGTTTTCCAGCAGAGGAAAGGTCAGATAGACCACTTCCCTCTTTTTGCGGATCGTGATCCGGTCCTTTGGACTTTGAACGGCCTTTCGCCTGATCTTTACCGGGAGGGAATCATCTGAAACACCTGGACGTTTCGCATCCTGGAACTTACCCTCAGTCATCCTGGTCCTTTCTCTCCTTTCTCTGCCTTTCGTCAGTCTGTTCCTTCCCTGCCTTAGGCGGACAGGTACCCATACTTTTCTCTCAGCAGCGGATCCTTTCAAAAAGCGGTACCCTCTGCTTGCTAACGCTTCTTCTTTTTTAACGCTTTTTCAAGAGAAACCGGGAAGAATTCTTTGCGATCGATTTTCTCCAGTTCCTTTCTAAGCGCTGCCAGGCTTTCCTTGGTGACCTCTTCTGATTCGAAGTCTTTTAAGAGCTGTTTCAGCCGTTCGTCGGCCCACACCGGGGCTGTGGATATTAAGCCGAAAGCTTCCTGATAGATCTTGTTTGCAGCTCCGGCCCGGTTCAGATAGTCCAGTTTTATAGAGCAGGCACGGTGCTCTCTGTTAAAGACCAGGCGGTATAAGTATGACTCTTTCGACGCGCTGACCATGAAGGGGCTGTTGGTGGATACAATCCACTGCACATGGGGAAACGCATCTAAAAGATCGTGCAGCAGAGTTCTTTGAAGAGCCGGATGGAGATGATTCTCCGGCTCATCGATTAACACGACAAAGGAGTCAAGCGGATCCGCGAACAGGAAAAGACGCCACGTAAGATCGATGAGCGAAAAAAGTCCTCCGCGGATGCAGTCGATGGGGAGGTTTCCCATTTCCGTGCACAAAAGGACCTGCGAAGAATCGATGAGGATCTTCTGGAAGCCAATCTCCGGGGGGAACACCTTTTTTAAGAGCGCGGTGTACCCTTCAAAAAGCCCGCGGGCGTTTTCATTGGCGGCGACGTACTTGCTGCCATAAGCGAAGATCGCTAGGGAAGCCAGCGTTTCCTTGATAAGAAGAGTGGGCGAGATGTCATCGGTTAAGAGGAAGGACTTTTTTTGGAGAAAAGAGAGAACTTCCCTGAACCGCTCCCGTATCTCTTCCCTTGTGGCGGCATTTAACGGTATGCACCGCAAAGGCTTGCTGGAGGAGGCTGGTCTGTTGGAAGGAATCAGGATTCCTCTTTCCTTCTTTTTCTCATTTCCCTTCGTATTTATCGAAAGATCCCTGTCTTTAAGAGCCGGATCAGACAGCAGATCGAAAACTGTTCCGTCGGAAAGTTCCACTGTCCCGTATCTGTGAATTTCTGCCCCGTCATCAACCGTTGACTTCCTTTCACCAAAAAATCCCAGATAGTCTGCAAAACAGGAAGCCGATGATGGAAATGAGATATCTTCATTCGCTGTCCCAGGCAGATCATCCGCGAAACTTTTGGCCAGCAGACGCAGGAGGGATGTCTTTCCGGTGCTGTTCTCTCCCGCTAAAATCGTCATCCGGTCGTGAAATTCGATGTCTACCTCTTCAAACTGATGCCATCCTCTAAGGCGCAGTCTTTTGATCATGATCAGAACCCTTCTTTCCCTGATCGATGAAAAGGGGAATGTACGCAGAGAGGTTGCACTTTCTCAGGTGCAGTTTTTGCAGATGGGGAAGCGGATACGAAAAACCAACCCTCCCGGAAGATAAGCGCACTTTTTTCCTTTTCGTTGTTTGAACAGCCGTTAAAAGTAACCGTTGTATCTTCTTCCGTAAAGTCTTTTTTCCGTGAAGCAGTCCTGGCAGATTCGGTACGGATAATTCCACGGAAGGAAATGTCCGCATTCCGGACATTTTCTCTTTTCCAGGCGGGACTTGGAAAGGATGCGGATGATTCTTTTCGACAGGTCCTGCTTCTTTTCCATCACAATCTCCGTCTCCGGCTCTCTGTCGGCCCACGTCAGATAGTAATACAGAAGATCCAGGGCTTTATACCGGTACTCCAGCACAGACAGATCTTTCGCGTTTTCGTTCAGCTGGTTCTGGTCAATGAACTGCTGCGCGGTAACGGGAGTGCCGTATAACTCCCCTTTAAAAAGTCGCTCCCAAAGCGCGTAGAGATCCCTGTTTTCCGCGTCGAAGGGAATGTTCGCGAAGGCGTAGATCAGGTCCTTATCGTCCGTCTCCTTTTCCAGCGCTTTGCAGAGACGGATGACCTGGGATACATCCCCTTTGATCAGAATGCCGTTTAGTTCCATCTGATCCCAGGCCTCATAGATCTCAGAGAGTTTCCCCTCCAGCCGGGTGATGGAATAGGGAGGGGTGATGACGGCCTGTTTAATCTGCGGGATTCTCGCGGTGAAGGCCTGTCTGATCATCCGCTTCTCTTTCCCGTACACACACGTTACGTATCCTTCCTCGTACATGCCCATGCGTCCGGCGCGGCCGGCGATCTGCAGGATTTCAGGGGCGGAAAGATTTCTGCTTTCCGTTCCGTCAAACTTATGCATCTCCAGAAAGACCACCCGGCGAATCGGCAGATTCATGCCCAGTCCGATCGCGTCCGTGGCCACAACGACATCCGTCTCGCCGTTTAGAAAGCGGGTGGCTTCGTTTTGCCGCACGTCATAAGGCAGCGATCCGTAGATGATGCTGCAGCGAATCTTCCTGCTCTGCAGTTCCGCCGCCACCGCGTGTACGCTTCGTCTGGAGAATACGATCAGGGCGTCCCCTTTCCTGACAGACTGCGGGAAGCGAAACTCGGTCTGCTCTACTGTAAGCGGGACAGCCCTCTTATGGCGGACGATCCTGTACTCATCCCCGCAGTGTTCGATTAACTTTATCAGGATCTTTTCGGCGCACTCCGAGGCGCAGACATGGATCTCGTCCGCCGCCGCTCCCAGGATGGCCGCTGTCCAGGCGCCGCCTCTGCCCGGATCATCGAGCATCTGTGCTTCATCGATCACCGCCACGTCATAGTGAACGGCAGGATCCAGGATCTCTACCGTGGATGATTGAATGCGGGCGCCTTCTGTGATCATCCTCTCTTCTCCGGTCACCAGGCTGCAGGGAATGCCCTGCGAGGAAAGCTTTTCGTACTGTTCAAAGGCCAGCAGACGCAAAGGCCCCAGGTAGATCCCGGTATTCGCTTCGGAAAGCGCCTGCATGGCCTCATACGTTTTCCCGGAATTGGTCGGCCCTAAATGCAGAACAAACTTTCGATGAAGCCGTCTGGCATGCGGATACAGGCTGGCAAAATCTTCCGGGATGCTTTGCGGGACATTCTCCGCGAGGAAGAGTTTCCGTTCCCTGGTCTCGCGGAAAGTTTTCACCATGTTCGAATAACGGCTGTTCTTCTCCAGCAGATCCAGGATATGTTCGCCGGAGAGGATTTCTTCCAGGACATTTTCAATCAGCTCATCTTCGTTCACGGTTCTTTTCACCGCTTTATCCACGAGATGGTATACGACACCGATCACCGCCGGGGTTTTTAAGTATCCTGCGATCATGGGATCCCGCTCCATCAGAAAGGAGGCGGCTGCGTAATGAAGGGGCAGCGGACCATCATACGCCACATCCGGATCCGGCTGCGCCTCGTCGAGGAAAATGCTCGATTCCACGTAGTAGAAAGGATTTTCCTCAATCTCATCCAGGAACAGTTCCATGTTTTCTGCTGAGAGCTCCTCTTCGGGAAGGAGATAGTCAGTCTCTTCATAGGATGGATATGTACCCAGATACACAGTCTCGGAAGAAAAATATCTGTCGATGAGTTCCCCGGCGATCTTTTGAATCTCCGGTTCGTACTGTTTTACGCGCTGCGCAAGGAAGTCCGGCGTCAAAACAGTGCGGATTTCCTGTATCAGCTCCCTTTCCTCTTTTTCTCTCTTCTCTTCCAGAATCCGATACTGTTCATACTCAGCAAGAATTACCGGATCGTTTTTGGCGTCCGGCGCATGATACCGGGCATACGCTTCCATCTGCGCCGCTTTCTCACGGTAACGGCAGCGATACTGTTTGGACCGGCGAAAGTTTCTTAAGTCTTTTCCCTTTGGACCCTGCGGCCCAAAGTTGCTGGCAAACTCGGCCTCGACTTCTTCCTGAAGCTGCTCTTTTTGAGCACGCATGGTCTCCATGATAAACTGCTGAAGCGTCAGCATGTTCCTTCTCCCCCTTAACGATTCCAGGATTTCGGAAGGTTTCCTGACAGGGTGCCGGACAAACAGCCGATGATTGTTTTCCCTCTGTCAGGAGTATGTACTTTCTTTTCTTTTGGGTTCTCCCCGCATAGTCTTTCAACTTCGCGAAGAAGGATGTTAACAGAAAGCTTTAGGCGTGAGCCCCCGCGGGGACACTGCCTGTGTTCTTTCGTATTAAGACCGTCTTGCGAATCCCTGCCGGCAGATTTCCGCCTGGAAGGAATCGCATGTTTGCGGGAGCGATCCGTCTTTCACACCCTGCGGGTTTCTGAAAGTTAAAGCGTAATCTGTCAGATGTCAGGAACTTTATGCTTTCCGTATTTTAACAAAGTACATAAACGTCTGTGAGTGCAGTATAACCGATCTGCTAAAGAATGTCAAATGAATAAATCTGACAGCGTGTACACCGGGGGAGGGAAAGTGAGTCTGGCACATATTCATAAAGGAATTCCCACACAGAGACGGGTGCGTGAAAGTTTTAGCAAACCTGCGTGGGATGCCGCTAGAGGGATACAGAATGCAGCAGGGAAAATGGTAAGGACAACCATCCGCAGGGTCCTTCCTGATTCACGCAAGGCCACTTACCTTCTGCTTTGCCGCCCGCCTGTCTGGGAATTTCTAGGAAAAGGGAAATTTAAAGCCAAAGCTTTTGTAAGGAGCAGCCCTGCCGCCCTCCCGGATCCGGAAAGATCACATCATCCGGCATATCCGACATCAGAAAACAGATGGTTTGGATAATAAAGCGGGCGGGTCAGGCACTTTATCCAGCCAGATTTCCCCTTTTGTCCTCCGCGTGTGCACTTTCCGCGAAGCCACGTCCCATAGGATCCCCGATAGATTCTGTCAAACTTAATCGTATCTTTCCTGTTAAGAAAAAAAGAGACCTTCTTTGCATTCGCGCTGGTATACAGCGCGATCCTTTTGTTGGCGGTAAAGGTATTCTTCTTGCCGCTCATGGAACGGGAAAAGAAAAGAGTGCCTATCGTACTGGTCCTTTTTAACGTTCCACCTTTATAAGAATAGTTGTAGCGGTAATGGCTTGGTCCTATTGTGTAGGACATCACATAAAACTCTGCCTTTATTGAATTACCGGATACCTTCAGAACCTCTCCATAGCAGTGCGACCCGCAACCGGGGAACATGTTCTGAAAATCTATGACCTTTTTCAGCTTTCCGGATTGATATTGAAACAGTGCACAGACCGGTCCGTCATAATTGTCCGCGATGCAGTAAACATAGAGAAAAGGTTTCTGGTTGCTTAGCGTATAAAGAATCGTTTTATATTCAAAAAAAGGATCAGAGCGCAGACTGTACGCAGTGTGTCCGTTGATTGATATTTTCACAGTGTCATACATATCATAGCTGTTGTTTTTATACAGATCCATACTGATCCTATCGTTCCTGCGATCCCCGGTAATGTCATACCCCGTGTAGGTTTTCCCTTCCTTCAGGGTTACAGCAGCTGGATTTGCTGCATATACGCTTTGCGGATGCAGTAAAAACAGCAGACAGATACAAGCACAGGTCAGCGCCATTAAAAATTTCTTCATGCCAGGTTTCCTCCCGCTGGTCTTCTGCATGTGTTTCCTTTTGAACTTGTTGGAAAGCACTGTTTCCTGCATTCAGGTTTTTCACAGGTTCTTTCGTTTAATTCCTTCCATTCCGATTTCCTGATTTTTCTCTGCGGGAAGGCACCAGGGGGATCTTAAGCTGATTTTCCTCCTGGCGCTCTGCAGGTTGCTTACCTTAAGTTTTAGGATACCTTTCTGGTTTCCTTTTTTCTGAACCGCATCCAGATGATGGCGGATGCCAAACCCACCGCCGCAGCCGCCGCGATCGGGGCAGCCGGGGATACCGTATACAGGTGATCCATCCTTTGCGTGGCTATCCTGGCCATTGGCAAAAGCATAGCCACAAACAGGGTTGTCAGGCCGATTGAGGAGACCGCAGTCTTCCAGTAGCGCTTTCCCGAGAATGCCAGCAGGCAGAAGATCTCTGAGGCAACGACGGCTCCATACCACTGCAGATAGGAGACGAGAACATATTCCCGGTGGGAAAGAAGGACCAAACCGGCAAGGAACGCGTGATACATTCCGAGCAGGTTCGGGCTTAAGCCCTTCGTAAGAGCCAGCGCGGTGACAGGCAGCAAAACTAAAACAGCTGCGGAGAAAACATCCACCGGCAGAAAGGCCTTTCCCAGACCGCACAGACTGCCTTCTACATTCGCAAAGAAAAGGACGACCATGACCGCGAACAGGCAGACAAAGGATTTCTTATCTGCCGCTGTCCAGCTGGTGAGCAGATCTTTGAAAATC
>CAZXSN010000050.1:0-21016 GCA_964643295.1 uncultured Lachnospiraceae bacterium
CTGCATCCTTGGTGGCCTGACGCTGAGCATCGTTAAAGTAAGCCGGAACCGTGATGACCGCTTCGGTCACTTTCTCGCCCAGGTAACTTTCCGCGTCCGCTTTCAGCTTCTGCAGGATCATGGCGGAAATCTCCTGCGGGGAGTATTTCTTTCCATCGATCGTAACCCGGTAATCGGTTCCCATCTTCCTCTTGATCGAGGAGATCGTCTTGTCGGAGTTCGTCACTGCCTGCCGCTTGGCCGGTTCCCCTACCAGGCGCTCGCCGTTTTTCGTAAACGCGACGATCGAAGGTGTCGTCCTTGCTCCCTCTGTATTTGCAATCACAACGGGCTTTCCGCCCTCCAGTACAGCAACGCAGCTGTTTGTCGTTCCTAAGTCAATACCAATGATTTTTCCCATAATCTTTCCCTCCTGTTTTTATAAACCTTGCTTTTCTCTGAAAACTCTTTATTTTCCATATCCCGCCGCCTGAAGCTTTCCCCGAAAAAGAAACCTGTCCCATCCGGGATCCTTCCTCATTTCTTCCCGGGACCCCACTTCGGCGCATCCGTTAATTTGCCACTTTCACCATACTGTGGCGGACCACGCTGTCGCGATAGGTATATCCTTTCTGCAGCTCTTCTACCACCACGTTCTCCTCCAAGCTCTCATCATCCACATGCATCACCGCATTATGGTAATCCGGATTGAACTTCTGCCCAACCGCCTCGATCGGTTTGACATCCAGCGATTCGAGTGTGCTCAGCAGCTGCTTGTAAATTTTCTGCATCCCCGCAATGAACGGATCTTCGGAGTTTTCCTCCACCCCGGCAAGGCCGCGCTCAAAGTTGTCAACCACCGGGAGGATCTTCTCGATCACGCTCTTCGCGCCGATCTCATACATCGCCGACTTTTCCTTTTCCGTGCGCTTGCGGTAGTTGTCAAATTCCGCCATCTGCCTGCGCACTCGATCTGTCAGTTCCTCGATCTGGACATCCTTTTTGTCCTTCTTATCCTTAAACTTGCTGAACAGCCCCTTCTTCTGAGACGGTGTCTCCGTATCGGTACTCTCCCCGGCATCCTTCTCAGAACTGTCGGTCTGTTTTGTCCCCTGCCCGCTGTTCGGGCTTTCAGATCCATCCGTCTCTTCCTGCGCTTCTTCCTCAGACTGCGTATCCTGGCTGGGGCTGTCTTTCTCCTTAGGCCCTTCGGCCTGCTCGCCTGCCTCGGTTTCTCCGCTGCCCTCCGTATCAGCGCCCGCTGTATGTTCCAACTCAGCGTCCGCCTGCTGCCCCGTGGTCTCGTTTCTGGCGGTTTCTTCCCTGTCCTCTGCCACTGTCCTGCATCACCTTTCCTGCCTTACGGCTCAAATTTCCTTATGCTGTCTATTCCTGCCATGCGGCAGGATCTTTCGTTTCCATTTTCCCGTCAGCCAGCTCTTCTTTTAAGTGCCTGCACTTTTACTTCCTACGTTGCCCCCTCATTCTGGCTGTCCTTTTTAAAAATCATATCCAGCTGCTGGGTTAAATTTTCCAGCACCCGTACCACGCGGTCGTAATCCATCCTCCTGGGACCCACGATCCCGATGCGCCCGTACATGCCGTCCCCCAGGTCATAGGAAGCGGTCACCACGCTGCAGTCCTTCATGGTCGGCACCGGCGTCTCCTGTCCGATATAGACCTGAATACCGTGCTCTTCACCTTTCTCATCCGCGTCGTGCATGAGGCTCACAAGCGGATGCTTATCCTCGAAAGCGCTGATCAGCTCACTGGCCTTCTCGCTGTCACTGAGTTCCGGATATTTGAAAAAGTTCGTGGTCCCGCTCGTATAGATCTCCAGATCCTCTTCCTCCTGGTTGATCGATTCAGCCACCGCATCCAATACCCGGCTGATCACCTCACTGTGAATCCCAGCCTCCTCCTTCATCTTCGCGATCGTCGCCAGATTGATCTCCTCGATCGTCAGCCCATTCAGGCTGCTGTTTAAAAGGAGGTTAAGTTTCAGCATCGTCTCAGTATCAAGATTGTTCTCCACGTGGATGATCTTGTTCTTGACCACATTTCCTTCCGTCACAATCACCGCCAGGATCTGGTCATCACTGACCGGAGACAGCTGAATAAATTTCAGCTTGGTCCTGTGGTACTGCGGCCCGGAGATCATCGTCGCATAGTTGGTGTTCGCGGCCAGAACCTTGACGACCTGCTTTAACAAAAGCTCCATCTTGTCCTGACGCTCAATCATCAGCTCCTTCATCTCCGTGACTTCCTGGTCCTTCTCCTGCATCATCCGGTCCACGTACAGGCGGTACCCGGCATCGGAAGGAATTCGTCCGGCAGAGGTATGCGGCTGAATGATATACCCCATCTCTTCCAGATCGGACATCTCATTGCGGATCGTCGCAGAACTCAGATTCAGACCCGGGTACTTGGAAATCGTGCGCGATCCAACCGGCTCGCCGGTATCCAGGTAGGTTTTGATGATGGCCTTAAGGATCGTCCACTTTCGGTCGTCCATCTGCATCTGACCTTACTCCTCTCCGTTTCTGTGATTGTTAGCACTCAGTGCGTTAGAGTGCTAACATCCATGACAATATCATATTCCACCTTATATCTTTTGTCAATAGGGATTCTGAAAATTTTTCAGATTTTTTATGAGCTGCCCTCCGACCGCCTTATTTTACTCTCCAGCCTGTATATCCGAGGCACAAAATGCTAGAGAATCCTGAAAGGTGTGCTGGAACCGGTCGTATCCATTGACAGGAAGTAAAAACATGCTATGATAGGAATGCGTCAAAAACAATGAGAAAGTCCCGCAGCCTTCATTTTGCGGGAAAGAGGATCTGCACAGATGAAGAAAGGAACCGCCTTGGGCGTGGCAGCCTGTGTGACCGGGATCGTGCTGCTGTTTGCGCTGGGACTCTTTTTGATCGTCGACCTGGAAAAAACGGACAGTGAAAGCTCCTCCCTGCAGGAACCGTTCACATTCTCTACAGAAGGGGAACAGATGCCGCAGACAGATAAAACCGCACAGACTAAACAGCCGCCGCAGACAGAACACGTACTGCTTGAAAACGAAACTGAATCCGAAAAAGAGGATTTGCCCGCCACAATGGATGTTATCGTCCGGAAGGCCGAAGATGCGCTTCCGGAACACCAAATCATCTTTGTGGGCGATTCCCGCACGGTCGCCATGGGAGAAGCGGAGGAGGATGTCGGCGACACCTGCCAGTATATCGGAGCTACCGGAGAAGGATATGACTGGTTTGTCGAGAAGGGACTCGAAGAAATGAAACAGGCCATCTCTGCCTGCAAAGAGGCGCCGGTGGTCTTCAATCTTGGCGTCAATGACCCCGACAGGGTCGCTGACTACATAATACTGTATCAGGCTCTTCAGGAAAGCTTTCCGGAAACCGCCTTTTACTATCTTTCCGTGAATCCGGTTACTGAGGATGCCAAGCACATCACCAACGCTGAGATTGCGGATTTTAACAGTGCCCTGCGCTCCGCATTTCCGGATCAGTACCTGGATTCCTATTCGTACTTAAGAGCCATCGAGTTTGAAAGCGTGGACGGTGTGCACTACTCAAAGCAGACCAGCCGGGAAATCCACGACTTCGTGGTCAGGCGGATCGAGGCATTGACTAAGATCCAATAAGAAGTTTCCCGCGGCGAACCCGTATCTTTCATGAGAAAGAAAAGCCCCGCATGCAAGAACCGGCCTGCCCGGCAAAAAGGCGAAATCAGCGAAAAAAGGATGGTACCCCGCCCATTACGTAAGCGCCCTGGTGGAGTTCCCCACGACTAACTGCGCCTCGAAAATCTGTCTCTTTTCGACCGGTTTTCCCTCAATCATTTCAAACAGCATCCGGATCGTGGCCTCGGCCATCTCCCGGCGCGGCTGGCAGATCGTCGTGATGGAAGGCTCATAAAAGTGGGCGATCTCCAGTCCGTCAAATCCGGCAACCGAGTAATCCTGCGGCACCCGTAATCCGGAATCGAATAAAGCCTTGCAGGCTCCGATCGCCATGCTGTCTGAGATCGCATAGATACAGGTAAATTTTTTCCCGGACGATAAAAGCTCCTTCGTCTGCTCATATCCATTTTTCATGGAATAGGTCGGACAGCCTTCCTTCGTCCAGCGCACCAGCTCCTCATCATACACGATGGAATGCTTCTCTAAAGCCTGACGGTACCCGTTTAAGCGCAGCCTGCCAATGCTGGCATCCGTCTTCGTCGCTGCCAGGAGTGCGATTTTTTCATGACCGCTGGATAAGAGGTACTCCACCATCCGGCCGCTCTCTTTCTCATCGTCCACACTGACCGTTGCCGCTGCCTCACCGATGTCCTCTGAAACGGTACTGATCACGAAAGGCACCCGCAGATGCTGCAGCTTATGTCCCGTACGGTTGCTGAAGCCCCCGAGAAAAACGATCCCCTTAAGCCGTTTTTCCTTTTCCAGCCGCAGCGAAACGTCCACTTCATCCTCAAACTCCTCGACGTGCTGTAAAACGAATGAGTAATGCCGACTCGTCACTTCCCGTTCAAATACCTGAATCATGTCTGCAAAGAAGGGGTTGGTGATGCCTTTGATCAAAACGGCGATCGTATTGGAATCGGAGCGTTTCAGGTTGCGGGCGCTGTTGTTGGGCACATAGTTGTGCTGGCGGATCGTCTCCATCACCATCCGCTTTGTTTCTTCATTGATATCGGGATGATTATTGATCGCCCTGGAAACAGTGCTGACACCCACGCCGCACAGCTTCGCCACCTCTTTGATTGTGATCTGTTCCCTGCTCTCTTCTTTTTTCTCCATCGATTCTGTCATCACCTTTTTGCCGCCATGCCCAGATCCTGAAAACGAAGGGGGATTCGTGAAAACCCTTCTTAGAAACTGCGCTCTTTAACCGGCTCACGCCCGTATGCGCGGGCAGCACGGGCGATTCTTTCGGCCAGCTTACCCGTAAAAGCATCCTTTTCCATACGCCAGCACCAGTTTCCGCCAAGCGTGGACGGCTGATTCATCCGGGCCTGCCTGCCTAACCCCAGGTAATCCTGCATGGGAATGATAGCCGTATCCGCCACACAGGCTAATGTGAGACGGATAAAAGACCACACCCGCTCCTGTGAACTTTTCCCCTCCAGCATCAGATACTCATCAGCAAGCGCCCGGTCCTCATCGGTTAATTCCTCATACCAGGCGGCAAGCGTCTGGTTGTCATGAGTACCCGTATACACGACACAGTCCGGTGAATAATGGTAGGGCATGTAGTCGCCTGCCTCCCGCGAATCGAAGGCGAATTCCACAACTTTCATTCCCGGGTAGCCGGAGCGCTTCACCAGCCTCTTTACACTCTCAGTAAGGAAGCCCAGATCCTCCGCAATCAAGGGAACATTTCCAAAATGGTCCCGCAGTGCATCAAAAAACTTCATGCCGGGACCCGGTTTCCACTCGCCGTGCTCCGCTGTTTTCTCTCCCCAGGGAATCGCATAGTATTCGTCAAACCCGCGAAAGTGGTCAATTCGCACCACATCATACAGATGAAAGCAGTGCTCCATACGGGAAATCCACCAGGAAAATTCACTTTTCTCATGATACTCCCAGTCGTAGAGCGGATTGCCCCAAAGCTGTCCGTCAGCCGAAAACGCATCCGGGGGACAGCCTGCCACCTGCAGAGGATGCCTCGTATCATCAAACTGAAAAAGAGCGGGGTTCGCCCAGCTGTCGGCGCTGTCAAACGCCACATAGATCGGAATATCACCGATAATGCGGATCCCGCGTTCATTGGCGTAAGTCTTTAATTTCCCCCACTGTTTGAAAAACTCATACTGCAGGAAGCGGTTAAACTGCATCTCCTCTTTACACTGGTTTTGATAACGAAAAACCGCCCCGGGCCTTCGCGTACGGATATCCTCATCCCACTCTTCCCAGCTCTTTCCGTCAAAGATGCGTTTGACCGCCATATAGAGACTGTAATCTTCCAGCCAGAAGGACTGCTCTTTACAAAATGAAGCAAAGTCCGGATCATTCGTAAGATCCGCCCGCAGAAAGGCTTTCCGCAGCACCGGGAAACGCTGCTCGTAAAGCTTTGCGTAGTCTACCCGGTCATCCCATTCTCCAAAGTCCAGGTTCTGGTACTCCTTTGGTTCCAACAGCCCCTCTTCGGCAAGCGTATCCAGATCGATAAAATATGGATTCCCCGCGAACGCGGAAAATGACTGGTACGGGGAATCCCCAAACCCTGTCGGCCCCAGCGGCAAAATCTGCCAGTAAGCCTGACCGGCTTCCACCAGCCGGTCCACAAAAAGATACGATTCTTTCGAGAAGCAGCCAATCCCATACGGGGAGGGAAGACTGGATACCGGAAGCAATATTCCACAGGCCCTCATCCTGCCCTGTTCCTCCCATCCTGTCCCAGTAATCAAAAATCCAAAGCTCTAAACCAGCAAAATTTCGCTTATGTCCTGCCTGCAAAACCGAAGAAGGACACAAAGACAGGGGAAACCGAAAAAGGCAGTGAATATCCTTTTTCGCTCCCCTAATACGCTTTGTCAAAGTTACCCTTAAGGCACCGGAAAAGTCAGCCTTTCACCGCGCCCGCGACAACGCCTTCGATGATATACTTCTGACAGGCAATATAAAATACAATGATCGGAATGATCGCCAGAACCAGGACCGCCATCATGGCGCCCCAGTCCAGCTGACCGTGGCTCTGCTTGAGATACTGCACGGCGATCGGGATCGTCCGGTACTTGTTTACGTTCAGCACCAGGCTGGGGAGAAGGTAATCGTTCCAGACCCACATGGTCTCCAGAATGGCAATCGTCACGGTCGTGGGCTTTAGGATCGGGAAAACGACCATAAAGAAGGTCTGAATCGGGCTGCACCCGTCGATTCGGGACGCTTCCTCGATCTCCAGGGAAATCCCCCGGATAAAGCCGCTGAACATGAAGACCGCCAGACCGGCCCCGAATCCCAGATACACGATGATAATCCCCACCGGGTTCGACAGATGCAGGATGTTCGCGAACTTCGACAGCGTAAACATCACCATCTGGAACGGCACGATCATGGAAAACAGGCACAGCAGATAGATGGTCTTGGTCACTTTCGTCTGCACACGGGTCAGGTACCAGGCACACATCGAGCAGAAAAGCACAATCGCCGCCACGCTTCCCACGGTGATAAACAGTGAGTAGCCAAAGCAGGAGAAAAAGTCGGTCTGCTTTAAGCCGTTGACATAGTTCTGAATCCCGCACATCGCCTTGCTGATCCCTAACTTCCACCGCTCAAAGCCCTGCGAAAGCGGTACGGAGCTGATCCCGAACGGATTTCGGAAGATGTAGGCTTTTCTCTTGAATGAGTTGAGCAGCACCAGCAGCATCGGAGAAATCCAGGCAATACTGATAATCGAAAAAATAAACGTAAGCAGTCCGCCATGCTTGGCGCGGCGCACGGAGCTGACGTGTTCCACATTCTTTTCCTTCGTCTGTTTTGCCATCGCTTACGCCTCCTTACTGGTCGTCAGCCTGTTCTGAATGATCGCGAGCACCGCAACCAGGATAAAGAACAGAACTGCTTTTGCCTGCCCGACTCCCTGCCAGCCGGTCATGCCGTACATCGTATCATAGATATTCAATGCCAGCATCTGGGACTGTCGGGCCGGATTTCCGTCAGTCAACGCGAGGTTCTGATCGAACAGCTTGAAGCCGTTCGTTAAGGTCAAAAACGTACAGGTGCCGATTGTGGGCATCAGCTGCGGGATCGTCACGTACCGCAGCATATTAAAGCCGCTCGCTCCGTCCACTTTCGCCGCCTCCAGAAGTTCCCCGGGAATGTTCTGGATGCCTGCGATATAGATGATCATCATGTAGCCGATCTGCTGCCAGCAGACCACAATGATCATACCCCAGAACGCGTACCACTGCGTGGAGATGATCGTCTTGGAAAACTGTGCCAGCACCGCATTGAAGATCATCAGCCAGATATAGCTTAACACAATGCCGCCGATTAAGTTCGGCATGAAAAAGACCGTGCGGAACAGGTTGGTTCCCTTAATCCCTTTTGTCAACAGCATGGCGATCGCAAAGGAGATCACGTTGATGATCACCATGGAAGTTAAGGTAAACAGCGCCGTATACCACAGGGAGTGGATAAACGTCGTGTCCAGTTTTCCGTTCACAAAAAAGATCCTCGTATAATTTTTAAACCCTACCCAGCTCCAGTCCGTCACGGTTGTAAACTTGCAGAAGGACAGAAAGATTCCGTATCCAAACGGTACGATGAATCCGATGATGAACGCCAGCAGCATCGGCAGCACGAAAATCGGAAAATATTTCGCCATCTGCCGGTTATAGGCGCTGCCGCCCCTGCGGGCAGCTTTCCCTTTCTTTCCCATTCCCTTTCCCTCTTTCTCAAAAGGGACTGTTGCAGATATACAACAGTCCCTTACCTGTCAGTCAGATATCTGCCCGATATCTGTCAGAACTATGCTTTTTTGGAATTCCCATTCCCTCATTACTCTTCATGAGCCAGCGCCCACTGATCTGCCCAGCCGGTCACAAAGCCGTCAACCACGGCATCCCAGTCGCCGGAGCCATCCGTGTAAGCGGTCAGCGGAGAAACAACGCCCTCTCTCCAGGTATCTACGTTCGGGGTGGAGTTGAAGCTCCAGGCCAGAGAGGTCTTGCCGGCTGCAGCCAGCTCGTTTACGCACTTCGTCAGCACGTTTTTGATCTCGAAATCTCCGGTAAAGGTATCGAACGGAGCGCTTAAACCCATCACGTTGACGATACTGTCACGGCCCTCATCAGAGGTGATTACCCACTCCAGGAAATCCAGAGAAGCCTGAATGTCTTCCTCTGAAGCCTGGCTGTTGATTGCCCAGTAGTTCTCAGTACCAACGGAAAGACCTTCGTTCTCGTCGTCAACACCGAAGTAGATCGGCATCATGGCGATATCATCCGCCGTGATCTCATAGCCGTTGTCCGGATTGCTCAGTTCGCCGAACTCCCAGTCGCCGTTCTGATAGAAGACTGCCTCGCCCATGCCGAATTCGGTACGCGCATCAAAGGCACCGGAGGCCAGAGTTGCGGGATCCGCAGCGGAATCGGTGATGTACATATCCCAGACAGCTTTGTAGTTATCCAGATAGGTGCCGTCGATAGCCGGTTCGCCAAGAACCAGATCGCAGCCGTCATCCAGGAACTCATAGTACAGCGGCAGGCTTGCCAGATGTCCTGAGAATCTCCAGGAAGAACCGCTGTCCAGTCCAGCGGAAGTGAACGCACCGGTTAAGAATGTTCCCAGCGCATCATTGATCTCGTCCACACGGCTGTTGATGTCATCCGCCACTGCTTTCAGCGTATCAAAGTTGTTGATCTCGTCGATGGAAGAAACCACCGCACCTTCCAGTCCGCAGTACTGCTCAAGGATCGTCTTGTTGTAGATTAAGCCGAAGCACTCGATGGAGTTTGCCACACCAACGGTCTTCTCCCCATAATTCAGCACCAGGGATTTATCCGTCAGATGATTGTAAATCGCGCTGTCAGAAAGATCCAGTGTGTAGTTATCCCAGGTAGCCGCCGCATCCGCGTTGCCCACGTTGAAGATTGTCGGCATCTCTTCCTTTGCCATCTCCGCCTGCAGCGTCGTGTTGTACTCGCCGCTGGCTGCCGTCAGCACCGTTACCGGAACACCTGTCTGCTCCGTGTACACAGCAGCCAGATCCTGCCAGGCCTGATCCGCTTCCGGCTTAAAATTCAGATAATAAACGGAGCCGGAGGCTTCGTCCGCCTTCGCCGGGATCACCGTCAGGCTTGCAACCATCGCCACAGACATGGCTGCGGCCAGGCATTTTTTCCAGTTCTTCATTTTTTCCATCCACCTTTCGTATAAAACAAGTACTCTCTCGAAAACGATCCGCCGCGTTTCTTTCACGAAACGATCCTATCCGCCCCGTTTCCGGAAACGATTCCGGGAACGGTATCGGTAACGATGTCGGTAACGTTTCCAATTACAAAAATATAGTAACACAAAAGCCCGAACTATGCAACCAGTTTTTTCCCAATTCCGCTAATTTTTCCCTTTTTCACAATTTTCTCCTCCTGTTTTTGTGCAACATGCCAAATATCAGAAGGCCCCTGCCCTTTCTGGGAGGGGAAACCATCCAAGGAGAAGGGACCATTTTTATGCGGATTCCCGATCCGGGAATTCATCTGCCTCCCGCGAAGAAACCTGTGAAGGCAAACAAACGCGGGTTCTGCCCGAAAAATCCGTGCCTCCATCCGCACTGACAGGCTTAATCGAGCAAAAATTCCTCAAAGACCTGATTGCTGACATCGATGCCAAACGGCGTGAGTTTCAAAAACCCATCCTCTTTGACAAGCAGGCCCTGTCCGGTCAGTTTCTCCACTTCCCCGCGGTAAAGATCCTCCGCCGATACACCGAAAGACTCCTCAAACTTCCTTAAATCCACACCCTTCATCATGCGAAGGCCAAGAATCAAAGTCTCCTCGATCTCATCGTCTTTCTTAAGCACCTGCACCTCCCTTTTGGAAAAGTCACCGGAAAGGTATTCCGAAAGATCCTCCGTGTTTTTATACCGCAAACGCCCTATCTGAGAGGAGGCTCCCAGCCCAAACCCGGCATACTCCCTGCGCAGCCAGTAGCCCGTATTGTGTACACTCTCGAACCCGGGAAGGGCATAGTTGGATATCTCATACCGGTGGAAACCCGCTCTGGAAAGGATCCGCTCTGTGTCATAATACATCTGCCGTTCCGAATCCTCGTTGGGCAGCGGCGGATGGGGCATCTCTTTCTCTTCCTTAGAAACATAAGGAACGGGAAGGCGTGTCTCTACAGATGTATCCTTCTGTCCGTACCAGTCGGCAAACAGCGTCCCCGGTTCGATGATCAGGCTGTAGGCTGACACATGCTCCGGATGAAGTGCCAGCACCTTTCGTAAAGTCTCCCGCCAGGATAAGACACTCTGACCCGGCAGTCCCGACATCAGATCGATGTTGATGTTGGCAAAGCCTATCTTTCTCGCCAGCGCAAAGTTTGACAAAAACTCTTCCCAGGTATGAATCCGGCCCAGAAGTTTTAACTCTCTGTCATCGGCGGACTGCAGTCCCAGACTTAAGCGGTTGACGCCGCACCTATGATAAATCCGTAACTTTTCTTCCGTCAGTGTCCCGGGGTTGCACTCCACGGTGATCTCTGCCGGAACGCGCGCGGAAAAAGCAAACCGCTCCTTAAGGGCATCAAGCAGAGATTCGATTTCCTCCCCGGAAAGCAGGGAAGGCGTCCCGCCGCCAAAAAAGACGCTCACGAGTTCATATTCGTCAGCGTTTGTAAAGAGCGAGATCTCCTCCTGCAGACGGTTTACATACTCTTTCTGCACCGAAAGCGGCGCGTAAGCGGAGAGAAAGTCACAGTAATAGCATTTGCGCACACAGAAAGGGATATGCACATAGACTCCCAACGGTTTTTTCCTGTCCATTTCTTTTACCTTCCTTACGCCCTGTTTTTCCGGCAGAAAAAAGCAGCGGACAAAACAGTTTCGCTGTGTCCGCTGCGGGAAATGTTCCTACTTATCATCCAGCTTCAAAACACTCATAAACGCCTTCTGCGGAATCTCCACATTTCCGATCTGACGCATGCGCTTCTTGCCTTCCTTCTGCTTTTCCAGCAGCTTCTTTTTCCGCGTGATATCGCCGCCGTAGCACTTTGCCAGCACATCCTTGCGCATGGCCCGGATCGTTTCTCTGGCGATAATCTTGCCTCCCACCGCCGCCTGGATCGGAATCTCAAACAGGTGTCTCGGAATCTCTTCTTTTAACTTCTCGCACATCCTCCTGCCGCGCTCATACGCCGTATCCGCATGGACAATAAAGGAAAGCGCATCCACTTCCTCATGGTTGACAAGGATGTCAAGCTTTACCAGAGAAGACTGCACATAGCCTTTGAGTTCGTAGTCAAAGGAGGCATATCCGCGCGAACGGGATTTTAAAGCATCAAAGAAATCGTAGATGATCTCGTTTAACGGCAGCTCATACTTTAACAATGCACGGGTTTCTTCCATATATTCCATGCCGATGTAAACCCCGCGCCGCTGCTGACACAGTTCCATGATGGAACCGATAAATTCCGTTGTCAGCATGATCTCCGCGTTGACGACCGGCTCCTCCATGTATTCAATCTCCGATGGATCAGGCAGGTTGGATGGGTTGGTAAGCTCGATCACCTCTCCGTTCGTCTTGTGTACCCGATAGATGACGCTGGGGGCCGTGGTCACAAGATCCAGTCCGTATTCGCGCTCTAAGCGCTCCTCGATGATTTCCAGATGTAAAAGCCCCAGAAAACCGCAGCGAAATCCAAACCCCAAAGCCGCCGAGGTCTCCGGCTCAAACTGGAGGGAAGCATCATTAAGCTGCAGTTTCTCCAGCGCATCCCTTAAGTCTCCGTACTTGGCGCTGTCCGCCGGGTACATGCCGCAGTAGACCATCGGGTTGACCTTCTTGTACCCGGGCAGGGCCTCCGTACAGGGCCGTTCAGCGTCCGTCACGGTATCCCCGACACGCGTATCCTTAACGTTCTTTAAGCTCGCAGTAAAGTACCCGACCATACCGGCGGAGAGCTCGTCACAGGGGATAAACTGTCCCGCCCCAAAGTAGCCGACTTCCACCACATCCGCTTCCGCCCCGGTCGCCATCATGCGGATCCGCATTCCGCGCCGTACCTTACCGTCCATGAAGCGGCAGAAGACGATCACGCCCCGGTAGGAATCGTAAACGGAATCAAAGATCAGGGCCTTTAAGGGTGCGTCCGGATCTCCTTTCGGTGCGGGGATTTTCTTTACGATCTGTTCCAGCACTTCCTCCACGTTCTGTCCGGTCTTGGCGGAGATTAAGGGGGCATCCTGAGCTTCCAGCCCGATGACATCCTCGATCTCGTTGATCACCCGCTGCGGATCGGCGCTTGGCAGGTCGATCTTATTGATCACCGGCAGCACATCCAGATCGTGATCCAATGCCAGATAAACGTTGGCAAGCGTCTGCGCTTCGATGCCCTGCGCCGCGTCCACAACCAGCACCGCCCCGTCACAGGCCGCCAGGCTGCGGGAAACTTCATAGTTAAAGTCCACATGACCCGGCGTGTCGATCAGGTTGAAAATGTACTCCTGACCGTCCTTCGCGTGATACACCGTGCGGACCGCCTGAGCCTTGATCGTGATGCCGCGCTCCCTCTCCAGATCCATGTTGTCGAGAACCTGCGCCTGCATCTCCCGGCTGGTCAGCAGTCCTGTCATCTCGATGATACGGTCAGCCAGTGTGGATTTCCCGTGGTCGATATGTGCTATGATGCAAAAATTTCGAATTCTGCTCTGTTGTGTTCCTGCCAAGTATGGTTCCCCCTTGTGACTGTGCCTGTGCCGCCAGACTCCAAACATCCCTGCCGCGCGGCTTCATCTTTGGCATGCTGCGCCGGTTCCTGTCCTTTCCGGTCATCGGTAGAGATTGTACCATATCCCTTTTCCATTTGTCCAGCCTCAGCTTCCAATTGGCAAACAGTAAAGATAAGACAAATGTTTGTCAACTTTTCCAGCTATTACTTATAAAAATCCAGAATACCTATTGACAGTCCGGAAAGTTTGGGCTAAGATAAGGCAGTATGTTTGCATGAAACGTCCGTGTCCGTTTTTGTGAAACAGCTCTATAAGAATTTATCCTATAAAAGTCTGGAGGTGAATGAGTTGGCAAATATTAAGTCCGCCAAGAAAAGAGTTCTGGTGTCCAAGACCAGAAACGAGCGTAATAAAGCGATTAAATCTGCTGTCAAGACTGCAATCAAGAAAGTAGATGCCGCCGTGGCTGCCGGTGACAAGGAAACCGCTTCCGCCGCTCTGCTTGCCGCTACCGCAGCAATTGATAAGGCTGCTTCCAAGGGTGTATACCACAAGAATACGGCATCCAGAAAAGTATCCCGCCTGGCGAAGGCCGTCAACAGCATTGCATAATGACAGATCACACATACAGGTGAGCACGGCTGCGTTTCAGATTCACCGCCTGAAAATCTGCTGTGCCCTCTTCAGCTACAGGCTGAGACTTCATGTAAAAACAGCAACACCAAAAAAGATCAATCGGACCTGCCGGTCAGTCATGCCGACAGGTCCTTTTTCTGGCTGTACTTCACAATCAGCATCTCCACCCCGATCTGATCAATCAGGTTTCCCTTTACAATGCTCTCGTTGATACGGGCACAGTCTACCACTGCATCGCGTAAGGTCTGCATGGAGAAATTTCCGCTCTGCTGCAACGTAATTCGGGCCACAAATGGCTTTACCTGCAGTCTGGTTGCGATCTCTTCCACGCCAAACCCCTTCCGGCGAAGATCCGCTGCCTGCAGAATCCGGTTAAACTGCCGCGCAAGCAAAACCAGAATCTTCATCGAAGGAACCCTCAATGCCAGCAGATCATAGTAAAGATCCAGCGCCCACTTTTGATTCTGCACGGAGATCGCGTCGATCATGGCAAAGACTTTATCCTCCGTGCGGACTGTGCAGATTTCATCCACATCTTTTATTGTAATGTTTCCGCGTTTCCCGGTATAGGAGATCAGCTTTTCTAGTTCGCTCATGATCGCGGTCATATCCCCGCCGGTTAATCTCAGAAGCTGATCTGCGGCAGAAGGGTCAATTCCCTTATGCTCTTTCCCAAGTTTTTCATCGATCCGATTTTTAAGAAATACGTCATCCTTACGGCCAAAATTTACCATACGACCAAGGGTTTTTATCGTTTTTACCAGTTTCATCCTCTGATCCAGCTTGTCATCAGTTACGTCCTCCACGAACAGAATCACCGTTTCCTTAGGCATCGTCGGGAGGTAGTCCGCCAGCTGTCTAGCATTCTGTTCCCCCACTTTGCTGTTCTCATCTGGCTCCCCGTGGGAAGCCTCATTCTCCTGCGACATTTCCTCTGCGGCATCATTTCCATCCAGGTTCTCACCTGCCTTGCTTTTCCCGCGTTTCGTCTTAAAGAATTCGGAATTTTCCACAATTATCAATCGATGATCCGCAAAAAAGGGGACCGTCTCCGCCAGATCGATCAGTGTCGGGACCTGCAGATCCTTCCCGGTAAAAATATTCAGGTTGAGAGAATCTTTTCCGCCCACCAACGCTTCAATCAGCTTATCCCGGTACTCATTGCGCAGATACCGTTCTTCCCCGCAAAGGAGGTAAACCGGTTTGAACCGCCTTGCTCTCAGATCCTCATCAAGCCGCCACATTTCCTGTTCGTTTCCCAAACCCGAAATCCCTCCTGCTGTTGCCGCTTTCTCAAACAGAAATGAAGAATCGATGTACTTCGAAATTAAACCGTATGGAGGTCCTGTGCTGCTATGAAGGCCTCTGCAAAATCGAAATATGTGGATATGTCAAATCCCGTTTCTAAAGGATCCCCAACTCACTCTGCATACCAACAGAGGAACTCAGGAGGAGACTCTCTTTGCGCCGCTCATCCATGGAAACTCGACTCCTTCGCTTTCGATGCGGTACAGTGAGGGACTTTTTCCTGTCGTCTCCGTCGGGCGTTTCTTCGCTTTCGGATAAATCTTCTTCATCTTCTCATCGTCATAGTGCTCATCCATCCATACCTGCCAGGAAGACTCGGCCTCTATGCCCTGGTCCCGCTCATCATAACGAAGAAGAGCCAAAGAGGATACCACAATGTCTACAGCCATGAACACAATCATGCACCAGGTCACGCATTTCCCAACTTTGACCGGAATCCGTTCGATCCACTTCGAAACCCAGGGGAACAGCACCTTAAACCAGACCGCCGCCGCAATGCCCCAGTAAAAGCAGAACTGCAGATTAATCCTCCCTCCCAGGTTGAAGGGAAGCCCGCTGTAATCCCAGAAGATCTTTCCGAATACGATCTCCGTAAAAACACTGCAGAAATATTCGTAGGCGCCGCCAAGCAGCGTACCGATGAGAAACAAAAACCAGACGCTTTTGTTGCGATACTTATAGAGCAGGGCCGTCATAGCCGCCAGACCGATCCCCCACACGATACTGAAAGGTCCCCACACGACGCTGCTGCGGCTCATCCAATATCCCATAAAGATGCGGCAGAAGATCGTTTCCACGATATCGCCCAGGAAAGCACCGACAAAAAACAGGGTAACGATCTTGTAAAAACTGCAGCCAGCCGCAAATACCGTCTTCTCCTTCGGAGCCGCTTCAGTCTTGTAAGCGCTCGGATACGCTCTATGGATACGCTTACCAATCCGTTTGACGATCCACATTCCCAGCTTTGCAGATACACTGGCGAGCCGGTTGTTCGCTTTCTCCCAGCGTTCCAGATGCCCGATCCCTTTATACAGGCTGTACGATCCGGCAAAATCAATCACCAGAACTGTAAGGCCCGCCAGAATCAGGATCTTGCCCAGCAAACCGGGGATCAGCCGGTAAAGCGATACCAGCAGGGTATTGATCCATTTCACAGCTGCGAAGCCTAACACACCCCAAAGCAGGGACGCTCCCAGGCAGATATACCCGTCCAGGTTCAGGGGAAGATTAGAGTAATCCCACCACCGCTCATGAAAAATAACCTCAATCAGATGACCGGCCACCCATTCGATCACGGTGGTGAAAACCACAATCCCGATAAACAGCCAGATCCCATCCAGTCCCCGCAGGATGACAGTGATCGTGACAGCCGAAATTCCATAGATAATACAGACCGGAGAATTTAGAAGTCCCCGGTTTACAAATGCTTTCTGCTTATACGCCGCGTAAGCGGTTTCCAGTACCCAGCCGACAAACGAATAGACAAAAAACAGCCACAGTAACTCAAACCCTGAATATTCCATTCCTGTTTCTTCTTTCCCTGTTTTTTCTCCCCTTCTTACGGAATCCCAAACCGAAAGAAGAGATGCATAACCTTCCTTTACTCCCCTACCGCGCAGATCGTGCCGCCGCCAACGACCGTATCATTCTCATACAGCACCACTGCCTGACCGACGGTAAACGCCCGCTGCGGCTCTTCGAAAACGATCCGGACTTTCCCCTCCGGGAGAGCCTGGGCCACCGCCGCCATCTCTTTCGCCCGGTAGCGGGGCTGTGCCGTCACCGACACGAATTTCGGCGGCTCCTCATACGCAATCCAGTTAAAGTCCCTGGCAAAAAGCTCCCGGTGATAAAGATCCTCTTCCCTGCCAAGGACCACTGTATTCTCCTTCAAGTCTTTCCGGCACACATACATAGGTTCCGGCAGTGCGAGGCCAAGGCCTTTTCGCTGACCGATTGTATAACGGATCTGCCCCTGATGTTCCCCAAGGATGTGTCCACACCCATCCACAAAATTTCCTTTGGGATGCACTCTTTGGGTATAACGGTCGATGAAATCTCCATATTTACGGTCCGGGACAAAACAGATATCCTGACTGTCATGTTTGGCAGCGTTTCCAAATCCGTACCGGGCGGCCAGTGCGCGAACGTCCGCCTTGCTCGCGAACTCTCCCAGCGGAAACTTCGTGTGCGCCAGCTGATCCTGAGTCATGAAATACAGCACATAACTTTGATCCTTTTCAAGGTTTCTGGCCCGCTGCAAAAGAAAACGTCCGCTTTGCTTCTCAAAGGAAATCCTCGCATAATGGCCGGTGACGATCGTTTTGCATTCCAGTTCCCGGGCCAGACGATAAAGCCGGCTAAATTTCATATATCGATTGCAGTCAATGCATGGGTTGGGCGTTTCCCCGTTTTCATAGGCCGACACAAAGCGGTCGATTACCTCCCGGGAAAACTCATCGGTAAAGTTGGAAACATAAAA
Organism: uncultured Lachnospiraceae bacterium; assembly: GCA_964643295.1. Taxonomy (GTDB): domain Bacteria; phylum Bacillota; class Clostridia; order Lachnospirales; family Lachnospiraceae; genus Merdiplasma. Next base: position 17,812 of record CAZXSN010000050.1, read on the forward strand.
CCGCATCCCCAGGCGCATCGCCACGCTGCGGGCATCATCCGCATCATCAAGAGAGCAGCAGGTATGCGCACGGGAAAGACCCACTGTTTCATTCTGAAACAGTTTCATCATAATCCCTACGCACTCATAACCATCCTCGCACATCCTCGCAGCAGCCACAGAGCTGTCCACACCGCCGCTCATGGCGATCAATGCCCGCTTCTCCATCAAACAGATTTCCTTCCGTACCCAAAATTTCCTTCCGCCGACCAGAATCAGCCTTTTCCCTGATCTATTTATACACGCTGCGCAGGGGACCAAAGAAATCTCTTTTCCCCTCCATGACGAATTCAGTATACCATTAACTCCCGCAAACGTCAATTTGATCGACTCTTTCCTCCTGCGGGAAACACTGCAGAAACGCCGGAAAAGATGGGCAGTATCTCCTGCCGTCCAGGGATGCCGATTCGCGCCAGCATTCAAAGAAAAAAATAATTCCGAGGCCTTTTCTATCCTCGGAATATAACTGCTGCATCTTATACATTCCCGCCGTCTCTCGTCAAACTTTCCTTTTCTTTTAGCTTTCGCAGGGTACCGCAAAAAGGCGCACTGACAATGCCCTTCAAAAGTCGGCCGCGAAAAAGATGTCAGGACGATCAAACACCCTGGCGGGTGGATTCTGTCGATCTTTCTTCGCAGCTTACGCGAAATAGAAACTATCCGTCAACATGAAAAACCCGCAGACATACAGGCAGTCCAAACGTTTTCTTATCCAGACCGGCGGTCAGACCTTTAGACTCTGCTGCACTTCCTCTTCTGCCTCGGCCTTAAAATCCTCCATCTGCACAGGGGTGACCTCCGGCAGATCCTCCAGAGAATGGACACCGAAATGCCGCAGGAACTCGTCTGTAGTGCCAAAAAGCAAAGGTCTCCCCGGAGCGTCTAAACGGCCCACCTCCATCACCAGCCCGTACTCCACCAGCTTGCTGACCGCGTGATCGCTCTTTACGCCCCGGATCTTCTCGATCTCCATGCGCGTCACCGGCTGTTTGTAGGCGATAATGGACAGCGTCTCCAGGAGCACATCCGTCAGCACAGGCTTTTGCGGCTGTCCCGCAATCCCGATCAGGAGCTCATAGTATATCTGCTTCGTGCACAGCTGATATTTGTTGTCGAGTTCGATCAGCTCAATCCCCCGGTCTTCCTCCTCATACCGATCCATCAGGTTGTGAAGGAGACGTTTCGTTGTGGATACATCCTGTTCAATCGCCGCGGCGATCCGTTCCAGTTCCACCGCGTCTCCCATCGCAAACAGAATCGCCTCAATGGCAGCCTGCAGTCTCTTCTCTGTCACACCGTCTTCCTCTCTTACGTTTACCAGGTCTCCTGCGGGGTATCCCCCAGTTCCTCCGGACTCTTCCATTCGGATGGATCTCTGGCCGTAATGTAGATCTCCTCAAAGGTTCCTTCCTGCGCCACGCTGATCCGTCCTAAACGCATCAGCTCCAGCATGGTCAGAAAGGTCACCACCACGTACTGCTTTCCCTTACGCAAAGACAGAAGGCTTCGAAACGTACAGGATTTCTGTTCCATGATCTGACTTTCCACAAACTGCATGGTTTCAGCCAGATCCACTTCATCCTTCTCAATCCTTCCAAACCTGCTGTGAATCGGATCCACCCGATCGTCCTGCCTCCGAAGAAGATCCTTGAAAAGGTCGTTTAACCGGGAAAGGTTCACTCCCGCAAGCAAATCTGTCAGGTCCACCGGTTCCCGATAAGAGGCGACTTCCAGCGGGATGGATGCCTCCCGGTACAGATGGCAGGCGGCGTCAACTTCTCTGTCTTTCAACTCCTGCGACATGTAACGGAACATCTTATACTGGAGAAGCTGTTCAACCAGTTCCGCCCTGGGATCCTCCTCTTCTCCGTCTTCCTGCTGCCTTTGCGGAAGCAGCATACGCGTTTTGATATCGAGCAGCGTTGCCGCCATCACCAGGAATTCGCTCATGACCTCCAGATCCTGTGTTTCCATCCCAGCGATATATGAAAGATACTGGTCCGTGATTTCGGCGATCGGAATATCATAGATATTGACTTTATTCTTATCGATGAGATGCAGGAGCAGATCCAAAGGACCCTCGAATACCTGAAGCTTTACCGGTATCGCCATGATACTCTCCTTACACGAACTCTAACGCCACCAGTTCCGGAGGATTGTTGATCCGGATCCGAATGGTGTGACACGATAAGCCAGCGCTGACGATCATCTGCTTTCCATCGCGTTCATAAAGCCCGTGATCATACTTTGGAAACAGACGCAAAGACGGGCTGATCACGCCTCCCAGCACGGGCAGACGGATGATGCCGCCATGCAGATGTCCTGCGAGGGTTAGATCCGCTCCCCATTCGGCGTAGGCCGCGAAATGCTCCGGGTTATGAGCCAGGAGAATACAGTAGGTATCCTCTTTCGAACGCTTTCCCAGCAGCGATTCAACCTCCTCCATGGGCATCTGCGGCAAACGACCGTGTCCATAGTATTTTCTGTCAAGCTCCAGGCCATAGAACGTAAACTTCCTGCCTGCGATCTGCGCGGACACTCTCTCATTGCGCAAAAGATAAACGCCCATGCGCCTTAAGGCTCTCTCATACTTTTTATAGATGCTGCTGCCCGCACGCATCGCATGGGATTCTAAATGAGTTTCATGGTTTCCGTTCACGCAGAACACCGGATAGTGTGCACTGAGAGTACGCAAAAGCTCCAGAGCGTGACCTAATGACGGATCCGCGCTGCGGCCAACGATCAGGTCTCCGGCGGATAATACCGCATCCGGCTTCACGCTGTCAATGGCCGAAAGCAGCTCTTCATTGTGATCCCCAAAAACCTCATCATGCAGATCCGCCAAAAGCACCATCCGACAGGGAGTGCCGAAAGAAGAGGAGGCCGGGAGACTGATTGTATACTTTGTAATCTTTATCGGTTTAAACCCCATCTACCTCCCTCTTTCAACGCTGACGGTTCGAATATCCATGTAAGGCAGCGCAGCCTTCTCTCTATCTGACCGTCTTTTCCCTCCAGGATCTCTCATCATCCAAGGTCTTTTCTATCTCTGTCCTGTCCTCCTCGTCTGTACGGGACAGGAGAAACAGCAAGAAAGCCTCCCCCCAAGGCGAAGGCCGAAGAGGAAGGGGAAAGAGACCGGAAAAAACTCAAAACCATTCTCACT
>CAZXSN010000051.1:0-20660 GCA_964643295.1 uncultured Lachnospiraceae bacterium
AATATTCGCAGCAATTTAATACAAAACAGGGTTTAGCGAAGACAGAACTTATTTCCGAAGAATGGAATATACTAATTAAATTTTGCCTTATAATTTCAATCAAAGAAAAAATATGAAAAATTTATGAATTTTTCAAATTTCCCCTTGCAAACGAACGCCATTTCTGTTATAGTAATAGTGCACGGGGCAGGGAACGATGAGGACATCGAAGAAACAAAGATGTGATGATTTTATCAGAGAGCTGGATTGGAGGATACTGACTGCACTGCATGACTAGAGGGAAATGAGCCTGCCGTCTCCTGTATTTTTCAGGAACGCAAAGGAGCAGCAATTCACTGTATGCTGTATTCCTCCGCGGGGTGGAAGAATCATAGAAAGATTTGGCCCGCGGAAAAGGAAGAAGATCATAAATGGGATGCTTTTTGAGTCTGACAGGAAAAGAAACTGATGTATCCTGGGAATGGAGAGACTGCTGTCAGGAATGGGAAGTACAGGAGATGGTTTGTCAACTGTCCACGCCAGAGAGAAACGCGTCATGGGGCTTGCGAAGGACACTTCTGGTTTCCAGGCAGGCCGATTGAAAAAGCGCAGAGTTGTTTTATGTTCAATGTCTATAAGTGAGCGCTGTGCTGCCTGGGAATCTGCTTTCGGGGAATGGAACATTTCTTTTACCTGGCGGCCTTCACACAAGGAACCCCTTTTATAAAATGCTGACTGAGAACAATGGGAACGGGGTTCTGAGATTCTCTGCCTCTGCAATATGCTGGAAGATTCCTGATTCGTGTATACCTAGGGAGAACAGGTATCCAACAGGATGGAGCAGCCTGGGTGGGAGCTGCGGGAAGTCGGGACAGATTCTTATGTTGGTCAATTGCCCGCGCCGGGTGGAAACATCGGACGGGCTTTGGAGGAAACATTCGGGTTTCTGAACAGGCTGACTGATGAGGCTTTTGTGTCTGCTTATGCACACTTGCTTAAAGGCGGGCACTGCGTTCCCAGGGATATACTTCCGGAAAGCGGAGCGATCCTATTTCCGGAAGACGCACTCACCCTGGAATACACACACGTTCTGGACACGGGAGAGGTTCGAAACGATTCAAGCTGATCCCAACGGATCTTTTCGGAGATTTGCTGCGAATCTGGCTGCAGAGTGCCCTTCCCGCCCAACTTCAGGCTTGAGAGGCATCCTTGCCTGGCTTTAAAAGGAGTGTGTATGGCGGAGGAGTAAAGGGGGCCAGCCCTCCTGATGGGTGAACCTGCACCTTGATTACAGAATAATCATCGTGACAGGAAGACCGGAGGATGCGGCAGCAGGGAATCTTTCAGATTTGCAAAACTGGTGCAGAGGAGATTCCCGCGGGAAGAGTGGATATGGCGGGGGAGGAGGAGAGAAAATCAGGCTGAAATCCTGCCTGAACCATAGCAGGAGCAGCACGGGAAAGGAAAGCAAACGTACGCAGACCGGATGCGGCAGGAAAAAGAAGTGATGACGTGAGAAAAAAGCTGCTGCAGACTGAATATTTTGCTTATAAGAATAAGAAGGGAGTGATGCGTTTTGGCGGGAACGCAGGATGTCAATGAAGTCAAGGCCTATGAGGTTATAAAGGAATTCTGGCGGGATAATGAGCACTTCACTGATCTGTTTAACGGAGTGGTCTTTGGCGGTGAAGAGGTTCTGAAGCCGGAGGATTTTCAGGAAATGGATACGGATGTTTCCGGCACTGTCCGTCCCGGGGATTATGAGCACTCGCTGAGGCCAAACTGCGGCGTGCTGAAGAAAATGACCTGCGGAGATGACTTCGTGATACTCGGGATTGAATCACAAGTGGTGACTGATTACGCTATGCCGGAGCGGAAGATGGTGTATGAGGGGCTGGGATATGTGAAAGAGCACGGCACGATCACCCGGCTTTGCAGAAAGGAAAAGGAATTAAAAACACTAGAAGAAGTTGCCTCTGGGTTACGCAAGGAAGACAGGTTTCATCCGATTTTCACCATCGTGGTATCTTTCGCGGAAGAAGCCTGGGACGGGCCTGTGAGCCTGAGGGGCATGATGATCGACGTGCCGGAGAAATATGAGCCGCTTTATTCGGCGTTGTTTCCGAAAATCGGAATCAATCTGGTTCAGGTTCTGGAGAGTGAGAAATATCAGTTTCACAACAAGGATGTCAGGACTGTCTTTGAGGTCTCCAGAGAATTCTTAAAGGGGAACATTGAGAAAATTCGCACAAAGTATAAGGACGTGGATGTAGACCCGGAGCTGATTGCACTGATTGGGGTGATTACCGGCTCAACCAGTCTCGTACGTCAGGGTGAAAAGAAGGAGGTGGTAAATTTGTGCACGGCTTTGGAAAATCTTTTCAACGAGGGAGTTGAGAAAGGACGCGAGGAAGGACGTCTGGAAGAACGCCAGGAATACCAGAAAAGGCAGATTGTAGACTGGACGAAGGAGGGGTATTCCCGGGAGATGATCGCGAAGCTTTTGAAGGAATCGGAAGGATATGTTCGCGAAGTTCAGAAGCAGACAGGGGTACTCGTGTAGGCTTGTGTGAGTGAAGTTAGGTTTTCTTAATACTTAAGCGAACCAAAACTGATCAGCCGTCACCTGAGCCATGCGAACAGTATGCCTTTCCGGGACAGGATCTTTTAGAACCCTAAATGACCTGCGGCAGTTTCTGGTGACGGATCGATGCGCGGCGTCAGGATACAGGGCTTAAGGGACAGGCTGCCATGAATGGCCGTCGCATTGAAAGATACGGCTTAAGGGGCAGGATGTCGTGAATAACAAAGAAGCGCGGGTCTAGAGAGGGAAGCACGGGAACTGTTCCAGTGCGCGTCTGTGGGCACGAACGAGCCCGCGGGCATGTTCTTCTACAATGATCAGCCGACGGATATGATCCTCTATCAGGGGCTGGCACTTCGGGAGTTAGGCGAAAACACGGCGGCCAATTCCCGGTTTTACAAGCTGATCAGCTACGGGGAGGCTCACCTGTATGACGAGGGAAAGATGGACTATTTCGCTGTCTCCTACCCGGATCTTCTGATCTTCGATGAGGATCTTACGCGCAAGAACCGGGCGCACTGCAATTACCTCATGGGCCTGGGATACCTGGGGCTTGGGCAGAAGGAGAAAGCAAGAGACTGCTTTGAGGAGACTCTGAAGCTGGATCCGCAGCATCAGCTGGCCAGACTGTACCGGCAGGAGACTTTGCGGTAAATCCTCCGGGAATGGCAAACGTGCATAGATACAGATCGGCAGACAGGAAGCATAAGAGCAGCCAAACAAAGTTAAGAAAGCAGGAGACAAAAAACAGGAAAAAGAAAACACTGGCATACAGCAGCGAAGATCAAAAAGCAGACGCGGGCAGGGAAAAACTTCCCTGCCCGATTGATTCTTGCAGGGAACCCCGTTTTGCGTTATAATCTGATTGACTTTGGAGGAGTGAGCCTGATGGAGAAGAACTTCGGCGGGACGTGTGATACGTGCGCCTATCTGATCTATGACGAGGAGTATGAGGAATACCTGTGCGACGCGAACATGGACGAGGACGATTACGCGAAACTGACCTATGGGCAGCTGCGGGGCTGTCCGTATTACCGCAACGGGGATGAGTACCGGATCGCCAGAAAACAGTGACAGGTCTTGAAAGGGCGGAAAAACGGAAAAGTTACCGGCCGCGGAAAGAAGAGAAAGGAGCGAAAGCGGTGGAGTTAAAGAAGATCAAAGGCAAATTTTCGGTCTGTAAGGTAGCCAATTATTGGATGCTGGATGAGGAGGAGAAATACTGCTTTGTCGGCAAGACGGATGAGGAGTGTTCGCTCGTCTGCAGAACAGAGAAAGTCCCGGAAAATACCATCGAACGCAGTGACGGCTGGCGGATGTTTCGCATTGAGGGGGAGCTTGACCTTTCCCTGATCGGGATTCTGGAGGGGATTGCCCGGCTTCTCTCAGAGCACCAGATTCCGTTTCTTGTGGAATCCACCTACAACACGGACTATATCCTGACCAAAGAGGAGGACTATGAGACCGCGATCCACATCCTCGATGAATCCGGGTACTCTGTGGTTTGAAAATCCGCCGCAGTATCTTAAGACTGCCGCGGGGAGGCTTCCCTTTGCACGGGGGTTTTCTCTCTAACGAAAGCTTAAAATAAGATAGGCAAAAGCGGCTTTGGAAACTTTGAACATTTGCTTTTCCGCCTCACCCGCGGTAAGGCGGAAAGGATCATAAAAAAGGGGGAAATAAGATGACGGATGTTTACTGTATCGGCGAGATGCTGATTGATTTTATCCCCGGAAGCGAACCGGCCAGCTACATTCGCAAGGCGGGCGGCGCACCGGCAAACGTGGCGATCGCGGTGGCCAAAAATGAGCTTTCGGCCAGCATGTGCTGCAAGGTGGGGGATGACGATTTCGGCCATTTCCTGATGGATACCTTAAAGGAATATCACGTGACGGCGGCCTGCCCGCAACTTTGCGAGGACGCGGTCACCACGATGGCCTTTGTGACACTGGCAGAAGATGGAGACCGCAAATTTACGTTTGCCAGAAAGCCCGGGGCGGATACGTTCCTTTCAGAGGAAGAGGTGAAGGAGGAGGACATTGACAACGCGGTCATCGTTCATGCCGGCTCCTGTTCCCTGTCCGCGAAACCGGAATCGTTCGCCACGGTAAAGGCGCTGAAAATCGGCCATGAAAAGGGAAAGCTGGTCAGCTTTGATGTGAACTACCGCAACGTGATGTGGAAGGACGATCTGGAGGCCTGCACAGCGGCGGTGATGGACATCCTGCCCTACGTGGATTTCTTAAAGATCTCAGAGGAAGAGGAAGCGATGATGGGCGGACAGGCGGCTTTGCAGCCCCTGATGAAAAAGTACGGGATTTCTCTGATCGTGGAGACCTTAGGCTCGAACGGGGCAAGGGCTTTTTTTGAGGACCGGATCCTTACGGTGCCTGGCCGCAAAGTAAAAGCGGTGGATGCAACCGGCGCCGGGGATGCTTTCTGGGGAGGATTCCTTGCCAGCCTGCGCTTCCAGGGAGTGACGAAAGTAAAGGATCTTACGGATGACGTTATTTTGCAGGCGATGGAGTACGGCAACATTTCCGGCTGCATCTGTGTACAGAGCAAAGGGGCCATCGTCTCGATCCCCACGAAAAAGCAGATCGAGGAATACCGCAAAGAGCAGGGAATCTAAAGACTGCCGGGCGGGCAAGGAGCAGACGCTTAAAGAGAAAGCTGCCTGATGGTTTTGCGGATGGAATGGAAACGGGAGGAAGTTTGGGATGCGTACGGTGTGGAATGAGAAATGTGTGTTTTCCCCGTCCCTGATCTGCCTGGATCTTTGCAGCCTGGAAAGCCAGGTAAAGATCCTGGAAGCCTCCGGGATTCAGATGCTTCACGTGGATATCCTGGACGGGCATTTCAGCCCCAGTATGCCTCTGGGGTTAGAGACTGTGCGCCAGCTGCGGGAAAAGACCAGTCTTCCCTTTGACTGTCATCTGATGGTGACAAAGCAGGACTTTTTTGTCGAGGAGCTGCTGGATATCGGCGTGGAACAGATCGTCTTTCACGCGGAGACGCAGCCCCATATCGATGAGATGCTCTCCCGCATCCATGCAAGGGGAGTGCGGGCGGGGGTGGCCTTAAAACCGGCTACCCCGCTTTCAGCGGTGGACTACGTGCTGGAAAGCTGCGATACGGTGCTTCTGACACTCATCAATCCCGGTTACGCCTCCGCAAAAAGCGAGACACAGGTGCCTTACGCGTCCCGAAAGATCAGGGAACTTCGGCAGATGATCAAAGAGCGGTCGCTTTCTACAAAGATCGAGATTGACGGGCGTGTATCTATGCAGAACATCCGGGACTACGGGAAAGAGGATGTTGACATCTTTGTGGTTGGCAGCACCTGTCTGGACCGCTATAACCTGTCCGAGAGCATCTTTAGCCTTCGGCAGCTTAGAGAGGAAGTTCTCTCCGGGATGTAAAACGAGAGGACTGGAAGTACCATAGCAGGTCAATAAGGAGAGCATAAAAGTGGGATTTGAGGAGAAGTACCAAAAGGCCTGCGCGGATGTCCTTTCGGAGCTTACGCGGGCCTTATCCGCGGTAGACGGAGAGTCCCTTGAGCGGCTGGTAAAGGAGATTTTACAAGCACGGCAGGTCTTTTTTGTCGGCGTGGGACGGGTGATGCTCGCTTTGCAGAGCGTCTGCAAGAGATTTGCCCACCTGGGGATTGAAGCGCACTGTGTCGGAGAGATCACGGAACCGGCGATCACCGAAGAGGATCTTCTGATTGTGGCCTCCGGATCCGGGGCTTCCCTGTTTCCGCTGGCGATCGCCAGAAAGGCCAGGGAGAGTGTTCACTGCAGAATTGTGCACATCGGTTCCAATCCGAACAGCGAGTTAAAGGATCTCTGCGATTTCATGGTACGGATTCCGGTGCGCACGAAGCTCTACCTGGAAGATGAGATCCCTTCCTGTCAGCCGATGACGACTCTGTTTGAACAGAGCATTCTGCTTCTGGGAGATGTGCTCTCGAAACTGATCTTGGAAGAACAGCATCTTGACATGGACTCGCTGTGGCGGTATCACGCGAACCTGGAGTAGAAGCACGCTTTCCGGCGCTTGAGGTTTAGGACAGCAAAAGAGAGGCTGCTGTGAAGGATTGAAGGGGAAAAGCTCTTTTACGGGGGGAAAGCCCCGCGCAGACTTAAGAATAAGGAGATTAAAAGTGAAACGTTCAGAGATTAACGCGGTGATTCGGGATTTTGAGGCGATGCTTGAAAAGTACCGCTTTGCTTTGCCTCCCTTCCTTTCGTTTACCCCGGCGGACTGGGAGACGAAAGGCCATGAGTACGATGAGATCCGGGACAATGCCCTGGGCTGGGATATCACCGATTACGGCGAGGGAAACTTTGCCGAAAAGGGTCTGTCCTTAATTACGATCCGCAACGGAAACGTGCACAATCCGAAGTATACGAAGACCTACGCGGAGAAAATCATGATGCTGTATCCGGGCCAGATTTCGCCTAATCACTTCCACTGGCACAAGATGGAGGATATCATCAACCGGGGAGGCGGGGAAGTGATCTTTCGCCTCTGGAATGCCAACCGGGAGAATGAGGGAGAACTTCTCGATACGGATGTGGAGATCTGTCAGGACGGACGCCGCTACCTGGTTCCGGCGGGTTCCGAGATTGTGCTAAAGCCCGGCGAGAGTCTCTCGCTGTATCCGTATTACTATCACGAATTCCGGATTGCGAAGGGCTCCGAGAAAACGCTGATCGGCGAGGTTTCGATGTGCAACGATGACAATACGGACAACCGCTTCTATGAGCCGCTGGGACGCTTTCCGACCATCGAAGAGGATGAACCGGCTTACCGTCTGCTGTGCAATGAGTATCCGCCCGCGAAGGAGTAAGCGGGAAACGTAAAATTGGATCAGCGGAAAAGGTAAGGGGAAGGTTCACGCAAAGAGCAGTAAAACAGCTGTGTGCATGTTTTATGTTCTGCAGGGCGTTTCCCCGCAGGAGGAAAAGAAGGAGGAACCATGTCGATTGAGCGGGTGAGAGAATATTTTAGCCAGTATGGGCTTGAGCAGCGCATTCTGGAGTTTGACACTTCCAGCGCCACGGTGGAGCTTGCGGCGCAGGCCGTGGGCTGTATCCCGGCGCGGATCGCGAAGACGCTTTCCTTTCGCGTCGGGGATCAGGCGGTGCTGATCGTGGCTGCGGGGGATGCGAAAGTGGACAACGCAAAGTTTAAGGCCCAGTTTCATACCAAGGCCACCATGCTGAAACCGGAGGAAGTGACCGAGAAGGTGGGACACGCGGTGGGCGGTGTCTGCCCGTTTGGCGTCAAGGCGGGGACGAAAGTGTATCTGGATGAATCCTTACGCCGCTTTGAGACGGTTTTCCCGGCGGCGGGAAGTTCCAACAGCGCAATCGAGCTGAATTTAAGCGAACTGGAGCAGTATTCCGGCTCCCTTGGCTGGATTGATGTGTGCAAGGGCTGGCAGGAAACATAAACGTATGTTCACTTTCAGCGGCAGTTCCTGAAAAGCCCCATCTTCTGGAACAGCTGACTGTAAGAGCTGTATCTAAGGAGCAGAGAAGTCTTTTCAAAGCGGCATAGCTTTGGAAATGCCTCTGCCCGATGGGCGGGCTATGCTACGGGAGCAGATAGGGGTTTTTGACAGATCGAAGAAGGATAGTTTTAAGGAGTGTGTAAGGAGGGCTGCGGCATGAGCATTGAGTCGATTGTCTGGCTGGCACTGCTGGTAGTGCTGCTGGTCATTGAGATCGCGACGCTGGGGCTTACCACGATCTGGTTTGCCGCCGGTGCGCTGGGAGCGTTTGTGGTGTCGCTGTTTCAGGTTGGCCTTCCGGTGCAGATCCTGGTGTTTGCCGTAGTTTCTGTGATCCTCCTTCTTTTTACCCGGCCGTTTGCGGTTCGCTTTGTGAACAGGAACCGGGAGAAGACGAACGCGGACCGGCTGATCGGGATGACGGCTGTGGTCACGGAAACAATCAACAACCTGGCGGCACAGGGACAGGCGCAGGTGGCTGGACAGATCTGGACCGCCCGCGCGGATGACGGGGAGATCATCCCAACCGGATCCAGTGTAAGAGTTCTGCGGATTGACGGTGTGAAACTGATTGTGGAAGCGTTGGAGGAAAAGCCTGCCTGAGGGCAGGGGAGAGGAGAAGACCATGAGAAATGGCAGTGCGGAAATCGCGGGGATCTTCCTGCTGGTGATACTGGCGCTGATTGTCATCTGGATTCTGGTTTCCTGCATCCGGGTGGTTCCCCAGGCACATGCGCTGGTGATTGAGCGGCTGGGCGGTTATCAGGCGACCTGGGGTGTGGGCATTCATTTCAAGCTGCCGATCATCGACCGGGTAGCCAAGCGGGTACTGTTAAAGGAACAGGTGGTGGATTTTGATCCGCAGCCGGTGATCACCAAGGACAACGTGACCATGCAGATCGATACGGTGGTATTCTTTCAGATCACGGATCCCAAGCTCTACGCCTACGGCGTGGAGAATCCGCTGATGGCGATTGAAAATCTGACCGCGACCACCTTAAGGAATATCATCGGCGACATGGAGCTCGATCAGACCTTAACTTCCCGCGAGGTGATCAATACGCGCATGCGGGCCAGCCTCGATGAGGCGACGGATCCCTGGGGGATCAAGGTCAACCGGGTGGAACTGAAAAATATCCTGCCTCCGGCACAGATCGTGGACGCGATGGAGAAGCAGATGAAGGCGGAACGGGAACGCCGGGAGGCGATCCTGATCGCGGAAGGCGAAAAGAAGTCGGCGATCTTACGGGCCGAGGGCAAGAAGGAATCGGCGATCCTGGACGCGGAAGCGGAAAAGACAGCCGCGATTTTGCGGGCGGAGGCCCAGAAACAGCGGATGATTGAAGAGGCCGAAGGACAGGCCCAGGCGATTTTAAAAGTGCAGCAGGCGAACGCCGAGGGAATCAGGCTGATCAGGGAGGCCGGAGCGGATCAGGCGGTATTGACGCTGAAAAGTTTCGAGACGCTGGCAAAGGTGGCGGACGGCAAGGCGACCAAGATCATCATCCCCTCGGAAATTCAAAACCTTGCGGGCCTGGTGCAGTCTGTCGTGGAGGTCGCAAAAGAGTAAGATGAAAGGCCTTAAGGGATCCTAAGGGATCCTGCGGGAGAGCCTTACAGTTCCATTTCCGTGACAGAAATTTCCTTTTCCTGGAAGGATATCTGCCGGGGAAGAAAAAACGGAAGCAAAAAGAGAACGGGACAGAATACGGCGGAACGGGAAAAGACAGCTTACGAGTCGGGAGGAGACCATGGATTTAAAAGGACGGAATTTTTTGACATTAAAGGACTTTACTCCGGAGGAGATCACCGATCTTCTGGATCTGGCGGCAAAGCTGAAGGAAGAGAAGAAGCAGGGGATTCGGCATGATCATCACCGGGGAAAAAATGTGGCATTGATCTTTGAGAAGACGAGTACGCGCACCCGCTGTGCGTTTGAGGTTGCGGCCTATGATCTGGGGATGAATGTGACGTATCTGGATCCTTCCGGCTCGCAGATCGGCAGGAAGGAGAGCATCCGGGATACGGCGCGGGTGCTGGGGCGCATGTACGACGGCATCGAATACCGCGGCTTTGGACAGGAGATCGTGGAGGAGCTGGCAAAGTATGCCGGGGTTCCCGTGTGGAACGGGCTGACGAATGAGTTTCACCCGACACAGATGCTGGCGGATATGCTGACGATCCGGGAGCATCTGGGGGCTCTTCGGGGAAAGAAGCTTGCCTACCTGGGGGATGCCCGCTACAATACGGGCAATTCCCTGATGGTGGTCTGCGCGAAACTGGGACTTCACTTTACGGTCTGCACCGCGAAAGAGTACTTTCCGGGGGAAGATCTGGTGGAAGAGTGCTTAGGATACGCGAAGGAAAGCGGCGGCACCATCACTTTCACGGAGGATGTGACGGAAGGAACCAAAGATAAGGACGTCATCTACACGGATGTCTGGGTATCCATGGGAGAGCCGGATGAGGTCTGGGCGGAACGGATCCGGAAGCTGAAAAAGTACCAGGTCAACGGCAAAGTGATGGAAAACGCGGGGCCGCAGGCGATCTTTATGCACTGCCTGCCGTCCTTCCATGACCTGAACACTTCGATCGGGAAGGACATTTATCAGAAATTTGGGCTGACAGCCATGGAAGTGACGGATGAGGTGTTTGAATCGCCTCAGTCGGTGGTCTTTGACGAGGCCGAAAACCGCATGCACACGATCAAGGCGGTCATGGATGCCACTCTCTAGGAAAGCGAACGCCTACACAGACGGAAGTGTTTAAGACAAAGGCCTGTAACCTGGGAGAGCGAAAGCATAAGAAGCAGGTTGGGCAAAAAAAGGAGACCTAAAGGCTACCGGATAAAGACAGGACTGGGAGTTAAGAACGATGAGCGAGGAGCGCAAGGGCAGGAAAATATACCCCGGAAAAGAGCTGCAAAAGTTACAGGAGTCGGAACGGCTGCTTTCCTTACTGGAGGATGGGATCCTGGTCAATGCCGTGGTGATTGTGATCGCTGCCCTTTCGTATCTCATCGACCTGGCCCGCTTTCAGTGGCTGTTGTTTCTGATCCTCATTCTGGGCATCCTGGAAAATATCTTCCTGCTGATTTTAGGGCTGTGGAAGGGGAAACTTCTGCTCGCGGTGCCGACAGGACTTTTTGCCGCCCTTCTTATCGGCGGGTTTGTCTTTCTGGCTTTTCTGTAAAGGGCATCTTAGGAGGAAACGGCAGCAAGGAAAAAGGACTTGTATGGAAACCAAAGAATTATCGGAGGTACTTGCCCCGCATGCGGAGGGCGCCTCTTTGGAGAAACCAGGCGGGGGAGTAAAGTCTTTTGAAACAAAGCTTCAGGAGGGAATTACCCCCGCAGAGATAGAAGCGTATCTTACGACTTCGTGGGCGGGACGGCCGGTTAAGTACTTTCGGGAAATCGATTCGACAAATGATGAGGCAAAACGCCTTGCCGCAGAGGGAGCCGCAGAGGGAACCCTGGTTGTCGCGGACAGTCAGACGAAGGGCAAAGGGCGCTCCGGAAGGGAGTGGTCCATGAAGCCCGGCTCGGCGGTTGCCATGAGCCTGCTTTTGCGCCCCGAGCTGCCCCCGGAGAGGATCTCGATGGTGACACTGGTGATGGGCCTGGCGGCGGCAAAGGTGTGCAGAAGACTTTACAGGCTGCCGGCTATGATCAAGTGGCCGAACGATGTGGTGGTAAACGGCCGGAAACTGTGCGGGATTCTGACAGAACTGGGCGAAGATTCCCTGCATCATCCTTTTGTGGTAATCGGAGTCGGGATCAATGTAAATGAAACTGCGTTTCCGGAAAAAATCCGCGATGTGGCAACTTCCCTGCAGCGGGAGCTGGGAGAGAAACAAAACCGGGCGAGACTGATCGCGGAGTGCATCCGGGAGTTTGAAAAGCTTTACGGGGAATTTTTAAAGACCAAAGATCTTTCCCTCCTTACGGACACCTATGAAAAGCTCCTGGTAAACCGCGGGCGAACTGTGCGCGTTCTGGAACCGGGAAACGAGTATGAGGGAACCGCTTTAGGGATCAGCGCACGGGGAGAACTTCTGGTTCGGGGGGAAGACGGAACCGTAAAAAACGTTTACGCGGGGGAAGTCTCGGTCAGGGGAGTTTACGGGTATGTGTAAATGGGGCTTTCGCGAAGGCGGGTTTTTGAAGAGAAAAGATCTTAAATTTAAGCCTTTCAGGACTTAAGCTTCTGTCGGTCAGCGATCAGGAAAGGAGCCGGTTATGGCGGAAGAACCGAAAACAACCGTGCTTTGCGCGGCCAGCGCGTATGAGGAGAAATATTATCTGAATCCGATGTTTTCCCGGCTTCCGGAGGAGATCCAGAATGAGCTTAAGATCATCAGCGTACTGTTTACCGAGGAGATCGGCGGTATTTTCTCCCTGGAATTCGACTCTTCGGGGAATCTAAAGTTTCGCACCCAGGCAAAGGATTCGGATTATTCTTATGATGAGATCGGGGCATCCCTGATGATCAAGGAGATCCGCAAAAACCGCGGGGAACTGCTGCAGTCCCTGGAATGGTACTACCGGATCGTGATCTTAGGCGAAGAGCCTGGAGAGGAAGAAAACTAGAACAGTAACCGGGAAGAAACAAAATAGCACCGGGAAGGGAAAAAGTACAGTCAGAAAAGAAGGAAGAGACAAATACCTTTCTCGGGGACGGATCTTTTTTGCCTTCGGTTTTTTTGCGGCCTTCCGGAGAAAAGATATGAAGATTGGAAATGTGGATCTTGGCAGGGGAGTGATCCTCGCGCCTATGGCCGGGGTGACCGACCTGCCCTTTCGGCTGCTGTGCCGGGAACAGGGAGCGGACCTTGTGTGCATGGAGATGGTCAGCGCCAAGGCGATTCTTTACCAGAACAAAAATACCGCGGCGCTGATGAAAACAGACCCTAAGGAGGCCCCGGTTTCGCTGCAGCTTTTCGGCTCGGATCCGGAGATCATCGCCCGGGCAGCGGCCATGATTGAGGAACTGCCTTTTGACATCCTGGATCTGAACATGGGCTGTCCGGTGCCGAAGGTCGCGGGAAACGGCGAGGGCGCCGCTTTGATGAAAAATCCCCGCTTAGTTGGGCAGATTGTGGAGAAAACCGTGCAGGCGGTAAAAAAACCGGTGACGGTCAAGATCCGCAAGGGGTTTGACGGGGAGCATGCAAACGCGGTGGAGATCGCGTATATCGCGCAGGAGTGCGGAGCTGCCGCGGTGACCGTGCACGGGCGCACCCGGGAACAGTACTATTCCGGAGAAGCGGACTGGGAGATCATCCGCAGGGTGAAGGAGGCCGTATCGATCCCGGTGATCGGAAACGGGGATATCGATTCTGCGCAAAGCGCGAAGAGGATGCTTGATAAGACCGGCTGCGACGGACTGATGGTGGGAAGAGCGGCCCGGGGAAATCCCTGGCTTTTTAAGAGAATCCGCGTATTTTTGCAGACCGGGGAGGATCCCGGAAAGCCGGATTCTGACGAACTGCGGGAGATGATGCTGCGCCACGCCCGGATGGAGCTTGCCCTTAAGGGAGAGTATACCGGCATCCGGCAGATGAGAAAGCACGTCGCCTGGTACACGGCGGGGATGCCAAACTCTGCGAAGCTTCGGGCAAGAGTCAACGAAATCGAAACGATGAGCGAGCTGGAAGAGCTCTTGACAAAGATGAGTCCATAGACTATAATACGAAAATCATTGAGGGCGGCAAGCCCTAAAAGAACCGGGTGAGAAAAGGAAGATGACGGGGCCCAAAAGGCGTCGTCAAATTTGCGTAAGGGCGATCCTTTCCTTTTAAGCGGACGGAAAGGAAAGTTGGTCCTTTTCCTGATTGCGCGGTGAATCATGTTGGAAGGAAGTGTACATTTATGGAGGCAAAGAAAAGTTTACTGACTTATGAGGGCCTGAAAGTTCTGGAAGATGAACTCCACGACCTGAAAGTGAACAGACGCAGGGAAGTGGCCCAGAAGATCAAGGAGGCCCGGGAGCAGGGAGACCTCTCGGAGAATGCGGAATATGACGCGGCGAAAGATGAGCAGCGGGACATCGAGGCTAGGATTGAAGAGATCGACAGGATCATAAAGAATGCCGAGGTGGTCGCGGATGGGGAGATCGATGTTGACAAGATCAGCGTCGGCTGCACGGTGAACCTCTTCGATATCGACGCGGATGAGGAGCTGGAATTTCGTCTGGTCGGCTCCTCGGAGGCGAACAGCCTGAAGGGAAAGATCTCCAACGAATCCCCGCTGGGAAAAGCGCTGATCGGCAAAGGCGCCGGAGAGACCGTGGAGGTGGAGACTCAGGCCGGGACGTTCAGCTACAAGATTTTGAGTATTTCAAGGTCTAATTAAGGGAAAGAAAAGCGCGAAGACCTTTTCATAAGGGAAAGTAAACTTCCGGCAGGGAGAAAACCCGAAGCGAGAAGACGGGACAAAGCGCGGTCAGACATTAGGTGCAGGAAAGAAGGCAAAAGTGCCGCGGCACGGATGGGAGTGAGAACAGTGGGAGAGCAGAAGAACGGACAGACACAGGATATCGGCCGTCTGCTGCAGATTCGCCGCGAGAAGCTGGCGGAACTGCGGGAAAACGGGAAGGATCCGTTTTTAATTACCAGATATGAGGTCACGCATCACAGCCAGGAGGTAAAGGACCGCTTTGAGGAGCTGGAGGGGAAAAATGTCTCCCTAGCTGGCCGGCTGATGTCCAAACGTGTCATGGGCAAGGCCTCTTTCTGCAACATCCAGGATCTGCAGGGGAATCTGCAGGCGTATGTCGCCCGCGACAGCGTGGGGGAGGAACCGTACCTGGATTTTAAAAAGATGGATATCGGCGATCTGGTGGGACTGGAAGGGGAAGTCTTCAAGACGAAAACAGGAGAGATTTCCGTTCATGTATCCCGCATTACGCTGCTGTCTAAAAGCCTTCAGATTCTGCCGGAGAAGTATCACGGGCTGACCAATACGGATCTTCGCTACCGTCAGCGCTACGTGGATCTGATCATGAATCCGGAAGTGAAGGATACCTTTATCAAGCGCTCGAAGATTCTCTCCGCCATCCGCAGATATCTGGACAGCCAGGGCTTTATGGAGGTGGAGACGCCGATGCTGGTAAGCAATGCCGGCGGCGCGGCGGCCAGACCTTTTGAGACGCACTTTAACGCGCTGAATGAGGATTTTAAGCTGCGCATCTCCCTGGAACTTTACCTGAAGCGGCTGATTGTGGGCGGACTGGAGCGCGTATATGAGATCGGGCGCGTGTTTCGCAATGAGGGGCTGGATACCCGCCACAATCCGGAGTTTACCCTGATGGAGCTTTACCAGGCCTATACCGACTATAACGGCATGATGGATCTGACTGAAAACCTGTACCGCTATGTAGCGCAGGAAGTGCTGGGCACGACAAAGATCACCTATGGCGGCGTGGAGATGGATCTTGGGAAGCCCTTTGAGCGAATCACGATGGTGGATGCCGTAAAGAAGTACACCGGCGTGGATTTCAGTAAGATTCATACGCTGGAGGAAGCGCAAAGTGCCGCGAAGGAGCATGAGGTGGAGTTTGAGGAGCGGCATCAGAAAGGTGACATTCTGAATCTGTTCTTTGAAAAGTACGTGGAGGAGCATCTGATTCAGCCGACATTTCTTCTGGATCATCCGGTGGAGATCTCTCCGCTTACCAAGAGAAAGCCGGAGGATCCCGCCTATGTGGAGCGCTTCGAATTCTTCCTCAACGGCTGGGAGATGGCGAACGCCTATTCGGAGTTAAACGACCCGATCGATCAGCGGGAGCGTTTCCGGGCGCAGGAGGAACTGTTCGCTCAGGGAGATCTGGAGGCCAATCATACCGATGAGGACTTTTTAAACGCCCTGGAGATTGGAATGCCTCCCACCGGCGGCATCGGCTTTGGTATTGACCGCATGGTGATGCTGCTCACCGATTCCGCAGCGATTCGGGATGTGCTGCTGTTTCCGACGATGAAGAAGTTAGAGCGCGAGAACGCGTAAGCGCAGAGAGGCTTACGCGGAGAAAAGTGAAATTTTGTGAATGGGAGAAAGGGAGACTGTCCGTAAGGGACGGTCTCTTTTTTTACGCCTGCTTTGTCCCCTTCTGCGGGAGATAGGATACTGTGCCGCCTGCCATTTGGCTTTCTTTTTAAGCGCTGCAGGCAATTCCGTTTGAAATTCCGCGAAGCGGAAATGGAATTACATAAGGAGCAAGAGATTCCTATAATAAAGACCGGAAAGCCCAAAGGGCTTACAGCAAATGGGAAAGGAGGCAGAAGTTCATGTATGTATATATCGGCAGTTTTAACTATCAGGGAGCGGAGGGCATCACTCTCTGTGAGTTTGACCCGCGGGAGGGCACGGTAAAACCGAAGGAACGCTTCGCGAAGAATAGTAATGCCGGCAGCATGACCATGCGAAACGGCAGACTTTACTCGACAGATGAGCAGGTAATGTCTTGCAGGGAAGGCGGCGGAGGAGTGCTCACCTTCGCGGTAGATGAAAAGACCGGGACGCTTCGGGAACTGAGCCATATCTATACGCTGGCGGCCAATACCTCCGGCATTGCCTTTGACGCGGAGGGCAGGTACATGGTGGTTACCCATTTCGCGATCGGGCAGCCGGCCGTCAAAGTGGTGAAGGATGAGAAAGGGTGGCACACGCAGAAAGTGTTTCATGATACGGTTACGAATCTGTACCGCATGAATGAGGACGGCACTCCGGGATTGCTGTGCGATGTTCATTACCACCCGGTTTCACAAGGAGGAAAACCTTCGTTTATCCATAAGGCGTTTCTGTCGCCGGACGGAACCCTGTTTGGGTATGCCAACCTGGGAAGCGACGCGGTCGGGTTTTTAAAGATTGATTACGAAAAGGAGAAGCTGATCCCTGTCTCAGAGACAGCCTGCCGGGATTTTTCCGGGCCAAGGCATCTGGTGTTTCATCCCACGCTTTCGTATCTGTATGTAAACTATGAGCGCAACGGCGTGATCAGCAGATTTTCCTATACTCCAAACGGGTGCGTCTGGGTAGACGACGTTTCGATCGTGCCGGAGGGAGAGGTGATGGATGCCAAATCCAACCAGTCGGAGATTCTGGTGGATCCTTCCGGAAACTATCTATACGATGTCATGCGGGGACTTGGCCTTTTGTGCGTATTAAAGATCGATCCTCGTGACGGCTCTCTTACTCTTAAGCAGACGATTCACACGGCAAGCAGGACGGCCCGCGGGGCGGCCTTTTCTCCGGAGGGGAATTTTCTGCTTCTGGCCTGCAATGATACCCAAAACGTGGTCACGTACCGGATCCTGGAGGATGGAACGCTTCTGGAGGCGGCGGTTTCGGAAACAATCGCGCATCCCGCCTCGATCGCGTTTTCCTGTTAAACAGCAAAGGAGGTTTTTACGATGATCAGACTGTATGAAACCAGGCAGGTTTCCCCGTCCTTTTATCTGATATTTGAGAATTACGCGCCCGGATCACAGCTTACGATGGGACTTGTCATCGGGCAGGAAAAAGCCGCTTTGATTGACAGCGGAATGGGAGTTTTCGGGGAGGAACTAAAGGAAGTGGTCACACAGTTAACCGACAGACCCGTGGTAAATATCCTGACACACGGGCATCCGGATCATATAGGAGGATCCGTGCTCTTTGACGAGGTGTATATGAATGAGCGGGACGAATCCCATATCCCGCGCCTTACGAAGGAGAAAAGGCTTCAGGATACCCGTATGTTCAGCCACGGGGATGAGGAAGTAATCTCTTACGCGAAGGCCCACTGCCTGGACTGCGCGGGTTTTCATTACCGGAACGCGGACGAGGGCGATGTATTTGACTTAGGCGGCGTGAAGCTGGAGATCTTTAAACTCCCCGGACATTCGCTGGGATCGATTGCGGTCTTTAACCGCGGGGAGAACTTCGCGATGGTCGGGGATGCCTTCAGCGAGCGGGTGGCAGCCGCCGCGCTGCCAAATCTTGCAAGTTTTGAAAGGATGGCTGAGGCGATTGCGCATTTCCTGAGCGAAGTACCGGAAGACGCCGCTCTTTACGGCGGACACTGGCGGGAACCTGTGAAACGCGAGGTGGTTTTGGACGAGCTGGCCTGTGCGCGGGAACTTTCGCAGGGAAAGGTGGACTCCGATGAGGAGATCTATCTGCCCATGGCCCCCATCCCCAGGCAGAGAAAACACGTGTACGGGCGTGTGGAGATCAGCTACAATCCGGCCATCCTGCCAATGGACGGAGAAGAACATTAATCAGAAAGGAGCATTTTTATGAAGTATCTGGAGATCAAAGGCTATCAGGAGACTGTAAGGACATCGCGCATCGCCATGGGTTCCGCCATGAGCATGATGCGGCTTTCCAGCGGGGAGATTTACCGGCTGTTTGACGAGTATCTTGACAGGGGCGGCAACTGCCTGGATACCGCGAGAGCCTACGGAGAAGGGAGATGTGAGGAGATGGTTGCCGATTATATCCGGCATTCCGGGAAACGCGGACAGATCCTCATCTCCACGAAGGGCTGCCATCCGATCGGAGGGGACAATGGCCCCAGCCGCTTATCCCTGGAGGATCTGGAGACGGATATCAACAGCAGCTTAAAGACTTTCGGCACGGACTGCATCGATTTTTACTGGATCCACAAGGATGATGAAACGCTGCCGGTGGAACCGATTGTGGACAGCATCAATCAGATCATCAGAGAGGGAAAGGCCCGTGTGGTCGGCTGTTCCAACTGGCACATTGAGCGCATTCAGGCAGCCAATGCCTATGCCAGGAAGACCGGGCAGTGCGGATTTTTAGCCAGCCAGATCCAGTGGAGCTTTACCGAGACGAAGGAGGAGTATTTTAAGGAACACGGAGCGGTCGTGATGGATCAGCGCTCCTATGAATGGTATCTGCAGGAAGCTATGCCGGTGTTCGCCTTCAGTTCCCAGGCGCAGGGTTTCTGTGCCAGAGTCCAGGCCGAAGGGCTGGAAAATCTTCCCGCGCCGCTTCGACTGCACTATGAGACTCCGGAAAACATGATCCGCTATGAGCGGGCGCTTAACTACGCGCAAAGTCATGAGGTGCCCATCGCCGCTCCGGTTCTGGCGCATATCGTCAACAATAAGCTGCCGGGCGTGGCGATCATCGGGGCGATGGATCCGGAAATGCTCTCACAAAGCCTTACCGGCGGAGAAACGGATCTTACGCCGGAGGAAGTCGACGCGATGTTTGAGGTTTGAAAACAGGGGAAGCCATCAGCAGGCGGGCGGGACAGGCGGCAGTAAAGGGGCGGGGCAGGTACCGGTACGCGAAAGAAGCTTGAAGAGACCAGGATCTTTTTTGGGGGAAAAGAAGGCAATTCCATTTTGAACAGAGGATCTTTCAGACGGAATTGCAAAAGGTTCGCTGTTTCGGTAGATTGGTCACGTAAGCAGCCGCCGGACGCGGCAGATCAAAGAAAGATCTATCGAAAGGACGTGAGTAATCTTGAGTAACAACGCAGTATCGAAAGGATTCCTCTGGAAGCAGCGAATCGGGTTTGGGGCCATCGATTTTGGGCGGGTCATCGTGCAGTCATTTGCCGACATGTATCTGTCCGTTTTCCTGACCACTGTAGCTTTAGTACCTCTGCAGGCGGTTACCGTTATGTTCCTGGCCTGTAAGATCATCGACGCGATCACCGATGTGATCGTGGGTGCCCTGGTAGATAAAACGAATACCAAGATCGGCCGTGCCCGTCCCTGGACGTTCGCCGGCAGTGTCATCTTTGTCGTTGGCGCCTATATGCTCTTCCAAGCGCCGGATCTGGCCGTGGGCAGCAAGATCGTCTATGCGTACGCGGCCTACATCATCTATACGTTAGGCCTTACGATGGTGAACATTCCGGAAGGCTCCATGATGGCGCTGCTCAGCAATGATTCTCAGGAGCGCACGATGTTCGGTTCCATCCGCGGTCTGTCGGCGACGATCGGCAACACTGTTTTAGCGAACGTGGTTCCCGTCCTGGTTGCCTATTTCGGTGTCGGAAACGAAGTCCTTGGGTATTCCAAAACCATGTTTGTCTTCGCGGCCTGTGCGCTGGCGCTGATTCTGATCGGTACGGCGATGGTAAAAGAGGTCGTGGTGCCCATCCGGAAAAAGAAGTCCTCCGGCGGGGTCTCGGAGCTTTTCAGCAACCTGAAAGCCTTCTTCACCTGCAAAAACTTCAACTGTGAGCTGGTGTTCTGTTTTGGGAACCTGCTGTATACGGTAGCGGTGGCTTCCACGATGATGTATTACCTGCTGTTTGTGATGGATCACCGCATGGATCTGATGGGCGCGGCGATGACCGCTCAGAGTGTGCTGGGGTTCATCTCTCCTCTGGCGGCTCCTCTGATCAACCGAAAGATGGGCAAGAGAAATATCACCATTATTTCGGCTTTGATCGCGGCGGCGGGCATCAGTCTGCGTTTCCTGGCGCCTTCCATGCCGGTGATGCTGATTATCGGGTAAGCATCAAATAGATACCGTTGAACATATGTTCCACAGTCGCTCCGAGGGGTTCCAGGTCCGGTTTCAGGTCGGTGCCTGGGCCCTCTTT
>CAZXSN010000052.1:0-8528 GCA_964643295.1 uncultured Lachnospiraceae bacterium
ATTATATTTATCCCATAAAACGATCGATTTCACTTGATTTTTTTCTGAAAATTGATTAATCTGGAAACATGGAAAGGTGGTGATCCCATGCAAGTTACCGCGGCTGAATTCAGGTTGAACCTCGGAAAGTACCTGGAACTCGTCCATACAGAGGACATCTGGATCACGAAGAACGGAAAAACCGTGGCCAAGCTGATTAACCCCCATGTTTCTTCCGTCGACGCCATATCCGGCGTCCTGGCAGGAAAGGTTCCCGAGGGCTTTGACCGTCAAGATCTCCGTGAAGAAAGGCTGTCTAAATATGCGATTGATGATTGACACGAATATTCTGCTGGATGTGCTCTATGCCGGGATAATTTCTGCGACAACTCAAAAGCGGTTCTGACTCTCTGTAAGAACCGTACCGTAAGGGTATGGTACCTGCCCACGAAAAGTCCGGCTTCCCAGTCCTAAGACATGTCTGGCTGCCCTTTTTAAGTTTTAAGTCCCGGTATCGATTACCTTCCGCTCCCGAAGCTTCCTTAACAGGAAGTCCAGGATTGCCTCCTCATCCCTGCCAAACTCTTCCTTCTGCACCCAGATGACATCCTTCTCCCGTTTAAACCAGGTGATCTGCCGCTTGGCGAAATGTCTCGTATCCAGTTTGATGCGCTCCACCGCCTCTGAAAGGGTACACTCTCCTGAGAGGTATGAGAAGATCTCCTTATATCCCAGTCCCTGCATGGAAACCATTTCCCTGGTACAGCCGTTATCCCGCAGGCGCTTCACTTCCTCCAAAAGCCCCTGCTCCATCATCGAATCCACACGGGCATCGATCCTGCGGTATACCTCCTGCCTCTCATCATTCAGCACGAAATAGGCATAGCGGTAAGGGGAAGTTTTTTCCCGTTCCTGTTCATTGTGCCTGGAGATGGGAATACCGGTCTTATTGTAAAATTCCAGGGCGCGAATCACGCGTTTGACGTTATGCGCATGAATAAGATCCGCGGAGAGCGGATCGACTGCCCTTAAGCGTTCATGCAAAGCTTCCGGACCAGCCTCCTGTGCAAAAGCTTCCAATTCTTTGCGAAAGGAGGGATCTTCCTTGGTTTCTGTAAAGTCGATATCGTAGAGCACGGCCTGGATATAGAAACCCGTACCTCCGGTTAAAACCGGGATGTGCCCCCTCTCATAGATCCCCTGCATGGCCTTTCTGGCAAGCTCCTGAAACTTCACCACATGAAAAGGCTCTTTCGGATCGCACACATCGATCAGATGATGCGCGACACCCTGTCTCTCGTTAAGGGTGATCTTCGCGGAACCGATGTCCATCCCCCGGTAGACCTGCATGGAATCCGCAGAGAGAATCTCCCCTCCGACCGCTTTCGCCAGGCGGATGGAAAGGGACGTCTTCCCCACGGCGGTAGGACCGGCCAGGATAATCAGCGGCTGCATGGCGCTTCCCCCTATACGATTCGTTTAAATTTCTTCTCCAGCTCATACCTGGACATGGAGATGATGGTTGGCCGCCCATGCGGGCAGTTGTACGGATTCTTTAACCCCAGCAGTTCCTGAATCAAAGCGTTGGCCTCGGATACAGACATGCGGTGATTTCCCTTCACCGCGCTTTTGCAGGCCATGGTGGCCAGTTTCTCGTTTAAAAGCTCCGCGGTCGGCTTTCCCGTCGTATCCGAGAGGCTGTCCAGCATCTCGACAAACAGATCCTTATCCGTAAACCCAAAGAGGTTATCCGGCACCCCGCTGATGGCATATTCTCGGCCGCCAAAGGGTTCAATCTCAAAGCCAACTTCGCGGAAAACTTCCTGATAGCGGCTGAAAAGGTCTTCCTCCTGCATAGACAGAGTGAGAATGATCGGCGGACTTAACTGCTGCGTGGTAAACTCCTTCGTCTCCAGACTTTTGCAGAGTCTCTCATAGAGTACCTTTTCGTGGGCCGCGTGCTGATCGATGATATAGAGGTTATCCCGAAACTGCACGATCCAGTAGGTATCAAACACCTGCCCGATCAGCCGGTGCTGCGCGGTATTCTCCTCTGAGAGCAGCCGGTCATCAAAAAGCTCCATCTGTGCGGAGGATTTTTTCCCGGAAGAAGCCAAAGAGGCTGTACTCTCCTCTTCCCCGGAAGGAAAGTTTCTCTCCAGCTCCCTTTGCGCTGCGCGGTATCCGTCAAGCTCTGCCGCGCGAAAAGGATCCGTCTTTCGTTTTGGGGAGGAAACTTCCGGATCCGCCTGCGGTTCTTCTGCGAAAGAAGGCTCTTTATCCGGTGCGTTTTCCTGCCCGCCTGACAGGTTTTGGGAGGCAGATTCCGCCTGCCTGCTTCGCCGCGCAGATTCAAACGGTTCCGGATACGAACGTTTCTCGCTGCGGGAAGACGGTTTTTCCGAAGGTTCCGGAGTGTCTCCCAGGAAGAACTGTGCACTGCCCGCTTCCTCAGCTTTCTTTGTATCCTCCGCTCCCGGCGCGACTTCCGGGATCAGTTCCTGGCTGCTTAAGGCTGAGCGCACCGTCTCAGAGACCAGCTGATAGACGCAAGAGCCGTCGGAAAACCGTAGTTCCATCTTGGAAGGATGCACGTTGACATCTAAAAGGCTTCCATCCAGGTGAAGCGATAAGGCGGTAAACGGGTAACGGTGCTGCATGAGAAAACTCTGATAACCCTCCTCAATGGCATCGGATAAGAGGCCTACCCTGACATAGCGTCCGTTGACGAAGCAGTTTTCGCATTTCCGGTTTCCGCGTGAAATCAACGGTTTCCCAATATACCCGGAAAGGCGGATGCCGTCCGCCTCCCCCTTTACCGAAACCAGGTTGGCGGCGATCTCCCGCCCGTAGATACTGTAGATGATGTCTTTTAGATTGCAGTTTCCCGAGGTGTGCAGCTTCGTCTGCCCGTTGCTGACAAACTGAAAGGAAATCTCGGGGTGCGACAAGGCCAGATGCTCTAAAAGGTCGCTGACATAGCCGGCTTCCGTGGTCGGGGATTTGAGGAACTTTTTTCGGGCCGGCGTGTTATAAAAAAGATTTCTGACCAGAAAGGTGCTGCCTTCCGGCGCCCCGATCTCCTCCGCGCCCTTTTCTTTCCCGCCTTCAATCAGATAGCGGACGCCGGTTAAACTCCCTGCCGTCTTGGTGATTAACTCCACCTGGCAGACGGCGGCGATGCTGGAGAGCGCCTCCCCGCGAAAGCCCAGAGAACCGACTTCCAAAAGATCCTCCACGGAACGGATCTTGCTTGTCGCATGGCGCAAAAAGGCAGTCTGCACCTGCTCTTTGGGGATTCCCTCCCCGTTATCCGTAACCCTGATAAAGGAGATGCCGCCGTCGCGGATCTCCACTGTGACCGCGTTGGAACCGGCATCGATCGCATTCTCCACCAGCTCCTTGACGATGGAGGAAGGCCGCTCAATCACTTCCCCGGCGGCGATCTTATCTATGGTATCCTGTTCCAGTAATCGAATCTCTTTCATTTCCCGCTCCCCAACATACACGCCGCTTTCTGAAAAAAGCCTCCGGTACGAACCAGTTCCTGCTGACACTAACGTTCCTAAACGTCCTTAAGTAAAAATCCTTCTCTTTCGCCATTTTCGTAAATGTCCTGCCGGTGCCTTTCGCCTACGGTTCCTGCTGAGGCTGCCAGCGGTTTTTCAGCTTATTCTGCAGCCGATAGATCGTATTTAAGGCATCCACAGGGGTGAGATTGCCGACATCGATCTCCTCAAGTTCTTTAAGGATATCCGCGTCAGAGACGGTTTCCATCAGAGACATCTGCTCTAAATCAACCTCGTCGTACTTTTTGGGCTTCGGCTTTTTCGTCTGCTGCGCCGTCTCCTGCACCTTCTCCGTGATATCCGCATTGGTCAGCTCTTCGACCAGCACCTTGGCCCGTTCGATCACCGAATCGGGAACCCCGGCCAGTTTGGCCACCTGGATCCCATAACTTTTATCCGCCCCGCCCCGCACAATCTTGCGCAGAAACACGATGTCATCGCCTCTCTCCTTCACGGCGATGCAGTAATTGTTGACTCCGCTTAACTTCCCCTCCAGTTCGGTCAGCTCATGGTAGTGAGTCGCAAATAAAGTCTTGGCTCCTAAAAGCTTGGGATTGCTGATGTGCTCGACCACCGCCCAGGCAATGCTTAATCCGTCAAAGGTGCTCGTGCCGCGTCCGATCTCATCCAGGATTAAAAGGCTGTTCTTCGTCGCGTTGCGCAGGATGTTGGCGACCTCCGTCATCTCCACCATGAAGGTGCTCTGCCCGCTCGCCAGATCATCGGAGGCGCCGACGCGGGTGAAAATGCGGTCGACCAGTCCGATTTTGGCGCTCTGCGCGGGCACGAAACTGCCGATCTGCGCCAGCAGCACAATCAGGGCGGTCTGGCGCATATAGGTGGATTTCCCCGCCATGTTGGGGCCGGTGATGATGGAGACACGATTTTTGTGATTGTCCAGATACGTGTCGTTGGCGATGAACAGATCGTTGGTGATCATCTTCTCCACCACCGGATGGCGGCCGTTTCTGATATCGATGACCCCGCGGGTGTTGATCGAGGGGCGCACATAATTGTTGCGCTCCGCGACATAGGCCAGACAGGCGAACACATCCACTCCCGCCAGCGCATGGGCGGTGCTCTGGATGCGCACGATATCCTGAGCGATCAAATCCCGCAGCTCGGAAAAAAGATCATACTCCAGAGCGCTTAAGCGGTCCTCCGCTCCCAGGATCACATCCTCCATCTCTTTTAATTCCGGGGTGATGTAGCGCTCGGCATTCGTTAAGGTCTGCTTGCGCGTATAGTCCTCCGGCACCTCTCCCTTGAAGGAATTCGGAACCTCCAGGTAGTAGCCGAAAACTTTGTTGTACTTGATTTTCAGATTTTTGATCCCGCTGCGGTCGCGCTCCTTCGCCTCCAGCTGCGCCAGCCACGATTTGCCGTCGGTCTTCGCTTTCCGTAAGCGGTCTACTTCCTCATTGTAGCCTTCTTTGATAAAGTTCCCGTCGCGGATATTGATGGGGGGATCGTCCATGATCGCCCTGTCAATCAGATCTTTCAGATCCGAAAGCTCATCGAGTTCCTTGTGCAGCTCCAAAAGCAGAGGTGACTGCAGCCCGCCTAAAAGAAAACGGATCGCGGGAACCATCTCCAGGGAAGATTTAAAGGCGATCAGATCGCGGGGGTTCGCGGTTCGGTAGCTGATGCGGCTGATCAGCCGCTCAAGGTCGTAGACCGGATTTAAGTATTCCCGCAGCTCCTCCCTCACGATCGCGTTCTGTTTGAGTTCTTCCACCGCCGTCAGGCGCTTTTCAATCTCCTCCCGCTCGATTAACGGCTGCTCGAGAAAGCCGCGCAGCATGCGGGCCCCCATGGCGGTTTTGGTGTGATCCAGCACCCACAATAAGGAACCGCGCTTTTGTTTTTCCCGGAGGGTCTCGCAAAGTTCCAGGTTTCGTCTGGTCGCGGTATCCAAGATCATAAACTTTCCCGCCGTGTAGGGAGTAATCGCAGTTAAGTTGGAAAGATCCGTCTTCTGCGTCTCCTTCAGGTACTGCAGAAGCGCCCCTGCCGCTATTTTCCCGCTGTCGTAGTCTTTCAGCCCTAATCCGTCGAGACTGGAAACGTGAAAGTGATCCTGCAGAGACCGTACACACAGGTCCTCGTCAAAGTACCAGCCATCCAGGGTGAAGACGGATACCCCCATGCGGTTTTTGATCTCCTGCAGATCGATGCCGCTCATCTCAAACGCCTGGTTGATGATGATCTCCGCCGGGGAATACCGGGCGATCTCATCCATCAGCTTGCGCTCATTCTCCACCTCGGTGACAAAGTAAGCCCCGGTAGTGATATCAGCCGCAGAGATGCCAAAGATGTCCGCCCCGCTTACGATACACATCAGGTAGTTGTTGCGGGAGGCATCCAGAGACTGGGTATTTAAATTTGTCCCCGGCGTCACGATACGCACAACCTCGCGTTTGACCAGCCCCTTCGCCAGCTTGGGATCCTCCACCTGCTCACAGATCGCCACCTTGTACCCCTTGGAGACCAAACGGGTCAGATAGGATTCCACCGCGTGATACGGCACTCCGCACATTGGCGCCCGTTCTTCCAAACCGCAGTCCTTGCCCGTCAGGGTGATCTCCAGCTCGCGCGAAGCCGTGACCGCATCGTCAAAAAACATCTCATAAAAGTCGCCGAGGCGATAAAAAAGGATGCAGTCGGAATACTCTTTCTTCGTCTCCAGGTACTTCTGCATCATGGGTGTGATCGCTGCCACGTAAATTTCCTCAATCTTTCTTCTTATGTGTCATACGATGGTTCGCCAAGGTAATAGAAACCCCGGCAGTCCTTTAAATAAACCTGCACGATTTTTCCGATCAGATCTTCGCTTCCCGGGAAATGTACCACGAGGTTGTTCGCTAGTCGTCCGGTAACCAGCCTGGGATCCTGCTCATTGACATGCTCCACCAGCACAGGAAGAGTCTGCCCCGCAAAGCGGGAGGAACGTTCCGCTCCAATCTTCTGCACCAGGGTAAGCAGGCGGTCAAAGCGCTCCTTTGCCGTCTTTTCCGGGATCTGATTTTCCATCACCGCGGCCGGAGTGCCGGTGCGTTTCGAGTACAGGAAGGTAAAGGCGCTGTCAAAGCGCACCCTGCGCACCACATCCAGCGTCTCCTCAAAATCCTCCTCCGTCTCCCCCGGAAACCCGACAATGATATCCGTCGTCAGGGACAGATCCGGTATCTCATGCCTTAGCTTTTCCGTTAAGGACAGATACTGCTCTTTCGTATACCTGCGGTTCATGGCCTTTAAAATCCGGCTGCTGCCCGACTGCAGGGGCAGATGCAGATGGGGGCAGATCTTTTGGGAATCCCGCATGACCTCGATCAGCTCGTCCGAGAGATCTTTCGGGTGAGAGGTCATAAAACGGATGCGGGAGAGCCCCTCGATCTGCTCAACTTCCTTCAAAAGAGCAGCAAACGTCACCGGCTCCGCAAGGGTTTTCCCATAGGAATTGACGTTTTGCCCCAAAAGCATCACTTCCACCACGCCGTCTTTGACCAGCCGCTCAATCTCGTTTAAGATATCCTTCGGCTCGCGGCTTCGCTCCCGTCCGCGCACGTAGGGGACAATGCAGTAGCTGCAGAAGTTGTTGCAGCCGTACATGATGTTGACACCGGATTTAAAGGAATAGGTGCGGTCGGTTGGCAGATCCTCCACGATCCGCTCCCCGTCCGGCAAAAGTTCCACCGTCATGCCCTTTGTTTCCAGAGCGGCCGCCAACAGTTCCGCGAACCTGTACAGGTTGTGGGTGCCAAAGATCAGATCCACAAAGCGGTAGCTTTGCCGAATCTTTTCTACCACCTGCTCCTCCTGCATCATGCAGCCGCAAAGAGCAATCTTAAGAAGCGGATTCTTCTTCTTAAGGCCCCCTAAGTAACCCAGCCGTCCATAAACCTTGAGATTCGCATTCTCCCGCACGGTACAGGTATTATAGAGCACAAAATCCGCCTTCTCCTCCTCCCAGGTCAGCTCATACCCAACCTCAGCAAGGATTCCGCGCAGCTTTTCCGAATCGCGCTCATTCATCTGACAGCCGAAGGTGCGCACCATCGCCCGCAAAGGTCGGTGCGCCTCACTGGATTTTTCCGCCACCAGCCGCCTGCATCGTTCCATAAAAAAGTTCTGTCTGTCCGGTTCCAAGGAAGGCGGCGGCAATTCTGCCGCCGCCCCGGATAAGATCTCCTCCTGCCTGTTCATCAAACGTTAATCCTTTCTCTCCCCGCGTATCTCTCCGGCAGCTGATCCTTTCCGACCAAAAAACCCCGCGGGGTGTGATGCGCTTAGGGATCCCTTCACAAAGAGAAGCGAACGTTCCTTTTTGGGACTTCCTGTCATCCGGTTCGTTTCAGGTGCCTTCCTTTGTCCCTCTTATAAACCTTACAGGTTTCCCTTCAGGCCGATCTCCTGCGCAGACTCGCGCATCCCGGCAATCGTCTCCCGCATCACATCGTCTAACTCCATTCCGAGTTCCTCACAGCCCTTACGGATAATCTCCCGGCTGACACCGGCCGCGAAGCGTTTGTCCTTAAATTTCTTCTTCAGCGAGCTGACTTCAAGGTCCAGCACACTTTTCGACGGACGCATGAGGCAGGTGGCGTTGACCAGGCCGGTCAGCTCATCGACCGCAAAGAGCACCTTCTCCATCCGATGCTCCGGTTTCACATCGCAGCAGATCCCGTAGCCGTGGCTGCAGGTCGCGTGGACATAAAACTCATCGATCCCTCTCGAGCGCATAATCTCCGCCGTCTTGATGCAGTGCTCCTGCGGATACTTCTCATAGTCCAGATCGTGCAGCAGTCCCACAACGCCCCAGAGATCCTCATCCTCGCCAAAAAGACGGGCAAAGTGGCGCATCACGGCCTCCACCATCAGCGCATGTTTCTGCAGTGCGTCGCTCTCATTGTATTCCGTCAGTAAGTCCCATGCTTCCTCTCTCGAAAGTTTCTTCATCTATGATCTGCTCCTGTCTTC
>CAZXSN010000052.1:8628-15900 GCA_964643295.1 uncultured Lachnospiraceae bacterium
CTCCTTACGGACGAATCTGCCCGTTGCCGTAAATGATATATTTCGTGGTCGTAAGCGCCAGAAGGCCCATGGGGCCACGCGCATGCAGCTTCTGGGTGCTGATCCCGATTTCCGCCCCGAACCCGAATTCAAAGCCGTCGGTGAAGCGCGTCGAAGCGTTCACATAGACCGCCGCCGCATCAATCTCCTCCAGAAACTTCTGTGCGTTCGCATAATCCCTGGTGATGATCGCCTCGGAATGGCCGGTGTTGTAGCGGTTGATGTGCGCGATCGCCTCATCAATGGAGGAGACTGTCTTAACCGAGAGAATGTAATCCAGGTACTCTTTTCCCCAGTCCTCCTCGCTCGCCGGTGTGATGCCCGGCAGAACCTTCAGGGCTGCCTGATCCCCGCGCAGTTCCACGTGATGTTCATCCAGCTTTTTCTTTAAGGCATGCAGAAGCGGTTCGGCGATTTTTTCATGCACAACCAGCGATTCACAGGCGTTGCAGACGCCGATTCGCTGAGTCTTCGCATTGTTGATGATCGATACGGCCATCTCCAGGTCCGCTGACTCATCGACATAGATATGACAGTTGCCGGTCCCGGTCTCGATTACCGGAATCGTGCTGTTCTCCACAACGGCCCGGATCAGCCCCGCACCGCCCCTGGGGATCAGCACATCCACGTAGCGGTTCAGCTTCATGAACGCTTCTGTAACCTTCCGGTCGGCGGAAGCAATCAGCTGCACCGCATGGTTCGTAATCCCGCAGGATTCAAGCGCCTCCTGCAAAACGCTTACAATCGCCTTGTTGGAGCATAAGGCTTCCTTGCCGCCTTTTAAGATCACGGCATTGCCGGTCTTAAAGCACAGCCCAAAGGCATCTGCCGTCACGTTGGGGCGCGATTCGTAGATGATGCCCACCACGCCTAAGGGAACCCGTTTCTGCCCGATTAACAGGCCGTTGGGACGACGCTTCATCCCCAGCACTTCCCCGATCGGATCCTCCAGATCCGCGATAGCCTTAAGGCCCTCCGCCATCCCCTCGATACGCGCGTTCGTTAAAAGCAGGCGGTCAACCATACCCTCCGCCATGCCGTTTTCCCTCGCGGCTTTGATATCCTTTTCGTTTTCCTGCAGCAAAAATGAGGCCCGGTCAAGAAGCGCTGAAGCGGCAACTAAAAGCGCCTGCTTTTTTGCCTCGCTGCCCAGGCTTCTTAAGGTCACTTCTGCTTCCTTCGCCTGTTCGCCGATTACGCGAAGCTTCTCTTCCATTTCCGCGTCCTTTTCTATTCTCTCATCAGCCATCCCGGTATCCTTTCTCTGACTTTGCCTGCGGCATACTGCTTTTTAAGGAAACTTCTTAAGGAACGTTTCCTTAACTTCAGTTTCCCTTCCTTCTTCTTATCTCCCCATATTTTTCACCCAGGTTTTCCACTGACCCGTCCGGGTTGATCATGTCGATGTTGTCTAACTGTCCGCGCAGATTCCTGCGCACCGCCTCGATATACTGCTCCCGAAGATAAGCCTGCTCTTTTAATTCCGCCTCGGTCAGCCCTTCCGCTTTCGCCTTGCGGGCGAGCTCGTTGATGCGGTCTAACTGGGATCGATCCATGGTACCTTCCTTTCTCTCAGGCGATAAACAGCGTACCGTACTCGCCGCCCTCTAAAATCCGGTGAATGATATGAAAGTCCGCGCCGTTGGCGATGATCATATCCGCCCCGGAT
Organism: uncultured Lachnospiraceae bacterium; assembly: GCA_964643295.1. Lineage (GTDB taxonomy): Bacteria > Bacillota > Clostridia > Lachnospirales > Lachnospiraceae > Merdiplasma. Next base: position 10,337 of record CAZXSN010000052.1, read on the forward strand.
TCGGTGGCGATCTGCGCCGCGTGAAGCTTGGCCTCCATACCTCCGGTTCCCACTTCACTCTCTGTTCCCTTGCCCATGCTGAGAAGCCTTTTGTCTAAGTGCTCCACCAGGGAGATAAACTGCGCATCCGGGTTGCGGTTCGGATCATCCGTATACAGCCCGTCGATATCAGAAAGAAGAATCAACAGATCGGCATTGATCAATGCTGCGACCGTCGCCGAAAGGCTGTCATTATCGCCAAATTGAATTTCATAGGTGGAAACCGTGTCGTTCTCGTTGACGATGGGGATCACGCCCATGCGCAGAAGCTCCTCAAAGGTATTGACCGCGTTGTAGCGGCTTAAATCCTCAATGATCGTATCGCGGGTCATTAACACCTGCGCAGCAAGCTGTCCATATTCCTGAAAGAGTTTCTGATAGATCATGATCAGCTGCCCCTGTCCGATCGCGGCGCAGGCCTGCTTCTCAGCGATCTTCTGCGGCCGGTGACTTAAGTGGGCTGCCTGCCGCCCGACGGCAATCGCCCCGGAGGAAACCAAAATCACATCCCTGCCCTGGTTTTTCAGGTCGCACAGCTCCCTCACCAGCACCTCCAGCTTCGTCAGGTTTAAGGCTCCGGACTCCTCATGGGTGATGGAGGTGGTGCCGACCTTAATCACAATTCTTTTTTTCTTTTTTAAGTTTTTCCGGAACCTGTCCGACTGTTCCTCTGTCATCGAAGTAACCCAAGCTTTCTGAAAAATCGAACCAGCATCTTGCCCTTGGGCAGCGCCGCCAGCTCCTCCGCGGTAATCCCGTGGAAGGATACCAGGGCGATCGCGTAGATCACGATACCGCCTAAGATCGCTAAAACTGTAGCCACCGTGTTGCCGAAAATGCCGTCAAACAGCGCATGGAGCCCGTAGGCGCCAAAGGCCATGATGATCGAGACCACGGTCGGCACCAGGAACGTGCGGAAAAATTCCTGACGGTAGGAAAGACAGCGCTTGATCGCCAGCCCGTTTAAGATGCAGATGATCAGCGCGAAGATCGTATTCGCATGCACCACCCCGAAGATGTTCAGGTTAAAGTTGCGCATCAGAACGACCAGACAGATTAAATGCACCACCAGCGCGATGCCGGAGTTGACAAGCGGGATCTTTAACTTCCCCAGTCCCTGCAGGATCGAGGTGGAAAGAGTCGAGAGCGCATAGAAGACGATCATGATCGCCCCGGAGCGCATGATCTCCTCGGCTAAGGGAAGCCCGGTGGTCGGATGAAATAGAAGTTCCACGATCGGTCCGCCAAGCGCCGCCAGTCCGAAAGCGCAGGGAATGGTCAGGATCATCGTAAAGCGGATGGACATGCCGACCTTTTTCACCGCCTCCCTGCGGTTGCGGGCGGCAACCGCGGCCGTAAGACTGGGTACAACCGCCGGACCTAAACAGGACGCCAGGGATAAGGGCACGTTCATCAGGACGTTAAACTTGCCGATGTAGACGCCCCAGATCGTCGCATACTGTGTTTCCGTGTACCCCTGTCCTTTGAGAATCGCATCAAAGATCCCCTGATCGAGGACGTTGCTGATGTTGTAGATCAGGGTGCTTAGGACGATCGGCAGGATCGTCATCACCAGCAGCCGGTAGATATATGCCGAACTCTCCCGGTGAGTGCTGGTATCCGCCTTCATCAGGCGGCGAAACTGTCCGCTGTAGATCGTATAAACGGCCATCATGAAAAGCAGCGCCACGGTGACGCTGACGACCGTGCCAAAGGTGGCGCCTGCGGCTCCCAGAGCCGGAGCCATCTGATCATTTTGCTGGCTGGCCGATAAAGCCAGTCCGTAGTCAAACATGATGTTGGCGCAGACTAAGGTGACGATGGCATGCACGATCTGCTCAATCACCTGGGAGATCGCCGTGGGCACCATCGTGCTGTGCCCCTGAAAGAAACCGCGGAAGGTGCCGGTGATGGCAAAAACGAAGATCGCCGGTGCCAGCACACGCAGGGCATACTTCGCCATCTTCAGGTTCATGAGCTGATTGGTGAGCACACCCGCGAGTATATAGGTAAGGAGAGAAAGGACCGCCCCCGTGACAACCGCGAAGCGGACCGCACAGAGAAACACCCGGTTGGCATTGCGGTATTCCCCTTTCTGGATGCGTTCCGCCATCAGCTTGGAAACCGCCAGCGGCAGGCTGAAGGAAGCGATCATCAGGACGATGTTGTAGATCTGGTTCGCCATCGAATAATAGCTGATGCCCTCATCCCCCAAAATGTTCGTCAGGGGGATGCGGTAAACGAGTCCAATGATCCTGGAGATGATCGATGCCACAGCCAGGATGCTGCCCTGGACCAGAAAGTTTTTCGAACTTTTTCCCTTTTTACTCACTGGTGAACCCTCTTCTCTGCCGGTGTATCCTGCTTCTCTTTGCCCCTGGCTTACATCCAGGGGCGGTTTTAAAAAAAGGAAAGGTCAATAGTAGACGCTATGTTTCCTACGGTGTCTGCCGCGGCGGTCCCGCTTTGTGCGCATCGTGCGCGGCAGCAGGGTTTTTTCCGGTTAGTCCTTTCGCGTCAGTCCTGTTCAAACGCATCGCTGGGAAGATCAGGATCCGCGGAGATCGTCACATCATCCGCATAGGAATCCAGTACGATGCAGACCCAGGTGCGGCCCGGATTTAAGGTAATCTCCTTGCCGTCCCTGTCATAGTAGCGGGTGGTGTTAAAATCCGATTGGCGCACCGGCACCTGGGTAAGCTGCGATTCGATCGTGCAGTAGAGATTCGAATCCTCGGTGGCGTTTTCTTTCTCCCAGGTAATGTCAATCGCCCTGCCGTTGGTGATGTACTTGCCCTCTCCGCCGTTTACCATGTCGATGTTTAAATATCCGTTCTCATCAAACTTTTCCCAGTCGCAGTACTGCAGCAGGATGTTTTTGCAGGTCAGCTGTTCGCCGCTGTTTCCGTCCACATGGGGTTCATTGTACTGGAAGCGCTCGTAGAGACCGGTCTCTTCATTGTACTGGAAACGCGCGTGGTTGTAGCTGTAGCCCGGAAGGACCACAATCGCCTCTTCGCCGTCCGCAAGGGTTACCTCCTCCCCTTTCGGCGCGAACCTGTAATGCCCCTCATAGTCCTCCGCGTAGGTTTTCTGATACCCGCGAAGCTCGATCCCCCGCTGGATGCGGTCATAATCGGTAAACACGTTGTGGGGGGAGACGCGGTCATCCGAGCGGTAGTAAACCTGCTCGCCGTAATCGGCCAGACCGCTTAAGTTCTGGGTGGAGTCTAAGTTTAAGATCGGCTCCGCGTAGACTGCCTGCCCGAAGTGGCAGTAGATCGCGTGAAACTCCCGCGCAACGTAGATAAAGTAGTTGCGGCAGCTGCGCACGGATCCGATCCTCTCGGCATCCTCATAATCCTCCATGATTCCCATCAGGCGGGTAATGCCGCCCTCCACCGGAGCTTCATAGATCACACCGCTGTTTTCGATTCCGCACTGCGGAATCCCGTCATAAATGTTGTTGAACATCACCGCGATCGGGCGCTTGTCGCCGATATAATTCGGTACGCTTTCCCCAGTCAGAAGGCTGGTTGTCGTAACGTCAATCTCGACCGCGGAAGCGCTGACCGTACCCACTGCCATGGAAAGCGCCAGCAAAAGCGCAAAACTTCTTCTCTTCCAGTTTGGTTTTCTTTTCATTCATATCTCCTTTCTGTCCGGTTCTGGAGTCCTTAAAACACCAGTCCGGAAAACAGATTTTGTAAATTTCTTCGCTTCTTAAAAGCCTTTCTGCCCGCCAAAGACGAAAGCTTTTTCAGGCGCCCCGCGGCGTAAACCAAACAAAAGCTTTCTTTCCCCGCCGCGAAAATCCCCTTACCGGGTGATCCCTAAATTTTCCAGAACCGCCCGCTGACGCTCCTCCATAAACTTTTCCTCTTCAACAGACCTTTCATGATCGTAGCCTAAAAGGTGCAGCACACTGTGGGCGATCAGAAACGCAAACTCACGCTTTAAGGAATGCCCATACTCTTTCGCCTGCTCCCTGGCTTTCTCAGCGCAGATCACGATATCGCCCAGAACCAGTTCCCCGCTGTCCGGATCGAAGCAGTCCGCGTTAAGCGAATCATCCTCTAAAAAGGCGAACTCCCCCGGGGGATCAAAGGTGATCATCGGGAAAGACAAAACATCCGTCACCCGGTCGATCTGACGATACTGACGGTTTAATTCCTGAATCTTCTCTTCCCCGGTAAGTAACAGGCCAACTTCCGACACATAGGGACAGCCGATGTCATCGAGAACCGCGTCCACCACGGTCTGCGCCAGTTTCTCCAGAGCAAACCCCGGATCCAGAGAACTTTCATTTTCGTAACGTATGGACATACTCTCTCCCCTTAAACCTTTCGCCTTCCCGCGAAGGACCTTTCCTTACGCATTTTTGCAGCTGTTTCTGAGAGGTTTCCTGTATCCTTTTTTCTCTTTCGCATTTCTAAAAACCGAAACCTTTGTTCTCTCCCTCTTACTTTCGTGATGTCAGGCAGCCTTACCGCCTGGACTTTTGTGACGGATGATTTTCCGCCCGGCGGCGCGTCTTCGCTGCCTGTTTCGCCTCGTAATCCTCGTAAGCCTGTACAATCTTCTGCACCAGGGGATGACGCACCACATCCTTACTGGTCAGGCGGCAGAAGGCAATCTCTTCGATTCCGCTTAAGACTTTTACCGCCACCTCAAGGCCCGACTCGGCCGCCGCGGGCAGATCCTTCTGGGTGAGATCCCCGGTGATGATGACCTTGGATCCGAAACCGATCCTGGTCAAGAACATCTTCATCTGGGCCGGGGTTGTATTCTGCGCCTCATCGAGGATAATGAATGCGTTGTCCAGCGTCCTCCCGCGCATGTAGGCAAGCGGCGCCACCTCGATCAGCCCCTTCTCAGAGTTTTTCTGGAAGCTCTCCGGCCCCATGATCTGATATAAAGCATCATAAAGCGGGCGCAGATACGGATCCACCTTGCTCTGCAGATCCCCGGGAAGAAAGCTCAGCTTCTCCCCCGCCTCAATCGCCGGGCGCGTCAGGATGATGCGGCTTACCTCATCATTTTTAAAGGCTGTCACCGCCATCGCCATGGCCAGGTAGGTCTTGCCGGTTCCCGCGGGTCCGATCCCGAATACGATCATGTTCTGACGGATGGCATCCACGTACTGCTTCTGGCCGAGAGTCTTGGGTTTGATCGGCTTGCCGTTGATCGTATGGCAGATAAAGTCGCGGTCGATCTCCACCAGGGCCTCTTCCTTTTCCTCAAAAGAAAGGGCAAGGGCATAGTCCACGTTCTGTTCGGTGATCACATTCCCCCGGCGGGATAACTCCGTGAGGTTTGAAAGGATCTTCTGCGCACGGTCCGCCCCCGTTTCGCTTCCTAAGACTTTCACGGTTCCCTCACGGCTGATCACCGTGACATTCAGGGAACGCTCGATCTTTTTGACAAACTGGTCGAACTGCCCGAAGACATTTCTTTCATGCTCTGCCGGAATGGAAATTTGTCTCTCAACCATGCTCATGCTGCGTGAATGTCCTTCTTTCTTT
>CAZXSN010000052.1:16000-20147 GCA_964643295.1 uncultured Lachnospiraceae bacterium
AACAGCTTTTAAAAAACAAACCCCTTCGCTTTCCATGCTCACGCAGCGCCCACACCCTTGCCTTCCCCCTGCCCGCCATGGCTCTATTATAAACACTCTTTTACAAGAATTCAAGAATTGAACTCCCAATCCGCGTTTTTTTCAGCTTCCGCTTCCGTTTGACCGGCTGGTTTTCGGGTTTTTTAGTGCAGAAAAGTTTCGCAGTGCCTTCTTTCCAGGATACCCCCAAAACCGAAACAGCCTGCCGCCATCGATGCGGAACAAAGCCGTATGCGAAGCGACAGGCATTTTTCTTTTCACTCAACCGATGTTCCAGGCAGCTGTCCATCGCTGGACTTCGCTAAAGTCTTTCGAAAAGCCCCGACAATTTCCGGTTTTCCCGCAGACCTTTAAGGTTTTCAGTCCTCTTCCTCATTCTTTGGATGAATGGCAACCAGGACCTTCTCTACGCGAAGACCGGCCATCTTAAGGACTGTGACCGTCACATTCTCATAATCGATGCTCTCCCCCTCCTTGGGGAACCCTTCAAAGAGTTCCAGCGTCCAGCCGCCTACGGTCACGGAATCGACATCGAACTCATCCTCGTCCCACTCCAGCAGCTCGCAAAGCTCCCCGATCGTGAGACTCCCGTCGATCTCATACGTATTCTCGCCCCGTGCTGCGATTCTTTCATCCGGGGAACCGGATTCATTCCAGACACCGCCTACGATCTGCTCCAGCACATCCTCCATGGTCACGATGCCGATTGTGCTGCCGTAATCATCGGTCACGATCGCGATATGAGTCTTATGCTGCCGAAGGACAGTCAGAATCGCGGGCAGCTTCATGGTCTTATAGACAAAGCACGGCTCCAACAGCAGGCTTTTGATATCCACCTCCGGATCGTTTAAAATCGCCCGGTAATAATGGTTTAAGTGCAGCACGCCGATGATCCGCTCCCGCCGCTCATCATACACCGGAAGTCTGGAAAACTTTGTCGCCGCGATCCGGCTTCTGATTTCCTCCGCCGAATCGTCAATCTCCAAAGCTTCCATGTCCACTCTGGGAGTCATAACCTCCTGCGCCGAGATATCCGGGAAATCCAGGGCATTTTGCAGAAGCTCCGACTGGTCTTCATCAATGATGCCCTCATCCTCCCCGTTTTCAATGAGATCTAAGAGTTCCTCCTCGGCCGCTTCCGCCTTCTCATCCTCATTTAAGCTCTCCCCCTTTAAGGGAGAGATGATGAGCTTGACCAGGCCGCAGATCACCCACGTCACCGGTCTTAAGATCGTCATCAGAAACCGTAAGGGTTTGGCAACGATCAGCACAAAGGACTGCGGATCCCTCTTCGCCACGATCTTGGGCATCGTCTCGCCAAAGATGAGTACCAGAATCGTAAGCAGGATCGCCCCGATGGTGGTAAAAAGATCCTGCCTGGTTGTGGAAGCACTGGTTCCGGCAAGCTCCAGGGCAAGCAGCGTGGCGACACTGGAAGCCGAAATATTGACCAGGTTGTTGCCGATTAAGATGGCAGAAAGGGCCTGATCAAAGCGATCATAGATAAAAAGCGCCGTTTTGGCGGCTTTCTCCTGACTGGCCTCCAAACGCATGCGGTTCGCGGAGGAATAGGCAATCTCCGAACCGGAGAAGAAGGCCGAGAAAAACAGCAGCAGGACAATCGAAAGAGCATACAGGGCAATCGTCATACTGCACTCACCCCGCTCTCTTGGCGTTCAATCCGCATTGCCAGGATCCGCCGCTTTTCCATCTTCAGGATGGTGATGGTAAGATCCTGAAAGCGAAAATGATCTCCCTCCCTGGGGATGCTGTCAAAAGAGGCATAGGCCAGGCTTGCCATGCTCTTGTGGGCAAAGTCGCTCTTCTCATAGTTCTCATACCCCATAAGACCGAAGCATTCCTCCACCCTTAGAGAGGCATTCACATCCCAGGTATGATCATCCACCTGTTTGAAGTTTTCCACAACTACGTCGTCCTCATCCCAGATGTCGCCGACTAATTCCTCCAGGATGTCCTCCACGGTCACCAGCCCCGCGATCCCGCCGTAATCATCGGTGACGATGGCCATGTTCGCCGCCTGCTCATTTAAAATCGGCAGAAGATCCGCGATCTCGGTACTGGCATGTACAAAAAAGGGCGGATCCATAAGTTTCTTTAAATCCAGCTGCTCCCTGTCTGTCAGGTAAGCCTTGATATATTTCCGGCAGGAGAGAATGCCGATCACGTTGTCGATGGAGTCGTGATACACCGGCAGCCTGGAATGATGGACGTCCCGAATCTGCTCCAGGATCTCGTCCACGGAATCCGAATCATCAATCGCCTGCATATCGACCCGCACGGTTAAGACATCAGCGACCGTATGCGCATCGAAGTGCAGCACAGACTGGACCAGCTCCCCTTTTCCATCTTTTAAGTTCCCTTCTTCGGCGATGTTTTCCACGATGTTGTGAAATTCATCCTCCGTAACATTCCCGCCCCCGTCGCCGAACAGTCTGGCGGCCGCGTTTCCGATGGCCGTCAGCATGCGGGCAAAGAACGAGAAAATATGCATGATCACAATCAAAGATCCCGCGATTGCCTGAGAAAAATGCTCCGCATACTTCTTTGCAATGTTCTTGGGAAGCAGCTCCGCGAAGAAAAACACGATCACCGTCAGGATCAATGTCACAGCCGCGACAGAATTCCTGCCCCACAGCCGTGTCGCCAGCACAGTGGCAATCGAAGATGACAGAATATGAGAGAGGTTATTGCCAATCAGAATCGTCGACAGAGCCTCGTCGAAGTGATCCAGGATATACTGGACATTTTTGGCGCTTTTGACTTTCTTTTCCGCCAGAAGGCGGATTCGTACCCGGTTTACAGAACTTAGGGCTATTTCACTGGCCGCGAAATAAGCACCCATCAACAGTAACACAAAAATGAGGAGGAGGGATATCCAACTGTCCCCGTCCATGAGACAACCACCTAACCTTTCACACGGGAAGCGCCATGCAGTCTCATTATGACGCCCCAACCCAACAGGAATCATTAAACGTAATGATAGCCCAAAAAGCCCCTCTTGGCAAGGGGAAATTTTGATGTTTCCGCCGGGGAGGACTAATCAGGAAGGAAAAGGAAAGATACAGCCGGAAGGGCAGACGGGAGCAAAGCGGAAAGGGACAGGAAGAAATGCACGAAGGAGGGAATGGGAAGAAAAGGAGGGACGAACGGCCTTCTGTGTCAGGGATAAGGATCCCGGGAAATTGTACCGATATATATCGATTTATCAGGTGCTCTGAGGCAGAAAGTGCGTGGAAGGCAGGAACTTTTAATCGATGAATGGCAATTCATCGATCCTAAGTTAGGACATCCTGACTCCTTTCGCGGATCACCGGAAAAACTCTGCAAACCTCTCGCCGTATCCGGAAAGACACGCCTAAGTTCCTCCCAAAGAAATGACAGCCGGGATCCTGGGCCTTTTAAGATACCTCCCTTAAGCTTAAACGAAATCTGGTAAGCAGCGCAAAGTGCGGATACGCACAGACTGCCGGTGCGTATCCAAAGCGCAATCGATCACTAAGGCAGAAAGGAAAGGGAGAGTCGCCTGGCGAAAAGGTAACTTCCGTTAAAATGAAAGCAAGTCGTAAGGCCAGTTTCTCCATCCGGTGTCTCCTTATGTTGTTTCCTCTTCAGAATACCGCGGGATGCCTGGCACGATGCACCTGTGTCCAAGAGAGTAAGATCTCGACTGTTCGAGGCGATCACGTTCAGCAGATCCAGCTTCAAACTTGCTCTGCACGGAAAAGTTCCGCATTCACTCTGACGTTATCCAGGGATTGGAAAGATACATCATGCATGGCATTTTTTGTCACATCCGATCGATCGGCCTTTTAAAAGCATTGTCGGCCTGTTTCATCATTTCCGGGTTTTCCAGCGCCTCCTGCTGGATACGGGTGAGAAAGGGAAGATGAAAAATCTACTCGGCCTTGAAAAGGAAAAGGGATAGATAGGTTTGAAAAATTTCCACCTGTACGGATGGAGCTTCGGACTGAGATAAGTGTGTTTAGAATTATGAGAAATGTCCATGCATTCCTGCTCTACGCCGTTTTCCATCTGTTCCTTAACTTGCTGGATATTTCGCAGGAACTCTCCTTTTTTAATCTTTTCC
>CAZXSN010000053.1:0-19790 GCA_964643295.1 uncultured Lachnospiraceae bacterium
TCTCATTTTGATGATCTTTTCGTTCTTCGCTTCCGCTATCGCATTTTCCAGGACACGTCTGCGGTTTTGGAAGTTTTCTTTCAAACTCTCCAGCTTGAAGCTTGCATTCTGTCTCACGGACTGTCTGTGTTTCTCCCGCTCCGTTTTCCAGAGACGGGAATGCTTATCCTCCAGAACCTCCCAGGCGTCTGGACCCAGATTTGTGGGATACTCTACCGCCGATGCCGTCTGAAGATATTCCGGCAGTCTGCTGGCAAGCTCTTCCTCCTCGCATACGGTAACCAGTTGAAAGCTGCGGCGGATGCCCAGGTAATCCCAGGCGTAGATGGAAATCGGATAGTCCCTGGCAGCGATCCCATCGGAAATATATTCCAGATGGACGTAAACTTCCTCTGCGATTGAAAAATGGGCTGCCGCCTGCTTCACAAGCGGGTGAACCGGTGTAATGAGAAAAGCCTGCCTGTTCTTTTCCGCTGTCTCTGCTTCAAAGGTAATCGGACAGTTCGGGTTTGTTCCTTTCAGGTATCCTTCCCAGCTTCTGCGAAGGCAGTTGTTCTCTCCCGATAAACTGCGCAGATCCGAGAGAATTTCCTGCCTGGCGGCAGCGTTTAGCCTAAGCGTTTTAAGTGAAGATTCCCCAAGTATATAGTTATTTCCCCCAAGGCGGGCGGATAAATACATCTCCACGAGATGCCTCAGACTTCCCGGTGTCAGAAATGGGCTCTCCGCATCCCTGATTTCTCTGGATAGTACATAGTTGGAAAGATCAAATCCGAAAAGCTCCTTTTCCTCACTCTCCAGACGGTTCAGCTCCTGCGCCCTGCGGACTTCATTATCCGCGATCTGCTCCAGTTTCCATCTGCGCTCCTCATCCGTAAGAGTAGAATCCAGGGCAACGATCTCAATCTGCCTTCCGATTTCTCCCAGGATCTCTTCACATTCCCCGATGCTGCCCTCAAATACCCCGATCCGGGAAAGACACCGGTCGTAGATATCCGCGTCCACGGTATTGCTGGTGATCACGTTATAAATATTTACGGCCTCGCTGACCTGTCCGCGGCGGTCGATTCTGCCGATCCGCTGCTCTATGCGCATGGGATTCCACGGGAGGTCGTAGTTGATCATGGTATCGCAAAACTGATAGTCAAGGCCTTCTGATCCAACCTCCGTAAACAAAAGTACATCGATTGCCTCCGGGTTTTCCTTTGGCAGTTCAAAACGGTTCCTGTAATCGATCCGGGTATCGTTTCGCACACTTCCGTCGATCTGCTCTACGCGGATCCCTGCCTTTTTAAGCTTCCTTTTCACGTAATGCAGAGTATGCCGGAAAGTACTGAAAAGAATAACCTTATTGTTTTCCGCTTTCTGCTTCTCCTCAATCAGCCGCAGAACACTGTCAAACTTAGGATCCTCATCGGGCAGATCATCCGCAAGCTTCAAAATGTGCTCTGCCAGGGAATTAAGGAAAGCCATGTCCAGATTCTTGAAATCCCCTTCCCCAAAATCAAAATTTGGATCATCCGTTAGCTGCTCAAACCTGCGGTCCAGTAAATCACGAATATATGGAGCCAGGCCAAAAATACAGCTGGAGGCCTGCCTGCGGATGGTGGACATCATAAATGTTACGCCCTTGTTTCCATGAAGTTTTGACAGCGCGGCTGCTTCAAAAGACAGCAGGGCATCATAAAGTTCCTTCTGCACCGGAGTAAAATCACTCTCCACCGTCTGTGTTCTGCGTATGCAGAAATCCTGAATATCTTTCCTTCTGGTGCGGTTGATCATTGTATGAAAGCTGTGTAGAGATTCGATATCCGTGATCAGCGAAACCCGTTCCTCACGGGGGATCTCTTCCTTCCTTAACGTATCCCGGATCTGTGCAAACAGCGGATTTTTCGCGATGACATTCTCTCCCCACTGGGTAGTCAAAACCTGATCTAAGGCCTCAAGCGCCTCCTCTTTCCAGCCCGGTTTTCCCCCGCGCACGATATGCGCACATTTCGTGATGAACGGATTGGGCTTTGCCATCATGGAGAAGGCATTCCTGTCTATGACTACGTCCGGGCGCAGGAGATTCAGCAGAGTGTAGAGATCATCATCACCGGTCTGCAGCGGTGTCGCCGTCAGCATCACCACGGCATCCGCGTGCTCACAGAAATAGTGGACGCACTTATAGGCGTATGCCTTCTCCTTCTCCATGCTGCCGTTTCGCAGATGATGCGCCTCATCAATGATAATCAGATCAAAATGAGGGGCCGGATCCAGATCAAGAAGGCCAAAACTTCTGTGAAATCTCGAACCTCCTCCCTGAAGAGTGCGCGAATCCAGGATGGAATAGGGAACAATCACTTTTCCATAGCGGGACGGCCATTCCCCATCCCGATCCGTATCGGAGAGAATCTGCCGGAGCATCTCCCCGTCAAGCGGTATAAACTCCTCGTCAAACCGCTGCATCTCACTCTCCCACTTGCGGTCAGCGACCAGCGGTTTCGGACAGATGACCATAATGTTCTGCAGCTCCGAGCGGGCCTGAAGCTCCTTAATGATCAAACCGGCTTCGATTGTTTTTCCGACACCGACACTGTCGGCGATCAGAATCCGCGGCTCATCCGCCTGAATCAGCTTCAAAGCAGGACGGAACTGATAGGGCACAAAATCAATCCTGGCCGAATTCAAAGAATACAGGTTTTCTGAGGACGGATTGTTGATCTGATAGGCGGAAAGATAGCACCTGAGGACATCGGCACTCACCCAGCGATAGGTGGGCTTCCTATCCACCGGCACAACCTGCCCCTCATAGAAACTCTTTAACATCCCGTCCACAAAGACTTCGTACTTTTTAATCCCGCCGGAGGATGAGATGGAAAAGACCATACCTTTTTTGCTTGGATCGCTGACCAGGTAAACCAGGTCTTTCTCCGCGATTTCACAAACCGGAGAGGCAGATTCAGCCGCTACTGTCCCGGCAAATGACGCTGCAGAGGTCCCAGTGTCTGAAAGCTCAAGGGCCAGGTACTGATCCGGCCGCTTTACGGCTGCTTTTAAGTCCTCAAGCCCGGGAAGGAAAGATTCCTCGTTCATCAGCCCGAAAAACCGGATCAGGGTTTCAATATCTTCCACCACCGTATCCTTGCCGGGAAGCTGTGTGTGCACATGTGCCCAGTGTCTGCGCACTACGGTAAGATCCCGCAGGCAATCCCGTAATTCTGCCGGAAAGCGCATATACCCGCTTAAGACATACCAGGAGCGGTCCGCAACGCGTAAAAGTGCGCCAAGGTCGAAGTCCTGAAGGGAGGTGAAACCTTTCTCCTGCGCCTCCTCCCGCAAAGCGGAGGGCAGGTTGGAAAGAACGCATTCCTCCCACCAGTCGTCTCCTGATCTTGGAAGCTTCTCAGAAAGCCACCTGGCCAGCACACAGGCCGCCTTATGAAGGTAATCATTCATCCGAGAAATCAAGCTGTCTTGCATATGTCTCCCCTTTATCCTAAACCCAGTACAGCAGAACGCCTCTGAAACCCTTGAGCAATAGTGCCAGCCGACAGAAGATTTACAAGGCACAGATACGTTTCTGTCGCCATCCCGCCTGCAAATCCACAGATCTTCTTGCTTTGGCTAATGGGATCGTTGGCCGATGGGTTTCTGAATCTGTGATTCACAGATTTCCCGATCCTGTGCGCATACACTGCACCCATCTTCAGCCTCCTTAGGCTGCCTGAAAGAAGGGGACTGTCACGCGCGGAGTTTCATCTCTTATTATAACATGGAAAATCGAACTTGGGAACAGAAATTTGCAGTTTCAGATTCAAGTATGATAATCGTGATTTATGCAAAAAGCTAATAACTACCTGCAGTGATGGTGCCTTGCGGAGGGGCTTTACAGCCGCAGTTACTGTTCGGCCTGAAGGTGATATCGCAAACATATGTTTCCACACCATTTCATCGCCTAAAGACTGTCGAGAAACCTGTTGCCTGCAGTTCCATTCTCACGGATACGCTCCAGGAGCCTTTGCTTGTTTGCATCTCGATCTGACATAGGGCTATCAGGCTAAACTTAATTCATTCCTAAAGCCTCACTATATTTCCTGACAAGAATATATTTCCCATCCGCTGTCAGTTCAACAAGTTTCCACCTCACTAACCTGTGAAGACTCTTCTGCAGCTTAGGGAAAACCCGCCTTTCATGGCAGATATCATTCAGCACAAGGTACTCTCCAGTTGTAAATAAATTCGTAGCTGTATTCCCAATCCTGTCAAGGAAAATGATCAAATTGGCGTCCAAAACTACCCCATTGAGGGTAATACTTACACCATACTCATCTGTTCCCGTGAAATCAGGCAGTCCCTTTCCTTCCTTAATGCTGATCTCATACATGAGATTCATTCCCTGACCCGCGCGTTTCACAAGCCCGCATACCGCAAAAATATCCGAAATAAGTGCGTTGCGTGAACTTTGGCGGTCCAAAATGTTGCCTCGAGTTATACCATCCGGGAAACCTCCGGGACTTTCAATCATCAGGCGGTCACTGTACTGTCTGATAAATATATTTCCATCCGCCTCATAACTGCGGTGAGCGACAGCATTCAAAACAGCCTCCTGAACACTCTCCTCGTTAAAGGTGGGAATTCCAAGCATAGCAAATTTATCCCGATAATACTGTCTGTCATTTCTGGAATCAATCAACTGCCATATATGATCAAACCAGCTGAAAAAGCCAGCGCGAAACTCCTCTCTCTGACTTGCCGGCACAGGTGCATTCGTTGAACGATATTCGAAAATGATCTCACGATGAGGCAGATATTTTTCAACAGCTTCTTCCCTGCCAAACAAAATCAGGGCAGCGTACGTAATCCCATCGCTGGTTATTGCTCCGCAGTTACGAAGGAGCTGTTCATTTGACAACCCCAAAATCCTGGTACTGCGTCTGTTCCCAGCCCATAGACTGCGGTACTTACCTATAGCGGATTCGTCTAAGTCATCAATCCTTAAGGAATCACAGATTCTTACTGAGAAATCATATTCAGGATTAAAATGAGTTTTCGTAAGCACCTCTTCAGACATTGGGTCCAATCTTTCTCCTTCATAGTGCCATCCAACCTCGTTGAACGATGTCGGCGGCCAAGCAGAATGTTAGAGTAAGTTGAAAGTCAAAGCGCGGCCTGCCTGCTCCGTTTCATTTACGCAAAGCCTCTCCCGCCAGGACAAGCTCACATTCCTTATTATAACACATGAAGCCATATTTTCCAAAAAAATTTGCCCTCCCTGCCCCATTTCATCAACTCTTTCATATCGCAGGCCAGTGAAGTCTTTCCCTATCTTAACTCTTGCCAAACACCTGTTCCCAATTGTTCTAGGTATCCTCAACCTAAAAGTCCCCGAAATATTCTCGTACGATTCCCTTTAGCTGCTCTTCTATCTCGCTAAACTCCCTGTTCAAATCCAGTGTCCGCACGCTGATCTTATTTCCGCTCATCAGGTAGCTGTGATCCGGCTGGATGTCCTCATCTGTTTTCGCGTAGAGAAGCAACCCGGAAACGGTATGCGGTCTCTCCCCAAACCCGGCCTCCCTGTTTTTCACATAGGTGAAGATCTGGTAGAGGTTGTTGGAATGCAGCGTATGGACATCAAAGTGCTTCTGAGTTGTATGCTGATAATACTTGGCATCGATGATCAGAACCGTATCCCCTCTGGAGAGTGTGAGGTCGCTTTGCATAACCGGCAGCATGGTACCGAAAGCGTCATCCAACGCCCAGGGTATCTGTGAGGCGCTCGTCGTAACTTCAGGGCGCTCTCTGGAGAAATATTCCAGGAGGAACTTCTCATAGAGCCTGCTCATGCGCTGGTCATCCATAAAGGAAGCCAGCCTGTATTCGCCTGAATCGGTCGTAAGCAGCATCCCCTCTATGACTAGCTGACACAAGCCCATCAGCATACGGTATGTTCCATTATTTCTCTCAAAGCGGATGGAGGCCCAGCGGACGGAACCCGGATCAATCGTGTCAACCTCTGAAAAGTACAGCAGCTCCCTCTTTAAAACATCCCTGTACTCCTGATCCACCTTCGCGTGGCCAATCAGGAGCAGCATGGTTGTTTTCAGGATCCGGTTTAAGAGATTGTTTTCTGACAGCTCATCGAATTCGCAGCAAACATCCTGCTTTCTGGCAAGGCGGTTTTGGATCGTACGGTTTAGATCAATCTTTCCCCGCACACTGAGCGTATTCTCCCGGCGGCTGACATACTCGCGGTAAAGCCCCTGCTTTAACTGCCTGGCGATCCCTTTCGCCAGGATCGCGGCAAACAGGTTGTGGATGTTGGCGAACTCTTCCGCCGCGATCTCCTCATATCCGCCCTGGCGCAAGGCGGTAAAGGCATAGGAGAGCATGTAGTAGATGTTCTTAATCAGGATGCTTCGATTCTTAGTCATTGAACACGCCCCTTAGGATGTTCTCCCATTTTGAAAGCTTCGCCTGATCGTCAAACCAGTACTCCGCAAGCATCGGAAGGATGTCAAAATCTACGACGGAGCGCAGCCATTGCTCGCTGCAGACAGTCTGGCCGCAAAAATAGCTGTGTCCGATTCGAAATCCCCTGCCCAGCGATTTGTCCAGAGCAATCTCCTTGTTTAACTCCTGGATGCGCTGCAGCAGCTCATCGAAAGTCTCATTGTGCAGGCTTTTTTGATAGGATAAAAATCCTTCCGAATCAAAGCCCGGCTCTATCTCGAAAAAGCTGAAGCGGCGCCGCAGCGCGTAGTCAATCAAAGACAGGCTTCGGTCCGCCGTATTCATCATGCCGATAAGGTACAGGTTCTCAGGAACGCTAAACGGCTGCCCGTCATAGGCCATCGTCACAGAAGTCCCCCGGTAATCCTTCTCAATCAGCATCAACAGTTCCCCGAAGATGCGGCTTATATTGCCGCGGTTAATCTCGTCGATAAGAAAGAAGAAATCCTTATCCGGACTGTTGGCAGCCTTCTGACAGAAGCGGTAGAAAACGCCGTACTTTAACTGATATCCGTCCCCAACCGGCCGAAAGCCCATCACGAAGTCCTCGTAGGAGACGTTCTGATGGAACTGCACAAAGGCGATCCGGCTGTCATCCTTTTCTCCCATCATAGACCAGGCCAGACGCCTGGCGGCAAAGGTTTTCCCCACACCCGGCGCTCCCTGCAAAATGACATTCTTCCTGTTTTTCAGGACCGCCGCCAGGGAATCATACCGGTCCCCGGACATGTAAACCTCGCTAAGAAATGACTCCCGATCATAAGCTTCCCACTCAATGTCCGGCTTAAGCGGATTTTGGTCCCGGATCAGATCCAGGAGAAAGTCATACTCATCCGGCGTAAGCTTAAAAAGAGTCCCCTGCGGATTCCGGAAAAATTCCATGTCCTTTACTTCCGGGCAGTCTTTCAGGGAGGCATACGCAATCGGAAGGGCAAGCGTTTCCACCTTTTCAAGGGAAAACGTTTCCTCATCCTGCGATTTACTTACCCTGCCAAGCGCTACGATCTGGTGCAGAGGATAGGACACACAGCAGATGATGGGATCTCCGGCTCTTGTCTCGAGGAAGTTCTGGTAAATGCCCCGTCTGTGTCCGTTTTCGTTCACCAGCGGGAAGGACAAAGTATTCCCGTAAGCACCTACGGAGGAGGCCCAGAAGGAAGGGCTGGCATTCAGCCACCAGTAACCAGGCTGCGTCTGCTCCTCCTGTGCCTTTTGTTTCTGCACCTCTTTAGCGGAAGCAGGGTTTCCTTCGCTTAAGGGTTTCTGCTTCAAAGCCTCAGAAAGCTCATCCCGAAGTCTCCACGCGAAAACTCCCTCTCCCTCATTTTCCACCTGTCTGCCCGTAAAAAGGATTGGCCACCAGCGCTTTTGACCCGGCTCAACCTCTACCATGGAAAGTCCCTTTTTATCTGCGATCCGCTGTGCCAGCAAGGAGCAGTTGGTACTGTAAAAATTTGGGCTCTCCCCGTATCGTAATGACAGCTGTTTGCAGGTGGCGGTCCCGCCGTAATCCAGAAACCTCCTCATGATCTCCTGGTCGGAAGACGTAAAGATGGTGCTGTCTGAGAGCAGCTCCTTCCAGTCCTCCACGCTGAGACCGGGATCATAGTCTCTGGGAAACCATTCCTCCTGAACGGTATCAGGCTGCTCTTCCTCACTATGCTCCTCTGAAGAGTACTGGCTGATGTAAAAGCCCAGATCTGTTGTCAGTGTTTTCAGCTCCGGGTCCTCATAACAGCGATCAGTAAGCTGCGAACGCACAAGAGAGATAAGCTCCCCGTCGTTTTTAAGTTCCGCGCAGATTTCATCGTAAAAGCGCAGAAATGAGCGCATGTTGTCGGCGTAGGCGCCTTTCGTGAAGCTACAGTCCGCTTTCAGCGCCTCGGCGACACTCTTTACCACCCCGTATTTATAGATGTAATACCGATCCGGGTAGCGCAGCCACAGGTAGACGCTGATGGCGTTTTCCTGCTGGAAATGATTCGCCTCGCCGTTTCCGTATCTTTCCAGGAGCATATCCGACTGAAGCTTAAACTCCTGGATCCTCTCGATCACATCCTTACTCTCGTCAAAAAGCGCCAGGAAAAGGGTGCGCACTTCCTCCGGGGCGGCCTGCGCGAATCTGGTGATCATCCGATCAGGATAATGGTTACGGGACGCAAGCAGGCTGTAGGTTTTCGCCAGGGAGGTTTTCAGCATCGACGCGAAATCCTCCGCATGGATATCCCAGTGATCCTGGAACCACTTGACCGCCTCCCATTTCCATTTCTCATGCGCCCATTGTTTGGAGACAAAATCCCCCTTATAGCGGGCAACCGCCTCCTGCAGCCGTGATCTGTCAAACATCGAAAGGATCCCTCCTGTGTATGTTCATCTGTGTATGTTCATCTGTGCCCTGTTATCTGTGGTTTTTGTACCAGTGTATCTGAGTCTGGTCATCTGTTCCTTTCCACCCGAGAAACTGTACTCTTCCGCTCTCCCTCTCCGCCTTCTTTTAGGGCGCCCAGAGAGAAGGATCCGCCTGCGGACCGGGAAGCGCTTATCGAAACACCCCGCGCCAAAGGAAAGCAGCGCTCCTGCTTTAAGCAAGTGCTGACTGCATATGAAAGAACTTAGCCTTTCCCTTTTACAAACCTATCTTTATAGCTTCCTTTTAGCGTTTGGTTCTTAAGATTGCTCTGTTTCCTCCAGGTTTCTTCTGTATCCATCGATCGGAAGGCTGCATGAGCAATCCGCTTGCCCTGCCCCGCTCTTTCTGTCGGGCATGTCTGCTCCCTGTCCCCAAGGTTCCCCCGAAAGGCTTGCGGAAACATACGTTCTTACCCGCGGCAGTTCATAAAGATCCTGCTTCTGGAGATTTCTCTGCTTCTCTCTGTCTCTCTCCAACTCTCAGATTCTGCTGTTCTCCCGCGAAGTCAAAAAGCTGAACGCGCAGAAAAGACCTGGAACCATAAAGGGAATACAACCCGTGAACCGACTGATAAAACTAAGGAGAAATTTAAGAAAAGTGGCCGCAGGGGATTTACAGCAATTTTAAAGGAGGTACGCGGCCCCCTGTAGAATGAGCAGGATCTGCTTCGTAGCAGCGATCCGGAAACTTTATGTTCACAGCCCGCACTTAAGTCTCACCCGCGGAAAAAATCTTACCACAGCAGGGGGAGGATGTCCACAGAAAATGTGAGGGTTTCCCAGTCTGCCCTGTGTCATCCCGCTGCCCTATCTGGGACCTCCTTAGGCATATTTCCCCTCATTTGTCATGACTTCCGCTCTTGTTTTAAGTTCCAGTTGATCGCCTCGTGAGGGATGGTTTCCCCTCGCGCGTATTCCTCCCGCGCTTCCTTTATCGCGGCAAGGTCATCAGCCGTCGCCGCGTCTTCTGGCAGGAACCTTTTCACAATTTCGAAAAGCAGAACCTGATCCTCTTCCGGCAGGCAATCGATCATCTCGTCAAGCTGCTCTCTGATGGTTGTTATATTTACATCCCCCCTTGTATGCTCCCCTATGGGAAATCTTAATTCTCCATTAAAACCTGGCTGATCGCCGCCCCTTCCCGTTTGACATCCTCCGCATCCATGCCAAAAGCCTTTAAGAGGACCCTCTGCTCTTCGAAAACAGGATTCCCTATAAAAAGATACCTTCCGTTTGGCTGCCGGGTAAGTTCGATTCGATCCAGTATCCTTAAGGCGCTCTGAACGCTTAGATCCTGTACCTCTTCGCCCCGCCTGGAGAGCTTCTCATAAAGGCAGGTATGGATCCGGTTCCGGATAATCAGGGAAAGAAATTCGATAAAGAGCTTGCTCCCTCCATCGAAATCATATATGTACATGGGCTCGCCGTCATACAGATCCCAGAAAGCTGGATCCTCCTCCTCTTCTTCTTCCTCTTCCTCGGGCTGATAACGCTCACACATCCGGTCTGTCAGGAAATGTTTGTCACCGCAAAACAGGGACGCGGAATCCTCCCTGGCGCTTATGAGGCGCAGCGCTTCCTCCGCCGTACAGGGATACGAGGTAAGAATACCAAAGTATCCGCTCACCATCTTCTCCCGCTCCATCCGAAGGATTCCCTCCTTCGTGGCTGAAAGAGAATCATAAGCTTCCTTCGCGGAAGAAGGATTCTCTTCTTCCAGGTTCATTTGGGAAGAGAATTCCTCACCGAAATACTTCCTTATAAATTCCCTGTAAAAGCGAATCTGACCGTCCAGCCGTTCCCTCTTAAACCGCGCCTCCTCCGGGCTGAAGTAGAGATGGAAATACACTTCGTCCGTATCCTGACTGAAAAGCTTTCGCGTAAGGGTTACCGCGTAACAGTTTTCACCATTCAGATACAGCTCCTGCCTGTTTTCAAAGGTTTCTTTTAAGTTCAGGACAAGGGAGCGCACCGGCTCGTTCGATCCGTTTACAAGAAGGAGGAAGGGGATCTTGCGCTCCTTCAGATACTCAATCGATTTCCTGGAGCAGGTTCCCCGGTCCAGGAGGACCCCGACATTACGGTATCCATACTCTTCCGCCTGCGATAAGATCTGCCGAAACGGGGACGTATCCCAAAGATTCCCCGTATACTCCCCGTAGAATAACGGCTCCCGGTTCGCGCAGTCATAGCAGAGCGCGTACTGAAACAAAGAAGAGCCGTCGGACCGCTCATCCTCCTTAAGAATTTCCTCCCGCAGTGTAAGTTCCCCCGGCGCATGGCTTTTGTCTGCCGCCCCGAATGAAAGCCAGACTCTCTTCCTGCGGCCGCGTCTTACGTTCCAGCTTTTGAAAAAATCCTCTGTCTTACTGTCAGAAATGTGCGAAAGCAGGTTGGAAACCTCCAGACTGCTTTCGATTCGCATCCCTTCCGTGAATAACGGATACTCGTAAGTATAGCGAGGGAAATAGTAGGAGTCCCAATTCTCGGAAAAGAGCCGGTAAACCGCAAGATCCAGGATCATTCTGGTATCTTCCAAAGGAAACAGCTCCGAAAGCATCTGATCAAGCTTACAGTCGCGGATGACTTTTCGAACCGCCAGCCAGGAACCGATCTTTAGACCGCCGCTTCGCTTAAATTGCCTGGCCGCCGAAAAGAGGGTTTCAGCCGGGAAATACTTCAGATAGATCTCATTGGGCTGCATAAGAGTCAGTTCTTCCTTTGACCGCTTGCCGATGAGCGCTCTTTTGGGATTGTTCTTCCGCGTTTCCCTGTTGTAGATTCGGGCATACTCATAGTAGACATATTCTGATGATTACAGCGTCAAAAGCCTGAGCCCACGGCTTGCAAAGCATGTCAGTGGGTGAAAAGGCTTATTGACACGCCCCAACATGAGGAAGAAGTGGGGTGCTGTGTGCCGGTGGCACACGTTTAGCACCGACCGGAGCGGAGCGGAGACGGGGCCCCATGAATTCCGAATGTTGAGCAGGATTGTGGAAGCTGCGAAGCAGCGGAACAATCCGTAATCACCTTTTGACGCCTGAATCATTCTGAGGTGTTTTTCCGGCGAACGGTGATCCTTCCCGGCTCATCAGGGATGGGTACCAGCGTATTCAGATACATCCCGCTCTCCCTCTTTCCATACTCTCTGCGAAAAGTATACCGCCCAAACAGAAAAAAGCAAGGGGAACATGACGGGGATGTCCCGGTTCCAAAGGAACAAAAGAAAAAAGTCTCTGGCGAAGCCTCTACGCGGGCAGCCTAAAGTCAGGCTGCTGGAAAGAAGTCGGGCGAACAGGCAGGGAGGCTGACTGGCGATTATTCTTCTTAAACAGATGTTCGATTTCGCGGGCATCTTTACCTTGGGCATCTTTCAAGGACTGGGAAGGGTAAATTCCTGGTTTACGGGCAGGAATCTAAAAAGAGCCCGCCAGGCATAAAACCTGACGGACTCTTGCTGGTGACGCAACCTTCCTGCAAAAAGATCTTTCCTGCCGGTTCCGCGTTTGGCCAGGCTTACATCCCCTCAATTCGATTCTTCGAAGATCCCTCGTACAGCGAAAGCGCCTCGTCGTAGTGCAGGTCCTCTTTCACAAAATCAGGCACTTCCCCTTTGCGGAACAGGAAATGAGCGTTTGTTTCGGAATCGCCCTCCGTGCTCTTTGCGTAGCACACTGCCTCCAGCCAGGGATCGGTCTCGTACAGCAAAGGATTCGCGTCGATATAGTAGGGTCTCATGAGGCTCGCGGTAAGCTCGGCGATCTGCCCGCTGTCCTCATAGGAAACTGTCTCTTCCTCCTCCCAGGTATCTCCCCAGGTTTGGATCTCATCAATCAGAGCGGCATCCGAAACTTCTATGCGCAAGGTCGCGGCCTCTACACTTCGTCCGCCCATGGACTCGATGAGGGCAATCGTTTCTGTCATGGAAGGATAGATCATGCAGCTGTTCCGGGACTGCGCATCCCCCAGGGCATAGTACAGATTCCCGTAAGGGGTCTGCTTCATATCGTCAAGCGTAAGCGTCTCATACTCTTTCCGGATGGCGCGTACCAGGCTTAAAAGCTTTTCAGGATCAGAATCCAGGGTGAAATTTTCCAGCCCGTTTGACAGCGAAACCCCTCTCACTTCCTCCTCCGGGACAGTTAAGATCTGATAGATCCCCTCCTTGTACTCGTTACTGGAATGAACCTGATCGACGATCGAAAGATCCTCGGTCAGCAGGTCATAGCGGCGGTATCTTACCTGTCCCCCTTTGAGACGATATTTTACATACACCAGACTGGTATACGCCTCCGTGGAAGAGCCGGCATAAGGATCTTCCGGGTTGGTAAGAGTAAGCTCCTTTGCCCGTTGCTCATATCCTTCCGCCTGACTGGTCTGCGCAAGGAAGGAAGAAAGCAGCTCATAGTCTGTAAACTGCATCGTCTCCATCGCCTGGTCCAGTCCGGTCTGAAAGACGTCCTCCCCGGATTTATAGTACACCAGATTTGAATCCAGCCGTTCGATCACGACCGCGGCGCTCTCAAATTGGGACTCTTTCGGCAGGTAATGATCATACCCGGTCAGATCAAACACAAAGAGTACGGCGATCGCCGCGCTTACTATTCCTGATAGCAGAAACCTTAACCGTCCCCGAAACATGGCCGTAAACTCCTGCTCCAGAAAGATCTGCGCCAGGCAGTGAGACAGCACCCAGAAACAGACACCCCCGAACACAAACCATCCAAGGTTCTCATCCGCGACGGTCTGAAAGATGAGCGCTCCCAGCAAAGCAGCCGGTACTGTGATCAGAAAATAGAAGACCGGTTTGCTCTTTGGGAAAGCCATGGAATGTTCCGCCGCCTCCGAGGGACGTATGCGGTAGAGAAACAGCGCGAGCAGGATCAGCGCCAGGCAGATCAGAAACACTGCCAGAGCCGGTTTCCACAAAAATCCCCCTCCGTTCTCCAGCGCGTCATACTCGTACTGATTCTGCATCACTCCCACATAGGCACCCAGGGGAGAGGCCCGCATCAGAATCCCGGAAGGCGCGTCTGTGCTTCTGTCCCAGTAATTGTGGAAAAAAGCGGAACGATACAATGTCAGCAAAAAGTCGGCCAGCGGTCCGTAAACAAGAACCGTTCCCAGCACCACGATGGAAGCGCCCAGTTTTCCCGTGACCATCACCGCCAGCACCGCTGTAGTGTAAATCAGCAGATAAAAGAGGCTGTGCATGCCAAAGAGGCGCACTGCCCGCACAAGCTGCGCAGACGCGTCAGCACTGTGTCCCGCGGTGATGAGAAGATAGGCCCCCAGATTCAAAACCAGTGGTATCAGATAGATCAAAATCCCATTCACGTAGGATACGGCAAACAAAACCTCGCGGCGCACCGGGATCGCGTGATAGAAATCGACCTTCTTTCGTGAGAACAGCCAGGAAAACCCGTGCAGGCCGCAGATGAGCGCCCCGGTCACCGTAATCAGCATAAAGATACGATTCCCCAGATAGCTGTCGACCGGGCTGGCGAACTGGCCTCCGGGATCACCCACGGCGAAACTGTTTCCGATCAAAACCGCGCCGGCCACCGGAAGCGTGAAGAAAAATACAACCATCGCCAGGGCAAAGGTCCAGATCCTCAGTCTGGCGTCTTCTTTCATCAACTTAAAAAAAGAGCTTCTGGATGTCATATCCCGCCACCTCCGTCTCACTGATAAAGATCTCTTCCAGGCTTAAGGGCAAAACCTCGGCGAAGACCGGTTCCGCCTCCATCACCTTCTGCAGGATTTCCTCTTTTGTGCCCCGTGCCGTAATTGTATAGAGGGAACCCCTATGCTCCGTCTTTAAGATAGTAAGGCCCTCAAACGCCTGCTCTCGATCCTTCTCCCCGCGGAACACACACTGGATCTTGTGGATCTGCAGTCTCATCTCTTCTAAATCTCTGGCGAAGAGAATCCCGCCCTGATGCAAAAGCCCCACCTGGTCGCACAGATCCTCCAGCTCCCGCAGGTTGTGGGAAGTGATCACCGGAGTCAGGCCCCGTTGCGTCATCTCCTGGATAAAGAGACTTTTTACCGCCTGGCGCATCACCGGGTCAAGGCCGTCGAAGGTCTCATCGCATAAAAGATACCTGGTCCCGGCGCAGACCCCCAGAAGGAGGGACACCTGTTTTTTCATGCCCTTGGAAAAGGTGCTGATGCGGCGGTCCTTCTCCAGGGAAAACTGCTCCAGGAGCTTTAAAAACCGCGGCTGATCAAACTCCGGGTAGACCACGCTGCAGTACTGCCCCATCCTGGCCGGTGTGGCCCCCGGAAAGAAATACTCCTCGTCCGGAATGTAATAAAGGAGGCTCTTGGCGCGTACATTCTCATACACGTTTTCCCCGTCAATGGTAACCGTCCCCGAATCCGCTTTCAAAACCCCGCTGGCGATTCGTAAGAAAGTGCTTTTTCCCGCTCCGTTGGTTCCCAGAAGACCGAATACGTTTCCTTCCTGCACGGTGAAGGAGACTTTTGACAGCGCTTTTATTTTCTCAAACGTTTTCGTGACATCCCTGACTTCAATCATGCGTTTCTCCCCCTTCCTCCGCAGATTCGTTCCCCGGCCCAGGATCCGGCTTGTCTTCCTTCTCATCCTCTGACTGGTAGCACTCTTCGATCATGCGAATCAGCTCCTCTTTCCCAATGTGCACATCCCTGGCCGCCTGCAGGTCTTTTGTAAGGCTTTGCAGCACTTCCTTCTGCCGGTAGGGAAGGAACTCCTCCCGGGAGGAGACAAAGTTGCCCCGCCCCTTGACGGTGTAGGTAAAACCCCGGCGCTCAAGCTCCGCGTAGGCCTTCTGGATCGTATTGGGATTGATGGACAGTTCCATCGCCAGAGAACGGACCGAGGGCATCTGCTCTCCAGGACCAAGTACGCCCTTCACGATCAGATCCTGGAAGCGTTCCGCGACCTGCTCGTAGATGGCGTGGGGGTCCTTGTAATCGATTGCGATCATTGCCTCTCCTTTCCCAAGTGTGACTTAAGTGAACCAACTGTATTACCTCTGCTAGTACACTAAGGATAGCAGAGGAAGGAGGATCTGTCAAGAGAAATTTTGGAATGCAAAAAAACTGCCAATCCTGTCCACACCGTTCACACCGGATTTGCCAAACCCTAAAGAACTTTGAGGCACCCTGCGGTCCAGGCGGTTCCAGCTGTTTAAGCCCATCTTAAGCTGATCCCAAGGCAGCGCGAAAAACGCAGCCGGATTTATACCAACTGCGTCTCTGCGTCTGTTTTTTCTTAAGTTTCTTCTCCGGAACTGCATCCGCATTTTTCCCGGACTGGTAAGAGCGCCGCGCCACAAAATGCGGGAAGAGTGTTTCTGCCAAGACCGGTACTGCTCCTCTGCGCCTTCACGCACTTCTCTTCGCTCCTCTTACCCTTGCTGATTCGTATCCTTAAGATGGAAGGAGAGGCAGCACTGAAACGATCCTTTAGCCATCCGCTTCCCTTAAGGTCAGAAGGATTGAACACTTGTTCTTTTATCGCTCTTTTATTTTTCTTTAGTTTCCTTGATTACTGCCCGGAGGCAGAGAAGTCTTTTGGGGAAGCCCTTGGGGAGAGTCTTTTGCTGGAATCTTTTTAGAGCGTCCTCTCCGCGTTCCCAACCCGTAAGTTTACCTCTTCCCTGTGTTTAAGTTTTAAAGCCCCCGCTTACCATCCTCGGCATTCACTGCCGCTCTCTTCTGCGAAATCAAGATAAACGAATCACGAAGCAGCCGCTAAGGGATGATATCCACAATTTTCCGCAAAGGATGTTGAAAAATCTGAGACCCGAGAAAATTTTACACAGAATTATCCACAAAAAGAGGCACTTATGAACAAAAATCCGTGGATAACCTGCTTTTCCACAAGTTTCTCCACACTTGACACTTGCCAATCCCGGCAAGTTTCCTTCCAGGGAGCCTGTCGGGACGTTTTCCCTTTCCTCTTTCAATAAGCGGACCGTGCGGCTTTAAAAATGCCCTCCGTTTTCCTTCTGTGAACCTTTTCCCTCTTCCCTCTCCCACTATTTTCCTTCAGGTTCCTTTTTGGCCAGACCGGCCAGAGCCATTCCCAGAAATACGACATTCAAAACGAAAGCGACCCAGAAAGGCACGTAAGCGGAAGCCACCATCTCCGACGCACTGGCAATAAACTGCAGGATCAGATAGAAGGAGCCCACCTTCAGGATCGGAACAGAGTATACCCTGCTCATGATCTCTTTGTCTTTTCTGTTTTTCCTCTCCCCTCCAAGGGTGAGGTAGTAGACAAAACCCTGCACTAAGAGGGCGATGATTCCAAACACGAATCCGATCCAGAAAACCGGTGTCTTCTCAAGCGGCGCCACAAGCGCAAAAATGACGAACACCACCAGAAGAAACGCAAGCCCGGTAAGCGCCTGTTTTAACTCTTTGTTCATCTTCTCTTTCCTCCCACACGTATCTTCAAACGGCGATGATCCTCTTCCAGCCGTAAACCTTAAGCGGCATGAGCCTCAGACGGCGAAAAGATGGGCAAGCTCTTCTTTGAACCTAAAAAGTCCCGTCTGCCGCAGATGGAAAGATCCATCCTCCTCTCCCCTGTCCCAGAGGAAGGAGCGGCGGCTGGGCATTCTTGATATCTAAATCACGGCCATCTGTGCTTTAATCAGCCCCTTTTTCAGGCAAGCCTATTTTCTCATTTTCAGCCGGTATTGTCAACAAAAGTGTGCCTGACACTTCAGGTTCTTCCGGTGCTTTGAGGGCTTCGCGGTCATCATGTGATAGGTTTTCAGTTCCCGTGATTCCGCCGAAAACGGGAAAACCTTTTCAAAGACCGCAAAGGGCCCTGTCCCTCATCTGCGTCCTCTAAAAACAGGAAGCTCCCAAGGAGCACCATTGCTGCCGGCCCCTTAGCGGCAGTTTCCCTTCCGGGGGAAAGTCTCTCTAGGGAGAAAGCTTCCACCCAAAGGCACCTTTCCCTCCCCGGAAGCGGACTCTCCTTTCAGCCTGTTACTATATGCACCCCTAAACGTTTCCCTCGGATTGCTTTTTACTGGCTGCTTTTCTCTGGTCTCTTTTCTCCGGCCTCTTCTTGCTTCACAAGAAAAGGCCCCTCACTTCCTAGGATGCGGGTCAAGGGGGGAGCCTGGCTCCTTCGGCAGTCCGTCAAACGATCCAGGAACCCCATGAACCGTTTCCGTCGCGATAGTGAAGCCCGGATACCGGATAATCCGAAGGGATGCTTTTTAGCCGGATCATCCGCAGCGCGTAAAAGCCTCGGCCGCTTCCCGTCCGGCACCGGTTTCCCGGAAAGCTTTGAAAGGGCTGGCAGCCATTCCGCTTTTCACCTGTGCTCCCTGCCGGACAGCGCAAAACCTTCTCCCGCATTTCCGGTCTGGTGACCATCGAGGCCTCCCTGCAGCATATCTGACCAGGGAACTTTTTCCTTCACTTACCGCCTGAGACGTTAAAAGAATGCTCAGCCGATTCCTGGAAGAGCCTTGCCAGAGGAGTCTGGCAGATAACCAGCGTGTTCTTCATGAAAACTGATCTTGGTCTCCTTTCAGCACTTTCCATCATAAGTACCTCCATCCCCTTACAATATTAAGATCCCGCGATGCGATAAGAAGTTTTGCGTCGTTTTCAGGCACTTTCTTTGACTCATCTTCCTCTTGACGTTTCCCCTCTTCTCCCCTATAATAGCATTACCAGTCAGATCCGGGAAACGTTAGCGGGAAGGATAGCTTCCTTCAGGCAGCCTGACAGACTGCGAAACTTCCCAAAAGCCTTACGAATCTAGGGTAGAAACTGATCATCCCGGAGGTTAAATCAGATTGTCTAGTCTCTCCTTCAGGCAGAGCCGGTAAAGCAGGTCCTGCTCTACATGGAAACGCAGATGGATACACCGAAGCTTTCTACATGCGAAAATGGTGAGTTTGTGAACATTTGACCTTCCTTTGAGGGAGAGCCAATCAATCCGAAAGGATGAAAAATCAAAGAAACTTAGGATCCACTCTTTCCCTGCGTTTAAAATCCTTACAGAAAAGCGGCAAAACACAGGCAGCCAATGAGAGAAACTTTTTTGAAAATCGCTTACTGCCGCGACCCGCAATACGACAGGATGTAATTACCATATTTGGCTTTGGAGCATGTACGACAAAAGTGAAGGGATGACAAACCGGAAAAGATTTAAAGAAAAATCCTAAGGAGGCGGATACGAGTGGAAACGAATTGCAAGGCTATTGAGGAAATGTGGAACCAGGCCAAGGAAGAGGGCCGTGAAGAAGGCCTAAAAGAGGGCATCGAGGAAGGCATGAATCTTTGTGCGACTCTTGTTAGGAAACTTCTCGAGTTGGGCAGAGAGGAAGATATCCAAAGAGCCGCGGTCGATGTGAATTTTAGGAACCAGCTGTTTGCTGAGTTTTCTCTGAAGTGATTGCCTGTCAAGTCAGCGAGGTAAGAACCAGCGCTGACGCTCAAATCTTTTTCCCGACCTTTCCATGAAGGGTTTCCCCGTCTCAGTCTTCCTGAAAGCGCCTCTTCCTCCTCCGGGTGTCCCCTTGTACCTTTTGTTCTGCCAAAAAGGCGCAGACTTCCCCTATAGTCCGATTTTTATCGGCTATTATCGATATCTGTCGATATTCAGTTCTCATCTCTTCCTATTCTATCACCCCCTTCCCTGACACCAGATCATTCAATCCGATACTGAAACCTCTGCTTTTTCTCCAAACTCAGTTTCTCTGCTGTTCCAGCCTTTTTGAAATCCTCTAATAGTTTTTGATGCTTCTCTTTAATTTAATGCTCAGGTTTATACCCCGCCAGATAGCACCCCACTGTTCAAGCAGTCTCGCCGGAGGATTTCCCGCTCTTTGCCTACCAGTATGATCCGCAGAGCCGGA
>CAZXSN010000054.1:0-19416 GCA_964643295.1 uncultured Lachnospiraceae bacterium
CTGCGACCTCCTGGTCCCAAACCAGGCGCTCTAGCCAAGCTGAGCCACACCCCGGCAGACTGTGTTCCCCTCAAACGCAAGACTGATTATATTACAGGTGAGGGGACTTGTCAACAATTTTTTCAATCTTTGAAAATCTTGCGGACAGCTGCCAAAATGAGCAAAAAAGCAAAACGGCCGGTCCCCCGAAAAGACTCTTAAAGGTACTCCCACACCGGAATAAGGAAATTTCCAGGTATGCGGTGCGGGAGCAGCCTTAAGATGTTTCGCCTGATAAGCCGGATCAGGAACGCATTCCCCGCTTCCCCTCCTGAAGATGCTTAAGCTCCTCATCGATGACCTGCGCCGCGTAAACTCCGCTGCCAAGGGCCAGTCCCAGGGCGGCCCCTTCATTGTCATAATAGGGCGTACAGTACATGCTGCCGTTATCCACACCGGCGACATAAAGCCCCGGGATCAGATCCCCGTCGGCGTTTAACGCATGCAGCCGGCTGTCCGTGCGGATTCCGCCCAGGGTGCACCAGCAGGCCGGTTCATACTCAAAGACATAGAAAGGCGCTTTGCGAATCGGAAGAAGGAAGTTGGCGGGCTTGCCAAATGAAAGATCCACACCCTCCTCACACATCGCGTTGTAGCTTTCCACCGTCTTTACAAGACCGGGCAGATGGAAGTATTCGGCGGCCTCCTCCATTTGATCGGACCAAAAAGCCCAGCCCTCCTCCACAGCTTTCGCAAGCTGCTCTTTCGCCCTGCTAAGTACCGGATGCCACAGCGCTCTGCCCGCTGTCCAGTTTTCCGGTTCGCCCATGTACCGGTAGATCCCGACGGACATGCAAGCCTCATACAGTGCTTCATCCACCACGCAGTAGGTCTTTTCCTGTCTGGCAAACGCCTCTCCTCCAATCGCAAGCGGAAAGTCCGCGATCTCCTTTTCGTTCATGAAGCGGTATCCTTGATGGTCGGTCAGCAGCCCTCCGTAGATCCCGAAACACAGGTTGTCGTTGTAGCCTTTGCACTTGGTGGTGGTTGCCGACCCCTCATTCCCCGGAAGAGCGAAACTGCGGTCCGTCACCGCTCCTGCATCCTCGCAGAGCCGGATCCCTCCGCCGTCCGAGAGGTTGTTTCCCAGGGAGGCCATATGATTTAACCCGAAAAACCTGCGAATAAGCTTTGGACTCCCCTGAAAGCCTCCGGTGGAAACAACTAGCGCCTTCGCGGAAAAGGTGATCGGCTCCCCCACCGCGTTCTTCGCTTCCACACCGCTTACCGCCCCGTTTTCAAGAAGGACCCGCGTCGCCTCGGTATTGCCAAGAAGCGCTCCTCCATACGATTCCACTTCCTTGAGCAAAAGTTTCACGCGCTCCTTCCCTTTGGTATGAATGATGTGCCTCGCGCGAAATCCCACTCCGTAGGTATCCGGGATCAGTTCCATCTCGATCCCCAGCCGCTCCATCTCATCCACAGCCGTCCCCGTGCAGCCGATTACCCGGCGAAGAAGTTCTTCGTTGACCGTATGATGCGCCCAGCCGGACATATGCCGGTAAAGGGTCTCCGGGGAAAGATACGCTCCCTCCCGTTTTTGAATCTCGGTCCCCGCCGCAGCCGGACCTCCCGCGCGGGCAAAATTCGAAACGACCGCCGAGCGGCCCTTTTCCAGCAGAAGAACCCGCCTGCCGCTTTTGCTTAAACAAAGCGCCGCCAGCAAACCCGCCGCACCTGCACCGGCGATAATGACATCAAACTCTTCCATTCTCTTTCACCTGTCCCATCCCGGAAGGCCGCGCAGAAACGCAGCCAGCTCCTGTCCCATGCGCAATTGTGTCACCACGTTCGGATGCCTGCAGGCCCCCAGGGGATCATTCACACGCACACGGTTGTAGCGAAACACGCGGATTCTCTCATCCTGCTCATTATCCCGAAACCTCGCTGCCGAGCGCTTAATACTGTCGAAAAGGAAGTAGTCGAGACTTCCCAGGGCACAGATAATCCACGGTTTCTTCCCGTTATAAGAGCGAAGCATCTGCAGAAATCGATAATAGTCGTTTTCAAATTTTTCTCTGCCTTCCTCGATTCGGCCGTTCAGATCGATCACAGTCGCATCGTTGGTGCCCAGATTTATCACTATGGCATCCGGCACCGTAGAAAAGTCCCACTGCTGATAAGGGGAAATCTTAAGTTCCTCCTCTAAAAAGCGGTCGCGGTAAGGATAGTACTCGCTCATCGGAAGCAGAGAATAAGGAACAAACCCAAGCCCTTCCGTCAAAGCAATCCCCGAACAAGCCACGATGCTGTAACCTGCCCCCAAAAGCCTGGCGGCAACGGCGGCGTGAGACATCCATCCGTTTTCCTCCTGCGTATAGAACGCATGGTCAGGTTCGTTGGACATGTTTCCAAACCCGCAGGTAATCGAATCCCCGATAAATTCCAGCAGGCGGGTTTCCTTAACCGGCGGCTTTTCCATCTGCCCGTCGCTTAAGAATCCCCGGATGCAAAGCTTCGCCTTGCTGTTTTCGGTCAGTTTCCTTATGGTAATCTGATGGCGCTTGCTTTCTTCGCAGGTAAAGATCGGATACAGCTGTTCCTTTTCCTTTACTTCAAACGTAAGGAACGGTTCCTCCTCCCCGTCCACAAACACTGCGATCCAGGGAAGCAGCTTTCGCTGCCCGCTCTGGCCCGTCATGGCGTCCAGTTCCGGCTCCATGCCAGGAAGCGCTTTCATTTCCACCGCCAGAGCCGTCCCTTCAAAAACGAAGCGCACACCGGCACAGGTCCAGTTGCAGTACAGATCCCCATTTTCGGTCAGATAGGTGCGCCCCAGCGTTTCCAGGCGCTCCCCTTTCAGAGCCTCTTTCACGGAAAAAAATTTCATCACAGATTTCGCCTTTCAAAGATAGGAGAACGGTTCTCCCGCGTCGAGAAATACCGCCGGAATCCCCTCACTGATGGATGTTAACCACTCCGGCAGATACTTCATGCCCCACTCCTCGCTTCTTTCATGGCCCAGCATCAGCATGCCCTTATTTTTGCCCAGCATGGCCGCGTCCCGCACGTAGGCGGACAATGTCCACTCCGTGATATCGCCGCAGATTGCCACATCGACGTTCTCCCTCTCCATCTGGATCATCGGCGCTTCCTCTATGCCAAGGCCCAGACTGCCGCCGCCTACCAGGACAGACACTCTTTTTACCGGCATGTCCGGCTTCCCCACGATCTGGATGACATCCATCCCGGCGGCCTTTCGAAAGTAAACGCAAAGACCGCGCAGCGTAGTTTCCGGAATTTCATAAACCGCCCCGAAATGTTTGAAAAACCCTGCCTGCTTGGGATCGATTCCCTGATATTTTTCCGGATCGCCGATCGAAACGCGGTACTTCTCCCAGCCAAACTCCTTCTCAAAGCCCGCGTAGATCTCATCCTGATGTCCCCCGTGCATGTGATCGTGGAATCTCCAGATGGCAATCCCGTTATCCTCAATCAGTTTTTTCTTCTCCAAATAGACCGGATCTTTTGCGACCCAGTCGGTGCGGTCATTGCCGGTAAACCAGGTCGGCTCATGGGTGATGATCATATTCACGCCCTGCGCCGCCGCGGCGCGGATCACATCCACGGTCGCCATAAAGGTACAGCCGATTTTTTTCACTTCCATCCCCGGTTCTCCTGTCATCAGCCGGTCGCAGGTCTGCTCTTCCGGAAGATCGATCCCGGTTTTTCCTTTGATCCGCTGAATCAGTTCCTGAACTGTCACTTTGTCTTCTCCTCCTTTTCAATGTACGCTTCTGAAACCGGTTCCCTTCCGGTTTCATGGCCGACTCATAAGCTTTTTTGGTAAGTATACACGGCCAGGGCCTTCCCTGCAAGGCAGTTTTGCCCTTTAAGTGCACCCCGAACCGCGCAGAAAAACTATATGAAAACAGCAAACGACAAAACGAAAATCGTCCTGCCGTTTGCTTAAAACCAGGCTTTTTTAGCTACGTTAAGCCTGCCGCTCTTCGTCTTAGACGAAGGATCTGTTTTTTCTTTTCCGGCTAAGTTCGCCGGTCTAATCTGCCGCGGCTTTTAAGCACAAAGCCGCGCTTCGCTTTTTTACGCTTCCTCTAAAAGCCACTTTAAAGCCGCCCAGGCGTACTCATTCCAGAAGGCAAAGTTGTGATTGCCTTCGCCCTCCCGGTATTCCACCGGCACTTTCATCTCCTCAAGGAAAGCGTGAAACGCCCGGTTTTCCTCCAGGAGAAAATCATCTGTCCCGCAGGCCATGAAAATCTTCGGAAATTCCCCCTTGGAGGCGCAGATTCTGCGGACCAGCTCCTCCGGATTGTTTTCGCTCGTAAGCAGCTTTTCCGGCTCGCCGAACATCAGCCGGTAGTAGTCATAGTTGGCAACCCCGTTGTCGCTTCCCGGAATCATCCCCGCCACCTCATGCATGATAAGAGCGGAGGAGAGGGCAAAGATGCCGCAGAAAGTCTCAGGATAGGCCAATCCGGTATGCAGCGCCCCAAAGCCTCCCATCGAGAAACCTCCCACCAGGGTATCCTCTCTCCTGTCGGAGAGGCCGAAAGTCCGGCGCACATACTCTGGCAGCTCTTTTCCTACATAGGTGCAGTATTTGCGGCCCGTCTGCGGTCCGTCCAGATAGAAGGAGTTCTCCCCGTCCGGGCAGACGATCGCCAAGTTGTACGCCCCGGCCATATCCAGCAGACGCGCGTTATACGCCCAGTCCGTGGCAATGCCGTTGTACCCGTGAAACAAAAGCAGCGTTTTCGTCTCCCGGGCAAAGTGGGGGTTCTCCTTCGTCATCTCCACCGGCACATCATTCGGCAAAACGATGTGAAACTCCGCGGGCCGACAAAGGGAATCCGAGAAAAACTGAAATTTTCCAACCGCCATGATACCTCCTGTCAGCCTTTGACCGCGCCGATGACCACACCTTCGACCAGATACTTCTGCACGAACGGATAGATCAGCAAAATCGGCAGTATCCCAATGAAGGCCATTGCCATTCGCACGGAGGTCCCCGGCAGTTCGACCGCGCCGGTTCCCAGCATGGCTGCGCTGGAGTTGGCCTTCAGGCCCTGAATGTTGTTCATAATCTTTAACAGCAGCAGCTGAATGCTGTAAAGCTTTTCGTTGTCCACATAGTACAAGCCGTTGGTCCAGTCGTTCCAGTAGCATAAGCCGGTAAACAGGCTGATGGTCGCGATAACCGGTCTGGCCAGCGGGAACATAATCTTGTAGAAGATCTTCAGCTCCGATGCGCCGTCGATCTGCGCGGCCTCCACCAGGGCATCCGGCACGTTGTTGGTGAAATAGTTCTTCACCAGAATGACATTGAACGCGGAGACCAGATAGTTAGGGATTAACAGCGCCCAGATCGTGTTCTTGATATGGAAGGCTCTCGTCCACATGATGTAGGAGGGAACGATCCCGCCGTTAAACAGCATCGTAAAGAATACGAAGAAGGAAAGAATGTTGCGGTATTTAAAGGATTTCCTGGACATCGGGTAGGCCAGCGTGGTAGTCAGAAGGACACTGGCGAGGGTGCCCACGATCGTGGTAAAGAAGGAAATCCCGTAGGCCCGTACAATGAGCATGCCCTGCTTGACGATGTAATAGTAAGCATCCAGACTCAGTTTCTTCGGGAAGAAGGAGTACCCGTTGCGAAGCAGCGTCGTCTCGTCCGTGAAGGAGGAGATGACAATCAGAACGATCGGCAGCAGAGTAATGATCACCAGAACCGACAGGATGACGGTCGCTACACGGTTGAAAACTTTACTTTCAGTCATGCTAATCCCCTCCTTAGAACAGTGCGTTGTCCGCGTCCACCTTGCGGACGATTCCGTTCGCAATCAGCACAAGGATGAAGCCCACGATAGACTGGTAGAAACCGGCAGCCGCCGACATGCCGATGTTGTTAAGTTCCATCAAACCGCGGTACACATACGTATCGATGGTCTGCGTAACGTTAAACAGTGCGCCGGAGTTTTGCGGAACCTGATAGAACAGGCCGAAGTCTGAGTAGAACATACGCCCGACAGACATCAGTGTCAGAGTGATGATGGTCGGCTTTAACAGCGGCAGGGTGATCTTAAAGATCTGCTGCAGTTTGGAAGCTCCGTCCAGGGCAGCCGCCTCATACAGAGACTTGTCGATGCCGGAAATGCTGGACATATAGACAATCGACTGATAACCGGCGTTCTTCCACAGATACACAATCACCAGGATAAACGGCCAGGCTCCCTGGAACGTATACCAGGCAATCGGTTCCTTTCCGAAAGCTGCCAGAATCGTCTTGTTGATGAAACCGGTGTCCGCGTTTAAAAATGCGTAGACGACAAAGCCGATGACCACCCAGGAAAGGAGGTTCGGCAGCAGCAGTGATGCCTGGAAGAACTTGACGCGAAGTCTGGTGCCCAGCTCGCACATTAAAATAGCGATAAAGATGGCGAACGCCGTGCCGACGATGATAAACACCAGGTTGTAGAGGATCGTATTCCTTGTCATGATCCAGGCGTCTTTCGTGGCAAACAGGAACTTGAAGTTGTCCAGCCCGCACCAGTCGCTCTTAAAGATGCCCTTCATGAAGTTGTAGTCCTTAAAGGCAAGGAACAGTCCCATCATGGGAACATAGTTGTTGATGATCAGATAGATGATGCCCGGCAGGGCGATTAAAAGAAGCGGAAGGGATTTCCGGAAGGAACCCTTCTTCTTGACAGACTTTGTCTTCGCCATAGCGACCTCCTTTATGCATAAAAAGAGCCGCAGGACTCGTCCGACGTTTGGTCGCCTGAACGAATTTCCTGCGGCCGCTCCTTTTTTCTACAGCAGGATTTCTGATCCTACACAGGTTTTACTGCTGTTCCGCCAGCCAGGCATCCAGCTGTTCCTGCTTGGCCGCCAGGATATCCTGGTAACCCGCATCATTGAGTGCGCTGACGAATTTCGGGATCTCGGTCTCCGGATCCACGCTGCCGCAAAGAAGTCCGGACAGATACTGGCTGATCACGTTTCTCACAGCCGTATACTGAGTCTTCAAGGCGGAAGCGTCAAAGGTAAAGCCCATGGCCGGGGAGGTCTTGGCCGTCTTGTTCTGCTCCAGCTCCCAGTCAAGGGATTCCTTGTTCGTGCCGACGGTCGGATACATGATAAAGAAGTTGCCGAGCGTCCCGCAGCTTAACTGCGCCGTGTAGGGAACAGTCGCTGCGTCCTCTCCTTCCGGATAGGCGGCATAGCCATCGGCGTCAAGCACGTAGTCTCTGCCCTCGATCCCGTAGATTAAGAGGTTCACGATCTCGGGATCCGTGAAAGTCAGGTTCAGGAACCGTAAAGCCGCTTCCGGAACATCCGTGTTGGAGGTGATCATCCAGGTCAGAGAATTGATGTCGCCGGTAGCCAAATATGCGGTGCCGATCATCTTCGCACCGGTCTCATAATGACCGAACTGTGCCTGCAGGGAGGCCGCCGTATCCTCTTCCGGATAGCTGTAGGCGGCGATGTAACCAAAGTAGTTGCCGGAACTCATCAGCTCCGCCGCCATACTGGTGGTCGTCGCGGCGTCCTTCATGCAAAGTCCGTTCTGATTCCAGGAATAGGCAAGCTCGCAGCGTTCCTTAAATACATCTGTGGAGTAGAGGTCTACCACTGTCAGTTCATCGTTCATCAGTACGCCGACGGGCGTGTTGTAGTCATCGGTCAGCCAGTCTACATCGCCGTAGGTCCGGTTAAGACCAAGGCTTCCGGCTTCCACAGGCGCCAGCGGTGTCATATCCGGCTTGCCCGCTTTCACGGCTTCCAGAACAGCGGTCACATCCTCGACGCTGTTGACCTGTGTCATGTCAATGCCCAGCTCATCCGCCACATCCTTACGATATACCAGCATCGAGGTCAAAGCCACCGGCTTGTAGGTCGGCAGGCCGTAAATCCTTCCGTCATAGGAGCAGGCTTCCAGCCAGGCATCCCCCATCAGTTCCTTGGATTCCGGCGCGTACTCATCCAGCAGATCCGTGATGTCGAGGGCCATGCCCGTGGAAACACAGTTATTGAAATCGCCGATCGCCTGGAATACATCGATCTTTTCCCCTGCCTGCAGGGCAAGGCTCACGTTGCTGGAATAATCTCCGATGAAAATCGGCTTCAGGGTGATCTCCGCGCCGATCTTTTCCCGGGTGATGACGTTGATCGCTTCCTCCACCGTATCCAGATCCTCTTCGGTCGGGATATTGTTGAACGTCGCGTAGGCATAGGTTACCTGGTCATACTCGCTGTCAGAACCCCCTTTGCCAAAGAACGCGAAGCTTGTCGTTCCCATGCATCCAACGAGCAGGGAGGTCGCCAGCAGACAGCACAGCATCTTCTTTTTCATGAAATTTCCTCCTCCTTCATTTTTCGGCCTTTTTGCCGTTTTTCTGATAGTTACACTTTACCAGCTTTCAGGGAAGATTTCTTTCAAAAAAAAGAGATCTTTTTTCAAAAATGAGAAAATTTCGAATTCGGACAGGGGCTTCCCTTTGAAAAGAAAGTGATTGATGAGATGGATAGTAATAAGTTTATGCTTAAGTTTTTATTGTCATACAAGAACGGAAGGCCGTCCCGCGGGCGAAAATAAACCATACGTAGGAGTCTGCGGGCCTTCCCGATTTCCCCGTCCCGGATGCTTCTTTATGATCCGGTCCAAAGTTTCAAACGCACGTTCCACCGCCTTGCGCGTAAAAAAATTCCCGCACCAACCCTTAAGCCTCGGCTAACGTACAAAGCCCGGGCCTATCTTTTCCTGCTGCGGCAGGGAAGTATCCGGCGTCAGATGAATCTGATAACAGGCGCCTTCCCTTTCGCGCAGAGAAGATACGGCGGATGTACTGTCAGCGGAAACCCTCATCCAGCCAGTCGCCTTCAGATACAGCGCGATCCGGTCCGGCTTCCTCTCCCTGGAAAATCAGGGAGTCTTCGCAATCGACTCTGTCCTCTCCTCACTTTCTGACAGCGAAAGTTCTCTTTTGGATACGTTAAGCCTTCTTTGCTCTTTTGGAAAGACGCCCGGCTGCTTATCCTTCCGTCACTCGAGTCCGTTTCCCGCGGTCCGCCGAAACTCATTCGGCGTCACCCCCAGCTTCTTTTTAAAGAGGGTAGAGAAGTAGGAGAAGTTGTCGAACCCGACTTCCGCCGCCACATCGCTGACATGCATCTGCGTATTTAAAAGCAGTACCTGCGCCTGCTCCAGGCGGCATTCGTTGATCGAATCCTTGAGGCTCCTGCCGGTCTTTTTCTTGTACATCTTCGCGAGATATTCCGGGACAAGGAAAAATTCCGCGCCGATCTCGTTTCTGCCGATGTTCTCCTTATAATGCTCGCGGATGTAGCGGTCGATCCGCTCAATGATTCCCGAGGATTTCTGCACTTCCTCCTCGTAGTGAAAAACCAGCGTCAGAAGATAGTTGACCCAGCGGATCATATCCGTCACCGACTGATGCGCCCGCTGACTCATCCGAAGGGAATCATCGTCCTTTTCCACCAGTGTAATGAGGATCCCTCTCCCGGCAAGATAGGCGTAAACTGCCTGCTGCACTTCCAGAAAGATCCCTTCCAGCTGTGCACTGTCTAAAAGCTTCATCTCGGCCAGCGCTCTTAATTCCTGCTTTAAGTAATCCAGGAACCCCTTTTTGTTTCTGGCGTTTAAAAGCTCCTCCATCTGCTTTAGATCCAGAACCGGCCGGCGGTCCTCGCTGTTTTCTTCATATTCACGCTCTAAAAAAGCGCTGCCGTAGCAGAGAATGTTCTGTTCCAGCTTTCGCTCCACTCGCGTAAAGACCGTGCGCAGCTCTTCCAGCGAACAGGGAGCGCTGATGCAGGTGGTCATGGTACAGTTTAACAGGTTGCCGATCCTGGCGATCTCCTCCTTACAGGAGGCCTTCTGTTTTTCCTCCCCGGTATCCTCGCACACAGCGGCGAAAATCCAGTAATCCCGGCGTTCAAAACAGACCACCCGGTCGTTATCCGGGGTGCCCATGAGGATCTCCGAGTGCATGTTCTGGAAGATGAACTGAAACAGATCTCTTCCATAGATCTCCATATCCTGTTCCATGTTGGTGATGCGGGAGACTAAAAGCCGGTAAGTGCCGTCCGCGCGAAGCGGCAGGCCGCGCTCTAAAATCTCTCTGCTTAACTGTTCCTTCGTGCCCCCGGTCTGTCCGGAGAGAAGTTTCATGAGGAAAATCTGCAGCTGCTCCTGTCTGTTAAGCGCCTCAAAACGTTCCTGCTGCGCTTTCTCCTGCTCCGCGCGGATTTCGGCGATCATCTTCTGCAGCACCAGTTCCACCATCTCCACGTTAAATGGCTTGAGCAGATACTCCTCCGCGTGCAGACGAACCGCTTTCGCGGCATACTGGAAATTTTCGTGCCCGGTCAGTAAAAGGAACTTGCCGTGCATCTTCTGATCCCGGTACCACTGAAGCAGATCCAAGCCGGATTCTCCGGGCATTTCAATGTCGCTGATAACGATATCCGTCTCCTCTTCCTCTAAAAGCTGCCTCGCACGGTCGGCATTCAGGGCGGTCTTTACCTCAGAGATTCCTAACTTCTCCCAGCGGATCCTATCCCTGATCGATTCCACAATCGCCCCGTCATCGTCCACAATCAAGATCTTCATAACGATTCCTCCGCCGCTTCCCTGCCTCTTTCATTCACCGTCTCCTTCGGAACAAGGATCCGGTTCATCGCGCCGTGAGGCTTCACATTCTCTACCGTAAAAAGATGCGGACGGTCATACATCAGCTCCAGCAGATGCCGGATGCTCCAAAGCCCCACGTGGGTGCCGTCCTGATTAGGCCGACTTACGTCCCCGTTGATTAGATCCAGAGTTTCCTGCGGATATCCCTGTCCGTCATCCTCCATCTCCAGGAGCAGTACTTCCTCACCGTCCCGCGCTGTCAAAGACAGGCGGATTAGGATCGTCAGCGTCTCCTCCGGCTTGACCGCGTACTTGTACTCATTCTCCACCAGCGTATGCAGAATCATCTGCGGGATTCGCCAGTTTTCTGTCTCTTTCGGCATTTCGATGTTGTAAAAGACGCTGTCCGGATACCTTAGCTCCTGCATCTCAAAGTAGTTTTCCACGTGCCAGACTTCCTCCTTCACAGCCACCGTATGCAGCCCGGAGGAAAACATGTAGCGGATATTTTTCGACAGTGCCTCCACGTAGGCGTTGACCTCCTGCTTCTTTCCCTGAGAACTTAAGCTGGCGAGCGTGGTCAGCGCGTTCAGGAAAAAATGAGGCCGAATCTGCAGGCGGATATACTTTTGTTCCGCGTCGGCTAATTCCAGCTGTTTTTCGTAAAACTGAATCCGCAGATGAAGAATCTCATCCATCAGGCGGTTGAAGGTCTCAGACAGGAAAGAGAACTCTCGATTGTCCGCGTAACTGTCCACCCGAAGGTCGTACTTGCCGTCCATGATCTCCTCCATCACGTCGGTCATCCCCTTCATGGGCTCAATCAGGCGGCGTTTCAGGACGCGAATGACATAGATGTCAAAAATAAGCAGAAGGACCACCACGCCGATAAGCAGAAGCTCCCCCGCCTGTGTCTGAGAGAGAAGATCTGCGTATTTCTCATAGGAATACAGGGTAAACCTTCCGTCTGTGACCTGTGTCTCATTGGAGAGCATCCCTCTCGTGTTCAGCTTGCTGACAGGAATCCCTAAAGTTTCCTCAAACAGCGGATACCCGGAGTATCCCTGAATGATGCCGTTCTGATCCGCAATCGCGAACCCGAGCTGTCCTTTCAGCGTATCCGGGATCACATCCAGAAAGCGGTCCACGGATAAAAAGACCGCCGCTGTCCGGCTGTCCTTGCGCATCATGCGGTACAGATAGGCCTCCTCTCCCACCTGGGAGATCTCCCAGAGATTTTTGTCCAGCTCCTGACGTGCGCACTCCATGGTAAGATCGCGCAGGGCCTCCTTCGATTCGATCGACATCTGCACGTTGTTGGCATCCAGGCAGATGTCATTGCCCGCGTCAGCGATCACCGCCATCTGGACACTGTGATTGATTTTTACCGTATTCTCCAGTGTCTTTTGCATGCGCACCGCGGCATAAAAGCTCTCCGTTCCGTCATCCCCGGTTAACAGTTCCAGATCCGTGTTGTCATAAACGATCACTGAAAGCAGCTGCTCCATGCTCTCCACGCGGTCTTCCATCTGCCTGGAATACACAGCCAGCAGGTTCTCTGCGACGGTATCCATGCGCTCCAGAGAAATCCGCAGCGTCCGGATGGAGGATACAGCCACCAGCAAAAGCACCGTCACCATCTGCACCTGCATCAGTCGGATTATGATCCGGATCACGGACCGTTGTTTCTTCATTCCTCACAAACCTCCGCTTGAAACCCCCGTTTTTTTCATCTCCCGCTCTTTGAAAGCGCCATACCCACACCCGGCACTTAACTTTCCGTTTTCAGCCTTTCTCCAGCCATTTTTCCCGCCGCAGAGAAAAGTCTACCGACAGTATGCCATATTTAATCGGGTCTGTCAATTGCACGGCAGAGCTGTTTCCCCCAGATCCCTGTGAAAAATAAACAGCGTGAAAAGATGCATAAGGCAGATGCTGCCAGAGGGAAACATTCTAAACGAGAGCCTGTCATCCCCGCGTCACAGGCCTAAACTTTCCGGGGAAAGAACCGCTTCGAAGTGTGCAAGAATTGCCCGAGAGGTTAAAAAAATGGAGATGCGGAAAGGATTCATTTTTCACCGCAAAGAAAGCCTAAAAAACATAAAGACTTCATAAAACCTTTTACGTGCTGTAGAATCATTTGTCAGACTTCTTCCTTAAAGTAGACCGGATTGCCAATAGAAAAAGAAAAAGGAAAATCAAAGTCACTATGTAAAAATACAGTGAAAGCAAAAACACTTCCCGCTTAAGATGGCCTTTGCGTTCCTATTTCCCTTATCCGAAAGTTTTCCCATCCGGGATATGCTTAATCAGGAAATCTGGAAAGATACATCAGCCGAAAGTGCGCTTCGCCCTCCTCGTCAATCTCCATCATCATATAGCTGGGCCTTCGGTCCTCCTGGCGGGGGAAGGAAATGCTGCCGGGATTAAGAACCAGCACTTCGGGATCCGATCCGTCGAAAACAGGGCGGTGTGTGTGGCCAAACATGACAATGCTGCAGTCATTGACTTTTGCTTCCTCCAGCAAATCCTGTGCTCCCACCGACACGTAATGGTAATGTCCGTGTGTCATCATAATGCGGTACTTCCCGAATTCCACGATGCGAACGATCGGCAGCTGCGTAAAATAATCACAGTTTCCCGCCACCATGTAAACCGGACAGTGTGCCAGTTCCTCCATGGCCTCCACGCTGCCCTGGGAATCTCCCAGGTGCAGCAGAATATCAATCGGCCCTTCCTTCTTGATTGCCCGTTTTACGTTCTCATTGTGCGCATGCGAATCACTCAGGATCATGATCTTCATACAGCTTTTCTGCCTGCTTTCTCTCTTTCCTTAAGCCCCTTTACGGTCCTTTTCCTAAACTTCCCCTGCCTCTTCTTCGCTGGCGTTTCGCCAACCCGCGGCAGTCGGGCGAAGCTTTTTCTTATTAAGAAATCTGTCTTCTGCTCTTTCAAGGTTCACATCTTCTTCCGGTAAGCAAAGACTTTCTGTCCTTGGGTTACAGCACTGCTTTTAACTGTTCCCGCATCAGCCACAGTGCCTTTCCCCGGTGGCTTAACTCATTTTTCTGTTCCGGAGGAAGCTGCGCGGAGGTACACCCTAATTCCGGGAGATAAAAGATCGGATCGTAGCCAAATCCGTT
Source organism: uncultured Lachnospiraceae bacterium (assembly GCA_964643295.1). Classification (GTDB taxonomy): domain Bacteria; phylum Bacillota; class Clostridia; order Lachnospirales; family Lachnospiraceae; genus Merdiplasma. The sequence goes on from CAZXSN010000054.1 coordinate 13,801, forward strand.
CTCCCCGCAGCTTTCATGCCCGATCATGCCCTCCATCGCCGCCTCGCTGGTAAAAATCCGCCCGTCAGGGAGGGCGCAGGCAATCGCGCAGACGAAGCGGGCGGAGCGCTTCTCATCCGGCACACCGGATAAGCGTTCCAGGATACGGGCATTCTTGATCGTATAGGACGTATCCTCCCCCATGTAGCGGGCGGAATAGATCCCCGGCTCCCCGTTTAGGTAATCGATGACCAGTCCGGAATCATCCGCCATGGCAATCTCCCCGGTTGAGCGCATAACCGCTTTGGCCTTGATCAGCGCGTTCTCCAGAAATGTGGATCCGTCCTCTATAATCTCGACCGTAACCTTAGCTTCCTTCATAGATACAAGCGGAATGTTAAGATCCGCCAGGATCATGCGCACTTCCCGCATCTTGCCCTCATTTCCCGTGGCAAAGAGAATCCGCGCCGGTTTCGTCTGCTCTCCCAATTATCCAGCACCCGCTTTCTAATTCTGATCGTCCGTATAGGCTTTCAGACATACATTGGTCTGAAAGAGTTCTTCCGTATTCTCCCACTCTTTTCCGTCCTGGCTTAAGTAGCCTTCCTTGCCCTCCACGGTAACCGTATCGGAATACGAATCCTTATGCATCTCCACCGCTGCAGGCAGCTTCACCCCCGGTGTGGTAATCTTTACGACGACGGCAAAGCGCTCCCCGGCTGCAAGCGGGACAGCATCCGGCAGATCCACGGTATAAAAGCCGCTGTCTTCCAGGAAGCCGGAACATACTGCCTCCCTGCATGAAAACGAATCCGTGTCCGCAAACGAATGAACCACGGACACCTCATAAACGGAATCCGCTCCCGTTGCGTAGAAACCCACCGCCCGCAGATTTTCATCTGTCCCGGCGGTAAATACATTGGCAAACAGGCAGGTCTCCGAATCATAGCCCTGCTGCGCCTGCCAGCCGCAGACATCCGACTGGTAAATATGATCGTAATTCTCTTTCTCTTCTACTCTGGTGTAGGCAAGTCCTCCGCGGGCGATCGCGCCGTCCTCATAGGATACATAAAAAATCCCCTGTTCCCCGAAGTCCTCTCCCCAGGTATTCTGGCAGATATAGGCTCCGTCTTCCTCCGGCTGCACGGCGAAATTTTCCTTCGGGTAGGAATCGTCCCAGCCAAGAATCAGCACATCATGCGTAGGCGTCTTCTCTTCCGGATAATAATAGGCGCACGTATCCTCCCGGTAGTATCCCTTTTCGGGGGAAGTGGTGCCCCGGTCCATGTAAAGGGATGTCTGCACCGGCCCGTACTTGAAGATCATCCGGCAGATCTGTTCCCGGCTCATGCCCTCCAAAAGCCGCATCTCCTGTACGTGAACGGCTGCCGTCAGTCCTTCCGGGGAAACCCCGTCGCCGTATAAATCTTCCTCTTCCAGCACAGGTCCTCTCCAGCCGCTAAGGTAAGCCATCGCCATCATGTAGTCCCCGCCGTCCTTCTGTTCGATGTGAAACCCATTGCGCAGAGAGATATGATCCGGGGAAAAGATCAGGTGCTGACCGGGCAGCAAAGCCGCCTCCAGCGCCGATGACACAGTTAAAGCCCAGCAGGTTGACTGATCTCCCTGGCTTTTGACCACCGGCGTTTTGCCTGCCCATCTCGCGTCATACCGCGCGGGAAGCTCCCTCTCCGCCTGGCTGGCAACCGCATCAGGCAGCCAGATAGCAGACACTTCCGGGGCGGGGATCCACTCCAGCGCCGCCGGGAGAGGCTCAGAACGCTCCTGCAAATTTACATGCAAAAGCCAGAAGTCCTCCTTTGGCTCCTCTTCCTTTTTCACCGTCACAGCTTCCAGTGTATTTCCAAACTCTTCGATCTTTGCCTTCGGCCTTGGCGGTTCATCAAACATCGCCGTCACCAGATCATTCAGCTTCTTAAGCGGCCCTTCCTGCTGCTCGGAGGCTTTCGCCAGAAGCTGCAATGCCTCCTCGTTTACCTCCTCCAGGGTAGGAAGGGGCGTTAGTTCTTCCGGCGCAGGTTCTTTGATTTCTTCAAAGAACTCCTCATTCTCGGTCTCCGGCGCGAGCATCGTTTCGATCTCGTCATCCAGCGTATGCAGCGGACTCTCCTCCGGCAGATTTTCCTCTAAGGGAAGCTCCTCCAGCTTCCGGTTAAGTTCCTGCAGAGGGCCTTCCGGCTGCTTAATGAGCTTCGGCATAAGGCCAAGCCCCTCAGCCCTCCCCACGTCGGAGCAGGTCGTACAGGCGGCCAGACAGGCGGTCAGAAAAGCTGCCTGTGTCCCCTTTCTTCGAAATTTCCTTCTCATCTCATTCCCCATGAACCTTTCTTGCGGGCTTTGGCCCCAGAAACTGGTAAAAATAGGTTTTGATCATTCCGTTATAGATTTTGCGGTTTTTGTCTGCTTTCCGCCCGATCTTATCCTCCGCCTGCTCATAGGCGGTGATCACATAGGCGGACCAGGTATCCAGCCGCCGGAGGGCTTCCCCCAGCTCCCGGTACAGTTCGCTTACATGCTCCTTATCCTCCAGCCGTTCTCCATAGGGAGGATTGGTGATAAGAAACCCGTACTTTTTGGGATGGCTCAGCTCGCTGACCGGTCTTCGCTGAAAATGGATCAGGTGGTCCACACCCGCCCGGCGGGCATTCTCCCGGGCCGCTTTCACGACCTCGCCGTCGATATCATAGCCCTGGATATCGGTCTCCACTTTTGCATCCACCAGGGAAGCCGCTTCCTCCAGAGCATCCTGCCAGCATTTTTTGGCGATCAGGTTGGGCCAGTTCTCCGCCAGAAAAAACCGGTTCATTCCCGGGGCAATCCCGGCTGCCATCAGAGCCGCCTCGATCGGAAACGTCCCGCTGCCGCAGAAGGGATCGACGAGAATCCGATCCTTCTTCCAGGGTGTCAGCATAATCAGAGCCGCCGCCAGCGTCTCCGAGATCGGCGCCTTCGCCGAGGAAAGCCGGTATCCTCGCTTATGCAGGGAATCCCCGGTGGTATCCAGGCCCACGGTCACCTCATCCTTTAAAAGGAACACCCGCAGCGGATAGGAAGCCCCGTCCTCCGAAAACCACGAGATTCCGTAAGAGGATTTCAGACGCTCGACGATGGCCTTCTTCATAATCGACTGAATGTCGGAGGGGCTGAACAGCCTGCTCTTGATCGAAGTGGCTTTCGCCACCCAGAATTTCGCATTCTTCGGCAGGTAATTCTCCCAGGGCAGAGCAAAAGTTCCCTCAAAAAGATCGTCAAACGTTTCCGCATGGAACGCTCCGACCTTTAAAAGGATCCGCTCGGCGGTGCGCAGGAAAATGTTGCTGTCGCAAATCGCCTGCGCATCCCCCAGAAACGTCACCCGTCCGTCCTCGACCTTGCTGATCTCATAACCCAGTTCCTGAATCTCTCTCTTTAAAACCGCTTCCAGGCCAAAATGGCAGGGGGCGATCAGTTCCATCAGGTTCATGCATCTCCTCCTGATCCAGACTCGCTTCTGTTTGTATACTATCTTATAGCGAATCTCCGCCTCCTGTCAATCTTTTTCAAAAATCGATTGAAAGCAGGAAGGGAAAGGGAAGAGGAAGCGGATGCTAAGAGGGGAAAAAACGGGGAAGAGAATGGAAAGGAGATGGAAAGAGGAGCGAACGGAAGGCAGATGAGTGGGACAGAGGGAATGGATAGCTAGATTAAGAACACAGAATCGAATTTCTGTCATCTTTACAGATTTGTGAAAGCTTTGGCGAATAGTCCGCACTCCTTACGGAACGTTCGCCCTCTGCCCGCTTTTTCCCAAGATTGGGCGCGGTCCCCAAAATCAGGCGGATTTGCCGTCCTTAAGCGGGCATTTTTCGCGTTTTGGGGGGCGATTGGAGGGCACTTTTGGGATCCGCAAATTTTTTCTTCAAAATTTCAAAAAATTTTTTGAATTACGTATTGCAATTTTCCGAAAATTATACTATAATTCGAATTGTAGAAAGGGTTCGGCCTTACAGAATTCTTTTTACGTCCCCTTATAGTCCTTATTTATACTCCCCAGGAAAGACCGGAAGCTCCCCTTCCGGTCTTTCGCATTGTCAGTAAGGCTTTTGCGGGAGAGGATCTTCCTTACGGTCCTCTCCCGGCAAGTCCCTGTGTTTTTCCGTGTATCTTACATTTTAAGCCCTTCCGGCGCTCATACGGGGGCGCAAAGCACCAGCTGTTTGGTGATATCCGAGTAGACCTGCAGTCCGGGAGTGGCATATACGCCGATCACCTGCTCCGCGCCGCTCTCCTCGGGCAAAAATTCTCTCACCAGGTTTTCCCTCTTCGTCACATACTCTTCCCGGTAAGTAACCGTATCCCGCTCCTGAAACAATGCTACATAGAAGATCCCCGATTCCACGACATCCTGGAAGAAATGGCTTCCATAGGAAAGCTCCGGGGCCACGCCGCGGGCACTGTAGGAGAGCTCAACCATCACGGACATGTTGCAAAGTTCCGTGAAATGCACCGGCACTCCCAAAGAAGGAGTCGTCGTCCCCCAGCGTCCCGGTCCGATTAAGAGCGCGTTCTTACCCTTGAGCGCTTCGTTGAGCATGCCGATCCTTCTTGCCACCGTGTACTTGTCCCGGTCGGGAAGCTGCAGGTAGGGAAGCGTAGAAACCAGCACCACGTACTGGATCGGCAGCCGCACATTTCCGCCCATGAAATTTCCCTGAGAGAAAAAGAAGCAGTTCTCCCGGTCGATCACCTGCGGCAGTTCCACCGTTTTCCCCAGTCCTCTCGTCTGCAGCGGCCTGCACTGCAGGAGGTTGAATTTAAAGCTGCCGTCCGCCTGAAAGTTGGCGGTAAACTCGATATCCACCGGATAGCGGTACTTTTCAGACAGAACCGCCATCACCCGCTTCATCACCTCGGGAAAGCGCGTATCGGAAAGCATACGCTTAAAGTTTAACACAAAGGGCGCGGCTAAATCATCCCTTCCCATCTCCCGCAGCCGTCTTGCCATTTCCGGATCCTTGCGGCCAAAGAGGCGCTTTTCCGCCTTGATATCTAAGCTCATGGCCTCCTCGATCTCGATGCAGTCCGTGCGGTTTTCCTCAAGGTTTAATACATCCACCCTATGCTGCGAGTAACGGGATTCATCCTCGCTGTTCATCAGGGGATTCCGCAGCGGATCATCCAGAGTGACGATCTTGACGTAATCACCGATCACGCGGTCCACCGCCCGTGTGCCCAGACCGAAAACCAGCCGCAGCATACCGGCATCCATATCCACGCTCTGGTCGTAGACATAAAGGTTGGAGGAGTTGCCCACTCCGGCTGTGTGGGGGAAGAAATACTTCCCATAGTAATCCCCGGACACGCGCTGAATCAGGATCGCCATCTGTTCATCCTTATCCGCCAGCCCCCGGTTTTTCCGGTACTGCAAAGCGTCGATATCCATCACGCTCGCGTAAACCGTACGCACGGCGTTTTCAAAGTTTAAAAGGCGCTCCTCCGGCGTTCCCTGATTGACGCAGAAAACGCTCTCATACTTCCCGGCGAACGCGTTGCCGAAGCTGTCCTCCTGCAGGGAGGAAGAGCGCACGATGATCGGCGACTGGCCGAAATATTCCAGCATGAGGATAAACTGCTTCT
>CAZXSN010000055.1:0-18953 GCA_964643295.1 uncultured Lachnospiraceae bacterium
AACGAAGAAGTGCAAAACGGCGCACCGCATGAACTGCCACAAAGATTTCGGGAATACATCACCATCGATGAAAACGGACGCGCTGGTTTTAACTATCCTGCCGTCCGGGAATTCACGCGTTCCCTAGGATTTTATGCGTATGGAACCTCCCTGGATCGCAGCGCCTCAGACATCGAGGAACTCTACGCTCTTAAGGGTGCCAGCGCGAAGGTATTTGAGGATTTTTTCGGTCAGGTTCCGCGTCCGACAGGGAAAGACGGATCTTTCCTTGAAACAGGAACAGGAGACTTACAATTCTGCATCTTCATTGCCGCGGTCATACGCGCAAAGATTTTAAGCGCCTGCAGGAAGCATCATTTGGACATCGATTCGGTCGTTCTTGATGCCTCACAGGTAGGATACCAGAACATACAGACAGGATACGATTATGAGATGACCCTATCAAAGCAGCTAAAGCAGGTATTCGCGGAATTCGACATGAATGACAAAAGTATCCAGTCCCTCTCCGACATTGTTCAAATGCGCTTTGGAGCGGAAGAGGGAAAGGAATATTCGCAGAATCCGCGATCAATTCAGCTAAAAGGCGGAAGAGACAGTAACCCGCCAGGCTCCGGTTCCGGAAAACGGAAGGAAACCCCCATCAGCGTTGGCGGCGACCTTGCCAGCTATCCGGAAGAATTGCCAGAGACTGCAGAAGTTCTCCATTCCCCGGATCATAAGGACTCGGAAATCCCCGGCGGTAAGACAAGGAAAAAACCGGGAAGGAAGCCAAAGCCCAAGGAAGAGAAGCCCCCTGGACCTGGCAGAGGCAGGAAAAAGGGCAGCAAGAACCGGAAAACACTGGAGAGGGAACGCCAGATTGAAGAAGGAGTAATTGTCGTTCCGCCCAAAAAGCCGGTGGGCAGACCCAGAAAAACACCGGCAGAAGACAGTTCAGATAAAATCTGGGAGAAAGCAAGACAGCTCGGGAAAGAGCGAGGAATTGATCTGCCGGAAAAACGCAGATCAGGCCGACCGTCCAAAGAGATGCTGGAACTTCTTGAGGAAGCCAAAAGGGAAGTGGAAAACGAATCCTGAAGATCACATATGAAAAAAAGTTACAGAGGAGAGTGTAAGAGACATATCTTTCCTGTTTATTCCCTCAGATTGAGGAAAATTTTATTATCCTTCAGCTGCTGGGGCGTAGGACAGTTGATCCCATGTGAGAAAAACATATATTCGAAATGAGTCCCCTTATTTGAGGCGCTGTATGTCAGATCATATCTTCGCATGGTGAAGTCCGAATATAGATTACAGATTTCTTTGGAATCATCACAGGTTAGGATCCACGGCGAGGCCAGCTCCTTAGAAATCACATTGCAGAGCTTCTGATGATCTTTAAGAGAGTAGTAGTATCTGTATAACTTTTTGCCCTTCCCAAAATAAGGTGGATCCAGATAGTAAAACACAGGGCCTTGAAAGCAGTGAGATAAATTTTGAATGAGGTCCGCCGCGTCCTGACTGCAAAGAAAGATTTTATCTTTGAATCTGGCAATGAATTGAATCTTTGCGATCAGAGTTTCCTTATGAAAGCGTACATCCAGTTTCCATTTGCCTGCCTGCGCATATCCTCCAATCGGACCGGCATTTAAGATCCCGGAAAGATTGGTGCGGTTTAAAAACAGCACTGCAAAGGCCCGATCCAGCAGGCAGGCGGAGGCAGACAGAAAAATCCTTCTTTGCCTGTGCCATTCCTCGATCGTTACCGGTGTGCTGCTGATCTTTTCGATAAGGGAATCTGGTTCATTCCTTACCGCGTACCAGAAGGAATAGATTCCCGGATCACAATCGTTCAAAAAGATTCTCTCAACAGTGCCGTTAAAAAGCAAAGAAAACGCTGCGCCTGCCCCGCCGGCAAAGGGTTCCACATAGGTACAGTTTTTCAATTCTAGGTTTTGTATGACCAGTGAAAAGAAACCTGACAGGCGATACTTTCCTCCTGGATATCGTAAGGGTGAAGGATTTGTCATAAATTATTCCTCAATAAAATTGCTGGGATCAGACACAACTTTGTTTTCCTCAGTCTATTTTATGGTAATATTGTCACTTTGTCAATCTGAAAAGTATAGCAGATTAGGGAATTGTAAGAAGAAACAGTTGCAAACCTGTTAGAAATGCATACCGATTCTGATGAAGGGATTTCTGAAATACCTTAAAAATCCCCTTGTGTATGATTGGTCACATGGGGATATCCGCGTAGATTGAAATATATCGGGCTGATCTAAATTGCCGCTGCGCAGGTTTTCTGTAAAAAGGTTGAGACGCGGCCTGATAAAATTACGCAGACTGAGAGAAGCGGAAGAGAGGCGTTTGTTTGGTTTCCCTGCTGATGAGTTCTTTGATGAGTTCTTTTAAGAACATATATTCTTTTCCTCTTTGCCGGAACTTCAGACAATCCGCCTCGTTCAGTCGTCTTACCCGCTTCCCTCGATCAGGCAGACGCTCTCTTCTTTTGCCCACTTGAATCAAAAAAGCTGCGCCAATCGAAAGATTAGGATGCAGCCTGTTGCCTTTTACGATATCGCTAATGGGTTCTTCTATTGCCTTGTTCCTTTACTGTTTTCCGGCTGCTTTGTCTGCGCATTCATCCAGGTGAAGAGATTTTCAAATGCACCGGCTTTCTGGACACCGCCTCCCCCGTTATCCGGTATCGTACCAAACATCACCTCATCGGCAGAAGAAGCAATCGCTTCCCTGTCCTGTACCCCGGTCACTTCGTTGTTGAACAGTTTCACCCAGGCGGCATGATCTCCGTAGGTCTTTCCCAGGCTATCGGTCCCTTCAATCGATTCGAACAGGGACAGCCAGCAGTTTTGTGCGCCCGCCTGCAAAAGTGCCCGATAGGAGGGCAGTTCATATGTTTTTGGATCAATCACCGGATCAGCGATGCATAGGACAAACCAGATCGGGAGATCCTTTACTGCCTGAATCTTTTCATCGGTAAACCATACCGTATCCGTCACCACACCTGCCGGGTCATAGGAACCGGCAGAATCCTTCCGGTACTCATAGTACGAATATCCCTCGCAGATCGGATAGGCCGCCGCGAAATAATCCGGATAATGGATCAGCATGTTCATCGTCATATATCCGCCGTTGGAGCATCCGCCTATGTAAATTCGGTTGGCGTCAACATCCGGGTGAGATTGGACATAGTCGGTGATCGCGTCCATGAGGATTTCGGTATATCTGGAGACTCCGGAACCTTTGCCGTTCGTTCCATCCCCTTCATCCATCCAGTATGTCCCGCATTGAGGGATCAGCACATAAGCGCCGGTCTGCTCTCCGGCAGTAAAGCAGCTTTGAATCTCCTCCCTGGCCAATGCGCAGGATTCATTTCCCAGCAGTACGATATCCGGATCAGTTCCTCCTTCTCCCTGCCCGTGCAGCCAGATGATCAGAGGATTCTTTGCCCCGCCAGAAAGGCCTTCCGGTTCATAGGCCGCCCTTGTGAGCGAAAGTTCCTCCTCCAAACCGGTAAAGGGGTTATGGTAAGCGCCGGCAAAAGTATCCCTGAATGAAAATCTCTCTGTATCCGGGCATACGCGGCTGTTGATGCAGTCCTCATAAAGATGAAGCGGAAAAGATTCCCCATCCACCGTAAATCCTTCACAGTCAACGGCGACGGGATAGGAGTCTGCCCATCGGTTCATGAGAGTGGAGCTGTCATAGGCAAAAAGACTGCCGGAAACTCCATAGGAGGTTTCCAGGTCGATGGCTAAATATTGAGAGGAGGCTTTTGATTTCGTCCCGTCCTCCTCGCTTAGATAGACGTCTGTGACGGTTCGCTCCACACCTGCTGTAGAGACTGTAAGACCGGATGCGTCCACGACAGATGCCTGCCTTGTTAAGAAAACAATGACTTTCGGGACACCGGGTCCCCATTCATAGGCCTGCACAAAGACGGCCGCACCTGATGCAATTCCCTCTTCCTTGCAGGAGGCTGACAAAGCCAGCGCGGCGCTTAAAAAGAAAAAGACCAGAAAGGCAGGTGTCCATTTCTTTTTCATCGCGGGATCTCCTTTCTCTGCATGATAAGACAACGGGCCCCAAAGCTTGCACAGAAGGAAAAACATCCTCCGACACGGGTAAGGGTTCCTCAGCCATCCGCGTGAAAATTACGCAGAAAGGCACTGAGTATCCGCCATAGACGATTCCGGATAAAGCCTTCGTAAAAAGAGGATGGTGTGAGTGTTCGCTCTGCTTGCGAAAACTTAAGACATTTCCTAAACGGTAGGCTTTAGTCAGCTGTTAGACCGGGCAGGTAAAAAAAGTTCAGGATCCCATCGCCGGCACAAACTGGATTTTCAGTTCCATTCCCATGCCGGAAGCCAGTCTTTGCAGAGTGCGAAGTGAAGGATTCCCGTAGCCATTCTCCAGCTTGCTGATATCTGACTGCGCGATTCCCGTTCGCTCAGACAGCTGCGCTTGGGTAAGTCCGCAGGCAATCCGCGCATCCAGAATTGTCTCAAAGACGGAAAACTGCGGACCAGGAGCATCATATTCTTTCTTAAACTCCGGTTCCTGAAGCTGTTCGTCTCGATAATCGTCCAGTGTCGTCATTTACGGATCCTCCTCTCTACTCATTAATCATCGCGATAACCTTTTGCCTTTTCGATCTCTCTTAGCGTTTCTTCCGGTCTTCTTTGGATAGGATTCCCGCGGCTTAGCCATAGCGGGAGAGCAGCTTACTCTCCCCGATCCATTCAGCCCGCATTTTTCGATCAAGAGAATCCAGAAAGATCCTCGCGGGTTTTCGTCCCATCCTCTTTGGCATAAACTATAACTGAAAAAATTACCGTCTGCTGCCTCGGATATAGAATTTATCCTATTATACAGATTTCCTCCCATCCCGTCAAGAGGCGCCTGGGGAGTTTGACCGAACAAATATTTTTATTCCGGCTTTCCCTGGCAGATCGATTTTCTATTCTTACCTTTTCCCTTGCCGCCCGGAGAACGAATACAGGCTCTCTCACATAAGAACAGCCGTCACTTATCGAAGCGGCGGCTGTCTTTTTTTTCAAATACAGTTGCGGGAAACTCTTCGCGCGGGAAAGCGCAAACCCTCCCGCCTGCTCAGATCACGATGTATTTCAGCGCGAAGAGGATTGCCAGCACATACATCAGTACGCTGATCTTCTTCTCCTTTGCCTTTCCGGTTACAAGGTTGATGACCACATAGGAGATAATGCCAAGGGAAATTCCCTCGGAAATGCTGTACATAAACGGCATCGCGATTATGCAGATGTAACAGGGAATCGCTTCCGTATAATCAGAGAAATCAAGCTTGGTGACGGATGTCATCATCAAAAAGCCTACCACAACCAGTGCCGGTGCCGTCGCAAAGGACGGGATGGCAAGGAAGATCGGGGAGAGGAACAGCGACAGTCCAAACAGGATTCCTGCGACAACGGCGGTCAGGCCCGTGCGCCCGCCCTGGGCAACACCGGATGCGCTCTCTACAAAGGTTGTGGTCGTGGACGTACCAAAGACCGCACCCACGGAGGTACCAATGGCATCGGAGAGGAGAGCGCCGCGGATGCGCGGAAGCTTTCCGTCCTTATCCAGCATATCTGCCTTGGACGCCACACCGATTAGGGTCCCCAGAGTATCAAACATATCCACAAAGAGGAAAGCCAGCAGGACGGCTAAAAATTCCAGCGAGAAGATCCCTGAGAAATCCATCTTCATAAAGGTAGGCGCCATGCTCGGGATCTTAAAGCCGCCGGAGAAATCCGGGAACATGCTGTAAAATCCGGCTGCCGCATCCGGCTTATACAGTCCGACCACCTGACAGATCATGCCCAGCCCCCAGGTGATCAAAATCCCCCAGAGGATGTTGCCCTTGACGCCGCGCACCACCAGCACCGCAGTGATCAGAATGCCAATCACCGCCAGCACAACGGTAATTCCTTCCGAACTGAACATCCCGTTCTCAAGCGATCCTTTGAACGAATAGATCGACACGAGCGTGGAACTGTCCACAACGATCTTCGCGTTCTGCAGACCGATGAATGCGATAAACAGGCCGATACCCACGGATACCGCGTGTTTTAAATTCATGGGGATGGAATTAAAGATCGCTTCCCGTACATTCGTCAGAGAGAGAACGATGAAGATGAGGCCTTCCAGGAACACAGCCGCCAATGCCGTCTGCCAGGTGTAGCCCATCTGCTGGACGACCGTGTAGGCGAAGTAGGCGTTCAGGCCCATGCCCGGAGCCAGGACGAAGGGATAGTTGGAGAATGCTGCCATCATAAAGGTGGCTACCATAGATGCCAGTGCCGTAGCTGTGAACACGGATCCGCTGTCCATGCCCGCGGCGGAAAGGATGCTGGGGTTCACTGCCAGAATGTAGGCCATGGTCATGAACGTCGTGATACCGGCAATGACCTCGGTCTTCACATCTGTGTGATTCTCCTTCAGGTGAAAAATTTTTTCCAGTTGTTTCATTTTCTTGCCTCCAATGCTTTTTTCCTCCATGCGGAAAACTCGGTTGCCCTTACTGATACAGTATACCATATCTTCCCCAAAACAACAATCTGAAAATCAAAGTTGCCAAAGAATGCCGGAAGGCGGTATACTTCCCTGTAGATTCCGCTTCCCTTACCGGAGCGGATCCGGAAGCCTTCGTGAGAGGAAAAAGAGTGGCTTCGCACTAAGCGGAAGCTCTTCAGGCACAGAAAACTTAAGGAACAAACAGGAGAAAATAAGGATGGTTGCAGCAGGATTAGACATCGGAACGACAACAATCAGCTCAGTCGTGGTGGATGCGGACAGCGGAGAAATCTTGGATCAGATGGTAATCGCAAACAACACCTTTCGCTACGGCAAATATCAGGAAGCCCGAATCCAGGATCCGGAACGCATCATCTACCTGGCAGAGGCGGCGCTGGGGAATCTTCCGGCACGATTTCCAGACATCTGCGGCGTCGGTCTGACCGGACAGATGCACGGGATGCTGTATGTGAACCGCAGCGGAGAGGCGGTAAGTCCGCTTTACACATGGCAGAACCCATGGGGGAATCTTCCCTTTGCATCCGGAGAAAGCTATGCAAAGTACCTGCAGACCCGCGTGGGAGAAGCGGCAGCGGGGTATGGGATCACCACGCATTTCTATCTGCAAAAGATGGGCAAGATCCCCGAAGAGGCGGTAAAAATGGTGACGATCAGTGACTATGTCGCCATGCGGCTTTGCGGAAACTTAAGTCCGGTGACTGCCCCGGATATGGCGGCAAGCTTTGGATGTTTCGATCTTATAAGGAAGGAATTCCTGACGGAAAAGCTGGAGGAAGCGGGAGTTGACACCTCGTATCTTCCCAAAATCTGCCGTCCCCTGGAAACTATCGGGCAGACGAGAGAGGGAGTCCCGGTCATTGTCCCAATGGGAGATAATCAGGCGAGCATGATCGGTTCCGTGAAGGAGACAGACACCACGCTGCTGCTCAATGTAGGGACCGGCAGTCAGGCATCCATGGGCACTGACCGATATCTGTCCTGCGGCGGAAGCGTGGAACTTAGGCCGTGTCCCCCGGATGGCTATCTGATGGTCGGCTCAAGTCTTTGCGGCGGCAGAGCCTACGCCTTGCTGGAAGAATTTTATCGCAGCGTCCCTGGGGTGAACGAAAAAAGCCTCTATGAGCCCATGCTGAAGCAGGCAGAACAGTATTACGATGACTACGGAATCATTGGGGCCTGGGAAGTCACCCCGACATTTGCGGGAACAAGAGACAAGCCCAACGAATGCGGTCACGCAGAAAACATCCGTGACTGCAACTTTCACCCCGGAGCCTTAACTTTGGGCGTGATAGCAGGGATCATAGAGGAGCTGCAGGGATACTATGAGAAAATGGTGAAACTTACCGGCAGGCGGGCGAAGAAGCTGGTGGGATCCGGGAACGGACTGCGCAGGAACCCTCTGATGAAGAGAGTGTCGGAGGAACTTTTCGGGATGCCGATGGATATCCCGAAGGGTTGGGAAGATGCGGCCTACGGCGCCGCCTTAAGCGCCCTTGCCGGAACCGGTGTGGTTTCCTCCTTAAAAGAGGCGCAGCAGAAAATCCAGTATCAGTAAAGGACGTTTGCCGGGAAAGAAGCAGCGGCGCTGTTTCTCCCGTGATAAAAACATTCTTTCAGCGATCCCTTGGTTTCACGCAGCTTATCTGCTGATAGATTATATATGTGCGAAGGTTTGTGAAAGTTTCCGTCTCTTAAGAGCGCTGGGTTTCTGGGGCTCTGTGCCGGATCGATTTTTCGTCTGATCACGTCTTTTCCTAAATCTCCATCGATTCTTAAGGATGTGAAGAGGACAGGACCGGAAAAATGGATGAAAAATGAGACTTCCCAGATGAGAGAGGACAGTGCCGCATTCTCAGAATAAAAATATCTCTGGCAATTTTGCTGTTCTTCTGCTATACTGTTCTTAGAAGCTCATGCACAGAAAGTCAATCGGCTGGACTCTTAAGAAGGAGGCGTTTTAGATGGATCCAGGAAAAATGGGACTCCCCATCGGAATCTCTGATTTTGCTAAACTTCGTCAGGGCGACTACTATTATATCGATAAGACCGAACTGATCCGGGACCTGATGGATCACCCGCCAGAAGTCACATTGTTTACCCGTCCGCGCAGGTTTGGGAAAACGCTGACCATGAGTATGCTGGAAAAATTTTTTTCTGTAGACGGGGACAAGGATATCTTTGACGGCCTTGAAATCACGAAGTATACCGATCTTTGTGAAGAACACATGGGAAAATACCCTGTCATTTCCTTATCTCTAAGGGAAATTGAAGGGACGGATTATAAAGAAGCTTCTGAGATGACTGCGGCAATCATAAATGAAGCTGCTCAAAAAGTAAAATACTTGCTTGGAAGCAACAATCTGGATGAAGATGAAAAGGATGACTTCAGGCAGCTTCTGGATCCTAAGATGTCAGATGTTACACTTATAAGAAGTTTGAAAATTCTTTCCTCATTATTAGAAAAGCATCATGGGAAAAAAGTCATCTTGTTGATCGATGAATATGATGTTCCTTTACAGAAAGCGCATCTAAACAATTACTATGAGCAAATGGTTCCCCTCATCCGCGGTCTGCTCAGCTCGGTATTGAAGGATAACAATAATCTTCAATTTGCGGTCCTGACCGGATGCCTGCGGATCTCTAAAGAAAGTATCTTTAGCGGATTAAACAACCTGAAAGTCAGTTCTATTACGGACATCCGTTTTGATGATGCATTTGGATTTACGGACACGGAGGTAAAAGAGCTTCTGGCATATTTCGGATTTTCAGAAAAGTATGAGAAGGTAAAGCAGTGGTACGGCGGATATCTTTTTGGCGCCGCGACCATCTATTGCCCCTGGAATATCCTGAACTACTGCGATGATCTGAAATACGATCCAGAGAAAGAACCTCATGAGTACTGGGCAGAGACGAGCGGCAATGAGGCGGTGAACCGCCTCATTCAACGGACCGCGCTTGACCCCGGTAATGAGGATCTTATACGTCTTCTTGCGGGAAAGAGTATCCGCAGGGAAATTTGCAGGGAACTTACTGTTGATGGAGCCGATGATTCGGAGGAGAATCTCTGGAGTCTTCTGTACTGGACAGGGTATCTGACAAAACAGGGAGAAACGAAGGAAAGTGAAATCAATCTGATCATTCCCAACCTCGAGGTGCGGACGCTCTTCAAGAAAACAATCCGGGACTATTTTAAGGCGACGGTCTGTGCGGACAAACACCAGCTTCGCTCCCTGTGCACTGCTCTGCAAAAAGGGGATGCCAAAAAAGTCGAGGAACTTTTTACAGACTATCTGCAGTCAAACGTAAAAGATCCAGGCACCGATTTCCCGTTTGGATGGAAGAAAGACTTTTATCTGGTTTTCCTGTCCCGCATCCTGAGCGCAGACGATCGTCTGAACATCTGCCTGGACGTTGAAGGAGAAGATATGTTGCTGGATATGACAGCGCAGGGGCATAGGATCCTCATTCAGGCGGAAACAGCATCGGAGAAAGATCTGGAGGCCGCCAGCAGGCAGGCGCTTGAGCGGGTCCAGGAAAAAGGCGGCCAGTCTTCGCAGGATCAGCCGTATCAGGCAGTGCTAAGATACGGGATTGGCTGCTTCCATACGAACTGTCGTGTCCGGCTGAGAAAGGATTGACCGCGCTTTTAAGTCCTTCCAGTGAAGTCCCGAAAAAAAGTTTCCCGCTGCCGAAAGAATACCTGCAAAAGGAGAAGAAACACACATGGAATATACGATTCAAAACAACCTGCTGACAGTCACCGTCAGCGATCACGGAGCGGAGCTAAAATCCGTGAAGGACAGGGAAGGAACCGAGTACCTGTGGCAGGCAGATCCCGCTTTCTGGGATGAAACAGCCCCCAACCTTTTCCCCTACGTGGGAAGAATGACTCAGGGCACCTGCACGGTAAACGGCAAAGAATACCGAATGAAGATCCACGGGTTTCTCAAATATATGACTCTGTCCGCGGAAGAGCAAAGCAGGGACAGCATCACGTTTCGCCTTACAGACAACGCCGGGACGCGCTCCCAGTACCCGTTCTCCTTCACTTACCGCATCACCTACGCGATTAGCGGCAGCCTGCTTTCCATCAAAAGCCGCGTGGAAAACCGCGGTCAGGAACGGGAGTACTTTGGTCTGGGCGGTCATCCGGGCTTTCGCGTCCCCCTGGAGGACGGTTTAAGCTTTGAAGATTATGAAGTGGTGTTTGATGCTCCGGCGCATCCTTCCCGCGTTGGCTTTTCTGATACCTGCTTTCTTACCGGAAAGGACGAACCCTATCCCCTTGCGGATGACAGGCGGATCCCTTTGCGCCACAGCCTGTTTGACGAGGATGCGCTTGTGTTAAAGCACGTGCCCAGAAAGGTGCGGCTCTTAAGCAAAAAGGGCAAAAAGAGTGTGACCGTGACCTTCCCGGATTATCCGTATATCGGCTTCTGGCATAAACCGCACTCTGAGGCCCCCTATGTCTGCATCGAGCCCTGGAGCTCCCTTCCTTCCAGAGACGGAATTGTCGAGGAACTCTCCCAGCAGGCGGATCTGATCGGCCTGGATGGCGGCAAAACCTATGAAAACCAGTGGTCGATCCGGTTTGAAACGAACCTGGGGTAAGATTTTGCGTTTCCGGAGACATGCGAACCTGTCACCGGTTTAAGGGAGAGAAGGGCAGCAAACATCTGTTTAACAACAGATCCATGAAGAAAAAATGAGAAGACGGGGGCGGCAAGCCCCCGTCCTTTTAATTCTGCATACGGATCTGCTGCCCCATAATAAGCGGGTAACTTACCAGCTTCTCCCCGTCTAAATCCTCCCGGTTAAGGTCCACCCCGGTGATCTGGCTGTTTTCGTAAGTCGTATAGTAGTAGATGCCCTGATCCACGTTGCAGCAGGAAGTATAAAGCGTAACCTCGTATCCCTGGTTTTCCATGCAGCAGCCGCGCTGCATACTCACGCTGCCCAGGATGTGAAAAAACTGGCTGACACTTTCCGATTCGGATTCCCCGGAGACAGAATTCCACTTCGTAAAAGCCGCCCTGACGAACCGGGAAGCGGAAGAGAGATCTCCCGGAAGTCCCAGCCCGCCCATGCCGCGGCAGTAGAGCACCAGCTTCAGATCCTCAGCAAAGCTATTTTTGGGATCCTGTGAGGAAAGACTCATGTAGTTGGGCAGATTCTTAAGATGGTAGTCAAAGGTCGGATTGTTGGTCATGACGCCTACCGGATTGTCATAAACCTGTAAGCCCTCTTTTACAGGTTCCACGACAATGCTCTCCTCGCGGTCGGATATCATCCAGTGCAGGGGAGACAGCGGCAGCCGGGCGTTGAAGCACTCATTCAGCAAATTTAAGCGGGACAGCTTCTCACGCGCTTCCTTTACAGTCGCGCACTGCCCCACAATCCAGGGAATAAACTCGAAAGGCGTGACGTTGTCTGTCCCCTCAATCATGCTTTTGTAGACGGCATTGCCGGGAAAATTCAGTCCCGCCATGCTCAGTCCCTTCTCATTGGTCGCGTCGTAGTAGAGCGGATAGTCTTCCTGCACATAGGCCATGCCAATCATCGCATAATGAACGGGCATGTCCTCCTCGCGGTGAAACCGGAACGGATAGCGGCGGGGTGTCACCGTAACCGTCTGATCAACGGCAAAGGAAGCGTCCAGGGTTCTGCCAAAATAGTGGGCTTTTGTGTGATAAGTAACTGCTGTACACATCTTTTTTCTCCTTCCTGTAAGGTGCTTAATCTTAAGAATACTTAAATCCCGGCAGGTTTCTCCCAGTATATCCTCTCCGCAGGGAAAAGGCAACGAAAACCTGCCGATATTCCGGATCAGCTACTGGAAACTTAAGGAAAGCCCTCCTCACACGAAAGGCAGACACGTTGACCTGAAACGCAACGCCTGTTCGAAGATGACTCGAAGGAGAAGAAGGTGCGTTTCCCATGCGGGAAGCCAAACTTAGGACTTATCCGGCCACTTTGCCTGAAAATAGAAAAATTTGCTGAAAAATGACTTGTTTATTTTGCGTTTGTTGTGTATATTTATAGTGGACGGCTGCAAGGGGCCGTTCGTGTTTCCCTTATTCTGCACCGGGATGGCCGCTTCGCGATCCGGGGGTGATCTTAAGCGGCGTATCCTATGCGGGTACAACAGGAAGGTAGGAGGTATCTTTATGGTAAAAGAGGCGAAGAAGGTTTATTCGAAGGTCAATAAGAACGCGATCATCCGGATCATCCCGGGGCATTTCGCGACGAACCATTCCCATATCAACTATTACGTGGATATGACGTTCATGAAATCAAGAAGAAGCGAAGCGGCGGCAGCCGCAGCTGTGCTGGCCCGCAAGTACACGCACACGACGTATATCGATACCATCATCTGCATGGACGGCTGCGAGGTGATCGGAGCGTATCTGGCGGATGAGCTTACCGAATCCGGCATCATGTCAGTAAACGAGCACAACACCATGTACATCGTCACACCGGAGGTCAGTGCCGGACAGCTGATCTTCCGCGACAACATGCAGCCCATGATCCGCGACAAGCACTGCCTGCTGCTTTTGGCATCGGCTACAACCGGCCGCACAATCGCCAGCGCTGTTGAATGTGTGCAGTACTACGGCGGGCAGATGGCCGGGATCGCCGCGATCTTCAGCGCCAGCAAAGAGGTGAACGGAATCGAGATCAACTCGATCTTCGGAGCAGAAGACATCGAAGATTACCGCACCTATGAGTTCAGCCAGTGCCCGATGTGCGCTAAGGGAATGAAGCTGGATGCCATCGTCAACAGCTACGGATATTCCAGGCTGTAGGGTATAAGAAGGAAAGGAAATCTGAAAAAATCTGTCCCGGCAAAGTGTACCGGGCAGAAACCATAGAACGCAGGAGGGGAACAGCTTTTCCCTTTCCTGCGATGAAAACCATGCCGATCAACAGGGCGGAATGAGGAAAAAAAGAATCCATGACGACGATCTTAATATCGCTGATCGGTGGTCTCGGATTATTCATCGCGGGGATGAACATGATGAGCCACGGGATCGAAAAGGTAGCCGGCAACAAACTGAGAAGCATTCTCAAGGCTTTCACCAGAACCAAACTTCTGGGAGTCCTGGTAGGGTTGTTTTTTACTGCAGTGATCCAGTCCTCAAGCGCGGCGACTGTGATGGTCGTCGGCTTTGTCAATTCCGGCCTGATGACGCTGTCCGAAGCCAGCGGGATCATCCTGGGTGCCAACATCGGTACGACGGTGACGGCTCTTTTAGTCGCTTTCCGCTTAAGCGCCGTTGCCCCGATCTTTGTCTTTCTGGGCGCTGTGATGGTCAACTTCGGCAGAAGGCCGGAGGTACGAAAATCCGGGGAGGTTGTGCTGGGGTTTGGCATTCTGTTTGTCGGCATCAGTTCGATGTCAGAGGCGATGGCACAGCTGCGTGAGATCCCCTCGGTCATCAACCTGCTGTCGCATTTTACAAATCCGTTCCTGGGGGTTGTGCTTGGCATCATCGTCACCTCCATCGTACAGAGTTCTTCCGTGACGGTCAGTATCCTCGTGGTGATGGCCTCCCAGGGCCTCGTGGATCTGCATATCTGTATGTATGTGATCCTGGGGTGCAACATCGGCGCCTGCACCTCGGCGCTGCTGACGGGCATGAACGGAAACAGGAATGCCAAACGCGCTGCCCTGATCCACCTGCTGTTTAACGTTTACGGCACGATCCTCATGTTCGTGCTGCTGACACTGTTCGGGGATCAGATCGCGGAGATCGTGATGTTCTTCAGCGGGCACGGAAACGACGCGGGAAGCCTGGGGCGAAACATCGCCATGGCCCATTTCCTGTTTAAGGTATTCCAGGTCATCGTTTTCTATCCGTTCACAGACTGGATCATCAAATCGACGTATCTTTTGGTGCCCGGCGATGATACAGAAGAAGAGGACGAGACCTTCCATCTGCAGTTTATCGGTCCGAATCTGCCGAACCCGGCTGTGGCCGTGCTCGTCGCGGTGCAGGAGATGAACCGCATGGCGACAATGGCGTTCGAGAACCTGAACCTGGCTGTGGACTGCCTGCTTGAGAGAGACACTGAGCGCAGCCAGAAGGTGTATTTCAAAGAGAACTACGTGGATTACCTCGATCAGGAGATCAGCAATTACCTCGTGGAGATCAGCCGCAACACCATGCCGCTTGCCGATATCAACATGATTGCCGCCTACTTCCATGTGGTCAACGATATCGAGCGGATCAGCGATCACGCGAAGAACATCGCGGATCTGATTCCTCAGCTGATTGAGAATGAGATTGAGTTTTCACCGGAGAGTGCGGAGGAGCTGCGGGGCATGATGAAGCTGATCAACCAGCTTCTGAAAGAATCGATGGTCCTGTTCCTGGCCGGGGAGGACAAATCCCTCCACCGCGATTCCGCGCAGATGCAGGAGATCTCCAGGCTGGAGGACCAGGTGGATCAGATGGAGCGTGACCTGGAAAGCCACCACATCATGCGTCTGAACGAGGGAAAATGCTCTGCGCAGGCGGGAATCTATTTCTCGGATGTGGTATCCGGACTGGAACGGGTGGGAGACCACGCGATTAACATCGCCTATTCCCTGGTGGACGCCAAAGCGGAGGCTGCCGCGAGGGCTTAAAGTATGGTACCTCAGTCCCTGATCCTTGAAAGGAAGTACTGCCCGAATCGGGCATGAGTCTCTAACAGCGAAAGAAACACAGACTTGATTTTGTTAAGAAACCTGTCGGTTTCGGTTTCCCGATCTGGCAGGTTTTCTTTTGAAAATAATACAGAAAAGGTCATAACAGCCAGAAAGTGGGGAATGCGCAGAAATGAAAGACCTGACAGAAGCACAGAATAAGCGGGTGGAGGATCTGCTCGCGCAGATGACAATCGAGGAAAAGATCGGACAGTTAAACCTGATATCCCCCTCGATCGTGGGAGGATTTGAAGTTTCCTTTGAGGAACTGATTGAGATGAAGACAGATGGGCGGATCAGCAACGAGGAATTTTCCCGCATCATGGCCGGTGCCAAACAGGATTACCATGAAGACGAGATCCGGGCCGGGAAAATCGGCTCCCTGATGGTGCAGGATCCGCAGACAATCAATCGGCTGCAGCACATCGCGGTGGACGAAAGCCGCCTGCATATTCCGCTCATTTTCGGACTGGATGTGATTCACGGTTTCCGCTCTGTCTATCCGATCGCCTTAGCGGAGGCCTGCAGCTTTGATCCGGACCTCATGGAGCAGACCGCGCACATGGCGGCGAAGGAATCAAGAGCCAGCGGCATTGCCTGGCACTTCGCGCCGATGCTTGACCTTTCCCGGGATGCCAGATGGGGACGCATCAGTGAAGGACCAGGGGAAGATCCCTATCTTGCCAGCGCTTTCGCCCGCGCGAAAATAAGAGGACTGCAAAATGACCATTCTTCCCACGATTCGTTCGTTGCCGCCTGTATGAAGCATTATATCGCCTACGGCGCCTGTGAAGCGGGACGGGATTACAATACCGTCAATCTCTCGATGCATCTATTTTACAACCAGTACCTGAAAGCCTTTGAAGCGGCGGTGGAAGAGGGCGCAAAGACAGTCATGGCCTCCTTCAACGATCTAAACGGTGTGCCCTGTACCCTCAACCCGTTCACGCTGCGCACTGTTCTGAAAGAAGGGCTGGGATTTGAGGGCTTCGCGGTCAGCGATGCCAATGCGATTCGGGAGTGTGTCATTCACGGAGCCGCGAAAGACGATCAGGATGCCGGAATCCAGTCCATCAAAGCCGGACTGGATATGGATATGGGAACTGAAATCTATGCGAAATACCTGAAAGACGCCGTTTTACAGGGAGTGGTTTCGGAAGAAACCTTAAACGATGCTGTTCGCCGTATCCTGTCTGTAAAAATGTGGGTGGGACTGTTTGACCATCCATACGTCGAAGAAGAAGCAATCACCCGCTATGAGGTGCTGCCCGAAGAGCACCGGGCGCTGGCAAGGAAATCAGCGGAAGAGTCGATCGTCCTTCTGAAAAACGAGAATAATCTGCTGCCTCTTGCTAAGGATACACGCATCTCACTGGTAGGGGATCTGGCCGCTAACCGGGAAGAAATCATCGGCGCCTGGGCCATGAGTTGGCGCGTAAACGACTGCGTCTCGATTCTGGAAGGAATGCAGGAGGAATTCCCGAACCTCGCCTACTTTGCCTGCGGCGGACCGGAGAGCGAATTAAACGAAGAAGAAATTTCCGCAGCCGTCTCCTACGGCGATGTGATTGTGGCGGTACTGGGTGAAACGTGCGCCATGTCAGGGGAGGCGTCCTCCCGCACCGACATCACCCTCCCGGGAAAACAGCAGGAACTTCTGCGTAAGCTCCTGGCATCCGGAAAACCGGTGGTCCTGGTGCTGATGAACGGCAGACCGCTGGCCCTGCAATGGGAAGATCAGCACGTACCGGCAATCGTGGAAGCCTGGCAGCTGGGTATTGAGATGGGACACGCGCTCGCGAAAGTCCTTTCCGGGGAGGTGTCTCCGGAAGGAAAACTCTCGGCGACGTTCCCGAAGGCAAGCGGACAGTGTCCGGTCTATTACAACGCGCCGTCTACCGGCCGCCCCGGTAGCAAAAGCAAATATACCTCCCGGTATCTGGATGTGACGCCGGGGCCTTTGTATCCGTTCGGCTACGGCTTAAGCTACACCACCTTCGCCTATGATGACCTGCAGGTACAGGAAAGCGAAGATGCCCTGCAGATTTCCGTGACGGTAAAAAATACCGGCAGCCGGGAAGGAACAGAGACCGTGCAGCTATATTTGCAGGATGTGGCCGCCTCCCTGGTTCGTCCGGTGAGGGAGCTGAAGGGATTTACCAAGGTCACTCTGGCCGCGGGAGAGGAAAAGCCCGTCACGTTTGCCTTAAAGAAGCAGGAGATGGGATTCTTCAATAACGAGCATCAATACTGTCTGGAAGACGGTCTGTTCCGGATCTATGTCGGCGGAAGTTCGGCGGCAGATTTGATGCGGGAAGTGGAAGTACACTTCTAACTGGAAACACAGAAACAAAACTGTATGCAAAAAGGAGGCGCATATCTTTGGCAGTCATCAAAATGACATTTATGGCAGAGACTCTGGGGAGAACAGTACCTCTCACCATGATCCTGCCCACGGATAAATCCTACATGGAAGGGATGCCCAGAAGAGAGGAAGGAAAACCTTACAAGACACTGTACCTTCTGCACGGCATCTTAGGCGATGACACCGACTGGCTTTACGGAACCAGGATCTCCCGCTGGGCGATGGACAAAGACCTGTGCGTAGTCATGCCCTCGGGGGAAAATCTGTTTTACATCGACCATGAGGAGACCGGAACCTTATTCGGGGAATTTATCGGCAGGGAACTCGTGGAGTTCACCCGCAAGTCCTTCCCGCTTTCCCATAAGAGAGAGGATACCTACATCGGCGGTCTGTCGATGGGCGGCTACGGGGCGCTTCGCAACGGGCTGAAATATTCCGATACGTTCGGCGCGATCATCGGCCTTTCCTCCGCGATGGTGGTGGATGAGACACTGCCCATAGAAAATCCCCATCCCCATTTCGCCTCTGAACGGCAGGAGTGGAAGCAGGCCGTTTTTGGCAGGGATCTGAACGCGGTTCTGGAGACCGATAAGAACGTCCGGGTGCTCGTAAAACAGCTGCTGAAAGAAGGAAAACCGTTCCCGGACATCTATCTGGCATGCGGGACGGAAGATTTCCTGTATGAGAAGAACGTATCCTTCGTCAATTTCCTCAGGGAAAACAACGTCCCGGTTCGCTTTGATACGGCTCCCGGCGCTCATGAATGGGATTTCTGGGATACCCATATCAAAAAGGCTCTGGACTGGCTGCCCCTGGAAGAAGGCGGAGCGGGGCGCACAAGCGGCAATGTGGGGCTGTCTTCTTAAGGAAGCTGTACTTTCCGCGGACATTCAGGTTTCTGTACATAGATCCTTAACTCTTGAATCCAGGAGTATCGTTACCGGCAGAAGAGAAGGGAGCCTGAAAAAGAACAAAAAACACCAGGAACTGTTAGACGTCAGTCCAAAACAGTTTCGCTGAAAGCCAGCCGCTCTTTTCGCATGGGGAGCGGCTGCCTTTGCGTTTGCAGTTGATCGTCACGTCCCATTAAGATAAACGAAAGCTGTCGGCACAGGATCCGACTGCATAAGTCCTTCAAGCGTCAAGATACATGCGGTCCTTTTTTAGTTTTAAGATCCATGAGACCAATGAGGCAGGAGAGCAGAGATAAACAGAGACTTTTCTTTTTAACCTATCCATTTACATTCAACCGGAAGATACGCAAAGCGAATTTGCATTTTTAGAAAAAATCCCTCCTTGCATAGTGTTGGTATTTTTTGATCAAAAGCCCCTATTTAC
>CAZXSN010000056.1:0-18936 GCA_964643295.1 uncultured Lachnospiraceae bacterium
TGTTAGGAAAAACGGGCGATTTCTAGCTCGAAAAAAGTTTGCGCGTCAGCACTGTGGCTTTCCGGATGACCGGCAATTGTCAGCTCCGGTAACCTTGAATCGCTGACTTTAAGTAAAATTCCCCGCAGAACCATACTTTTTCCATTCCCTGCCGCCAGCTGAACGAGAGACAGGATTTCCGGAAGATTCCTCATCGTGCCGTCCGCCTCAGCGCGGAGGATCCTACGTTCAAAGTCGTGCTCTCCTTGTATGGACGCAGCAGCAGATAGAAGAACGCGATCAGCACCAGGAAGGCTACCAGCGTAAAGACTCCGAACCCGCCTCCGGTCACCAGCGTTCCGATCTGGTAAACACACAGGGAAACCGCGTAAGCAAAGATGGTCTGATACCCAATAGCAAACCAGAACCATTTCGCACTGTTCATCTCACGCTTGATCGCACCCATCGCCGCAAAACAGGGAGCGCACAGCAGGTTAAATACCAGGAAAGAAAATGCCGCGATGCTGCTCATGCTTCCGGCAAGCGTTCCCCAGTATTCCGCGCCGTCCTCTGCCACCTCCGCAAAGCCATAGATGATGCCAAAGGTACCGACCACGTTTTCCTTTGCCACAAGGCCGGTAAGCGCCGCCACCGTTGCCCGCCAGTCGCCAAATCCTAACGGGGCGAAGATCCAGGCCAGCGCACTGCCTAACGATGCCAGGATACTGTGGTCAATCTCCATCGCATCCAGCATACGGAACTGTCCGTCCACCCATCCAAAGTAGGTCGTGAACCAGACCACAATCGTGGAAAGCAGGATGATCGTACCAGCCTTCTTGATGAAAGACCAGCCACGCTCCCACATGCTGCGAAGCACATTTCCCACGGTCGGCATATGGTAGGCAGGAAGCTCCATGACAAACGGAGCCGGTTCTCCGGAGAACATCTTCGTCTTTTTCAGAATAATCCCTGAGCAGATGATCGCCGCTACACCGATCACGTAAGCACTCCAGGAAACCCATCCTGCCCCTCCGAAAAACGCTCCCGCGATCAGGGCGATGATCGGCAGCTTCGCGCCGCAGGGGATGAAGGTTGTCGTCATGATGGTCATCTTGCGGTCCCGGTCATTCTCGATTGTTCGGGATGCCATAATCCCGGGAACGCCGCAGCCGCTGCCGATCAGCATGGGAATAAACGACTTGCCGGACAGACCAAACCTGCGGAAAATCCGGTCCATGATAAATGCCACTCTGGCCATGTAGCCGCAGGCCTCCAGGAAAGCAAGAAACAAAAACAGCACCAGCATCTGCGGCACAAACCCCAAAACCGCTCCCACACCAGCAACAATACCGTCCAGGATCAGACCTTTCAGCCACCCGGCGCATCCGACCGCATCCAATACTCGTTCGATCAGAACCGGTATGCCGGGCACCCAGATGCCAAAGTCCGCGTTCTCTGGTTCCCCAGCCTCCAGAACCGCGTTTGCTTCGGCAATCGCTGCCTCATCAATGGCCACTGTTTCGGTAAGCGTCCCCTCTTCATCGAAAAGCTCCAGGCTCGTCAGACCTTCCTGCGCCGCCGCAGCGATCGCATCGGCACGGTCATAATTCGCCACGGCCTCTTCGTACGCGGATCTTCCATAGCCAAACAGATACCAGCCGTCCCCGAACACCCCGTCATTCGCCCAGTCCGTGGCGAGAGATCCCACCGTGGTCACAGAGACATAGTAGACAATAAACATAACCGCCAGGAAGATCGGCAGCGCAAGAAAACGGTTGGTGACGATACGGTCAATCTTATCGGAAATGGTCATCGTCCGCTTCTTATTTTTCGTCACGCATTCGCCGATGATCGAGGAAATGTAGTTGTAGCGCTCGTTGGTGATCACGCTCTCCGTATCATCATCGAACTTACTTTCCATCTGGCTGATTTCCGCCGATACATCCGGTACGTCCTGCATCAGATCTGCGATCTTATCGTCCTTCTCCAGAAGTTTGACCGCGAAAAACCGCTTCTGCTCTTCCTTTACATCCGCGCCGAGCTTCTCTTCCACCGAGTCGATGATGCTTTCCGCTTCCGGACTGAAGGTATGCACCCGCTGCCCGACAGTCCCCTTCTTCGCCAGCGCCACGGCTTTCTCCGCGGCTGTCTGGATGCCTGTGCCTTTCAGGGCGGAGATCTCCACCACCTCACAGCCCAATCGTTCGCTCAGCTTCTTTATGTGCACCTTGTCTCCATTCTTCTCCACAAGGTCCATCATGTTCACAGCCATCACCACCGGGATGCCCAGTTCCAGAAGCTGTGTGGTCAGGTAAAGGTTTCGCTCGATGTTCGTGCCGTCCACGATGTTGATGATCGCATCCGGCCGCTCAGTGACCAGATAATTCCTGGCCACGACCTCTTCCAGTGTATAGGGAGACAGGGAATAAATCCCCGGCAGATCCATGATCGTAACGTCCTTGTGCCCCTTTAATTTCCCTTCCTTTTTCTCCACGGTCACGCCCGGCCAGTTGCCGACGAACTGATTGGAACCGGTCAGCGCGTTAAACAGCGTTGTCTTGCCGCTGTTCGGGTTGCCCGCAAGCGCGATCTTTATCGCCATCTCCATGTCCTCTCTTTCCTGATTTGTCGTAAGTTTGTTAGCATTGACTAACATTGGAGGCAAAAAAGAAAGACTTTTCGCCCTATTCCACCTCGATCATCTCCGCATCCGCCTTGCGCAGGGAAAGCTCATATCCCCGCACGGTCACTTCCACCGGATCCCCTAACGGGGCCACCTTGCGCACATACACCGGGACTCCCTTTGTGATCCCCATATCCATGATGCGCCTTTTTACCGGACCGGAACCGTTCAGTTTTTTCACCGTAACAGTCTGTCCACAGGATATCTCTCTCAGATTCTTCATAATTTCTCCCCGCCGGTGCGGTTCCCGGCATGTACCTATGCGTCAGCTCTTCACCGCCTTGCTCGAGAGCTGTCCTTTTGCTAAAAAGGAGCGCATCCTGTCTGGTTTCATCAGACGACAATCTTGTTTGCCATATCCTTACCGATGGCAATTCTCGAATCCTTTACCTTCACGATCAGACTGCCGTCAATCTCAGATACAACCATCACAGATCCGCCGGTCACAAAGCCTAGATTCTCCAGAAACTGTCTGGTTTCCGCCTTTCCTCCCACCTTTTTGATCACCTGGGGTTCCCCGGTATTTGCCATCGTCAAAGGCATCATGATTCCTCCTTCCTGACTGGATCCTTCTTGAACCCGCCTTGGTTAGTATAGGCTAATAAGAGTTAGTTGTCAATAACCATTTTTTCAAATTTCAAAAATTTTTTGGCTTGCGGGGAAAAACAGGGGAAAATTTGGTCTCCAGTAAGGAAACGACGGCTGAATTTCAGTCTCTGCACGAAGGGAAGCTAAACGCTGCCCGATCCTAACCGCTGAAAGGTCAATCGTTTCTGGACGATTTGTCTTTTTGGCATTCTGATCTTGGAAGAAAAGTCTGAAATTGAGTCTGCTTGCAGAACCGTAAGGATCTGCTGGCTTTTCAGCAGGAAACTGAGGGAAAAGTGTTTAAAATAAGGAAAAACCGGCTGTATCTTGCAGGCCGTCTTAAAGTACCCCTGCATGCAAAGGCGGCTTTGCCTGATGCAAAAGGTACATGCAAAATTCCCTGTTTGGCCTGCACCCCCCTCTTTAAAAGTATCCGTGTCATGAACCCTGTAAATTTGTTCGGGACCTGTCAATCCAAATCCGCTTTAACAGTCTTAGAATGCCGTTCTGCATTTATATCGACATTTATAGATTTTACCGCCGTCTGTCTGGAATGAGAAGACTTCAAAGGGCATGCATGGCACTTTCGAAATATGGCAGACCGTCGCTGTCACGCAGGCAGACCTTTAGGAATCTTTGGTCCTCTCCTGATTTTCCTGACAGATTCGTTGTAAACTGCCCCAACCGGTCAGCTTGAAGCAGTTGAGCCCTTTCTGCTTCGAAAATCCTGCCGCCGCATGGAAAGGGGCAGTCTATCCAGTGCGGCAGGTACCACCCCCGGCAGACGTCTTTTGCTCTTATCCGGAAATTTTTTCCAGGCTTATGCACTTATAGGTTTCCTCAACCTACGTATGCTCTCCATCTTTTGATTTCTCCATGCAGCTGCTTCTTCGGCAAAGCTGTGGAACTGCCTATATATCGGTATAAAATGATATCTATATTTCTCGATGTCAATGGAGTGAGGGGGTATGGACGTTCCAGAAGCAGACAGATTTCACAGAAAGGTACCCCCGGTTCAATTTTCGCGCTTTACTTTTTTTCGTCAAATCGCTATACTAAGGATCAGGAATCACCGGTTTGGAAGGCCGGTCCTTCATGAAAAACCATAGACGGGGAACGAAAAGAGCGCTGCGAAAAAGCGCCATTTAATTCCCTGCTGTCTTAAAAAGGAAGGAACGCTGCTATGGAACTTCTGGAAACGATGGAGTCAATCCTGCACGACTTTGTCAACTTTGCGATGCTGCTGTTTGAGTACGTAGGTGTGGCTGTCATCACCTGCGCCGGTATTCAGGGAATATTCAACTATATCCGAAGGGCGCCCAATACCCGCCTTGTCCTTGCCAAGGGACTCGCCATGGGCCTGGAATTCAAGTTGGGGAGCGAAATTCTGCGTACCGTCATCGTACGAAATCTCCAGGAAATCGGCATCGTGGCAGGGATCATCGCCCTGCGGGCCGTGCTTACTTTCCTGATCCACTGGGAAATCAAAAACGAGGAGACGGAAGTTCAGAAAGAAGAAGCAAAGTAACACTTAACAAAAGAGAAATGAACGCTTCAGGCTTTTCCTGTCAGCCGGAATGTTTTCTTTTCCTTCATTCCCTGAAAGAGAAAGGCCGTAGGCTTACATGAGGCAGAAAACATGTCAGGCGATATTCGCGGGTACCGATCGGTTATACAGTGGTCACACCCAGCCAGCTCAGCGGCAAAGAAAAAGAAGACAACACCGAAAAATACTTCCGCTTCACCCAGACGTTCCGCGAAGAAGCGGACCGGCAAGCAGTGACGTTTCGGATTCTGTTCTGATAAAGGGGACCGGTTTTACTATCGGCATAAGGAAGGCTGCTCCAAAAAGAAAAGTCCCTGCTGTAACCTACATGCAGGGACTTTATTCCTCTAAAATCCGTTACCGGTCGTCATCTGCCGGCTCTCCTCCCGCGTTGGGAACAGTTTCGTAGCGCATGTGATACTCCAAGAAAAACACGAGAAAGATCATACCTGCCGCAAGCAGAACCTCAAGGAGGCAAACGGCCTGCCGCCCCCTCTCCTGTGCATTTCGAATGAGGGAAACCAGTATACCGAGCGCCGTTAAGGCATACACACCGCCCAACACCGGTGCGCAGCGTTTCAACTGTCTGGAAGTGCTCTTAAAGTTATAGATTTTCATCGCCCGCGGAGCAGCCGCATAACTGACCAGCACCCAGAGATACCAGATATTGGCTAAAAGAGAAAGAGCCTGGAAAAACGTGACGTAAAATTCGTGGTTGCAGATGATCTGCCCAGTGGATGCGTGCAGATAAAGCATAAGCGAACATACCGTCAGAAGCACGTAAAGAATCTTCACTTCGATCCACTGTTTCCTGGGCATTGCATGCCGATAGAAAATTCCCGCATACGTGTATTCTTTGCGCAGCTTTCCGCTGTTGTCTTTCATCACCGTATGCTCTTCATACCCTTCAAAATACCGATCATAAAATCTTGACATTCTCTTTCTCCCCGTTTCAAAGGATCTTTTCCCGCGTTAAACTTCCGGGTGCAGCTAAAAGGATTCGTTCTGCAAACCTCCATGTACGTAAAAACCGGAGGGAAACTTATCCCAATTCCAAAAGAACAGGAAACAGGAGAACCTCCCCCGTTCCCTGCTTGTGTATCACAGATACGCGCCGTCACAGGCAACAGAACAGCCGCAAATGAGCAGCTATCTTAAGCAGTCATCCGCCAGATAAATCCAGGTATCCTCCCCATCAGCCTCAGCCGAAATCTCCAGAGTAGTCTTTCCGCTCACATCGATCTCAAAAGTAACCGGTCCGTCTTCCTTGCGGATCTGATCCGCTTCATAGATGGTCTCCCCGTCTGCCAGGATGGTGACCTTCGTTACGCTCTCGCGTCTGCTGTCCTCTCCAAAGGTCAGTGTCCCGGAAAACGCAGTAAACTGCCCGGAAAGGGTATAGCGAACGTGAGCAGCCTCTCCCGCATGCATCGCCAGAACGCGGTCATGCCCCGTCCCGAAAGAATCCACAGACAGGCCCTGAACCGTCTCTGTCCCAACGTTTTCCTCTGTCGGCAAGTCTAAAAGCCGCCCCACCTTCATGCCTTCCGGTGCCTTTACGCCCGCAGCCATGGCGTCCAGATACAAAGGAGCACCCGCAGATGCTTCTTCCGGTACCGCCTCCACGGTCAGTTCATGCACACCGCTTATATCCACTGAGAACGGAACCAGGTCCTCCGCCTTTCCGATCTGCCGCTTTTCATAAAGCAGTTTCCCGTCTCCGAAAACAGCGAGGCGCACCGATGCGTTCACATCCGCTGTGGGATCCAGTCCCACACCTGCTGTAAACCTGCTGTAGGTGCCGTCCAAAACTACTTTAAACCAGGCGCCGGTGTCCGCCTCCATGCGAATGATGCCAGGATGCAGATTTCTCACCGGAATGCCATTTTCCATGATCTCATCGATCACATAAACAGGACCGCTGCCCTGTGAATCGAACCACACATGGGATCCTAAGTGCAGAGCATCTCCCGGGACCTGCCCGGCACTGGCCGTCGCTTCCATAATAAATCCGGCGGCAAGCTCCTGCGGTCGATTGACCCAATAACCTTCCCTGTCGACCGCCATCCTGCTTCCGGCAAAACTTTCCCCGCTTGGGCTGCCCTGCGCCCAGTTTGGAGAAACATCCGCACTCTCGCCGGTCTCCCAGATCCAGCCCGTTCCGTTAAAGGATCCTCCAATCCAGTACCACTCCCCGCCCGCACCGTTAAGGAGCCGCACCAGGGCATCTTTCTCCCGTTCCGTTTCCGGGCAGGCCAGAATTCCTCCCGCAGATTCGCAAAAACTTACGGCCTGCTCCCAGCTGATCGGCTCATCAAACCGATAGTAACGGGTATTGCCAAACGAGACGATATCGGCGGCTCTGCCGGCGATCTCCAGAGGAACCTGCGAAAAGGAGGGAACTTCCACATCAGGCTCCTGCTCTTTGGCAGCCGCTCTCACCACAGCCGGATCTGCCAGGAAGATAAGCGGATCCCCGGTTTCTCCGCCGCCGATTACACGAACTTCCAGTGTGCGTTTGCCGGTCAAGTCCAAAGATAACGGAAGGTATCCCGTATACACGGAAACGTCTTTCGCGCTGAGAATCTCCTCACCGTCTAAAAATACGCTGACATCCGGAGCGCTTGCCAAATCCAACGTCGTTCCCGCATACAGCGTTCCTTCCAGAGACGTATAGAGTCCGCCCAGGTTCCAGAGGATGCTGCCGTCCGCATGAATACCATACACCGTTTCATGAACCGCCCCAAAAGGATCCATTGTCATGCCCTGTCTGGACAGATCTTCATATCCAGATGCGTCGATAACAGCGGCTTCCTGAAGCGTCCCGTTAAGCAATGCCTCAGGCTCCATATCGGAAGTGATGGAAGTAAGCTTGGAATCATGCAGGAACAGCCAGCCGTTATCCGAGCTTCCGCTGTTTGCGGACTGGATGCAAAGCCTATCCACTCCCTCCACGTTCAGGCGAAACTGTGTCAACGCATCGTCCCTGGTAAATCCATATCTGGAGAAAAGAAGCTTTCCATCTCCCCAGATCGCAAGATCCATTGAATCAGAGGGATCCGCCAAAGCAGAAGCCCCAAGCACCGCATCCAGCCAGGCATACTTTCCGGAGAGACGATAGATAGCCATCCCACTCTTCGTGGCATTGAATCCCAGGCTGCCAAAATGATCTGCGCCGGAAGAATCCGTTACGGCATCCCAGACCTGCGCTTCTGCAATCTTATAGGGATAAAGATCTGCAAGGTAAGTTACCTTTGCGCCAGCTGTCTCCGAATCCACCGGCTCCGTCTCCAGAATGAATCCCTTCTCGGAATCAATTCCCTCTCCATGGGCATCGTTCCAGCCATCCCCTTGTTTTGATATCTCCAGGAAATGCTCTCCCTCCGCATACGTACCGGTGCTGTTATCCGGCTGCCCTTTTGCCCAGTCTGTGAAGGATAACGGTTCCTGCGTCACCCACTGCCAGCTGCCCGTCCAGTCGCTGTCCGTAGCCCCCAGCCAATAGGTTTCCCCGGGAGCGTCGTTCAGCAGCTGCGCAATGATGGCCTTCTCCCGTTTTGAGGTCTCCGTCGCCAGATGTCCTCCTGCCGTCTCGCAGAACGTCTTGGCCATCGACCAGGAAAGCGCCAGATCATACCTGGCATACGTATGCCCTTCCCAGGTGATCGTCCGCGCCGCCTGTCCCAGGGCAGCATCCGCGACCGCACCTGCTTTAGCCGGCTGCGGCAGCTCCTCCTCTCCGGACAATTCCGGGATTCCTTCAGCGGATACACTTACCGGCTCTTCGGCAGACAGATCCTCCAGGACCGCAGCACTTTCCAGGCTTTGCAGGTCAGAATCGATAAACGCCTGCGCCTCCTCTCTCGTCCGGTACAGACTTAAATTCTGACCATACTCCTGGCCTGTAAGCTGCAGAGAGCCATCCTCCATCTGGAGCACATCCTGCAGGGAAAGCACCAGAAATTCGTCTGCCTGCGAAGCCGTGCGGTCATAGTTCCTGAAGGGAATTGCCGCCTGATAAGTCAGATAAAGGCGATTATCGGTTCCGTCTTCGCCCTTACCGACAGCTGTCTTCAAAGCCACCGGCTCCAGGATGCTCTCATTCCAGACTGGGAAGCCTCCGCCCAGTTCCGTAATAAGATCGCTGCCGTAAGTTAGAAGGAGTTCCCGCATGGACGGTGCCGCTGCATCACTGATCGAGCCAATCGCCAGATGGTCCAGTGACTCAAAGCTTAACCGTCTGGACGGCAGTGCGGATATCGGAAAACTGTAAGTGCTGTTTACCACCTGGTAGCCGGAATGCAGCATCTCCTTCGTATCATACGTAATCTCACCGGAGAATGTATCTCCGTTTACTGCCTGAATATGCTGTTCTTTCTCCATCTCCGGCAGGGAGGTAAGGGTAAGATACGGCAAAGATTCATCAATGGAGATCTCTACAGTCACATCCGGGCAGATCCCTGAAAAGGTTACATCCATGGCCTTGGCCAGGTCAATCTCTTCCAGCTCCCCCAGATCCTCAACGGTAAATTCCTTCGTGCCTCCTTTTAAATAGATGCCGATACCGGAAAGAAACAGCGGATCCTCCGGTGCACTGCAGGTAACTGTTACCCGGTCTCCGCTCTTGAGACCGGTCTCCTGATCCAGCACACTGGTAAAGGCAGATTCCCAGCTGCCGCGGATGATTTCCGCCGCATTCCTGGCTTCCTTTTTAAGATCAGAACCATCCTCAAACTCCCCGTAGGCACCGCGATGGTCCCCTGCAAAGCACTCCTCCAAGTCGTCCGAGAGCTGTGCGATATCAAAAGACAATGTTCCCGTACCGTCGCCGTCATAGCCGGAGACATTGCAGCTTAAATAATCCGTCACAGAAACCGTTTCCGTGGGAAGCAGCCCCTCCACAGGGAATGTCTCATCATCCCAGGAAAAGTGAATCTGAAACTCCTCAATACCGTTGTGTCCCGACTGGATTTTCATCTGGACTTCCTCTCCGTTGGAAAGTCCCTCCTCTGGAGTCACCGTTGCATGAATCGAAGACAGATACGAATCCAGATCCTCCTCTACAAAACGGTCCGCGTCTGTCTGGGAGGCAAGACTTCGAACTCTTTCCTCTAAAGCCTCCTTTAAAGCATCTCTATTCAGGGACGCATAGGCATAGCCGCTGCTTTCAAAACCGGAGAATCCGACAGAAATATACTCATTGAGCACAATCTCCTTCGGACCGGTAAGGCCATCGACCTGAAACTGCACGGAATCGTTTTCCAGGACAATCCCATAGTCTTTCAGCAGTTTTTCATCCAGGCTGCTCTTTACGGTCACAATATCCCCATTGGTAAGGTTCGAATCCTTCGACATCGAAAAATTCTCTCCCGCATCAGAAAGCGCCTCGCGGATCTGCTCTTCCTCCTCCCCCGTTAACGGCTTTCTTTCCAGAATCTCCTTTACCATGGAGTCTGACCGAAACGAAAGCGAAGCCAGGCCCTGTTCGTCCATACCGCTGAATGCTACCTCAATGTAGTCGGTTGGTTTGAGAACCTGAAGCGATCTAATCAGCAAAAAAGCGCCGCCCGCGATCAAAAGGACGGCCAAGCAGACCGCGATTATGAGAAGCCTCTTCCAGATCTTTTTCTTCTTTTTCCGTGTGCTGGAAGATGCCGCCTCCCGCGCCGCGTCTTCTCCAGTAAGGCTTGCGCCGCAGTACGGACACTGCTCCAGCCCGTCACGAAACTCTTTTCCGCATCTGTAACAAATCATTCTCTTCCCCTCCCCCTGCTGTCTGCCTATCCCCCCGCCATCCTGTCTTTCAGCTGGTATCTTTCGCTTTTCCATTTGCTTATTTGATGTCAGCTTTTTGGACAGGATCCTTGCCTGGCGCTTCATTTTATTCAGTCTATCATATTTTTTCGGTTTTTTCTACAGACTTGAAAAAAATTACGAAAACCTTACGAATTAGGCCTTACGAGCCGGAACGATTGTCCCCTCTCCAGGAAAAATCGTAAGGACGGAACCGAAGGCTTCCCCAGAAGGGGCTGCGGGGACTGCGTGTGAAAAAGTGCAGAAAAAAGCCGGGAAGAAAACCTTTCCCGGCGTGATAACCTATTGTGCCTGTCGTTCCTTTTTGGATCTGTCCCCATGCGGTTTTCCTTTCCGAAAAACCTAAGACCCGCTCCCCCTTTCATTTTCCTCCCTTCGCCTGCCAGGGATCTGAAACGGCTCTCAGGAACGTTCCAGCCGGTGTTTCACCTGAAAGCGGATTTCCTCCTGCTGATTTGTATCCTGAAAAACGTATGCCGTATCCTCGTTGGAAATCCGGAGCAGCATCCAGCTGATCCTAAGAAACCAACTTTTACTGGTATCACAGAAGCTGCAGGCAGGCTAAGATCCCTGCCTCAGCTCTTCAAACAGATCCGTTTTCCTAGAACCTTCGAAAGGCTTCCTTCCCGGTATCTTACGAACAGCCGTTAAATCTCAGCGATATCAATCAATGTCAGGTTCTGGATACTGGTGTTTTCCAGGCTCGTAATTAAGGCCCGGGCAGTATCCAGCGAGGTTAACACGTTGACGCCGGTCTCAATTGCCGCCCGCCGGATCAGGAATCCATCGTGCGCATGGCTTACACCTGGAGAGGGCGTATCGATGACCAGGTCAATCTCGTGTCCTAAGATCAGATCCATCAGGTTCGGGGATTCCGCCTCGATCTTGTTGATGCGGCGGGCGTTGATCCCATAATTCTTTAAGGCGTGATAGGTCCCGCGGGTCGCAAAGATGCGGTAACCGATATCCTCAAACCGCTTCGCGATATCCAGCACTTCCTCCTGATCGGAATCCTTGACCGTGATGATCATGTTCTTATATTTCGGCAGGTTGATTCCCGCCCCCAGAA
This sequence comes from uncultured Lachnospiraceae bacterium, assembly GCA_964643295.1. Classification (GTDB taxonomy): domain Bacteria; phylum Bacillota; class Clostridia; order Lachnospirales; family Lachnospiraceae; genus Merdiplasma. Next base: position 11,680 of record CAZXSN010000056.1, read on the forward strand.
ATGCCTTGTAAAGAGCCTCATCGAAGGTGGCAGCGATCCCCAGACATTCCCCGGTAGATTTCATTTCCGGTCCTAAACTGATGTCCGCGTCGCGGATCTTCTCAAAGGAAAACACCGGCATTTTGATCGCGAAATAGTCGGCCTCCTTCTGCAGTCCCGGCGTGTATCCCAGATCGCGGATTTTCTCCCCCAAAATCACCCTGGTAGCCAAGGGAACGATCGGAATGCCCGTCACCTTGCTGATGTAGGGCACCGTACGGCTGGAACGCGGGTTGACCTCGATCACAAACACCTCGTCATTGCTGACAATGAACTGGATGTTGATGAGACCTACCACGTGCAGGGATCTTGCCAGCCTCTTCGTGTACTCCTCTATGATGCCCTTAATCCTCGGAGAGAGACTCTTCGCCGGATACACCGATATACTGTCCCCGGAGTGGATGCCGGCCCGCTCGATATGCTCCATGATGCCGGGGATTAAAATATCCTCCCCGTCACAGACCGCGTCCACCTCGATCTCCTTGCCCATCAGATATTTGTCCACGAGGATCGGGTGCTCCTGGGCGATCTGGTTGATGATGCCGATGTACTCGTCGATATCCTCATCGCTGATCGCGATCTGCATTCCCTGGCCGCCCAGCACGTAGGAAGGACGCACCAGCACCGGATAACCTAAATCTGCAGCCGCCTCCTTGGCCTCCTTCGCCGTAAAGACAGTGTGTCCGGCAGGCCGCGGGATCCGGCACTTTTCCAGGATCTCATCAAACAGTTCCCGATCCTCCGCCGCATCCACGTTCTCAGCGGAAGTGCCCAGTATCGTAACCCCCATCTTCATCAGCGCCTCGGTCAGCTTGATCGCCGTCTGGCCGCCAAACTGCACCACGGCTCCGTCCGGTTTCTCCAGACGCACAACATTCTCCACATCCTCCGGTGTCAGGGGCTCAAAATAGAGCTTGTCCGCGATATCAAAGTCCGTGCTCACGGTCTCCGGATTGTTGTTGATAATAATCGTCTCATACCCCTGTTTAGCGAAGGCCCAGGTGCAGTGCACACTGCAGAAATCGAACTCAATGCCCTGGCCGATGCGAATCGGACCGGAACCTAAGACCAGCACCTTTTTGCGCCCGCTCGTCTCCTCCGCCTCATTTTCACTGCCGAACACCGAATAATAGTAGGGTGTGGCCGCCGCGAACTCGGCCGCGCAGGTATCCACCATCTTGTAGGAGGCCGTGATCTGATTGTCATAACGCATCTGACGGATTTCCTCTTCGGGACGGCCGGTAAGGCGGGCAATCACACAGTCCGGAAACTCGATGCGTTTGGCCTCCCGCAAAAGATCAGGCGAAAGTGTCTCACTCGACAGTCTGCGCTCCATCTCCACCAGGATCGCGATCTTGTCGATAAACCACACATCGATCTGCGTATCCTCATGAATCTCCGCATAGGAAAACCCCCGGCGCAAAGCCTCGGCGATGCGCCAGATTCGCCGGTCATCCACCCGGTGCAGCTGCTTTCTTAAAGCCTCATCATCCAGACCGGAAAAATCATAGGAAAGCAGGCAGTCCACGTGCTGCTCCAGAGAGCGGATGGCCTTCATCAATGCCCCTTCAAAGTTGTCGCAGATGCTCATCACCTCGCCGGTAGCTTTCATCTGGGTGGTCAGATCACGCCTGGCACCAATGAATTTATCGAACGGCAGCCTGGGCATCTTGACAACGCAGTAGTCCAGCATCGGCTCAAAACTCGCATAGGTTTTTCCGGTGATCGCGTTTTTGATCTCATCGAGCGTATACCCTAAGGCAATCTTAGCCGCCACCCGGGCGATCGGATACCCGGTTGCCTTGGAGGCTAAAGCCGAGGAACGGCTCACACGCGGGTTGACCTCGATCACACAGTATTCCATGCTCTCAGGATGCAGCGCAAACTGGACGTTGCAGCCGCCGGTAATCTTAAGCTCGCTGATGATATTTAAGGCCGCCGTGCGCAGCATCTGGTATTCCTTATCCCCCAGCGTCTGCGAGGGAGCCACGACGATGCTGTCGCCCGTGTGCACACCGACGGGATCGATGTTCTCCATGTTGCAGACAGTGATCACGTTGCCTGCGCTGTCGCGCATCACCTCGTACTCAATCTCTTTCCATCCGGCAATGCAGCGTTCGACTAAAACCTGTCCGACTCGGCTTAAACGCAGTCCATTGGAGAGGATCTCGGTCAGCTCTTCATAGTTATTGGCGATTCCCCCGCCGCTGCCGCCCAGTGTATAGGCGGGGCGAAGGACCACCGGATAACCGATCTGATTGGTAAATGCCACGCCCTCTTCCACGGTCTCCACCACTTGGGAGGCCGCCACCGGCTCGTGGATTTTCTGCATCGTATTTTTAAATTCCTGACGGTCTTCCGCCTTTTTGATTGTCTCCGCTGTGGTGCCGATCAGGCGTACCTGGTGCTCCTTTAAAAACCCGCGCTCTTCCAGCTCCATCGCCAGGTTTAACCCTGCCTGACCTCCCAGCGTGGGCAGCACACTGTCGGGATGCTCCTTTAAGATCAGCTGCTCCACGACCTCCACAGTCAAAGGCTCGATATAGACGTGATCGGCGATATCTTTGTCCGTCATAATCGTTGCCGGATTGGAGTTTAACAGCACAACCTCGACGCCCTCCTCTTTCAGGGAGCGGCAGGCCTGTGTGCCCGCGTAGTCAAACTCAGCGGCCTGTCCGATGACGATGGGACCGGAACCGATTACCAGCACCTTCTTGATCTCCGGATTCTTAGGCATGCGTCCTCACCTCCATCATCTTCAGGAAACGTTCAAACAGGTATTCCGAATCCTGCGGACCAGGGCAGGCTTCCGGGTGAAACTGCACCGTGAAGATATTCTTCCCGGTATAGGCAAGGCCTTCATTCGTACCGTCATTGACGTTTTCAAAGGCTGGTACCGCGATGCTTTCATCCAGGTTTGCCGTATCCACCACATACCCGTGATTCTGGGAGGAGATGTAAACCCTCCCCGTGGACAGATCCCGCACGGGGTGGTTTCCTCCCCGATGACCGTATTTTAACTTATGCGTATCGGCCCCCACAGCCAGCGCCAGAAGCTGATGCCCCAGACAGATCGCGAAGATCGGAATATCCGTCTCATAAAGAAGTTTTAACTGGCCGATAATCGACTGGCACTCCTTGGGATCTCCCGGGCCGTTGGAGAGCATGATGCCGTCCGGTTTGTCAGCGATGATCTCCTTGGCTGAAGTAAGAGCCGGATAGACGGTCACCTCACAGCCTTTTTTCTGAAGGCTGCGGGCAATGTTTCGCTTGGCCCCCAGATCCAGAAGAGCCACTTTTGGCCCGTCCCCGGCAAGCACATATTTTTCTTTGCAGGTTACTTTCTCGACCACGTTGCCAGTGGAATAGGCCTTAAGACGGGGCAGCAGATCCCCGACAGAACTGTACTCCTTTGTAGTAATCATCCCGTTCATGGTCCCTTTTTCCCTTAGGATCCTGGTCAATGCCCGGGTATCGATTCCGGCGATGCCGGGGATATCATACTGTAAGAGGAAATTCTGAATCGTATCAGTGGAACGGAAATTGCTGGGAAGACGGGACAGTTCGCGGACGATAAAGCCGTCCAGCCAGGGACGGGACGATTCCATATCGTCCATACAGATCCCGTAATTGCCGATCAGCGGGTACGTCATCGTCACTGCCTGTCCTGCATAGGAAGGATCAGTCAGGACTTCCAGGTACCCGGTCATGGAGGTGTTAAACACAATCTCGCTGATGACCTCGCGCTGCGAACCAATACTGGTTCCGGTAAACACTGTGCCATCCTCAAGAATCAGAAAAGCTCTCTTCATGATGATTCCTTTCTGGCAGGCAAAAACCTCGCCTTTCACCTGCGAAATGATTGAAAAGCCATTTCTGCACAAAAAAAAAGAGAGAACCCTCTTTTTTCGCCATTGAAACACTATTCCCTTTTTCATTTGCCAAAACAGGAAAGACTTTTTCAAACAACCCATAAATCTTTCCTGCCGGATACGACTTGGATTTGGCAGGACCTGTAAACCCAAGGTCCGGACCTCAAATCGCTAGCATTATACCCTATGCAGGGACTGATTGCAACAGTTTTTTTGCCGCTCATCACAGACGGAAGCTCAAAATGCCGGGAAAACCGCAGGGAAACCAGGAGGCAATTTCACGAAAAGAAAGGGAAAGACGGGAAAGAAAGTGGCAGGGAAGGCGCAGGAAGACAAGAGCCCATCCGGAGAAGTGAAAAGGGACTAAGATTTGTACAGCAGAAAAGGGAACCGACAGAAAAAACGGGCAGCCACCCGTGCCCGGCCCGTTACCGGTCCTCGTGACTGCCCGCTTAGTCTTCAAAGTTCTCTTTCAGCTTGTCGATAAAACTCTTTTTCTTTCCCCTGGCCGCATCCCGGTTCATCTCTTCGTCATCCCGGCCGAGACTGTTGCCGCTTACTGCGTCATACTCTCGCAGCGCCCGTTTGGCGTCCTCCGAAAGCCTCGTAGGCACACGCACGACCAGTGTCACGTAATGATCCCCACGGACATTTTTGTTGCGAACGGAGGGAACACCCTTTCCTTTTAAACGCACCCTGGTTCCGCTCTGGGTTCCCGGACGCACGGTGTAGATCACATCGCCGTCTACTGTCTGCACCCGAAGATCGCACCCTAAGGCCGCCTGCGCATAGCTGATCTCCACGTTGGAGAAGATATCCATATCCTGACGGACGAACGTCGGATGACGCCCTACGGAGACCTCTACCAGAAGATCGCCTCTGGGACCGCCATTGACACCCGGTTCGCCCTTGCCGCGAATCCGAACACTCTGCCCGTCATCAATCCCAGCCGGGATTGTTACCTGAATCGTCCTGCGGCTGGAAGTATAACCGGTGCCGCCGCAGACTCCGCATTTGTCACGGATGATCTTTCCGGTACCCCGGCAGTCTGGACAGGTCTGCACGTTCTGAACCATACCAAACAGAGACTGCTGGCTGTAGATCACCTGACCCTTGCCGCCGCACTTCGGACAGGTAACCGGAGAAGTCCCGGGCCTGGCCCCGGTGCCGTGACAGTTTACGCACTCATCCTTTAAATTAATATCCAGATCTTTATTGCAGCCGGAGATCGCTTCCTCGAAGGTAATCCGGATCCCCGCCCGTACATTGGCACCCTGCATCGGACCATTTGATGAACTGCGCCTGCGGCTGCCGCTGCCGCCTCCGAACAGATCTCCGAAAAGATCACCGAAGATGTCGCCCATGTCCATGTTGCTGAAATCAAAGCCGTCGAAGCCGGTGCCCCCGGTCCCATCGAATGCCGCATGACCGAACTGGTCGTACTGGCGCCGTTTGTCCGGATCGCTCAGAACGGCGTACGCTTCGGAGGCCTCCTTGAACTTTGCTTCCGCTTCCTTGTCTCCGGGATGCATATCGGGATGGTACTTCTTGGCCAATGCTCTGTAAGCCCTTTTCAGCTCGGCATCATCGGCGTTTTTATCTACGCCGAGCACCTCGTAGTAATCTCTCTTGCTCTCCGCCATCTCATCACCTTCTCATCAGATACTCCCCCAGGAACATTCCTTTCCCTGTACCCATTTTGGGGGCTGCCGCAAAATGCGCCAGCCCCTGAAGTAGATTCCGATTATTTTTCAGGAACTCCCCGGCAGCTTTTCGCTTCCCGGGTGTTCTTCGCAAAGTTCCTGTATCATTTCCAAACGAATTATACCTCGCGGTAATCTCCGTCTACCACGTCATCGTCCGGGGAAGAACTGCCGGAGCCGCCCATATCCGGGCCGGGGCCTGCAGAACCGTTCGGACCCGCAGAACCGGTATTACCGGCCGCGTTCTGCGCCTGCTCATACACCTTGGCAAACAGCTGCTGGGCGCTGTTCATTAGGCGCTCCTTGCCGGATTTCAGCTCATCCACCTGCGAATCGGTCATCTCATCGCCGCACTTCGCAATCACATCTTTCAGAGCCTGCAGATCCGCCTGCACAGTAGCCTTGTCAGAGGAGTCGAGCTTGTCGCCTACCTCCTCCAGCGCTTTCTCGGTCTGGAACACCAGCGAGTCGGCGTCGTTCTTGGCGTCGATTCCTTCCTTGCGCTTGCGGTCCTGGGCCTCGTAAGCGGCTGCTTCCTTCACGGCTTTCTCGATATCCGCCTCGGACATGTTGGAGCCGGACGTGATCGTGATGTGCTGCTCCTTGCCGGTGCCTAAATCTCTGGCCGACACGTTCACGATGCCGTTCGCATCGATATCAAAGGTAACCTCGATCTGCGGGATGCCCCTTCTTGCAGGCGGGATGCCATCCAGACGGAACTGTCCCAAGGTCTTGTTGTCCCGCGCAAACTGGCGCTCACCCTGTACCACATGGATATCCACAGCGGTCTGGTTATCCGCCGCAGTGGAGAATACCTGGCTCTTCTTCGTGGGAATCGTCGTATTGCGCTCGATAAGCTTCGTCGCTACACCGCCTAAGGTCTCGATGGACAGCGACAGCGGAGTGACATCCAGAAGCAGGATATCAGCGGTACTGGTATCCCCGCCTAACTTGGCGCCCTGGATGCAGGCACCGATGGCCACGCATTCATCCGGGTTCAGCGTCTTGCTCGGATCGTGGTTCGTCAGCTGTCTTACCTTTTCCTGCACTGCCGGGATACGGGTGGAACCGCCTACCAGCAGCACCTTGCTCAGATCGCTCGGCGTAATCCCTGCGTCCCTAAGAGCATTCTGCACCGGGATCGTGGTGCGCTCGATCAGGTCATGGGTGAGTTCATCAAACTTGGCCTTGGTCAGATCCATCTCAAAGTGCTTCGGGCCGCTCTCATTCGCCGTGATAAACGGCAGGTTGATATTGGTCGTGGTCGAGGAGGAGAGTTCCTTCTTGGCCTTCTCCGCCGCTTCCTTCAGCCTCTGGAGCGCCATCTTGTCATTGGACAGATCAATGCCTTCCTTGGCCTTGAAATCAGCGATCATGTAGTCTGTGATCCTCTGATCAAAATCGTCGCCGCCCAGCCGGTTGTCGCCGTTGGTCGCCAGCACCTCGATTACGCCGTCCCCGATATCGATGATTGACACATCGAAGGTACCGCCGCCAAGGTCATAAACCATGATCTTCTGCTCTTTCTCGTTGTCCAGCCCGTATGCCAGCGCAGCAGCCGTCGGCTCGTTGATGATACGCTTGACATCCAGTCCGGCGATCCGGCCTGCATCCTTGGTGGCCTGACGCTGAGCAACGTTAAA
>CAZXSN010000057.1:0-18601 GCA_964643295.1 uncultured Lachnospiraceae bacterium
CCGGCGATCATGCTCATGGCGGCCTCCAGGCTGCCCGCGTTCAGATCCGGCATCTTCGTCTCGGCGATTTCACGGATCTTGTCCTTGGAGATCGTCGCTACCTTATTCTTGTTGGGCACACCGGATCCCGACTTGATGTTGCATGCCTTCTTAAGCAGAACGGCCGCGGGCGGGGTCTTGGTGATAAAGGTAAAGCTCCTGTCCGCGTAGACGGTGATCACGACCGGAATAATCAGGTCGCCCTTGTCCGCTGTCCTGGCGTTGAACTCCTTCGTGAACTGTACAATGTTCACGCCGTGCTGACCAAGCGCCGGGCCTACAGGGGGTGCCGGCGTCGCCTTGCCGGCAGGAATCTGCAGCTTAATATATCCTGTTACTTTCTTTGCCATATGAATGACCTCCTTGTGGTATTAGCGGGGGTTTTCCCTCCCACTGAACGCACCAGCCAAAAACTGATGCCTGTCTTAAAAAGCTGTCGGCTCACACTTTGCGGATATCCGAGAAGTTAATCTCTACCGGCGTTTCACGCCCGAACAGCTCCACATTAATTGTGACGCTCTGCTTGTTCTGATTGATGGCCTGCACCACACCGACCGTATCTTTCCAGACACCGTCGACGACATCGACCGTATCACCGATCTGGAAGTCCACCTCCACGTTCGACGACTGGATGCCGAGGTTGAACATCTCCGTATCCGTCAGCGGCACCGGCTTGGAACCCGGGCCGACGAATCCGGTGACTCCTCTGGTGTTGCGCACCACATACCAGGTATCGTCGTTCATGATCATATAGAGAAGAACATAGCCAGGGAACATTTTCTTCTGAACCGTTTTCTTGGATCCGTTTTTCGTCTCAATGACATCCTGCAGCGGAACCCTCACTTCCAGGATCTGATCCTCCAGATGTCTGTTCTCGATCGTCTTCTCAATGTTGGCCTTTACTTTATTCTCATAGCCTGAATAGGTATGGACCACATACCAGCATGCCTCTTCCATACAATCACCCTTGCCTTCCGTGAATTGTCTCAGGCTCCAAGCGTCACCAGAATATCAATGCCGTTCTGGATGAGAAAGTCCAGAACCGCGATAATGAATCCGAGCACAACCGACACCGCGACGACTGCAGTGGTCTGTTTCACGACGTCCTGGCGGGTAGGCCAAATGATCTTCTTGAACTCAGCTTTGAGCCCATTCACCCATTTTTTTACGGGAGACACCTCTGTCTTTGCCGACTTTGCCATACTGTTCACCTTCCTTCGCCCGAAATCTGTTTACCTGGTTTCCTTGTGTACGGTATGCCGTTTGCAGAAACGGCAGTACTTTTTCGTCTCCATTCGTTCCGGATGGGCCTTCTTGTCTTTCGTCATGTTGTAGTTACGCTGCTTGCATTCCGTACATGCCAACGTGATTCTTGTGCGCACAACCTTCCACCTCACTCTCCTGATTTTCTTAACGGTTGTCGATCAAATTTTGGGCATAGTAATGCCCCTTTCTTCCATACGCGCGGCTAGTATACCACAGCGGCTCCGGAAAAGTCAAGCATTACCAGAAGATTTCAAATTTGGCTGCCGGGGGGCTATGAAGAACTCCTGCCTGAATTTTTCTTTCCTTATATATGGTTCGTCGGCGAACCGTACCTGTCCCTGCCTGTAAAACTTCTGTGCATCTGCCGCGGGCAGGGAAAAGGCAGGGGACCTCCCTCACTGCGGAAGATCGTCCTTCATGGATGTAAGAGGCTTCCATCGACAGATGTAAATGTGAAGCTCTTTTCCTCCTTTGCCTCTTTACTCAGACAGGACCAGGCCGATGAGACTTTCAAAGCGCATTTCTCCAAGAGTTCCTTCCCCCGGGTTTTTCCTGATCATTCCGATCCTTCCTGTTCTTCTACTGTTTTTTCTTCTTCTTCGTTCCCGGGGGAAGCGGTTCCACACCCTCTCCCAAAAAAGGCAGATTGCCAACCAGTTGTGTCAAAACCTGGTCAATGTGCTGCACACTCTCCACCAGCTCAGCCACTTTCCTGTCCGAGACGTTTTTGGAAGACGAAGAGACCTGGGCTGCTTTATTCACAGCATTCCTTTGTTGTTCCGCTTCTTCCCCGAACTCTTCCTTATTCTCCCTATCGATCATTGGGCTCCTCCTTTTTCGCAGTAAACGCCGGCATTCCCTCTTAGGCACATCGGTTTCGCCATGTTTGCAGCCTCCCAAAACCGGCATCTTCCCGTGGCCGGCTGCGGACCGGTATTCAGATGCTTCTCATTCTTCTCTTTCTTCTCCGCATGTTTAGCGATCTTAAGATGAAGATTTCTGTCCGACCGATCATAAGCCGCCACAAACTTTCCTTCCGCGAAGCATTCCTGCAAAGCACAAAGGGATTCCTTGAACTTGACGGATATGCCGCCTGTCAGCGGATACCGTTCGTCTGTTAACGATTTTGGGATCTGCTCTTCCCGCTCTAGTTCAGTCTCTTCCCCTCAGAGCGCTTAAGGTTTTCCAGAGCGCTTTTCTGTCTTTGCAAGTTTTCCTGAGTTTCCTGTCTCTGATCAGCGCGGCGGCGTTCAGATACTTAGATAAGGCATCCAGCACACTTATTTTTCGCGCTTGCGTTCTTCCCCGTAAGCAAGACACTTCCTTTTCTTCATTTCCTGATCGCGCCTCGTTTTTCACCCTATGTCTACGGATCCTGCTATATCCGCCTCTCCCATTTTTGTCAACATATTTGTTATAATAGTGTCCTGGGAATCTGGCAGGAAGCATTTCTCCCATCCGTTTAAAGAATGCAGGAACTTCTGATCTTCTGATGCTTTAGTTTCCGCTGGAGCCCTGCATGGAATATAACCTAAAGGTGCATCCGGCCATTAGTCCTTTCAGTCTTTCCGGATTTCTCCTCTTTTCGGTTATCGGCTGCTGTTTAACCCTCCGTTCATCCCGCATCCCGGGCCGGATCCTGAAATTCATGTAACCTTAAGAAAGATCTAAGATGCTTTTACAGACTTTTCTTCCCTGAGGGATGTAAGATGGAAGATGAACAGCACAAAAAACGTCTGTTACCTAATCCACTAATCCAGCGAAGAACTTTCCCGCTGCGGGGCATCTTTCCTGAAACCCGCAGCGAAAGAGGCTGAAGGCCGGGAGGCGCATCATGGGGAAACTGATTCAATACGAACTGAATAAAAACCGCCGGACGCTGCTTTTTATGATCGGCGCCATTGGACTGCTGGAGCTTTTCTACCTGTTCATCCTTTTTACGGGAAACGAACCGGGGATAGAACTATGCGGAGCGCTGCTCATTTTCCTTTTCTGGGGCTGTCTCATTACGCTCTTTCTCCTGACCGTCATCCGTTACTTTCGTATCCTTTCCCTGAAAGAACACTGCCCGGTATCGTCCTCTCCGGTTTCCGGCTTTGCGCTCATCCTCTCCCGGATGCTGACCACGCTCCTGGAAGGGATGGGAATCGCCGCCTTCGCCGCGGCACTGCTTGCTGTCGATGTGGTGCTTTACAGTCTCTATCATCCGCAGGAGGGGAGCCTTTTTGCGCTGATTAAGTCCACACTCCAAAACATCCGAGTCCCTCTGCCAACCTTTTTCCTCAGTCTGGTTTCCCTGGGACTTACCGCACTGGTCACCTTTTTTTCGCTCATCTGCGCCGCTTTCCTTTCCATCACGCTAAGCGGTCTGCTTACAAAAACCAGACGTCCAAACGCCATGGCAAGCGTTATCCTCTTTCTTTTGCTGATTCTGCTGATCATCGGATTAAGCACCCTGCTGCCCATGGACTTTACGGGGGTGGAAACCATGCCCCAGGCTGCTTTTGCCCTGCTGCCGGTCTCCTTTTTCAATCTCCTTACATTCACTGCCTGTTTCTTTTTAACCGGTTGGCTTTTAGAAAACAGGCTCTCCAGGCAACGTTAAGGGTTCTAAGAAATTCCCCAAAGAATCCCCATCCTTAAAAGCACGGGCGGTCATAAGGGTAAACAAAAAGTCCCTTCGTTTCGGCCATTCGAAGCTTCCTGTAAAAGAAGTTATCCCGTTCTCGTGCATACAAACAGCTGCCCGCACAGATGCACGGACAGCTGCTGCTTACCTCTTCGTTTCGAAAAACCACCTTTGCGGGCGAATCCCCGATCGTGTCAGCCTTTCTTCTTTCTTGCCAGCACCACACTCTGGATGACCAGGAACAGACACAGCATCGCGGCGATCGTAATGCCGGTCCACCAGGCATCGTTAAGCCCGGCGCTGGAGACAATGTTCTGGATCGTGCTCAAAGAGAGCACACCAAAGAGAGTGCCGATGATGTTCCCCACGCCGCCGCTTAAAAGTGTTCCTCCGATGATCGAGGAGGCGATCGCGTCCATCTCCAGACCGGTCGCATGGGAAGGCGAACCGGAACCTACATGCAGGAAGTACACAAAGCCGCCGATGCCGACTAACAGTCCGCAGAGCAGATGCGCGAGAAATTTTGTTCTCTTCACGTTAATGCCCAGCATCAGGGCACTCTGTTTGTTGCCGCCTACCGCGTAGAAGGAACGGCCCAGTTTTGTCCAGCGAAGCAGACAGAACATGGCGATCACAATCAGAATCGCGACAAGCACACCGATCTCGATATAGGCATCCACGTAGATTCCTTTGCGGTTCACGGATCCCAGGCCCGGAACGATGATACGTGTATTTTTAAGAGCCGTGAACGCCTCATTGGCTACGTTAAAGGGCGCGTCGTGCACAATCGTCGTCATGCCTCTTGAGAAGAACATCCCCGCCAGGGAGACAATGAACGGCTGGATATCCAGGTAGGCTACCAGGAACCCTTCGACCGCGCCGAAGGCCAGCCCGATCCCTAACGCCAGGGCGATGGCCATCGGAACATTTCCTCCGCCAAAGTCCAGAAGCACCGCGCAGCACATGGTAATCAGGCCCGTCACGCCGCCGACCGAGATATCGATCCCGCCGGTGATCATGACCAGACTCATGCCGCAGGAGATGATAATCAGCGCCGCGTTCGTATTCAGGATATTTAAGAACGCCTGCGGACGGCGAAAGCCGCTTCCCAGGAAGATCACGGCACCGATATACATCAGGAAAAAGACCACGATCGTGATCGTCAAAAGTAAATTCGCATCCGAGATGCCTTTTTTCTTATTTCCCTTCATAATCAGGCCGCCTCCTTCTGCAGGTTGTGTTTCTTGCCAAACGACGAGAGCTTCTCGCGCACCACAGGGGCACTGATGACAACCAGCACGATCACGACAACCGCCTTGTAGGCCGGAAGCGCGACAGAGGAAACTTTCAGCTTATAAAGCGTCGTTTCCAGGAACTGAATTACGTAGGCACCGAGGATGGAGGAGGCCATGTTAAACTTGCCGCCGCTTAGGGAATTGCCGCCCAGAGCCACCGCCAGGATGGCATCCATCTCGATATCCTTGGCGATAACCGAATAGTTGATCGTGGACAGACGGCTCACCTTGATCAGACCGCAGACAGCCACGCACACACCCAGAATCACGAAGCTTAAAAACTTGATGAAGGTCGGATTTAAGCCGTTTAACCGGGAAGAATTCTCGTTGATCCCCACCGCCTGCGTGTAAAGGCCCAGGTTTGTAAAGCGAAGCACCAGGGCGATCACGATAATGCAGGCGATCGTCACAAACACCGGAGTCGGGATCGGAATACCGGGGATAAACCCGCCGATATAGCCGAAACGCGGATCATTGATGATCGGCAGTTCGTTATTGTTGATCCAGGCGGCAATCGACCGCCCCGCTGTGTACAGGATCAGAGTTGCCACCATCGGCTGGATATGGAAATGGGCCACCAGGATACCATTGAACGCTCCGCAGAGCATACCCACGAGACAGGCCACCAGGAAAGCCACGATGATCGGCACCTGAATCGTATCCGCGCGGGAACTCCCGCCGCAGACGATGCGTAAGATCACGGAACCGGTGATCGCGATCCCGGCGCCCACGCTGATATCCTGCCCGCCGGCCGCCGCGGTGACCAGTGTCATGCCGATTGCCAGAATGGCCAGCTCGGATCCTTTATCCAGCATCGTAATTAAGGAACCGGACAAAACCGGATCTCCGTTACTGTTATGCACCAGGGTAATCGAGAAAAACCCAGGCTCCAGGATCAGGTTAAAAACCGTCAGAATCAGCAGGGCCACGATCGGAATGAAGATCTGATTATGCACCAGACCGGACAGTTTCCCTTTCTTCTGATTGCTCATTCCCGTCCACCTCCCGCGATTGTATTCATGATCTTGTTCTGTGTAAGATCGTCTCCGGACAGCTCCCCTACCACCTTCCGGTCGCGCATGACGATCAGACGGGAGCAGGTGCGCAGCATCTCATCCGTTTCCGAAGAGATGAAGGTCACGCTCATTCCCTGGGAGGCGAGCTTTAAGACCAGCTTCTGGATCTCCACCTTGGTACCGATATCGATCCCGCGCGTCGGCTCATCGAGGATTAAGTATTCCGGATTCATAAGCAGCCACCTGGCGAGGATTACCTTCTGCTGATTGCCGCCGGAAAGCGACTTGATCGGCGTATCCGCGGAGGCCGTCTTGATCTCCAACAGCTTGATGTACTCATCCGCGAACTTGTAGGCCTGCGACTTGGAGAACGGATGGAAGAATCCTTTCAGCACCTGAAGCGCGAGAATGATGTTGTCCCTCACGGACAGATCGCCGATAATCCCGTCCACCTTGCGGTCTTCCGGCAGGTAGGCGATCCCGTTTTTCATGGCGTCGATCGGCTTGGCGATCCTGATCGGTTTCCCGTACTTCTTTACGGTTCCCCCGATCACGCGGTCCGCGCCGAAGATTGCCCGCACACACTCGCTGCGGCCGGATCCCAAAAGTCCGGTAAAGCCGTTGACCTCGCCCTTTTTGATATAGAAGTTAAAGGGTTTGATCCCCGCGTTGCTCTGCAGGTTCTCAGCCTCCAGCACCCGCACATCGGCATCCGGCTGACTGTAAACCTCGCTGTCCGAACGGATATCCTCGGTGTCGTTTAAATCCTTGCCCAGCATCTTGGAGACTAACTGTACCCTGGGCAGGTTCTCGATCTTGTACTCTCCGACCAGCTGTCCGTCGCGAAGCACCGTGATCTTATCGCACACCTCATAGACCTGATCCAGGAAATGGGTGACAAAGATAATCCCCACACCCCGGGCCTTTAAATCCCGCATCAGCCCGAAGAGCTTCTCCACTTCCTGCTCATCCAGCGAGGAAGTCGGCTCATCCAGGATCAGCACCTTGCAGTCCATATCCACGGCCCGGGCAATGGCCACCATCTGCTGCACGGCGATCGAACAGCTGGAGAGCTGCTGCGTCGCCTGCGCCGGGATATCCAGCGACCGTAAGATGCGGTCCGCGTCCGCATTCATCTTGCGCCAGTTCTGCACAAAGCCCTTTCCTCGGGCGATGAACATGTTTTCCGCCACCGACAGGTTGGGGCAGAGCGTGATCTCCTGATACACAGTGCTGATTCCTAACCGCTGGGCATCCTGCGGGGAACGGATCACCGCTTCCTTATTCAGTCCCTTCAGGAAGATCTGCCCTCCGTCCTTTTCATACACACCGGTCAGTACCTTGATCAGAGTCGATTTTCCCGCACCGTTCTCACCCATCAGCGCATGAATCTCCCCCGCGCAGAGGGTAAAATCGACATTCTGCAGGGCACGTACGCCAGGGAAGATCTTGGAGATGTTTCTCATCTCCAGTAAGGATTCCTCTTTCACCGATGCAATCCCTCCTTTCTTTTCGCTTCGGGGCGCCGGATTTTTATGTCCTTTCCTTTCACCGCCCGTTTTATGTGAAAGACGCCTTCGAAGCCATTTTTTCTCTCCCACAGGAAATCTTCCCTGCAGCAGCCGCGTTTGAATCACCTGACGCGGGAAAGGTTTCCTGCCTGAAAAAAGGCGCGGCGCCCAGTTCCGCCGCGCCGCGCCCTTCTCATTTCTTTTTTAAATTTTCCTTTCCGGTCTGCTTTCTTCCTGCCGGCTTTCTTTCCGGATCATTCAGCTTTACCAGCAGATCGGCCTTACCGGATGATCAGATCCCGTAGTTGTCCACATCCTCCTGGGTGATCGTTCTGGCATCGAAGCCAACTTCATCCATGATGACAACCTTCTGCTCGGGTTCTTCGCCGTTCTCCAGCCCCTTGATGATCTCATCGATGTAGGCTGCCTGGAACGGATTGCACTGTCCGTCGTAGTTCCAGTTTCCGGCAAGCAGCTCTTCCAGAGCCCACTTGTTGGTATCAAAGCCCATCACGATGACGTCTTTGTCTACGCCATGGGTGATGCCGGCG
The DNA here is from genome assembly GCA_964643295.1 of uncultured Lachnospiraceae bacterium. GTDB lineage: Bacteria > Bacillota > Clostridia > Lachnospirales > Lachnospiraceae > Merdiplasma. Next base: position 8,308 of record CAZXSN010000057.1, read on the forward strand.
GCATCCAGAGCGGCCACAGCGCCCTGCGCCATGTTGTCGTTCTCCGCATAGATTACATTGAACGGCTCTTTGGAATCGATCACGGACTGCACGATCTCGGTCGCTTCCTCAGCGTTCCAGTTCGCGGTCTGCTGTACAACGATGTTCCAGTTGTCTTCCGCGGCTACTTTCTCTTCCAGCGCACCGGTACGTCCCTGCTGCGCAGCGGAGCCCATCACGCCCTGGATATGGATGATGTTGTACTCATCCAGTCCCTCGTTTGCCAGCCAGTCAACAGCGGTCTTGCCTTCCGCGGCCATATCGGAGATGATGGAAGCAACATAGAGGCTCTCATCCGCGTCGATGGTACGGTCAAACAAAATCACGCTGATGCCTTCATTCTGGGCATCCTGCAAAACGGTGTCCCAGCCGGCGGTATCCGCCGCGGAGAGCAGCAGGTAATCTACGCCGTTCTGAATGAACTGCTGCGCGGCTGCGATCTGCTCTGCGTTGTCCAGGCTGTAGGCGAAGGAAGCCTCATAGCCGTTCTCCTCGGTAAAGGTCGCTTTCATGTCCGCGTCATTCGCGGTACGGTAACCGGACTCGTTCGGGTCGTTGTTGATAATGCCGACCTTGATCAGCTCATCCGCCATCGCGGTGGTGGAGAGCACGCCTGCCGCGATGGCGGCACAGCAGACAACTGCCAAAACTTTCTTCTTCATTCCTTTTCCTCCTTAAACGTTCTTTCCGCGCACCCCTGTGCGCGTGATCTTAAAGCCTTAATCGGCTCCTGGTATCCTTATTCTACAATAAACCGGTCAGATTCGCTACCGATTTCTTTTGGGAAATGGTGTGCTTTTTTTCCGCCCTGACTTTCATTCCGGCAAAAGGGGTGTATTTTTAGGAAAAAGGTGGGAAATTTTACGTTTCCTCAGGCGTCGTTGATCTGCAGAAATTCAGAAAAGTGATCAGCTTCGGTATTTTAAGCGCCCCCAGGAACGGCGGCCCGGAAACCGGCGACCTCTGAGACAGTGTGATCGGAAAGCACATCGTTTGCGGCAGTATCCAGAAGGGCAGGCATCTCCACGGTGACTCTGGTGCCGCTGCCGTAGACGCTCTCGATTCGAATTCCGTACTCCGCCCCATAGTTTAACTGCAGCCGCTGCTGCACGTTGAAAAGCCCAAAGCCGGAAGAATCGCTCTCCTGTGTCCCTTCCCCGGCGATAATGCGGCGCACACTTCTTAACTGCTCCTCCTCCATGCCGATTCCGTCATCGCGCACGGTAAAGAAAAGACGCTCTCCCTCTTTTCTTCCCGTCACCAGGATGTGGCCCAGTCCCCTTTTATTCTTAATCCCGTGGTAGAGCGCGTTCTCCACCAGCGGCTGCAGTGTAAGCTTTAAAACCTGGTACCCGTAAAGTTCCCTGGGGATCTGAATGTCATACTCTAAGATATCCTGATAGCGAAACTGCTGAATCTGCAGATAGCTTCGGATATGCGCTTCCTCCTCCTGCACGGAGATATAATCGCGGCCTTTGCTCAAGGTCGTGCGGAAAAAGTCGGAGAGAGCGGAGACCATGCTGACCACCTGCTCCTTCTGCCCGGATTCCGCCAGCCAGATGATGGCATCCAGCGTATTATAAAGGAAATGGGGGTTGATCTGCGCCTGCAAAAGTTTGAGTTCCGTGGCCCGTAGATTCCTCTGCTCCGTCTTGATCCCCTCGACCAAGTCCCCCAGCTGGGCCACCATGCGGTTAAAGGATTCGTTGAGCACCGAGAGTTCCTCGATACCGCCCTCCTGGGCGCGGACTCCAAAATCCCCGCTGGCCGCCTTCCTGGTCATCTGGCAGAGCCGTCCGATCGGCCCGGTAATACCGGCCATCACCTTGCGGCTGAGCAGCAGTGCGCCGACTAAGATAGCCGCGATAACCACGGTCATGATGCGGATCACCCGGTCCACATCCGCGCGGATTCCCTCCCGCAGCACTTCCAGGTTGGTAGTCTCATAGTAGATATACTCCTGGATCTGCTCCTGAATAAGTTCGGTGAGGATGCGGATATCCATATCCAGCCGCTCCATGTTTTTCACATACGTTCCGCTGATCTGGGAATCCTGAATGATCTCATCCGCGCGGTCGTTCAGCGTATCCAGACAGCGCAGAATCCTATTTAAGCCGCTTTTCGCGTAATCAGAATCCGCCGCGTCATAGAGCCCCTGAAAGGTCTCTCTGGCCTTTTCAATCATCGCCCCGGGCTGGCTTGTGCCGATCAGTTCCTCCGCCCGCTCAGAGTTGGCCACAATGATATACATCGAGTAGTCTAAGTCTTCCTTGAACTTGATGTTGTAGGCGTTCGCCGCCGTGATGTTTTCCACGATGCCGTCGTAGCGCAGAGAAAAGCGGTTCATCAGCACCATCAGATAGACGATAATGACCGTCAGAGGAATCAGGCATACCAGCATCAAAAGATACAGCCTGTTTTTCATGGAAAGGTTCCGCTTCCTCATCTCTTCGTCCCCGCTTTCTTTTCTCCCCGCCTGTTCGCCGCGCGGCGATTCCGCTTAAAAACCCTGACGGAAAGCAGACGTTTCCCCCGCGCAAACTTTTTTTCAGCGAACTATCAGCATTAGCCTGCCGTTAATATGCCCGTTTTGCAAGCAGGCTTTCCAGGTCCATGCCGGTGTCAAAATAGGTTTCTTCCATGTACTGGATGCGCTCCACGGATCCGCCGGATGAAAGCGTGTGCAAAATTTCCGCCAACTTAGGTCCGTGTAAGGGATTGCACTCAAAATCCGCGTTGATTTCCCCCTCGATCATGGCCTCCAGCGCGGCTTTTACCGCGTCAAAGGAAAGAATCGTAATCTCCCCCTCAGGGCCGCAGGTTTTGCCCGCCGACTTGATCGCATCCACGGCTCCAAAGGCCATGTTGTCGTTTTCGCAGACCACCACATCGATGTCTTCATACTTAGAGAGCAGATCCTCCATCACTTCCCGGCCTCTGGCCTGCGTAAAATCGGCATCCTGCATCTCCAGCATCCGCCAGTTGGGATGCTCGCTCATCACTTTGGCAAAGCCTTCCGTGCGCCCGATCTGGGCGGTCGATCCTAAAGTTCCCTGTAAGGTTACGATGTTTACCGGCTCCTCATCCCTTCCTGTACTTTTCAGGTAATCAGCCAGCCACCTGGCCGCCGTTTCGCCTTCCTGCTCAAAGTTGGAGCCAAGCCAGCAGGTAAAAAGAGAATCAGGAACCTGCGCCATGCGGTCAACCAGGATCACCGGAATCCCCTCATCTTTGGCCTCCTGCAATACCGACTCCCAGCCGGTTTCCACAATCGGCGAGAGGGCGATGAAATCCACTTCCTGAAGGATAAAACTGCGCACGGCTTTGAGCTGGTTTTCCGGTTTCTGCTGGGCGTCCTCATAGATCAGGTAAAAGCCGTTTTCCGCGGTAAGAGCGGAGCGAATCGACTCCGTGTTGGCGGCCCGCCAGTCCGATTCGGCCCCCACTTGGGAGAAACCGACCGCGATCAGGCTCTCATCCACTTCCTCCTCGGTCTGCAAAAGCGCCGGGGAATCGTTTCTCTCCCTCGCTCCGCAGCCGGTGACAAGGAAGGATACAAGCGCCGCAAGCAAAAGTTTCTTCCTGTTGATACGCATAGAAAAACACCTCCGTTACCGGCGGTTTTTATAGTCCTTGGGGCTGCAGCCCACGACCTTCTTGAAAATGTAGCTGAAGTAGTGGGAATCCTTATAGCCGACCTGATAGCCGATCTCCGCGGTGCGCAGGTTTGTGCACATCAGAAGCTCCTTCGCCTTATCCAGCCTTACCTGGGTCAGATACTCAACAAAGGTCTGTCCCGTTTCGGCGCTGAAGATGGCGCTGAAATAGCTGGGGCTCATATTCACCTGGGAAGCTACCGTGTTTAAGGACATATCCTCCCGCTGATAGTTCTCCTGGATAAACTGTCTCGCTTCTTCTAAGACCGCGCTGCAGCGGTTCCTCGCATGCTGATCACGAAGCTTCAGCGTCTCGGTGAGCAGTGTCTTTACTTTCTCCTCCATCTCAGGCAAAGAGGATGCCAAAACCAGCTCGTTAAGATCCCGGCAGGATTCCGGCAGGCTTTCCCTTTCAATCTTTAGCTTTTCCAGGAAATCGGCGGCGCAGAAGAAAAGATCCATTAAGATGTACTGGCGGTAGAGCTGGGACTGCACTTCTTTTAAGCCGATGCGGGAAAAATACTCCTCCACAAAATCCGGCACTTCCTCTTTTGTGCCGTTTCGAAGGAACCGCTCCACCATTTCCCGGTCCTCCCTATGGAACGTAAGATCCCCGATGGCGATCTTCTCCCCGTCTTCCTTCTGCTCCCCGCTTTGCTCCTGCGCATGCACGATGCGGTTGGGAGCGCCGAAAAAGCGGCTGGCAAAAGCCCGCCAGGCTTCCTGGTAGGAGTTTCTAATATCGCCCACCCGGTGCACACTTTGCCCGGCGCCGCCAAAGTACTCCATGTTCGGGTACTCTTCGATAAGATTAGTCAGCTCCTGTTCGCATTCTTTCAGACGCCTGGACGCTTCCTCGTCAGTCTCCGCCTTGATTAGAAAGACCCAGCCGTCCGGGCTGCGGTCAAAGGTGAGTACCTGCGGCCAGCTCTGCGCCAGATTTACAATGCGCTCTTCCGCCTCGATCGCGTCGCGGGAACCGTCAGCGGGAAACGCGCCGCGCTGGGAGAACTGAAAGAGGAAGACCAGGTAGACCGGGGCCATAAACTCCATGCCTACCCGATGCCCTCCCTCCACGAGTTCCGCCATGGAAAGGCTGTTGGAGATTAAAGCGCTCCAGAGTTTCTGCTGCTCTAAGTGGACGTTTTCCTCCCGCTCTTTGCGGTAGCGCTCCAGCAGACGGTCGTGCTCGCGCTCCTTTTTGATATCCTCGCCGACTTCCCGCAGCGTCTCGATCAGCTTCGCGGAACTGATCGGCTTGAGCAGGTACTGGGTCACACCGATATCGATCGCCTGTTTCGCGTAGTCGAACTCGTTGTAGCCGCTTAAGATCAGGATTTTGATCTGAGGCAGCTCCTTTTTGACGATGCGGCTTAACTCCAGCCCGTCCATAAACGGCATCCGGATATCCGTAATCAGGATATCCGGCTTTTCCTTTTTAATCAGCGGATAGGCCAGCTCTCCGTCGCTGGCCTCGCCGACAAATTCGAACCCTTCCTTTTCCCAGGGGATGCTGTTTTTGATCCCGCTGCGGATCACAACCTCATCCTCCACCAGGAATACCTTCAGCATCAGTGATGGCCCTGCCCGTAATAGGCATTCTCCCCGTGCTTGCGGAAGTAGTGCTTATCCTGCAGTTCCTGCGGAGCAGGTTTCACCTGCGGATTGATCATCTCGCAGCGGGCCGCCATCTTGGCGACTTCCTCCAGCACCACCGCGTTGTGCACGGCATTGAAGGCGTCCGTGCCCCAGGCAAAGGGGCCGTGGTTTTTGCACAGCACAACCGGAACCGCCTCATAGTCCTTATCCTTAAAGTAGTCCGCGATCAGCACCCCGGTATTCTTCTCGTACTCTTTGAGTTCTTCCCTGCTTAAGACTCTCAGGCAGGGCACTTCCCCGTAAATGTAGTCCGCGTGGGTGGTCCCGTAGCAGGGAATGGGTCTTCCCGCCTGCGCCCAGCTCGTCGCCCACGGGGAATGCGTATGCACAACCCCGCCGATCTTCGTCATGGATTTGTACAGCTCGATATGCGTCTTGGTATCGGAGGAGGGGTTATACTTACCCTCGACCTTGTTGCCGTTAAGATCCATGATGACCATGTCGTCGGGCGTAAGTTTCTCATACTCCACACCGCTCGGCTTAATCGCGAACAGTCCCGATTCCCGGTCAATCTCGCTGACATTCCCCCAGGTGAAGGTCACCATGTGATACTTGGGCAGCAGCATATTTGCCTCGTACACCCGCTGCTTTAAATCTTCCAGCATTTCTTATCTCTCCTGTCTTTTTAAATTTTGTTTCCTCTGCTTGAAAAAGGGTTCCAAGCGGCTTAAACAATCACCCTTCCTCAGACTCTTTGCCGGGCTCCTCTTTTCGTTTCTCACCCGATGCAATTCCCCATTCCGCTTCCGGGTCCTCCTCGAAATCAATCTCCTCAAACTCTTCGGACTCCCTGGATTTATTGGACTCGTTCTCTGACTCTAAGTAAACCTCCTTATCCGCCTCGTCCTCTTCCGCTTCTTCCTCTCCCGCATCTTCCTCCAGGCCCGCTTTCTGGGCGCCGCCTTGCGGAATCGGAGTAGGCTCCGCCTGCTCCGGGGCTTTGCGGTACATATCCAGATATTTGCGCTTGGTCATCATCGTCATCACATAGACGAGAACACCCAGCATTCCGTTGCTGCTGTTTAGGGAAAGGGCGAAAAATCCTAAGCCCGCCAGTCCTAAGAGGTTTAACAGCGCATAGGTTTTGTAGGCTTTGATCTGCTCCGGTGTCTTTCCCTCAAAGTCCTTCGTCATCACGATGATCAGCACATCGTTTAAAAGCCAGAAAACGGCCAGGCAGCCAATCAGCACGACGTAGTAATCCACCCCCAGCGAGCGCTTTACGAGCCCCACGTAGAAGATGTACACGAGGGCAATCCCGATCACCACATAGGAAAGGATCTGCAGCCGTTTGCGTATCTTCCTCTTTTGCTCTTTGTCCATAACCTATCTCCTCTCATCATTCCGTCAGGAACCCAAAGCGGGTGAAAAATGCCCGTCTCTTTCCCGGCTCCCGCCTTAGGGCTTTATTATAGCAGTCTATCTTTTCATTGACAATCATTTTGTGATTCATTACAATATCGTCTGTTGGGCTTTCGTTTAAGCCCCTGCCCTTCCGGGCGCGAATTTTCAAAGACCTTTCCTTATTTAGGGGTAAGCCCGTAAGGATACTTCTAATTCCCTGGCAGAGACTGCTCTGATTAGTTTAAGAAATGAGGTGCATACACATGAGCAAGGAACAAACCCTGCAGGAAGAAAGCCCGCAGGAAAACAAGATGGGATACATGCCCGTTGGAAGACTTCTTTTAGGGATGGCGCTGCCGATGATGCTGTCGATGCTGGTACAGGCCCTCTACAACGTGGTCGACAGCGTTTTTGTCTCCCGCATCAACGAGAATGCCCTGACGGCAGTCTCTCTGGCTTTCCCCGTACAGAACCTCCTGATCGCGTTTGCCTCCGGTACCGGGGTAGGCATCAACTCTCTGCTTTCCAGAAGCCTGGGCGAAAAAAACTATGAGCGGGCGGATCAGGCGGCCAACACCGGAATCCTCTTGGCCGTATGCACCTATCTTATCTTTGGGCTTTTCGGCATCTTCGGCTCCGGGCTCTATTTCCAGATCCTGGCCGGAAAGGATGCCGACCCGGAGCTGGTCACGTTCGGCAGGCAGTACCTGTCAATCGTCTGCACGTTCTCCTTCGGGTCCTTTCTGCAGGTGACCTTTGAGCGGCTTCTGCAGTCCACGGGCAAAACCGTGTATACAATGATCACCCAGGCCACCGGCGCGATCCTCAACATCATCTTTGACCCGATTCTCATCTTCGGGCTGTTCGGTTTCCCGAAAATGGGCGTGGCCGGTGCGGCGGCTGCCACCGTGTTCGGCCAGATCGTGGCGATGCTCCTCGGAATGTACTTTAATAAGAAGAAAAACCCGGAGATCCACGTGGGCGGAAAACGCCTGCGGCTGCATCTGCCGACCGTGAAGGTCATCTATCAGGTGGGTATCCCTTCCATCATCATGATGTCCATCGGATCCGTGATGACCTTCTGCATGAACAAGATCCTCTTAATGTTCTCCTCCACCGCGGCGGCGGTGTTCGGAGTCTACTTCAAGCTGCAGAGTTTCTTCTTCATGCCGGTCTTCGGTTTAAACAACGGCATGGTGCCGATCGTGGCCTTCAATCTGGGCGCCCGAAACAAAAAGCGCATCATCGACACCATCCGCTTAAGCATCATCGCCGCTGTCTGTATGATGCTTGTAGGGCTGACGGTGTTTCAGCTGTTTCCGGATGTTCTGCTGGGGCTTTTCGACGCTTCGGAGGAGATGCTCGCCATCGGCTGTCCGGCTCTTCGCATCATCAGCTTAAGCTACATCTTCGCCGGTTTCTGCATCGTGGTCGGCTCGGTCTTTCAGGCCCTGGGCAACGGCGTGTACAGCCTGATCACCTCCGTTGCCAGACAGCTGGTTGTAATCCTGCCGGTCTCCTACTTTCTGGCGAAAACGTTCGGCTTATCCGCCGTGTGGTGGGCGTTCCCGATCGCCGAGATCGTCTCCATGGGGCTTTCGCTTTTTCTGTTTATCCGAATCTACAGGCAGAAAATCGCCGTCCTGTAAGGCTACACAAAGCGGTTTTTGTCGGCATCATAGGTATAATCGATCGCCCGAAGCGTATCTTCCACCGCGGCCTGGTCAGCATCCAGGCTGCGGCACAGCTCTTCCAGGGACGGGTAATTGTCCCGAAGCTGCGTATTTACATAGCTTAACAGCATTACCGGATCTTTGGGCAGCATTGCTTTCACCTGCTTTCTGGGTAAACTTTCTTTCTGTACTTTCCCGTATCTTACGAACCTGCCGATCCTGTCGGCTGGTTTCCTTGATCGTTTTTTCTTATTGTCCTCTTTTTGCAGGGTTTGTCAAGACTTCTTTCGGAGTTTGAAACCTGTGTCTGAAGGCTGCGATAGTATCTTCACTTCCTGTAACCCGCGCGGGATCCTCTTAAGTCGTGGATTTGCCCTGTCTGATAAGGAAAACGCTGCCGACTGAACGGGAAGTCTTTGTACATCTTTTTAGGCCTCGCCTGCGTCCTTCTCCTGCTGATTTTGCTTAGAATTGTACGCCCTGGATTTCTTTTTCCCCGTTCCCGCAGCAATTCGGTGAATATCATCACTCAGATTCTGGCAGTTTTTGGCAAGAGCAGCCACGAATTGATCAATCAGGACGGCTATCTCTTTCAGCTCTGACGGATCCAGCCCTTCCTTTTTCCTCGCATCAGGCTGTGCTTTTTCCTGCGTGGTACCGGCTGAGACTTTGTCTGGCTGGCGTTTGCCCTTTGTCCCATTAGGGACGAGTTCTCCTGTAACAGGATCGAAATGGCCGACGCAACGTTTGTGACGTACCTTCTTTTGCTGAGCCTCATCCCATTCGTATGTTATTTCATACGCGTAATAGGTGTCGCTGTATTTGTTGTAGCATTTGTTGACAGCCAAGACATCTCCTCCTTTCAGGGAATGGATGATGTCATGCTATCATACTTGTAGTACTTAGTCAAGATGGATTAAGGGAAGATTTAGTAAACCTGAACAGAAGGTCCGGTAAAATACCTTGATTACAGCGTCAAAAGGCTGAACTTTCGGCTGAAAAGCGGCTAAAGGTGAACAGGCTATTTGACGCGCCCCCAACTTAAGGTAAGAAGTGGGGTGTGTTTAACCGACCAAAAGCGGAGCTTAAAAAGGTGTCCCAGAATTTAAGAATGTTAAGCAGGATTGTGAAGCTTAAAAGCAGCGGAACCATCCGCAATCACCTGTTGATGCCTGAATCATACCATGTTTAATTAATAATTATGAGCCTCAAAATCTCTGCCCTCCTGGCTCCCATATCAGCTAAAAATGATTAAGACGCTCCACTGGCAACAGGTTCGTCTGCCGGTGCGGTTACGTGGAATCTCACCACAAAGGACCTATTTCCCATCCGTTTGAAGGCGATGAGCGCCAGGAAAAACGGCGCTCCTGATAAAAGCACACCGAATCGCAAAACAGCAGCACATCAGCAAAAACAGGGAATGACCGGAAGTCAAAACTCATGCACAGCTGAAAATCACTGCAAAAGACCAGGTTTATCCTTTAACGGCATGCAAAGTACAAAGTGCAAAGCTGGCGAAAATCAATATTCTCCTGCTAAGGCAAAGTATTCACTCATTCCGGGTTTGCGATAGTCTCTTTACTGACCATTGCAGTAAAATTTTCTGTATTCAGCCGTGTCCCAGCAGACAAAGCAGACAAGTGAAAAAATATTCCCTTCGGCATTGATTTTACCGATGTCGGAAAGTTTGGGAATAACGGATCCTTTTTCCTACCAACCATAGAGTGTCAAGCAAAGAAGGTCTTTTGCCGTCTCACAGGCATCCGCAAGGTCAGCTCCCTGCGTATAACAGCATTCCCGATCAGGGAAGATGACAGAATTCCCATTGTTCTTTTTTTGTGGAAACAGCAGGATAACCATAGTTCGCCATTTTCCATTCTCCTTTTACTTCTGAAAAAGATACACTATTTGAAGTCCCGTATC
>CAZXSN010000058.1:0-18591 GCA_964643295.1 uncultured Lachnospiraceae bacterium
CCGGCACTTCCAGGCTGATTCCATCTATGGTTATCAATGCCATATCTTTTCCTCCGATTTTCATGTTTCTTTCACTCAGTTTCCATCATTCCAGCTGTGTATCCAAAAGTATCTGTCTTCTCCTCTGACTGTCAAAACGGCAGACTCTGACAGTACATTTTTCCTCTCTGCCAAAAACAGCATAGGAAATCCATTTTCGTGAAAGAAACTTAATTGTTCTTTACATACTCCGCCGCGCTCATTCCGGCAATGCGCCCGGTATTGACCGCATATCCCATGGAGTTGCCCGGAAGCAGGAACATGTAGCTGTCATCGTAGATGTTGCAGGAGTCCGCGCCCGCGCAGTAAAGACCGGGGATCGGCATAAACTCACTGTCACATGCCTCGCAGTTTTCGTTGATTCTCACGCCGCCGACGGTTCCGTATCCGCCCGGATGGAATGCCGCCGCATAAAACGGAGCCTTGAAGATCGGGCGCAGGTAACGCGGATCCTTGAAAAACTCCTGGTCATAGCTGTCGCAGAAGAAGTTATACTCATCGATCGTCGCTTTCAGATTCTCGGCATTGATTCCCGCTTTTTCTGCCAGCTCCTCGATCGTATCCGCCACGAAGAAGTTTTTGGAACCGTTCTCCTGCAGTGCCTCCATGCCCTCATAAAAGTCCGATACATCCGGATCCGACGCGACAAGGCTCGTCACATCCACACCGTTTTTCACGTAATATTTCACAATCGAGGTGTCCACGATACTGAAGACGGTCTTGTCTTTCTGGTGGTTGGCCACGTTGCTCAAATAGGTGGTATTCTGCATGAAATCTTCGTTCATCACGCGCTTGCCGAAGCGGTTGACCAAAAGGTTTGGCTGCTTGAAGATGTTCGACACGCCGTTGTTCGCCGGTTCGCCGCCGCCGCAGTCCGCAGCCATCTCAATACGCACCGGCAGCTGTTCCGCGCCCGCTTCCCAGGCCATGCGCAGCCCGTCGCCCATCACACCGGGAATAGCGAAATTGAAAACGGTCTTGCCATGCTCCAGGCCGATCAGATCCTTGATCATCTGCTTGTTCGCCCCGGCTCCGCCGGTACAGATGATCGCCGCCTTGCAGCGTACTTCCACTTCCTCGTTGTCGGGTCCCTTTGCCAGCACACCGACCACTTTTCCGTCCTCTTTCAAAATCTTGGAAGCCGGTGTCTCCAGCAGGAATTCCACGCCCAGATCCAGCGCCGCCTGATACAGAGCACGGTTCATAAAGGAAGCGGCACGGGGACCGATCGCCCGGCCGGTTTTGACGATATGCCAGGTCGCCTCCGACTGCGGGAAATAACGGAAGGCGCCTTCAAACTCCACGCCCAAATCCTCCAGCCACTGGATTGTCTCCGCCGACTGGGAAAAATAGCGCTTGATCAGACGGGCATCCACGTTGTAGTGGGTGTAGTCCATAAACATGTTGAATGCTTTTTCCACTGTAATGTCGATCATCTGCTGCTTCTGATACTTTGTGCCGATGCCTAAGGGCCCCATGCCCATGTTGGCCGCGCCGCCGACCGCCGCGTTCTTTTCCAGAACGATTACCTTTGCGCCGTTCTGAGCTGCCTGCACTGCGGCGGAAAGGCCGGAAGGCCCCGCCGCAACCACGCAGATCTGCGCTTCATACTTCTTCATCCGCTCACTCCTTTCGTCCTGGGCTTAGCTGTTGATATTCTCCTCAAACTTCTTGATTCGTTCGTTCATCTGCTTGTCAAGGTATTCCTTGTTCGCCGCAATCTTCGGCCCGCAGATCGCGCCAAATCCCTGGATTTCCGTCGTGTGCTCCCGAAGCCCTCTGAACGTGTTTCTCGCTCTCGCCTGTTCATCCTCAGAGAAGGTTACTTTAAGCTTCTCGCCGTCAATCGAAATCTTGCCGTGGATGCCGCAGATCGGGCACTGACAGTTGGTCGTGCCGTTTACCATCAGCAGATTCTGATGGCAGACCGGGCAGGTTCCCATATCCTTCGGATTCCAGTATTCCACATCTTTGGGATCCTTCGCCCAGGCCTCTACAGTGCGTTTCCCGATCTCCTGCACATGGGAGATCAGCGTCTCATCCAGATACGGATTGCCGACTACGCCCATCCCGTTCGCGTTGTAGTTGGAAACGACCTGCATCATGGGCGGGAAACCGAACAGATGCAGCGTGGCGGTGCCCATGGCCGTCCAGTTGTCCGTTGTCGCTCCGCCGACAGCGATATAGGAAATCGTGCGCCTCTTAAAGCGCTCCTGCGGGAAAGCGTCCGGATCGCCGGGAAGCTCGCCGGTCCTTCTCTTGTCCAGAACCCAGTTGATCGCCGACACGTCATGACGACAGGAGAAGCGGTCCACAAAATCCTTGAACTGGCCTACCGGCTGCAGCACGTATACCGGTGCAACAAGCACGATGGAATCGGCCTCGCGCACGGCCTCCTCTACCATCTGGAAATCATCCTTGACGATACAGTTGTTGTCTTTGCCCTTTTCCAGAGCCGTGGAGCAGGCTCCGCAGCCCAGGCAGCGGCCAATGGTCAGCCTCTGCGTGTTGATAAAGCGGATCTCGGCGTCCGGATTCGCATCATGTGCGCCATACAGGGCCTCCTTGCAGAGAATGTCACAGTTCGAGTTTCTTCTTCCGAATGATAATCCTAATACTTTCATTTTCCTTTGTTCCTTTCCTCCAAATGAGATAGACTGTTGTATGATGGGATTATACTAAACCGCCCGGGAAATTGCTTGCACCGTTTTTACCACGTTACCCACCCTCTGTCTGACATCTTTACAGAAAAAAGCCCCCAGGGGAAGCCCGGGGGCAATATTTTCTGTCCGATTTTGACCTGAAAACCGTTTCCTCATACCACTCGAAAAACTGCCAGAAATGCAATCTCGTTGATCTGCAGTTCCTCTTCAATTGTCAGAATCCCGTTTTCCGCCTCGATTTTCCTGATGGTCATGTTGGGTTCGCAGATACGCCGGAAATACTTGACATCATCCCGCGAAAGCTCGTTCTCGTAATCCATATCCCGCCAGATATTCAGCACACTCCCGCTCTGGAAATTGATGCGGTACACCTTCAGCCGGTACTGGCCGTCCTTGACATTTGTCAGCTTGATCTTCAGGTGAAGCTTCTTTCGCCCCTCGCAGTATTTCCACATGTTCTCCCGATCCATCTCTGTCTCCGGAGTGAGGTAATAATTATAGTTGAGGCCCTGCTGGTTATGGCAGACCATGGCGTAATTATGGTGACAGTCCGTCGTAATCAGATAGTTTTTGTCGCGGCCGATATAGTACGGATACAGCCTGTTTAAAAACTCCAGCGCAAAAGCCGCCGGTTTCAGGATCCCTTCCTTGGCTAAAAGACCGGTTCCGCCAAAGAGCAGTCCCGGCGTATCATAAGAGATATACTGACGGTCGCTGCCGGCGCCGTATCCCATCGACTGCACTTTTCCGTACAGGTCGATGATATTTTTCACGACATAGGCGCCTTTAAATGTGGTATCGTTGATGTAATTGCGCACACTCGGAGTCAGGTTCCATTCACAGATATAAATCGGCAGATCCCCAAACCCGGCCTCGGAGAGGATCTGCTTTTCCCTCTCTAATAGATGCAGAAAGGCATCGTTGTCGGTCGTTCGCTTGGCATAGATATCGCGCCCGTCTCCCCCGCGCTCATACGCATAATACATGATGGAGATGTAATCCGGATGGCAGTCTCTGGCAGCCCACTTTTTTAAGAATTCCAGGCGCTGCTCCGCCCCGTAGTCCATGCGGATCCCGTAGCCGCCCACGGAAATGTTGGAGTTGCACTCCTTGACCGCGCGGTAGATCACATCAAACTTTTCCAGATACTGGTCCTTCTCCTTATCATCTCCGCGCAGATCCTCGTCAAACCACAGCTCAATCCGCCAGTCATCCAGCTCATTCTGTCCGTAGCGCAGGCTTAAGTGCCGCATAAACGTGCGCACCAGCCGTTCCCACTGCGAAGCGGTGTAATGCAGAGTCTCATCCTCAAACCGTGTCGTCTTGCCAACCTCATAGTGCAGAACGTTTGGCTTCATGCCAAAATCGATGAACGGCCTCATCCCCTGCTCCAGGACAAAATCGAGGATAGAATCGATCTGACTGAAGTCATACTCTTCCCGGTCCGGGCGAATGAAGAATTCTTTTGTGAACAGACTCCAGAAACGCACATACTGAAAGCCCAGCGCCCGCTGCAGAATAATCAGATGTTCCCGCATGGTAGAGTGCAGCAGATTCGACGCGTTGCCAAAATTGATCGTATCGCTCCAGTACCGCTCAAACTTCTCCGGTTTTTCGACTGAATAGGTCCCATGAGCCTCGCAAATCTGCGGCTCCTCCTCGATCCTGCCCATCTCGCCGTGAATGACCAGTTTCTCCACGCGTTTCTCGATCGCTCTGGTATCTTCTTCATGTTCTTCCGGCTCCCGCTGCTTGACCGCCTGTTTACGGAATTCCGAGGGGGTGACTCCGTAGGCCTTCTTAAACACCTTGTTAAAGAAGGCAGCTGAGGTAAAACCGCAGTCATACGCCACCAGTGTGATCGGCGCATCCGTGTACAAAAGCTCGTCCGCCGCGTGGAACACACGCACATTCGTCAGGTAATTGGCAAAGCTCATCCCGTAATTCTTTTTGAAAAAACGAGACAGATAGCCGTTGGAAAGAAACAGTTTCTCCGAGAGATCCTTCATGCTGATCGGCTGGTCGTAATTCGAATTGATATACTGGTTGATCTGGTTTAAACGCTCCTCATAGCGGTCGCTCTCCCCGCGCTCCTGCAGATCGGTCGAGCGAACCATGAAATTGGCGGTCAGCTGATGAAGCACCGCGTAACAGTCCGCCAGAAACCCAAAGGTCTTCCCGTATTCATCCCTTTCCACATGGTGCTTTAAGAGACGCTTGAGCAGGATTCGCAGCTCCTCATACTTGTCGCTCTCCGAACAGCTCGAATCACACCAGAAAATCACCTCCTGGCTCTGAAAAGCCTCGCAGGCCATCTGGTAATTGATCAGCAGCCGCATGACCAGCGTATTCTCCGCCGACTGCAGCATATGACGCTTGTTTGCATTGATCACAAGGATATCTTCGGTCTTCAGATGCGAAGTTTTCTGTTCCACGCAAACATCCAGACTTCCCTCCAGGACAAACAGAAGTTCGATTTCTGCATGCAGACTTTCCTCTTCGTGCGCTTCGTCATGGATCAGCAGCTGAAACTTTTCCTTCTTTAACATGACCGTACCTCCAGGAATGCAGCGACCGGCTTTAAAATACAAGGATCCAGCCTCACCGCATTCGTTTCCCCGTGCAAAGCATACCGTTTCAGGGCAGTGCCTCTTACAGGGTCCCGTTTCCTTACCCTGCCGCAAAACCGGCACATTCCGTCAGCGGTTCAAAAAATTATCCTGACAGACGCAGACGGCTTAAGGAATGTTTTCCGTCCGCCGCATGAAACATAAAACAGACAAAAACAGTTCCCTCTCTCCCGTTTGCTGCAATATTCTGTATTCTAGCATTTTTGTCAAGCGAATGCAACCTCTGTAGGCAATTTACGAATATGTACCATTCCTGTATCAGTAACATATTGTTAACAAAGCTGTTCCATTGTGCAGGAAACAGAAAGGATTCTCTTCCTGTCTCTGCCCCGAAAACAGGTTCAAAGGCGAACCGGCTTCCCGGGTAAAACCAGAAACTGCACCAGACGGCGACAGGGCTTACCTTTTTAAAGCCGCTCCTCCCCATATAAAACGGGACCGCCTGCTGGCAGTCCCGCCTTTTTCAGGGTTTTCGCCCGGTCTTGTCTGTGCCTGTGTTCTGCGTAAAGGCAAAGTGAAAAGGGATTACATGATTCAGGCGTCAGAAGGTGATTACGGATTGTTCCGCTGCTTCGCAGCTTCCACAATCCTGCTCAACATTCGGAATTCATGGGGCCCCTGCCCCACTTCTTCCTCATGTTGGGGCGCGTCAATAAGCCTTTTCACCCACTGGCATGCTTCCCATGCCGTGGGTTCAGGCTTTTGACGCTGTAATCATTACATGATCTTGCGGAACAGCGCCTTGAAGTCCTCTACGCTGGCTTCTTTCGGATTGCCGGGAGCGCAGGCGTCAGCCGCGGCAGACTGTGCCAGGAATTCCAGGTCTTCCTCGCGCATGCTTTCCAGTTTCGTCGGAATCCCCACATCCACGGAAAGCTGCCGCACCGCATCAATCGCAGCTTTGCGGTAGGCTGCCTGATCCATACCGGTGGTGTCCACACCCATCGCCTCAGCGATCGCCTTAAATTTCTCGCCCGTCGCCTCCTGATTAAACTCCATCACAATCGGCAGCATCATCGCGCAGGCGACACCGTGCGGCGTATCATAGACAGCACCCAGAGTATGGGCCATCGAATGCGCAATTCCCAGGCCGACGTTGGAAAAAGCCATCCCGGTCACATACTGTCCTAAAGCCATGCCTTCCTGTCCTTCCGGATCCCCGGCCACGGCTTTTCGCAGATTGGCAGAGATCAGCCGGATGGCCTCCAGGTTCAGGCAGTCAGCCAGTTCCCAGGCAGCCTTCGTGGTATAGCCCTCGATGGCATGCGTGAGGGCATCCATGCCCGTAGCCGCCGCGAGGCTCTTCGGCATCGTGGACATCATATCCGGATCCACAACCGCGATATTCGGAATATCGTTCGTGTCCACGCAGACGAACTTGCGCTTCTTCTGCACATCGGTGATGACATAGTTGATGGTTGCCTCCGCAGCGGTGCCTGCGGTCGTCGGAACTGCGATCGTGAACACCGTGGGATTCTTCGTGGGGGCCACACCCTCCAGGGAACGCACATCGGCAAACTCCGGATTGTTGATAATGATACCGATGGCCTTGCCGGTGTCCATCGAGGAACCGCCGCCTACGGTAATCATATAGTCCGCTCCGCTCTTCTTGTAGGCATCCACGCCGGACTGGACATTCTCAATCGTAGGGTTGGGCTTGATATCGGAATACACTTCGTAATCCAGCCCATTGGCATCCAGAAGATCCGTGATCTTCTTCGTCACCTGAAATTTCACCAGATCCGGGTCAGAGGCGATGAAAGCCTTGTGGAAGCCCTTGGATTTGATAATCCCCGGGATCTCCTGAATGGCTCCCTTGCCGTGGTACGAAATACCGTTTAATACGAAACGATTGACAGCCATGATGCCATTACCTCCTTCATTCTCATGGTGATCCATCTTTTTCCTGACTCCTGCCTGGAAGCCCCGTTTGAGAGGGAAGCATTCCAAAAAGCTTAAACGGTGCCGCGGCACAGTCAGTTTTTCTGCGGTTTTGATTATACCTTTTCCGGCGGCGCCGCGCAAGTACTTTCCGCGTGGACGCGTGAATTTTTCCCCGAAGTTTTCTCCGTGGAAACCGCTAAAAAGACGGACCTTCCAGAAAGATCCGTCTTTTATGAAACCCTTTCTCATCCGCCGCGCCTTCCTCTGTTTGCGAAAAGACCTCCCGGCGGCTGTTTTTGACCGTTATTTTTTGATGTTTCCGCAGTAGTTTGTATCCGGTTCAAACACCCCCGGATTGAAAGCCGCATACGGCGCCTTCAGCTCTTTTAAGTTCTTAATCGTGCCGCTCGGCTGCGCCTGTGTTTTGATCTCCGTGGAGTGCTCCAGTTTGCCTGCCCATCTTAAGCGGGAACGGTTCTGCTCTTCCTCAGTAAAGTGGACTTTGATCTTTCCGTCCACAACCTCGAACGTGCCGTGGCTGCCGCAGACCACACAGTCAACCGACTTCGCGTCATGGGAAACCTGCAAAAGGCGGGTATGGCATACCGGGCAGACGCCTTCTTCCTCGCCTCTCCAGCGCACACGCTCCTCTTCCGTCTCCGCATTGATGGAAGAGAGAATATTCTGGCCGACCTTCGTAGCCCGCTCCATCATCTTAAGGTTGCCAAGAACGGATTCATGCGCCATGGCCCCATAATATTCCACCGTATCGATCACATCGATGCCCATCGGGAACGTAAACTCATACATCATCGGCAGAGTCAGGGCAATCCAGTTTTCCGTCATCGCGCCGCCCACTGCGATCAGGGCAGCCGAGCGTTTCTTGAAAATGCGCTCATCCGGAAGTTCGCTGGCCGGTTTGCCCGCCGCCTTGCCTTCCTCATAAGCCGCTTGGCGGAAGGTGATATCATGGCTCGGCCCGATGCGGTCGCAGATCGTCTTGAACCGTCCGGTCACCGAAGTCTCATACGTCGGGCAGGCTAAAATCAGACCATCCGACTGCATCACACACTCGTCCAGAATATCAAAATCGTCGTGGCGCACACAGTAGCCGCGCCCTCTTCCCGAGATCATCGAAATCACGCAGGCAATGCAGCCTGTGCAGTTGCTGATGTTGAGTTCATCGGCACGGATAAAGGCCACCTCACAGCCCGCTTTCTCACATTCCATCAGGGCCTGCTTTACCATAATGTCGCAGTTGCTCATTTTTCTGCCAAAAGATACACCCAATACTTTTTTTGCCATCTTTTCTCCTTCGTAAAACGGGGCGCCGCAAAGAGTCCTTCCTGCAGTTACTCCGGGCAACTCTTTTCGCGGCACCCCGCCTGTGAAATCATCTGTTTATCTTTTTATCTGTGCTTCCGTTTTTCTTCTTCGGGAAGCTCCGGAAGAGTGATTACTGGAAATCCTCAGCGGTCACGCTCGTCACTGTACCGGTCTCTAAGTACTCGTCTACCGTATCCGCGTTGACAAACATGGTCCCGGCTCTCTGCACATGGCCTTCTTCCACACTGCCGTCCATGATGCCTTCGCACATATCCTTAAGCTCATTGGCCGTATCCTCTACGCTGCCGGTCAGCACCATGCCGCGCATCGGGGAAGCGCCGTCCGCGGAAGACTTAATCAGATCTGCCATCGTCGCATCGCCATTGATCGCGAAGATACCCAGATTGCTGTAATCGGTAACCGGAGAACTCAAAGCGGTGAAATAGTTGTTCACGCCAAGGCCAAGGCCGCTGTGCGCCGTCAGGAAGACTTCCGTGTCGGTGTTCGACGGATAGAAGTTTTCTACAGCCGACAGGCCGGTGTCCATGTTCTCATCCTCGCACTCGATCTCCTGGGTGAATTTCGCTTTCTGAGAGAACTCCTCAATCTTGATCAGTTCGTCAGCCTGCACAACACCCGTCTCTGCGGTACGGCAGCTGAGAACAGCCGTCGGGACGGAATGATCTTCCGCATCCGCAAAGGTCTCATCAATCCACTTCGCTGCCATCCGGCAAAGATCATCCGCCAGATCCGCATCATCGGACACCATCAGCACATCATACGCGCTTGTCTCTGCCACGAATGCGACTACCTTGATCCCGGCATCCATTGCCTGCTGGATCACGCCGTCCATCGCTTCCGGAGCAACAGACCAGATCACCAGAACATCCACGCCCATGGCGATATAGTTCTCGCACTTCTCCATCTGCACGTTCGGATCAAACTGTCCGTCTTCATACGTTGCGTCCCAGCCTGCTTCCGTCATCACTTCCACATACTTGTCAGCAAGCTGCTGGAAGAAATCGCCGCCAAGACCAAAGGTCACGAAACCGACACTCTTGGTCTCCTCCGCCTGGGTGGTCATTACCGTGCCGGCCGCCATGCTCATGGTCAGAGCAGCCGCAAGTAAAACAGATAACGCCTTCTTCATACTGCATCCTCCTTCAATAAAATATAATGTTTTATGATAAATACACCTGCGGTATTTATTTCTGTTCTGCCCGCAAAAAGGCATCCGCTTCCCTGTGTTTCTCCAAAGAGTACCCCTTGTCCCGGATCCCAGTTAAATTACATTCCCTTGGAGTTCTTGTTCGTCAGGTACAGAGACACCAGCATAATTACGCCCTTGGCGATGTACTGCGGGTAGGTGCCCAGGTTGATTAACTGCATGCCGTTTGCCAGAACACCGAGCACAAACACAGCGACAATCACCTTCCACAGAGTACCCTCGCCGCCTTTTAACGCCACGCCGGAAAGTACGCAGGCCGTAATGCCTGTAAACTCAATGCCCACACCGGTGCCGGAATCAGCGGAACCCGCACGGGACGCCAGCAAAATCGCAGAGATCCCTACCAGCACACCGGCTACGGTAAAGGAGAGAACCTTAATCTTGCCTACATTCAGACCTGCCAGACGGGCTGCCTCAGGGTTATCGCCCGCTGCGTACACCTTGCGCCCGACGGCCGTCTTGCCCATCACAAAGCCAACAATCAATACCAGAACAACCATGATGACCACGTTCAGCGGAAGCCAGCCAAACAGGCGGTACTGTCCGATGTACATGAAAGACCTCGGCAGGTTGTGATAGGTCTTGGATTCACTGATCAGGTAGGAAATTCCCTGAAAGATCGCCATCGTGCCCAGAGTGACGATCATCGTGTTGCTCTTTAACTTCTGCGCCATGAAACCGTTGAAGGTGCCTAACAGAGAGCAGAGCACGATGCCGCAGATCACAGCGATGACCACCGGTACGTGATAGACGGACATCATCTTCGTCACCAGCACAGCGCACACAGACATCTGATAGCCAATCGAAAGATCACACCCGCCGCTGATCATGATGATCATCACCGCGCACGAACACACAGCGACATGCACGTTCTGCACCAGGATGTTCGTGATGTTGATCGGTGTCAGGAAGCTCTTTGACATGATCGAAAAGAAGATCACCATCACAACCAGCAGAATCGGCAGCGACAGGTCTGAAAAGATCTCGCCAAAACTCTTTTTCTTTGCCTTTTCCATTTATACTCCCCCCTATAGTCCGGATGCAAGTGCGAGCACTTTTTCCTGGCTGAATTCTTCCTTCTTCAGTTCCCCGGTCTGCTGCCCCTCATGGAGCACAATGATACGCTCGGACATGCCAAGCAGTTCCTCCATATCCGAAGAAACCATCAGGATGGCCTTGCCCTGCTCCGCCAGCTCATTCATCAGCAGATAGATCTCATGCCGGGCACCGATGTCGATGCCTCGTGTCGGCTCGTCAAAGATTAAGATGTCCGGGAGCGCCGCCAGCGCCTTCGCAATGACCACTTTCTGCTGATTGCCGCCGGACAGGCCGCTCGTCAGCTGCGTCAGAAACGGAGTCTTGATCTTTAAGCGCTGTTTGTAGTCCTCCGCAAGCTTCATCTCCGCTCTCTTATCTACAACGAAATTTTTTGTCAGATGGTCAATCGTGGAGATCGAGATATTCCAGTAAATTGGTTTGTCAATGAAGCACCCCTGAAATTTCCGGTCCTCCGGAATTAAGGCTACCCCGGCAGCCATGCCGTCTTTTGGTGTCTTTAACTTCTTTTCCTGCCCCTTAAACAGGATCTGGCCGCTGTCCTTGTGAGCCGCACCGAAAATTAAGTGCATCAGTTCCGTTCTCCCGGCGCCCACCAGTCCCGCAAAGCCTAAGATCTCGCCTTTGTGGAGGTCGAAATTGATGTCCCGCACACCGTTGCCGCTCAGGTTTTTCACGGACAGCACGACTTCCTTTTCCGCAGGCTTTTTATCCGGATACGTGTTGCTGAGCTCTCTTCCGACCATCAGATTGATCAGCTCCTGCTTGCTCGTATCCTTGATATTCCTGGTCGTGACATACTGACCGTCGCGCAGAATGGAGACGCGGTCACAGATACGGAAGAGTTCGTCCAAGCGGTGTGAGATGTAGATTACGGTGACGCCGTCCGCTTTGAGCTTGTCCACAACGGTAAACAGTTTCTCCTGCTCACTGACGGTAATGGCCGCCGTCGGCTCATCCATGATGATAACTTTCGCTTTCTTGACGATGGCCTTGGCCAGCTCCACAATCTGCCGGTTGGCAATCGAAAGATTGCGGATCAGCTCCGACGGATCGATATGGCAGTCAAACTGCGCGAGCACTTCCGCCGCCTTGCGCTGGCGCTCTTTGTCGTTGAGCACCACGCCCTCTTCCTCTTTCACGCCCATGAAGATGTTGTCGGCGACACTCATCGCCTCAAACTGGATCAGCTCCTGATAAACGACAGCGATGCCCAGTTCGATGGCCTGTGCAGGTTGCAGGCGCTGATACGTTTTCCCCTCATACTCGATGGTTCCCGAGGTCGGCTGGATTGCGCCTGAAATGGTTTTGATAAAAGTGGATTTCCCTGCACCGTTTTCACCGACCAGCGCGTGCACTTCCCCTTTCTCAAACGAGATCGACACATTGTCCAACGCCTTCACACCGGGATATTCCTTCGAAATATTTTTCAATGACAAAATTTCCGTAAGAACACCTCCCAGAACCGTGTATTTTTCTGAACACAAGTATAATAAACTTCTCTGTCCCGTGCAACTTCATTTTTGTTATCTGAAAACGTGCCTTCTTTTTTCCAAAACGGGGAGGCTGCCTGGAAGCAGGACAAATCCTGCATCTAAAAATTTGTCCTGCCGGTTCCCGCCGCTTAAAAAGGCCTTTGGCGAACCCTTTCTCTAAGCCTACCGGTAGCGGTAGGTGACATGGATAAACTGGATCTCGTTTGGCTCCAGCTGTGTGTCAAAGCGGATTTTTCCGTTTTGTTCCCCGCAGTAGAGACGCACCATGCGCGGCACGGAAATCCGATTCAGATACTCGACATCCTCCCTCGTAAGCTCCTCATCCGAAGCCATCTGTGACCAGTTGTCCAGAATGCTGCCGAACTTCTGGCTGACGGAATAGATGCGCAGGATGTACCGGCCGTTTATCTGGGCGGGAAGCTCAAAGTGCAGCCGCAGACTTTTGCTGTCCGTAAACAGCGTCGTGATCTCATTCACGCTGTACTTGTCTTCCTCAAAAAGCCCATACTGATAGCCCAGAGACTTCAGGTTGTGACAGGCAATCCGGTAGTTGCTGCCGCCGTTGTCCGTCACGATATAGTGTTCCCCGGTTTTTAACAGGTACCTGCCCAGATTTCCCATAAACTGAAAAGCGTAATACGCCGGTTTGGGGATGCCGTCCTTGGAGACCAATCCTCCCCCGCCGTTTAAGAGCCGCTGTGAATCGTAATAATCGGCAAACAGATCGGAACCGACCCAGTATCCCATGAAATCCGCGAGTCCAATGCTGTCGATCATGTTCTTTAACAGATAGGCCCCTTTCATACAGTGATCATTCAGGACATTGCGGCTGGAGACCGAAAAGCTCCACTCCGTCACATGGAGGGTGCGCACCGGAAACTCTGCCTGAGCGATCAGCTGGCGGGTACGCAGAAGCGTCTTTTTTATAAAATCCATATCCAGCGTCTGATTTTTCTCCATCTCAATGTTGTCAGGATTGTAGGGGTATGCGTAGATGGTGATAAAATCCGGCAGATTTTCGCGGTCCTTCCACTGCCTTAAAATATCCAGGAAATGATCCTCCCCCCAGCGCAGGGCAAAACCGCCTCCGCCGATGCGGATGCGGGGAAGGTATTCGCGCAGGGTTCCGGCGATGGCGTCAAAAACGTTCAGGTACAGGGGAATCGTCTGAGCCTTTCCGGCGAAGTCCAGTTTATTCTGCCAGCTGTCCTTTTCCGTCTTCCACACCTCAAAGTACCACTTTTCCACCTCGAAGGCCGAATAGCGGTTAATCAGGTGAATAATCAGCCTCTTCATGAAGTTGCGCAGTGATTCCAGATCAGGTTCCAGTTCCGCGTCTTTTACCTGAAGCCGGTCCGTGCGGTTCTGAATTAAAACCTTGGGCTTGTTGCGCAGTTCCATATAGGGGATCAGGTCATTGGAAACCAGAAAATCCAGAACGCGGTCCAGCTTGTCAAAGTTGCAGACTCCCTCGCGGTCGCTGCCGCTCATGAAAATTTCCGGTGAATAAATATCCCAGAAGCGCACATACCGGAAGTGCAGAGTTTTTTTCAGGAAAAGCACGTGGCGCTGCATATCAGAATCCAGAAGATCCGCCGCTGTACCGATGTTGATCATCTTATTCCAGGTATTCTCAAGCGGAGTGCGCTCCCGGCGGCTTACCATGGCCTGCTCCGCGAGCTGCCCGGACTTTTCCTGCGTCTGCTCTGTATTCTGCGAAAAATAATCCGCGACCTGTTTTCTTACATCCTCTTCCTCCTCAGCGATCTCGTGTTTGCCGCCTCCCTGATCCCGTACCCGGTTTCGGTACTCCGTCGGCGTCATATGGTATTTCTCCCTGAACACCTTATTTAACGCCGCGGAAGACGCGAACCCGTTGTCCATGGCGATTCGCACCAGCGGCTTGTCTGAATACAAAAGCTGGGAAACCGCGTGACTCAAGCGCACGGAATTCACATACTCCACGAAATTCATGTTGAAATGGCGCTTGATGTATTTCGACAGGTAAGCGTTCGACAGATACAGCTTGTCCGCCAGTTCCTTCAGACTGATCTCCCGGTTATAATTCTGCTGTACATACTCCGCGATCTTGTTTTTCCTGTCATCATATTTGTGTTCCTCCGTCCGGTATTTTCTGTCATCCGTATTCACCAGAAAATCCGTCGTCAGAATGTGCAGCAGCTCATAGTACAGGCTGGTCAGGTAGATCAGACTGCTGCCCCTGTCCCGGTACTGCTCCCTGACGATCTTTTTTAAGATCCCCCGGATTTCCAGAATACTCTCATTCTCCTCCGCCGCCGAACTGCAGTAAAAAAAGACCGTATCCCGATCCATCATCTGACACAGCAGTGTGTACGGAAAGTAAATGATGGCCGCGAGAAAATTTTCCCCCCGTGAGAGATACGAATGCTTCTGATTGGGATTGATCACCACGAAGTCCTCTTTTTTCAGCTCATATTTCTGATCCTCCAGGGAGAACTCCCCGGAGCCGTCCATCACGAAAAACAGCTCAACGTCGGAATGAATATGCGTACTGGTCATCTTTCTGGCCATAAATTCAAACTGGATCGTATCCATCTGGCTTGCCTTTCCTTATCTTCGCTCCCTTAACTTCTCCCCGCGCTGTCCCGGGAGAAATTTCTACCGCACAGTATAGCACGAATCCAAAAAAAGAGCAAATTCCGCATGCCTGAATTTGCCCTTTTCTCTGACAATTTGTGCAACTATCTTTTTCTTTAGCGTTTCGCTTTCTTTTCCCTTAAGTATTCTGTCTATTGTCTGTCCGGTCTGAGGCAAAACCCGAAATTTTCGATGTCTTTGCCGTAAGTAAGCAGTCTTGGAAAGACTTTTTTATGTTGAATGCGACGTTTGCATCTCTCCTGATTTGCCTCATGCGGCTTTTTCCCATTTCCTGCAGCGATAAACGTTTTTTTTGCTGCAGTTATTCGAAAACCATCGATCTTTTTCAGGCGCTCTCTTACCGAAGGATGCTGCAGGATGCCGCCACCTTTTCCTCACGGCCCTCAAAAGTGAAAAACTCCAGGCAGAAGTTTCCCTCATACCCAAGTTCTTTCAAAGTATCCAGAAGGAACGGGTAATTGACCTCCCCGATGGTCAATGGCCCCCGCATCGGGCTTCCCGCGCCGTGAATGTCGCCGATCAGCGGCAGATTTTCCTTCAGGCTCTGGGAAAGTTTGCCCTCAATGTTCTGGAAATGGAAAATATCGTAGATCAGCTTCACGTTCGGTTCGTTCACCGCTTCGATCAGGCCAAACGCCTCCTTCGCGCTCTGAAAGAATCCGCCGGTCAGAGGCTCCACCAGAATCCCGATTCCTTTGGCGTCCGCGATCTTTGCCAGCTCCTTAAGCGTATCTTCCATGACCTTAAGGACTTCCTCCCGGGAAAGATCCTTCGGGTATTCTTCCGCGTTCAGCACAATCTGCGGGCAGCCAAGTTCTTCTGCCAGGACAACTTCCTCCTGGAAGCTTTTTACCAGATCCTCCCTTTTTGCCGGATCCCCCAGATACCCGGCCGCGTCAGAAACCGCGGAGAAGATTTTCAGCCCCAGCTGATCGGCTTTCTCACGGATTTTGCCTAAATCCCGGTTACGCATGGAAAACAGCTCAATGCCGTCCAGCCCATTCCTCTTCGCCAGATCCAAAGCAGCCAGAATTCCTTCGGTGTCCGGCCACATGGGGCCATGTTCACCAACTCCTACAAACATGATATCTGCGCAAAGACTGTATGTCATTTTCAAATTCTCCTTCCTGCTTCGCGAAAGCGAATCTCTTTCAGGATCCGCTTTCGCCTGTCCATAGTCTGCTTTCTTCGCTCTCCGCAATCAGTCGAACACAATCGTCTCGCCGGTCTGCGCTGACTTGTAGATTGCCTCGATTACGCGTGTCACCGTCGCGGCCTGTTCCGGAAGAACGGCAGGATCCGTTCCGCGCACAATGCAGTCCACCCAGCGGTCCATATCATACTCCCACATGTTGTACTTTTCATCCGGGGAGATGATCTTTGTGGTCAGTTTGCCGTCCACCATCTTCGTCACCCGAACCGAATCCTCAAACCCAGGTCCTACCATATCCACACCTGCTTTGGTACCCGCGATGGAGGCAATGATTCCGGGAGCCTCCTGCTGCATGTTGGAAACCCAGGCGGTCTCCACATAGAATAAGGCACCGTTTTTCATGGTGATCATGGCCATGGCCGTATCTTCCACGTCGAACTTTTCAGGATCCCACGGTCCCAGCTCATTGCCTTCCGGGAAGTTTTTCATCTTGTCAAAGGTCACGCCGCGCACCGTCGCCACATCGTAATTGTTGGTCAGCCACATCGGCAGGTCGATGGAGTGCGGGCCGCCGTCCATCAGCACACCGCCGCCGTTTAACTCCTTGCTCGTATAGACACCGTAGGCCGGAAGACGGCGCGGACGAAGCTGAGAGGAACGGATGTAATAGACCTCTCCCAGTTCCCCGGATTCGTACATTTTCTTCATCGCCATCGGAGCGGTGTTGTAGCGCCACTGTGTTCCGGAGGTCAGATGCTTTCCGGCAGCTTTGGCCGCCTCGAGCATTTTCTGGGCATCCGCGTAAGAGCAGGCCAGCGGCTTCTCGCAGTAGACATCCTTGCCGCCGGCAAAAGCCGCCAGCGTCATCTCGCAGTGCAGCGGGTTCGGAGTGCACACATGGATCACATCCACATCGGAAGATGCGCACAGTTCCTTATAATCCGTGTAAATCTTCGCAGAGAGGTTAAAATCTGCGTTCGCCTTCTTACAGCGTTCCGGAAGGATGTCGCATAAAGCAACGATCTCAACCTCGTCCAGATGACGCGTAAGCTGGGTTAAATGCTTCGTGGTGCCGATTTCCCCGATCCCAATGACTCCGATTCTCTTTTTTGCCATGACTAAATTCCTCCTTTGAAATGATAAGTGTGATAGTGTACACGCCGCCGGAATTTTCTCCTGCCCTGCGCGTTCTTCTCTTTGATAGGTCCATCTTAGCGCAAAAAAAGAACGGCTGCGCACTTTCTCGCAGCCGTTGGGTTCTGTATTGAAATCGGGGTTCCCGGAAAGAATTTTGGTTTCAAATTTGAAACCAAAAATTTACTGATCAATGTACTGCGCTCGGTACTGCTCGCCTAAGGCAAGCAGTGCACCTTCCAGTGCGCTCAGCCAGCCAAACGGAGTCGCGTCCACATCGAGCAGCATCACATCCGCATACCGCCGGTACTGGGTGCGGCTGTTTGCGGCCAGCCAGATCTTTGCGCCGCTTTCACGGGCAGATTCAAACACCTCGCTCATGTCCATAGTTTCCGCAAACTCAATCACACTGATCAGCAGGATGGAGTTTTCATCCAGTTTTTTCGCGTCCTCCGCCATATCCGGCAGCAGGGCAAACACAGCCGTATCCTTCCCGTCCATGGCGAGATTCTGCTGGAGCACTCCCGCGAAAATCGGGCGGAAAGGAAGATAAAATCTCACTTTCTGTGCCATATGAAGCTGGCTGGTCAGTTCGCTCAGTGTCTGGGGAGAAAGACTTCGTTCCAGCACTTCCGTCCCTTCCTGGAGCTGTCCGCTTACTGCCTCCAAAATCGTGTTCGGAGACTGTCTGGCATCCGCATCCAGCATGCGGTTGTAGTAAGTATACTGCGTAACCGCCGCCTGCAGCGCATGGCGGAAATCCGAAAAGGTCTTGTATCCCATCTTCTGCACCATGCGCCAGACCGTCGTGCGGGACGAACAGGTGATTTCGGCGATATCATAGATGGTCACATCCCGCATCCTGTTCAGATTCTTGAGGATTCCTTCCGCCACCGCCCGATAGGTGCTGTCCGACGGAAGCGTATTGTAAAGTTCGATCAGGTTCTGCAGTACATTCATTCTGTTCTCCCATTTAGCGATGATTCCGGGTGAAATGATGAAACGCCCGCTTGGCAGCTGCAGGAGCAGCCGCTTTCACCGCCCGAAAAAGCAGTCGTTTCCTTCTTCCGCCAGACAGGCACTGACTGCCCTAAATTATGTTCTTCGAACCGGTTCCGTCACCCGGATTCAAACAGGAAAAACCGCTGCACCCGCAAAACACCTGCGCCGCTGCAGGGTGCAGCGTTTCCTTAAAATCTGCCTGTCTGCATAAACCGTTCAGGCAGGCTGGCAATGTTTCCTCTCAGCCTCTTAACCGCTCCCGCTTTAAGAGACTTTGCCGCGCCTGTTAATAGCGTTTGAAGCGTCCCACTCTCGTTAAGCGGTCCGGCAGTCTGGGCAC
>CAZXSN010000059.1:0-18279 GCA_964643295.1 uncultured Lachnospiraceae bacterium
TTTACAGGCCCTTCCAGGGCAGGCGTCTTTTTTCCGGCAGTACGTCTGCCCCGGGAAGGAAAGATGCCCGTCACTTCTTTTTCTCCTGGGCTTTCTGGAAGAATGACTGGTTTTGTACGAGAAAGCGTTCATGCGTTCCTTCTCCGATTTTTCCTGCCTCGTCAAAAACTTCCGCCTGGAAGACCAGCCTGCGGCGGTCTATTTCGATCAGCTCGGTTTCACACCAGACTTTCATGCCGACCGGCGTGGCGGACAAATGGGAGATGGCAAGTTTCGTGCCGACACTGCCTGTGCCTTCCGGAAGTTCGGAGGCGATACTCTGCCAGGCGGTCTTTTCGATTAAGGCGATCAGGGCCGGAGTGGCGAAAACGTTAAGTTCCCCGCTTCCTAATGCTTTGGCTGTATCCTGTGCGGCAACGGTCATTTCCTGTCTTCCTTTTAACCCCTTTTCAAGCATATCCTGCATCCTCTTTCTCTAAAAAAATCTTTTTCCTCAAAGCCGCCGCGAAAAGATCCCCGTTCTTTCGCACTGACCGTATTCTAGCACAGGGGAGAATGGTTTTCAACCGCTGAAAGAAGGGGAGAACGGTTGTGACAAAGGAAAAAGGGTGAGAGAATTCCCCCCTGGATGCAGCTATCTGGGGGTTGGGAAAAAATTGCTTTTTTCTTTACATTCGGTTGGATTGATCGAACCTGGCAGGATAAGTTTACTGATTTGAGGAGTTTTCCTTTCCCGTGGCAGGATGGATTTGCGTTTGCTGATCGTCAGGAAGGATCTGGAGAATGAACATAACGGTTTTATCCGTGGGGAAGATTAAGGAAAAGTACTGGACGGAGGCGCTTCAGGAATACAGCAGACGTTTGAGCCGCTACTGCAGCCTGAAACTGCAGGAAGTGGCTGATGAACCAACGCCGGACGGGGCAGGGGAGGCTCTGGAGCTGCAGATCAAGCAGAAGGAGGGGCAGAGGCTTCTGCGCCTGATCCGTGAGGATTCTTACGTGATTGCGCTGGCGATTGATGGAAAGCGGATGTCCTCGGAACAGTTTGCCGCTCATCTGGAGACACTTGGGATTCAGGGCAGGAGCCAGATCGTCTTTGTGATTGGCGGTTCTTTAGGACTTTCCCCGGAGGTGCTTACGCGGGCTGATGAAAGGCTGTCCTTTTCAGATTTCACTTTCCCGCATCAGCTGATGCGTGTCATTCTGCTGGAACAGATCTACCGGGGGTTTCGTATTATCCGCAGCGAGCCGTATCACAAGTGAACGGGGATCGTCAACTCAGAGAGCTTCTGTGTCGGATGAGACGTTCGGCCGTAGATTAGGTGACGTTTTCAGGTATAAGCTCCTTTTTGGAAGGACCGAACAGGAAGTAGCATGAAGATGAGAGAAAATCGCTTCCCAGCTGGGTAGTAGATTGCTGGAGTGACGCAATGGACGGATCGCGCTTCCATCTTCCTGTATAGGTATGGTCAGCGACTTTGAGGAAGCTGTGTGGTGAATCAAAGCAGGAATTGAAAGCACAGCGGAAGAGGATTGGAAGTGGAGCAGAAATGAATTGGAAGTAAATAAATGAGTTAGAAAATTAATGTTATTGCATCATTTGAATTATAAGCAAAACAATAATATTTCGTTCAATGAATACAGATACACAGAAAGAGGGCCGTACAGGAGGGACTGACAGAACTATGCAGGAACTCACCGGCAAACTTCTTAAGGTCAATCTGCACTGCGCTTAGATTATGGGAACTTTTCTGAAAGGTGAAGACATTTCTTAAAGATTTCATAAATTTGCACCTCAGGTCACAAATGAATTGCAACGTTCCCGGATCAATGCTATAATTTTCTCAATAATCAGGATTTCACGAAGAATGCATAAATATTCAGAAAGATCTGCATAATTATGCAGAATAAACGAATATTATACAAACCTAAGGGCATGAGAAACCGGATTATAAAGTGGGAGCAGAGACGGACCGGTTTCAGGCGCCGCAGGAAGGATCGCCTGAGCAGGAAGATCCTTGGCGGATTGAAAGTTAAGGAAAGGAGAGCATTATGAAGTGCAGGGAGAGGTACAGGAAAGGGCTGCTTGTCATGCTGCTGGCATTCGTGGCGGCGGTGCCGTTCGCGGTAATTGGGTCGGCTGAAGAGATGACACAGGAGGCTGCAGAAACAGAAACTTCTCCGGCGGAGACGGAGACATTCGCGGAAGAGGAAACTTCTCCACTGGAGACAGAGACGGTTGCGGAAGCGGATACATCGCTGTCGGATATGGGGGATCTTTCTTCATCTGATGATTCCGGAGAAGAGGATCTCTATGAAGATGAAGCGGAATCGCTTTCCATGACGCAGCGCAATTCCGTCAATATGCTGAACTACATGTCTGTCCTGACGCAGGAGATCAATGAGTCGAAGGGGAACCAGATTTTTCTGGAGTCCGCCTATTCCTCCCTGGTCAACGACATCTATCCCAATGCGGTGGATACAAAAACGCAGGCGCAGATCACCAGCCTGATGGATACCATCGACAGTTACCGGATGATTGCCAGGAAAAAGGACCGACTGGAATACATTTACGAACAGAACAGTGCCCAGGCATTCCGCAGGGCGATCCCGAATCCGCTGGGAATACTCAGCATGGTTCAGTCAAGGGATCTTTTGAAAGCGGCTGCTTCGGTCATCTACATGGCAGCCGATTCGGTCACAAGTTATCAGGAATCCGCTTCGCAGGCAGACCTTCAGTTTCTGGAGGACGGCTGGGAGCTGGAGGATGAGGAACTGGAGGAGCTGCACAGCAGCACAAAGGATGCCTTGTCCTACATGCTGAACATGGTGAGAGATTATGATCTGCCGGGGGACTATGCGTTAAACCAGGAGTCGGTGGAAAGCTTCGCCGAGTGGTCCGAGAAGCCGGATTCGCAGATCGTGAACAAAATCGCCTGGCTGGAATCTCATCAGGATACCTATCAGGAGTTTGGCCCCTACTGGCTGGAGCTTGCAGCGGATTATTACAATAACGGGGAATATGAGGAGTGTCTGGAGGCCATCCATACGTATGAAGCCGTTTCCACCCGTATTTTCCGCAAAGATGCGGATTACGCGCAGGCTCTGCCGATGGTGATTATCTCGGCCAAGGAGACCATGGAAGAATCGGAGTATCTTACCACGGCTCAAAAGTACTGTTCCCTGATCATGGAGAACACCAAGGATGCCGACTGGAAGCTTCGGTATTTTGTGGCCCAGATCTATCTGGATCTTTACACGGCAACGCAGGATTCCACTTACCTGGACGAAGCGCTGCAGATCGCTTTTGACAACGTGGTGGTGCTGGTCGATGAGCAAAAGGAGTTAAATGCTTCCTATCTTGCGGATGTAGAGACGGTAAAGACGGAGAAAGGCGCTACTAAGCGGGAGAAGAGTGAGGCGAAGGAATATAACAAGTCGATTAAGAGCGAACGAAAAATCGCCCTGCCGCCTGTGAGCGAGGCTCTGTATCTGAACTGTGATTTACTGTTTGCGCTGATAGAGGAAGCAGACGTCTCTTCAGAGGATAAAAGCAGGATTGATTCCATTCTGCATGAGAACGGCGGCAATCTGTTTCTTACACAGGCGCTGGATGACCGTTTCTGGTTTGAGGAGCGCGATTCCGGGATCAACGCGGAGGAAATCGAAGTTTCCTTTGACGGCAAAGAACTGACCATTCCGGCTGTGTATGTGACAGACCGTTCTGTCATCAGCGCCGAGGTGTCTGGAACGGCACTGGATGACTGGACAGTAAAGAGTGTAAAGCGTCCGAAGAATTCGGAAAGCGCTTCCGAATTTATTGTCTCCTACAAAAGCGATGCTGCGAAGGATTACGATTTCCAGGCGGGTGAGACGATCACCTTCAAGGTTATTCCTGTAGCGGAATCACCCGATGAGTATGTGGAATTTCAGTTTAACGCGGTTGAGGTCAAAAAGGCGGTTGTGTTTGATGGTCTCTCCTTTGAAAGGATTGTCGAATGAAGAAATATTTAGCTGCAGTTTTCTTTGCACTCCTCTTTGTGCTTCCCTCTCAGGATCGCTGCATGGCCTCCTGCAATGAGGCGCAGACAAATGCCTACGTGAAACAGATCCTGTTTGGGAAATCCTCCAGTCACTCCTCTGATGAGAAAGTGGAGATGCTTCTGGATGCTCTCTATCTTTGCAGTGAACGGTCCAATCAGGATGGGCAAAGTGAATATGACCGCTTAAAGAATCAGAAAATTCGTTTTCTGCCGAAGCTTGCGGACCTTGATCTGAAAGAGAGTTCCTTACTTGCATGCACTCATAACAGTTGGGACTATGAATTTTCAGACAAGGCGAAAGACCTGAAGAATAAACAAAAAGACAGGAAGACAGTCCTTCGCAAAACAGTCAATGAGATTTTTGACTTTGGAATGCCTGCAGAACTGCGCGGCGGAGGAAAAAAGTGCGACAGCTTTGCGGCGGTGCTGTATTATTCTCATATTCTGGCGGATTATCTGGCCGATGACCCGCAGGAGACTGAAACACATACGGGAGGTAAGACTGTGCCTGCTTATTCTGGCGCAGCATCGGTTACGTTAAGTGAGAGCCCCTCATTTACTCAGGCGCAGAAAAATACAAAAGAGCCGTTTGTTACATATAGTCCGTTGGATGATCAGGGCCGGGCAGGACCTGTATTTGCCTGTCTTTCTTACGACATGCTGCCCCCTCCGAATTCCAGACAGGATATTGGTTCAATTAAACCTTCCGGGTGGAATCAGAGAAAAGATGACTTAACTGGAATTGTGAATTCGAATCCTCCTTACCTTTATAACCGATGCCATCTGGTGGCTCATGAGCTTGGCGGAAAAGACGAGGAGGAGAACCTGATCACCGGAACGAGGTATCTGAACATAGATGGGATGTTACCTTACGAGAATCAGGTGCGGGATCATTTAGAGGAGTTTCATGAGCATCATGTTCTTTACCGCTCAACCCCGGTATTCGAGGGAGATAACCTCCTTGCTTCCGGTGTTCATCTGGAGGCTTACTGCATTGAAGATAAGGGGAAAGAGATCAGCATAGACGTTTACTGCTATAATGTTCAGCCTGGAGTGGACCTCGATTACAGGAATGGTGAGAACAAACGCTCTGAGCCGGCATCAGATAAGATGCTGCCGTTTGCGGTTCCCAATGCAGATGATAAGAACCCAGATTTATTGTATGAGATGGAGGAACAGTTCAAAATCCTTTTCCAGGATCAGCTCAATGATGGCACTTACCGCGAGATGGATCAAAAGATCGATGGAATTGCATCTGAAGCAAGAAAATACGGCGATATTTCAGGACTCTCTGCAAACCAGTATGCAGATCTGAAAAAGCAGGAATACGAGTATCTGAAGACACTTACCATTTATGTTCCTCTTCTGCTGAAGGAGGAAGCGTTCTTCAGCGAGGTTTTCTGATAAGGCACAGATGTCCCGGAAGGGGATTGTTATGGGCAGAGGATTTTTACCGCGTTTGTCTGCCTGCAGGAGTTTCGAATCATTCGGCTTTTCAGGCACAAGGCAAATCTGCCATGTTCTTTCGTACTTCCTGGCTGGCCGGGGCTAATCGCGGCAGGATTGGAGGATACTGAGATGGAAAAAAGAAGATGTGACTTTGGCTTTGGATCAGATCTTTCGAAGGTAAACGAGAACTATCTTCTTTATCATGATACCCGCTGGTGCAAGCCGGAGCATGAGGATCAGGAACTGTTTGCCATGCTCATCCTGGAGGGTATGCAGGCGGGTGTGAGCTGGAGTCTGATCCTGAATAAGGAGGCCAACTTCCGCAAAGCTTTCGATGGGTTTGATCCGCAGACGGTGGCCGCCTATGACGAAAACAAAATCGAAGAGCTGATGAAGGATGCGGGGATTATCCGCAACCGGAGGAAGATTGAAGCGGCTGTTACCAATGCGCAGGCCTTTTTGAAGGTGAAAGAGGAGTTTGGCAGCTTTGACAGGTACATCTGGAGTTTCACGGAGGGAAAGGTCGTGGATCATCACCTGCTTCGCCCGGAAGATATGCCCGCGAAGGACGGGCTTTCAGAGCGTGTCAGCAGGGATTTAAAAAAGCGCGGATTTAAGTTCGTGGGGCCGGTGATCATCTATTCCTATCTGCAGGCGATCGGCGTCATCAATGACCACATGGAGTACTGCGAATACCGTTAAGGTGCCGGGGTGGGATCCTCGTGCGGGGTTTGTGAGGAAAAATCGGGCGGATTTGTCTTAAAAATATCGATTTATTGCGATCTATGCGCCCCCTGTCAGCAGGGGTTTAAGGGGGTTCCTGCCTTTTTTCTGCGCCTTTCAGGAACATTGACGGATTTCGTCCCTTTCAGGCAGGTTTTTCGGATACGAAAAAGAGGAGCTCTTTTAAGCAGCGGTTTCATTTCTTTTCCCTTTTTGCGTTCCCTTCCTCTTTTTTTCGGGGAAAGTGCCGAAAAGGGAAATTTTTTGTTGCATTTTCCACTTTAACATGGTAGAGTGTTTAGGTGCTGTGCGTCCCTGAAGGAAATTTTGGGGCGCGGAAATTCATGAGTTTTTGCCGTCCGCTGACGGCGGCGGAATGGAGAGTCCTATGTTGAAATATTTCGTGAAGCGGTTTCTGACCATGGTCGCGGCCCTGTTTATGATCGCTCTGATTACCTTTGTGATCATGCATGCCGTGCCTGGAAGTCCGTTTACCTCTAACAAGAAGGTATCACCGGAGATTGAAGCGGCTCTGGAGGCCAAGTACCATCTGGATGATCCTCTGCCGGTGCAGTTTTTTGACTACATGGTTGGTCTGCTTCACGGGGATTTCGGTCCTTCCTACAAATACCCGGGCAAGTCCGTCAACGATTTCATTTACAACGGGTTTCCGGTATCCGCGAAACTGGGGCTGATCACGATCTTCTTCGTGCTGATCACCGCGCTTCCCATGGGAATTGTGGCGGCCATCAAAAACGGGAAATGGCAGGATATGACGATCATGGCCATTGCGACGATCGGGGTGACGATTCCCTCCTTTGTGATCGCCTCCCTGCTGATCTATGTCTTTGCCTACCGGCTAAACTGGGTGCCTACCTTTGGCCTGGACAGCTGGAAAGGCTATATTCTGCCTGTGATCGCGCTGGGCGGCTATTCCATGAGCTATCTGGCCCGTCTGATGCGAAGCAGTCTGCTGGAGGTCCTGGGACAGGATTACATCCGTACTGCCAGGGCGAAGGGCTTGTCCGAGACCAAAGTTATTCTAAAACATGCCCTGCGAAACGCTCTGATCCCGGTCGTGACGGTTTTAGGACCCACGGTCGCCGGACTCTTGACCGGGAGCTTTGTCATTGAAAAGATCTTCGCGATCCCGGGCCTGGGGGTGCACTTTGTCAACAGCGTCTCCCAGAGGGATTACACGACCATCATGGGCGTGACGATCTTCTACGCGGCGTTTTTGCTGGCGATGGTCTTTCTGGTGGATGTTTTCTACTACCTGATCGATCCGAGAATCAAGCTGGATGAATAATAGGAGGGACCGACCTGTGGAAGAAGAGAGAAAAAATACCGGGGAACTGAATACGTTCTGCGAAGACCCTTGGGGAGAACTGCCGGAGAGCTCTCAGGAGCGCGAGCGAATCGCCGGAAAAAACCGCAGCTTCTTTTCTGATGTGTGGTTTCGGTTCCGCAGAAAGCCCACGGCTCTGGCAGGTCTTGCCATGATCGTGCTGCTGTTTGTCTTTTCGATGTTCGGGCCTTTCTTTACGAAGTACAGCTATTCCGACCAGGATCTGGATATGGTCAATATCCCGCCGTATCTTTCCGTGTTTGAAGCGCAGGACGGTTCCTGTTACTTCTACATCACGCAGAGCCTGAAGGTGGTGGTGGTGAACAAAGACGGCACTTTGGGCAGGCAGCTGACCCGATTGCGGGAAGAGGCCGATCAGAAGATGATCTATTTTGATTATAACGGCGAGGAGATCGTGATCTTCTACGGGATGCAGCCCTACGTGATCGCCAACCCGGTGACGAGGGAAATCATGCCCAGAGCGAAAGTCTGGAACCGCACCTACGTCCTGGGCACCGACAACCTGGGCCGCGATATCCTGACGCGCCTGATGTACGGCACCCGGGTATCCATGCTGGTGGCGCTGATTGCCGTGCTCGTAAATATGGCCATCGGCATCGTCTACGGCGGCATCTCCGGGTACGTGGGCGGCACCGTCGACAACGTGATGATGCGGATCGTGGATGTGATCAGTACGATCCCGCTTACGCTCTATGTGATCCTTCTGATGGTGCTCTTAGGCAGCGGCCTGCACAGCATCATCATCGCCATAGGAACCGTCTACTGGGTGGATATGGCCAGGGTGGTGCGCGGACAGGTTCTGACTTTAAAACAGCAGGAGTTTGTCGTCGCCTCCCGCACCATCGGATCCTCCACCAAAACGATTCTGATGCAGCATTTAATCCCCAATGCCATGGGGCCGATCCTGGTGACGGTGACAATGCTAATCCCCTCCGCGATCTTTATGGAGGCTTTCTTAGGCTACCTGGGGATTGGCCTGCAGCCGCCCTTGGCCAGTCTTGGAACCATGTGCAACGACGCGACCGAGAACCTGCGTTCCTGCCCGCATCAGCTGTTTATTCCCGCGCTGGTGATCTGCATGATCATGTTTGCCTTCAACTTCGTCGGAGACGGCCTTCGGGATGCGCTGGATCCGAAGCTTAAAAAGTGATGGAGGACAAGGAGAATCCTATGGAACATTTACTCGAGATCAAGAATCTCAGGACTTCCTTTCTCACCGGCAACGGGGAGGTGCAGGCGGTACGCGGTGTCACCTTCCATGTAGATCAGGGGGAGATTCTGGGGATTGTAGGCGAATCGGGCAGCGGCAAAAGCGTTACCTCCATGTCAATCTTACAGCTTTTGGGCGATACGGCGATTATCAAAGAGGGATCTTCGATCGTTTTTGACGGCCAGGAGATGACGAAGCTGAAAAAGAAGGAGCTTCGGGCCATCCGCGGCGAAAAGATTTCCATGATCTTTCAGGATCCGATGTCCTCGTTAAACCCGCTCATCCCGGTGGGCAAGCAGGTGGAGGAGATTATTAAAGAGCATCACCCGGATAAGAGCAGGGAAGAGCGGCGTTCCATGGTTCTGGAACTTTTTCAGAGGGTGAAGATTCCGGAGCCGGAGAAACGCTACCGCGCCTATCCGCATGAGTTTTCCGGCGGAATGCGCCAGCGTGTGATGATCGCGATGGCTTTGGCCAACCGCCCGCAGCTTCTGATCGCGGATGAGCCGACCACCGCTCTGGATGTGACGATCCAGGATCAGATTTTAAAACAGCTGCGTGAGCTGCAGAAGGGTTCCGGGACCAGTATCATCTTCATCACCCATGACCTGGGGGTGGTCGCTGAACTGTGCACCCGGGTGGTGGTCATGTACGGCGGACTCATCATGGAGGAGGCCGACATCGATGAGATCTTCGAGAATCCGAAGCATCCGTACACGCTGGGGCTGCTGAACGCAATCCCGGATATCAAACAGGATAAGAACAAACGGCTCACACCGATCGAGGGAACCCCTCCGGACATGACAGATCCGCCGAAAGGCTGTCCGTTTGCTGCCCGCTGTCCCTTTGCGAGAAATATCTGCGCGGTCAAACAGCCGGAGTATGTGCAGGTCAATGAGCGTCACCGGTCCATGTGCTGGCTGTTGGATGAACGGGCTCCGGCGGTGAAAAACCCATTCCGAATGAGCGCCGCTGCCAGATAGATGTGAGGTTTTGATGCCGGTCGGGTGTCCGGGTGTATTTCTTAAAGGAAGCGCTGCCGCAAGGGAGTATCCCGGGGTGAGAGGACTGAAAAATGAGTGAAAAACCAATGCTCGAGGTTACTGACCTTACGATGCATTTTCGACTGAATAATTCCAAAAAGCATATCGTTCATGCGGTGGACGGGATCACTTTCTCCATCCCGAAGGGGAAGACTCTGGGGCTGGTGGGAGAATCCGGGTGCGGCAAAAGTACCTGCGCGAGAACCATTATCCGCATCTACGATCCGACCGCCGGGCGGATCTTCCTGGACGGGCAGGAGATCACAAAGCTGTCTCAGAAAGAGTTAAAGCCGCTGCGCAAAAAAATGCAGATGATCTTTCAGGATCCGTATGCTTCCCTGAATGCCAGGATGGTGGTGCGGGATATCATCGCTGAGCCGCTGCTGGCGCACGGGATCATCCGCAATAAGAAGGAAGCCGGAGAATACGTTTACCCGATGCTGGAGAGGGTAGGACTTACCAGGGAGCATGCAGACCGCTATGCGCACGAGTTCTCCGGAGGCCAGAGACAGCGAATCGGCATTGCCCGGGCGCTGATTTTGCAGCCGGATCTTGTCATCTGCGATGAGCCGATCTCCGCCCTGGACGTATCCATTCAGGCCCAGGTGGTCAACCTGCTGAAAGATTATCAGGAGGAGAAGGGAATCTCCTATCTTTTTATCGCCCATGATCTGTCTATGGTCCGCTATGTCTCCGATGAGGTCGGAGTCATGTACTTAGGGCAGATGGTGGAGATCAGCGAGGCGGAGGAGATCTACCGGGAGCCGCTGCATCCCTACACGAAGGGACTTTTGGGCAGCATCC
The DNA here is from genome assembly GCA_964643295.1 of uncultured Lachnospiraceae bacterium. Lineage (GTDB taxonomy): Bacteria > Bacillota > Clostridia > Lachnospirales > Lachnospiraceae > Merdiplasma. The sequence goes on from CAZXSN010000059.1 coordinate 10,642, forward strand.
CGATCCCCAATCCGAAGCTTGCCAGACTAAAGGAGAACGTTGGCATGCAGGGGGATATCCCCAGTCCGGTCAATCCGGCGCCGGGGTGCCGTTTCTGCACACGCTGCCCATACGCAAAAGGCATCTGCTCCCAGGAAACGCCTGCTCTTAAGGAGGTATCTTCCGGTCATCAGGTCGCCTGTCACCTGTATGCGTAAGCCCCTTCTTCGGTTTTCCGGCAGGACTTCTTTGGATCAGTGACGCTGATCCTTCCATGTAGATGTCAACTGTCTAAGGACAGTTTACATAAGTGCAAGAAACCCATGCTCCTTACAGGGGCAAAAAGAAAGAGAGGAAAAAACATGAAAACAAAGAAACTTGCGGCGCTGCTTCTGACCGGATGCATGCTGGCATCATCCATGCAGGCATATGCGGAGATGCTTCCGGATGTGGAAGAAGTAAGCGCAGAGGACGCGCCACTGGCGGAGACTCAGGAGATCACCTATGTGCTCAGCAACGAGCCGGACGGCATTGATCCTGGAATCACGAACAATTCCTTTGCTTCGATCTTCCTGGTCAACTGCTTCGAGGGACTGGCAACGTATGACACCCAGGGGAACGTGGTGCCGGGAACGGCTGAATCCTGGGATATCAGCGAGGACGGAACGGTCTACACTTTCCACTTAAGGGAAGGCTTAAAGTGGAGCGACGGATCCCCCTTAACCGCCAACGATTTTGTTTATGCCTACAAGAGAGTACTGGATCCTGCCACGGGCGGACAGTACGTCAACATGCTGACGGACTATATCGTAGGCGCTGCGGAACTGTACGCGGGTACGGGCAGCGAGGAAGATCTGGGGATCAAGGCTGTGGATGATCAGACACTGGAGATCACCTTGCTGCAGCCGTCATCCTGGTTCATCGATATGCTGACGATGTGGGTCTTTGATCCGGTGCAGGAAGCAACGATCACCGCGAACGGCGAGCAGTGGACGAACAGTGCGGATACCTATGTCTGCAACGGCCCCTTCAAGATCACCGACATGAACATGGGAGAGTTTGTGGAACTTTCCAAGAATGAGAACTACTGGGACGCGGAGAATGTCACCCTCAACAAGATCACCCTGCGCTACGTGCTGGATAAGGCCACGGGTCTTACGGCTTATGAATCCGGTGAGGTGGACGGTCTTGATTCCATCCTCTCTTCGGATGTTGCCCGTCTGAAAGCAGAGGGCGCCGGTGTGCAGACCGCAACCAGCTTTGGCACGACTTACTATAACATCAACTGCTCGAAGGCTCCGTATGACAATCCGCTGGTCCGCAAGGCTTTGAACCTGGCCGTTGACCGTGATGCCCTCATCAATAACGTACTGCAGGTAGATGCCATCCCGGCCTACAACCTGATCGGACCGGGCTATGTGGTAGACGGTGTGGACTTCGCCGATGGAGACAGCACCTGGGATTTAAGCCCGACCGCAGATGTGGAAGCGGCGCAGGCAGCTTTAGCGGAAGCCGGTTATCCGAACGGCGAGGGCTTCCCGACCATGCAGCTTTCCTACTATTCAGATGACAACGTGAAGAAGGTTGTGGAAGCGCTGGCGGAAATGTTCGAGAACAACCTGGGCATCGAAGTGGAAATAAGCTCTGCCGACTGGGCAGTCTTCTTCGAGGATGTGCAGAACGGCAACTATGAAGTGGCTGCCATGGGCTGGAGCGCCGACTACGTGCATCCGATGTCCTTCCTGCCGCTTCTTAAGACCGGGGATGTCAACAACAACTCGTTCTACAGCAACGCCGATTATGATGCGCTGGTGGAGCAGGTTCGAAGCGAAAGCGACCCGCAGAAGGGCTGGGATCTGATGAAGGAAGCGGAGGCAACGGCGATGGCGGAGTATCCGCTGTTAAACCTCTACTACAAGTCCTCCAACTATGCGATGAAGGATTACGTGACCGGTTACTTCATGAACGCTTCTTCCAGCCTGTTCTTCAAGGGCGCGAAGGTGATCGCGACGGAGTAGAGTCAAATTCTTACAGCGTACCTGTGTGGAACGTCTCTTTGCATAAGAGTTCTTCCCTGACAGGGGATTCATAAGGGAACGTTGAGACGGCATGGCCTTTCGGCTGTGCCGTCTTTTCTGTGTAAGGCTAAAAGTGCCTGACAGCTGTACCGCCTGGGTTTGGCCATTTTCCCCCGGGAGGAAAGTATCTTAAAAAGGATTGACATTGGCTTTAGGATCGTGTACGATTCTTCTGAAAAAAAGGTTACGGGAGGCGGGTGCATTGAATGAAAAGGATCCCATCCGGGAGTATATCTTAAGCAGAATAAGCGCACGGATTGACCGGTATGTGGAGGATTTTAAATGCCTTACCGCCGATACGGAAGCGCTGCCGGGTATCGGGGAGCTTTCGGACCTTACCAGGGAACTGATCGATGACACAAAGAGCATCTATAACGACCTGTTTTCTGCCCTCTTAAGGGATATCGATGAGAAGGAGCTGATCCGTAAAAAAAAAGAGCCTTTAGACCAGAGGGAATTTATCTTCGAAACGGAGGAAAATCCGAGGTAAAGATCCTGACGCGAAACGGTCCTTTCTCTTTTCGCCGCTCCTTCCTGACGGGCGATGACGAGGAGTCAAAGAGAAAACTGCTCTCCAGGAACGTAAAGGGCATCTATCCTCTGGATGAAGCGCTGGGAATGGATAAGCTTCCCTGCCGGATGGATCCGGATTTTCTTCTTCTTACGGCCTGTTTTGCACAGCTGACCGGATCCTTTGAGGAGGCGAAACAGTATCTTCGCTCTCTTTTTGGGGTCTCTCCCGGGGATGATACAATCCGCAAAGCAGCCACCTTTGTCGGTCGGCTTGTCCTGGAGAACGATTTAAAAGCGGCTGCCCAGGCGGCTGATCTTCGAGGGGAGGACGGGGGCAGACCTGCTCCTATGCGGGAGGGCATTCTCTATCTTAGGATCCTTCATTTTCCCGTCAGCCTGACATGGGGAGCGGGAGAGGAGAAGTTTGATCCGGAATGGAGGAAAGATCAGAAGGCGCGGGATACGTCTTTGAAGGCGCATGAGACGAAACTGGGCATTGTCTGGACTTTAAAGAGCGGGCAGAAGGGAAGCGAAAGAGTTTCCGGGAAGATGCCCCAAAAAGAATACATCGTCTCTTTTGGCAGTGAAAAGCAGTTTCAGGATCAGCTGTATGAATGCGCCCTGCGGTTTGGATATGGTTCGTTTCCGGTCACGGTCGTTCTTTCTGACGGAGCGGACTGGGTGAACCGGCTTGCGAATGAAGTGTTTCCGGAGGCAGTCATCCTCCTTGCCTGGGGGAACTTAAAAGAGGAAGTAAAGCGGTATGCCGGAAGGAGGTTTGCCGGGGAGCCTTCCAGGGCAGAGCAGTGGGCTGAACGGATTTTGGATCTTTTGTGGAACGGACAGTCCGCGCAGGTTTTGCAGGAACTGAATACGATGCAGGAAGTAAGGGAGGGGCGTCTTTACCGTTATCTTCTTTCTAATCAGGAATTCCTGGACTATCCTGGCTGCAGGCAGATGGGGTATGAGGTGGGAGATGATTCAGTGGGTCAGGAAGCAAAGAAAATCCAGTTTCGCTTCAGGAATCGGAGCATGTTCTGGAGCGTGGAAGGGGCACAGGCTCTGGCGACTTTGCGGGCCAAGTGGGAGAGCGGCCTTTGGCATGAGGCGGTAGAGGAAGCGGTATATCGGTACTTTCGCCCGTGACAGGAAGGCAGAAATGCAGATTTTACTCGATTCATGCACGGGCGGTAGGTGTGGCTGTTTGAACTTTGCAGGGAGAAGGGGGATTTTATGAAAAACAAATGGAAACGATGGGCGGCGCTGTTTTTATCAGCGCTTCTTGTGCTGCAATTTCCGGTCTTTGCGGAGGAAACCGTGGAACCTGATGCGGCCAAAGAGCTGGAGGTGCTTCTTGATGGTCTGTCAACGCATAAGAAGGGAGACTTAAGCACCAGCTTGGACGTGGGGACACTGTCCAAGAACATTTCAGAAAGGGGACTTTCCGCCTTCGTCCTCCTTCACCTGGATGCGGAGTCGGCAGGCCTTTTGCTCGATGAGGGGACACTTCCGCAGGGAGGCACTTTGCAGGCTTCGTTCGCTTTTGATCCGGTCAGCCGTAAATGGGAGCTTTCTGCTAAGGCCGATGAGGGAGAGGAGACCTATCTGAGCGGTACCCTGTATGCGGATGATGATCAGCTGGCGCTTTCCCTTCCCCAGTTCTATGAAGGGGCTTTGGGGATCCGCTCCGGAAGCCTGATGGAGCAGTATAACGATTCCCTGATCCGGGAACTTATGGATGAGGAGCCGCTCACGGAGGATGTCATTCTGCAGTTTTTCCCGCGGCAGACAACCATGGATGGGAGCCTGGCAAACATAAAGAGCAGGATGGAGAAAAAGGCGGATCTTCTGTTTAAAGACTTAAAGACACGCACACCGGTTCAAAAGGAAGTTTCAGGATCCTCCAACGTTTATCACGTGGTGATAAGCTTAAGTGAACTTACGGGGATCTTTGAGACCATCGCAGAGGAGTATTATGCCAGTCTGGCTGAGGCGATGAAAGCCCTCCCAGGTATGACGGAAGCAACGCAGGAGATTGATGAGACGATCGAGGAGATGCGCTCCAGCATAAATGAGTCTCTGGAAGAGCTGAAAAATACCTATGCCGATGAGATTCCTCTGGAATTTTACGCGGGAAACGACGGGCTGAAGTCTGTCCATGTGACACTGACTGTGCTGGAGACCGCCTACGAGGAGGAGTCAGGTTCTGATGAGTATTCGGCCTATGAGGAGGAGTCAGCTTATGAAGAGGATTTCACCTATGAAGGGGACTTAACCTACGCTGAAGGATCATCCTATGAGGAAGAGACTGGCTACGGCGAAGACTTCTCGTACCAGGATTATGAACCGGAAGGGGAACAGGCAGAGGCGGGCACGATGGAGTTTGACCTTTCTTTTGCCGATCCGCTTGATCCCTGGCGGGAATTTGATTTTCGTATGGATGCAGTAAACCGCGAAGAGACGTCGAAAGGCGTGATCATGCTTACCAAGGAGACGGAGACGACAGGCACCCGTTCAGAGACGACGATTGCTCTTCTGGTGAAAGAAGACGATGACGTGGTTTACTGGGATATTCCGGTCACGGCCGTCTACGATTCGGAGAGCAAAAATGTGACAGCGCAGCTTAACCTGAACGACGGCTCTGAAACAGTCAAGTTAAGCTTTGACGGAACCTTCGAATCGGTAGTACCGGGAGAAAGTTTTGTGCTGGCGCTTAACGAGCTGGGGATTTCCGATGGCTATCAGAAGGCCGCGGTGACCGGGCAGCTTAAAATTTCCGGCGATCCGGGTGAGATTGAGACACCCAAGTCCCAGATGATCCTGGAACTTAACCAGGCAGATCTGTTAAAGCTTATCACGGAGATTGGATTCAACGCTCAGCAGTGGTCATCCCGCAATGAGAAAGCGGACGAACAGGAGTACCAGACGGAATGGGAAACCAGTAAGGTCGAGACCTACTATGAGTAGAGATGTGCGGGAGGAGTAAAGCATTTCGGACAGGTGAGCGAAGGGTAAGGCTGAAAAATTAGGAATCATCTGGAATTAAAGCCGATATGCTGTTATAATAAATACAAGGTATCGTGCGGTGCCTGGTCGCCAATGCTGCAGCGGAAAGGAGGTGTGACAGATGGAAACTCAAAAACAGATGCTGCCAATCGGGATTGAAAATTTTGAAGAGTTACGGTCTCATAATTATTACTATGTCGACAAGACGGGACTGATTAGGGATCTTCTCACCAATCGGGCGAAGGTCACCCTTTTCACCCGTCCGCGGCGGTTTGGGAAGACCTTAAACATGAGTATGCTGGAAAACTTTTTTAAGCTGGGTGGAGATAAGCATCTCTTTGACGGACTGGAAATCTCAAAAGGTACAGCATTGTGTGATGAGTTTATGGGGAAATACCCGGTGATCTTCCTTTCGCTGAAGGATCTTGTTTTTGATAATTATGAAACAGCTACTTGCAGGATGGCGCGGATTGTTCGAGAAGAAGCAATGAAGGTGGATTTTTTAAAAGTCAGCACCAGACTAAGCGAGGAAGACAGATCCGATTATCGGGCGCTTTTAGACCTATCCATGTCAGAGGAAGTGCTTACCAGCGGCCTAAAGGTTCTCTCACGATTGTTGGAAAAGCATTTCGGTTCGAAGGTGATCCTGCTGATAGACGAATACGATGTCCCGGTAGCAACTGCCCACAAGTACAATTACTATGAACAGATGGTCTCCCTGATCAAAGGCCTGTTGAGTACAGCCTTGAAATCAAACGACAGTCTCGAGTTTGCTGTTCTGACTGGGTGCCTCCGTGTTTCAAAAGAAAGTATTTTTACTGGACTGAATAATCTGGACGTATTTTCTGTCAAAGATGCTTTGTTCTCCAAATATTTCGGCTTTACGGACAGTGAGGTGAGGGAGCTTCTTGCATATTACGGCATTGAGGAAGTTTACGATAACATTAAGGAGTGGTATGACGGATACCAGTTCGGCTATACACAAATGTACTGTCCATGGGATGTGCTCAGTTACTCTAAACGATTTTTGGGTGATCCGAAATTGGACCCGGAGAATTACTGGATCAATACGAGCGGAAATGATGCGGTAAGACGTTTCGTAGAGATCGCGGACGAAAAACTGTAGGGGAAATTGAAAGACTTGGGGAAGGTGAATCCATTGAGAAAAAGATCAATGAGAATTTCACCTACCTGGACATGTATAACAACATCGATAATCTCTGGAGTCTGCTCTATATGACCGGGTATCTGACATCGGAGGGAAAAGCGGAGAAGGGGTTATGGAAACTTAAGATTCCTAACCGTGAAGTGCGGGCTATTTATGTGGACCAGATCCGGGCATATTTCGATGATTTCGTCAAGTCAGATCCCAAAAGACTGAACCGCTTTTACAACGCCCTGCAAAGGGGTTATTTCAAGACCGTGCAGGAAATCTTCTCGTATTATCTGCGCAAATCCATCAGTATCCGGGATACTATGGAGGAAGACGACAGGAAGGAACTCTTCTACCAGGGCGTTATGATTGGTGTCCTTACGGTGAATGAGAATTGGCTTCCCGTGTCGAACCGCGAAAGCGGAGACGGCTATGCGGATGTATTGGTGAAGCCCAAGGAGAGAGATCTGACATTCGGGATTGTGATAGAACTTAAATATGACAAAAACCTGGATAAAGCCTGTGAAGACGCTCTGGAGCAGATCAAGAAGAAGAGATACGTGGAAGAGCTTTCGAATCAAGGAGTGAAGAAAATCCTGACATACGGGATTGGATGCTGCAAAAAGGAATGCAAGGTCGTGCTCGGAAAGAAGTGAAGACCTTTTTCGGCACAGCAGCTGCACGGTGTACTGACAAAACACCCAGAAATTTTGAAATTCTGCTGTTGCCAAAGCAACAGTAAGCCCCCCGCGGAAGTACAGGTGCAGCCTGCAGGGAAAACACTGAAAGATTAGCGGTGTTTTCCCGGTCTGGCGCTTGTGTTTAAGCATCTTTGATTTCAACGGGCCAGCATGTTTGCTGATAAATCCCTCCTTGCATAGTGTTGGTATTTTTTAATCAAAAGACCTT
>CAZXSN010000060.1:0-18245 GCA_964643295.1 uncultured Lachnospiraceae bacterium
CCCACTTCTTCCTCATGTTGGGGCGCGTCAATAAGCCTTTTCACCCACTGGCATGATTTTCATGCCGTGGGTTCAGGCTTTTGACGCTGTAATCATCATATTGGCAGAACGCGATATAAGAAGCAGATCGGTTCACTGTTTGGGAAGCAAATTCCGGGACATTCCGGGCTAAAGAACATGCAAAGGGGAAAGGGCAGGAAGCATGGACAGGGTGGAACAGTGTACGCAGGAGCTGATGGAGGCCATCCGTTCCAGTGAGGAATATCTGGATTTTGAGGAGAAGAAAAAGGTGATTGCCGCTCATCCGGAGCTTCGCAGCCAGATCGACGAATTTAGAAGAAAAGTTTATCTGCTGCAGAATTCCGACGCATCGATGGATCTTTTGGAGGACATGGGACGGATGTTCCGGGAGCGGGAGCGAGTCTACAAAAACGTGCTGGTGGGGGATTACCTGAAGGCGGAACTTCGGATCTGCCGGATCCTTCAGAAGATCAGTATGGAGGTTTTGAACGTGACGGACGTGGAGATTGACGGCTTTGAGGATGTAATCTCCGTCTGAAAGGGATTAGACAGTAAAGCAGGCTAAGGTTTTTGAAACTGTGAGAGTTTGGCCTGCAGATTTCTTCCGCATGGAAAATAACAGGCAGAGAATGACGGAGATACAAAATATGTTCGCAGACGAGCGGCTGGCGACTTACATTCATTCGCTTTCCCAGGGGAACACGGAATTTTTAGATTCCCTGGAGGCTGCAGCAAGGGATGGCAAGGTTCCGGTAATTCGCGGGGAGATGCAGAGTTTTCTGCGTGTGCTGCTGGAACTTAAGAAACCGGAGCGGATTTTAGAGGTTGGTACTGCTGTAGGTTTTTCCGCTTTGTTCATGGCGGAGTATACGTCAGAAACCTGCCGGATTACGACGATTGAAAAAGAACAGGGGCGAATCCTTGCGGCGCGGGAGAACTTTTCCCGCGCTTTGAAAGGTGGAAAAATTACCCTCCTGGAAGGAGACGCGGGAGAAATTCTCAAAACGCTTAAGGGAAGGTTTGATCTGATATTTATGGATGCTGCCAAAGGGCAGTATCTTTCTTTTCTGCCCGATGTTTGCCGACTGCTTGCCCCCGGAGGCGTTTTGCTTTCCGATAACGTACTGCAGGACGGCGATCTTTTAGAATCCCGCTTCGTGGTGGAACGCAGAAATCGCACGATCTACCACAGGATGCGGGAGTATCTGTTCGCGCTTACGCATACGGACGGACTGCTCACTTCTATTGTGCCTGTGGGCGACGGGGCCGCGGTGACCATAAAGCTTTCAGATTTTGAAAAGCCATATGGCGCAGGAGAGGAAGAGCCTCACGGAAAAGCGGACAGATAGGGAATACAGCGAAAGATCCGAGAAAAATAAGGAAACGCAGAGAGGATCTCTTCAGGCAGACGTTACACGGGAAAGAGTCCCTTTTTGCTTTATTTTTGCGGGAGGAGTCAGATGGAGAAAGGCCCGGAACTGCTGGTACCGGCCAGCAGCCTGGAAGTGTTGAAGACAGCGGTCATCTTCGGAGCCGATGCGGTATATATCGGGGGAGAAGCTTACGGACTGCGGGCCAAGGCAAAAAATTTCTCCCTGGAAGAGATGCGGGAGGGCATCGCCTTTGCCCATGCCAACGGGGTGAAGGTTTACGTGACCGTCAACATCCTGGCCCGCAACGATGACCTGCCCGGTGTGCGCACCTACCTGCATGAATTAAAGGAGATTTCTCCGGACGCTTTGATTATCGCCGATCCGGGAATCTTCCTGCTGGCAAGGGAGATTTGTCCGAAGATGGAGCTTCATATCAGCACCCAGGCCAACAACGTGAATTTTGAGACTTTCCGTTTCTGGCAGGAGCTAGGCGCAAAGCGCGTGGTTTGCGGACGGGAGTTATCCCTTAAGGAGATCAGAGAGATCCGGGAAGGCGTATCCCCGGAAATGGAAATAGAAGTCTTTGTGCACGGGGCGATGTGCATCAGTTATTCCGGCCGCTGCCTTCTAAGCAACTATTTTACCGGGCGTGATGCCAACCGGGGCGAATGTGCGCATCCCTGCCGCTGGAGGTATGCGGTGATGGAAGAAAGCCGCCCGGGAGAGTACCTGCCGGTTTTTGAAAATGAGCGGGGAACCTTTCTTTTTAACTCCAGGGATCTTTGTATGATCGACCATATCCCGGAACTGTTGGATTCCGGAATCGACAGTTTCAAGATAGAGGGACGGATGAAAACCGCTCTCTATGTGGCGACCGTAACCAGAGCCTACCGCAAAGCGATCGATGAGTATCGAAAGGATCCGAAGCTTTATGAGCGAAACCGAGAGTGGTACCGCAGACAGGTGGGAAGCTGTACGCACCGGCCTTTTTCCACCGGCTTTTTCTTTGGTTCTCCCTCGGGCGGTCTGCAGACGTATGATGACGGCATGTATGTCCAGGAATACACCTATTTAGGGATGGTAAGCGAAGTAACAAAGGAGGGGCTTTGTAAGATCGAACAGCGGAACAAATTCTCGGTGGGAGAGCAGATTGAGGTCATGAAACCGGACGGAACGGATCTTCCGGTCACGGTGCGCTCCATTCGGGATGAGAACGGCGATTTTCAGGAAAGCGCCCCTCACGCAAAACAGAAGCTTCTGCTCGACTTTGGTGAGAAACTGGAACTGTACGATATCCTGCGAAGGAAGGGAAGCCAGGAGGAAAGAAGCTCTGTAGCCCATAAGGAAGATACTTTTAAGGAAATGGTCTGATTTTGATGAGAGTCTATTTTTGCTGCCGGGAACTGCCGGAGAAAGTAAGCCAGCATGCGCTGGCTTATTCTGTCCTGGAAAAGAAAGCTGCAGAACACTTTCCGGAGTGCGCGGCTGAAAAACCGGTTTATGACAGGAAAAAACGGGGAAAACCCTTTCGCAGGGACTGCCCCGGACTGCAGTTTAATATCAGCCACTGCCGGAGAGGCATAGCTGTGGCGCTGGGCCGTCTCCCGGTTGGCGTGGATATGGAGCGCCGCTTTGCCTGGAAAGAAAAACTGGCGGAGCGAATCTGTCAGGAGCAGGAGTTTTTATGGCTTCTTTCCCTGCCGGAGGGACCTGTTCGGGAATCGTATTTTAACAGGGTCTGGAGCCGCAAGGAAGCATACTTAAAGTGCACAGGAAGCGGGTTCTGCCGGGATCCCCGGGAGTTTTCGGTAATCGAAAAGGTATCTGTCTGCGGGCAGGCAGGGGCTCCTGCAGACGAAGCAAAGGGGATCTTTGCGGACGGGAGACAAAACGAAGCCGGAAGACAAAAGGAAACCGACAGACAGCGCCATCCGCAAGCAGAAGGTGAAAAGGCGCGGGAAGAAAGCCCTGTGAAAGGGAAGCCTTCTATGAAGAAAGAAAAACCGGATGCACCATATGGGGAGGATGCCAGGGACAAGAAGAATGAGGCACAGGTGAGGCAGGTAAATCTTGTGATCGATGGAGATCGATATTTTTTCTTTGAACTGCAGTGCCCGGAATTTACCCTGGTCTCCTGCAGTCAGGATTCTCATCTGGAGTGCTTTGAGCAGGTCTTCGAAGAAGATCTTTTCTAAGGCGGATGACTTCAGGGCTTGTATCTTTTGCCAGGGAAAGATACAAGGCTGGTATTTCGTAGGGAACCGAAGGCTGCCGCCAGAGCCTGTGGCACAGCCTGAAAGGATGAGCGGGGTGTCTGTCAGCAGTCATTTTTTGGAAATTTTTGACAAAAGGGAGAGCCTTCCGGCAGCTTCTGTTCAGCCTCAAAGAAAATAATTCACAAAAAATTTATAAAAACTTTAAGAAAGTTTTCCGGGAAAAGTCAGAATTGAGGATCAACTTATGGTTGCGCCGGAAAAAATTTAGGTGTATAGTAACTTCGATTTTTCGCCTGCCCGCCTAAGAATGCGCGGGGAGGCGTGACTTTACGCAGGAGAAATGGACGGTTCTGTGCTGCTTCACGCACGGGAACGAAAGCAGTTTCGTGCGGGGTCTGACAGGACGCGTATCCAGGATTCCTGTCAGATGAAATAACGATCATTGAGGTAATGATATGGCAAAATATCTGGTAATAGTCGAATCGCCCACGAAAGTGAAGACGATTCGAAAGTTCCTCGGACCCAGTTATGAGGTGATGGCCTCCAACGGGCATGTGCGGGATCTGCCTAAGAGCCAGTTAGGGTTTGATCCGGAAAATGATTATGAACCGAAATATATCACAATCCGGGGGAAGGGAGAAATCCTGGCGGCGCTTCGAAAGGCGGCAAAGAAAGCAGATAAAGTCTATCTCGCAACCGACCCAGACCGCGAGGGGGAGGCAATTTCCTGGCATTTAGCCCAGGCGCTCAAGCTGGATGACAGCAAAATGGCCCGCGTGACGTTCAATGAAATCACCAAAAACGCGGTGAAGGAGTCGTTTAAACATGCACGTGACATCGACATGAACATGGTAAATGCCCAGCAGACGCGCAGGATTGTGGACCGCATGGTCGGCTACCGGATCAGCCCTCTTCTGTGGGAGAAAGTCCGCAGGGGATTAAGCGCCGGGCGGGTGCAGTCCGTGGCTCTGCGGCTCATCGCAGACCGGGAAGAGGAGATCAGCGCTTTTATCCCCGAGGAGTACTGGACTCTGGAGGCGGACTTTTTCGTACCTGGGGAGAAGAAACCGCTGCGGGCCAGATTTTACGGCGACAGCCATCGGATAGAGCTTCATTCCCGTGAGGAAGTGGATGCGGTTTTAGAAAAGCTTAAAGGGGCCATTTATCAGGTGGAGGAACTCAAAAAGGGGGAGCGCACCAAAAAAAGTCCGCTTCCGTTTACCACCAGCACCCTTCAGCAGGAGGCATCCAAAGTGCTGAACTTTTCCACGCAGAAGACCATGCGCATCGCCCAGCAGCTCTATGAAGGGATTGACCTTAAGGGAGAGGGCACCGTGGGACTGATTACGTATCTGAGAACCGATTCAACACGTGTCTCAAAAGAGGCGGATGAGGCGGCCAGGTCGTATATCGCTGAAACGTACGGGAAGGAGTATGTTTCTTCCAGTGTATCGAAACAGCAGCCCGGTCCCAAGATTCAGGATGCCCACGAGGCCATCCGCCCGTCTGATGTGCGGCGTGATCCTGCTTCGATCAAGGATGCCTTAAGCAGGGACCAGTTCCGTCTGTACCAGCTGATCTGGAGACGCTTTGTCGCCAGCCGCATGGCTCCGGCCAAATTTGAGACCACTACGGTGAAAATCGGCGGAAACGGGCTGATTTTTACAGTTTCTGCATCCAGGAGGATTTTTGACGGGTTCCTTTCGGTTTATTCTGACGGCGGGGAGGATGAGAAGGACAGCAACGTACTGCACGGGAACCTTACCCAGCAGACTGAGCTGACGCTGAAAGGGTTTGACAGCGCCCAGCATTTTACCCAGCCGCCGCCCCATTATACGGAGGCATCTCTGGTAAAGACTTTAGAGGAACAGGGCATAGGGCGTCCCAGCACCTACGCGCCGACGATCACGACACTGCTTACCAGGCAGTATGTGTCGAAGGAACAGAAGAACCTTTACATGACGGAACTGGGGGAGGCCGTCAATTCGATGATGAAGAAGGCCTTCCCGGATATCGTTGATCCGGCGTTTACCGCCAACATGGAATCCCTGTTAGACTCGGTAAGCGACGGGACGCTGGAGTGGAAGAGCGTGGTGCGCAATTTCTATCCGGATCTCGACGAGGCCGTAAAGGAGGCGGAGAAGACTCTGGAGAAGGCATCCCTGGAGGATGAGGTAACGGATGTCATCTGCGAGGAATGCGGACGTCACATGGTGATCAAGTACGGGCGTTATGGAAAGTTTCTGGCCTGTCCGGGATTCCCGGAGTGCCGCAACTCCAAGCCGCTTTTAGAGAAGGCAGGTGTTGCCTGCCCCATCTGCGGGAAGGAGGTTGTGATTCGCCGCTCCAAAAAGGGAAGGCGCTACTACGGATGCGAGGATTCAAACTGCAAATTTATCTCCTGGGAGAAACCCTCCAGTGTGCGCTGCCCGCAGTGCGGCAGCTATATGCTGGAAAAGGGAAATAAACTGCTGTGCGCAAATAAGGACTGCGGGACGATTTTACAGAATGCCGAATAAGAAACTCACTGAATTCCCACGGAAATTTTACGACTATGCAGACACATTTCATTGAATTTAAGAAAATGACATGTTTAGATTTGTTTTATCGTAATTAATGCGGGAGGGTGCTATGAGTGTACAATTATTAGATAAAACAAGAAAAATCAATCAGCTGCTGCACAACAACAATTCGAGCAAGGTTGTGTTTAACGATATCTGTGCGGTGCTCTCGGACATCATGGATTCCAACGTTCTGGTGATCAGCAGGAAAGGGAAGGTTCTGGGTGTCAGCATCTGCCCCGGGGTGGAAGAAATCACGGAACTGATTGTGGACCGGGTGGGCGGTTTTATCGACCCGATGCTCAACGAGCGTCTGTTGAGTGTGCTCTCCACCAAGGAGAATGTCAACCTCGAGACTTTGGGGTTTGTGAGCATGGATTTTCGAAGCTGCACAGCGATCATCAACCCGATTGACATAGCCGGGGAGCGGCTGGGCACGGTCTTTATGTATAAATATGGGAGTACCTATGACATCGATGACATCATCTTAAGCGAGTACGGCACGACGGTCGTAGGCCTGGAGATGATGCGCTCAGTGAACGAGGAGAACGCGGAGGAAAACCGCAAGATCCAGATCGTGCGTTCCGCCATCGGGACGCTCTCTTATTCGGAAGTGGAGGCGATCCTTCATATCTTTGACGAGCTGGAAGGTACGGAGGGAGTCCTTGTGGCAAGCAGGATTGCGGACCGTGTGGGAATTACGCGCTCGGTGATTGTCAACGCCCTGCGCAAGTTTGAAAGCGCCGGTGTAATCGAGTCCCGCTCTTCGGGCATGAAGGGAACCTACATCAAGGTGCTGAATGATGCCGTGTTTGACCAGCTCGAAGAGATCAGAAAAGAACGGAGAGAGCAGCTGTAAGCAGATGTTGATAGAAAAAGCAAAAATCGAAGACCTGGAAGATCTTCTGGAAATTTATAACTACGAAGTCGTAAACGGAGTAGCCACACTGGATCTTCGTCCCCGAACAATGGCGGAATGGCAGAACTGGTTTGATGCCCACAACATCCTCAACCATCCTCTGCTTGTTGCCAGACGGGAAGGAGAGGTCGCCGGGTATGCGTCCCTTTCTTCCTATCGGGAAAAGGAGGCCTATTCCTCCACGGTGGAACTTTCCGTGTATGTAAAGGACACCTGCAGGCGCATGGGGGTTGCCACGGCTTTGATGGAAGAGATCATGCGCTGCGCGAGAGAGGATCCTTCCATCCATCTCGTGGTCTCGGTCATCACCGCCGGGAATGAGGCCAGTGTAAAACTGCATGAAAAGTTTGGCTTTTCTTTCTGCGGGACGATTCATGAGGTGGGTGTGAAGTTCGGGCGCTGGCTGGACATTGAAAATTACGAGTGCCGGGTGTGAAAGGCAAAGAAACCGGCGAAACTGGCATGCCCTGCTGCCTGAAGCCCCCGGAAAGATATGTTTTCCAGAAAAAAAGCAAAAAAGATGAAAATTTGAGAAAAAGAGAGAAAACGAGAGATTCCATGAGCAAAGAATGTGATAAAGACGAAATGATCGCCTTTATCACATTTGCATATTTCCTTCAAGATGACTAAGATAGCACCATAGTTAGCACTCAGCTAAAGTGAGTGCTAATAAATTGGCAAGCTTTGATGGATAAGGAGGAATTGAGATTATGAAGTTAGTACCTTTGGGTGACAGAGTTGTGTTGAAGCAGTTTGAGGCGGAAGAGACAACCAAATCCGGCATCATCCTGGCATCGAAATCCCAGGAGAAGCCGCAGGAGGCGGAAGTGATCGCGGTAGGCCCCGGCGGAATGGTGGATGGCAAGGAAGTCACCATGCAGGTGAAGGTCGGCGACCGTGTGATTTATTCCAAATATTCCGGAAATGAAGTGAAACTTGGCGAAGACGAGTACGTTATCGTAAAGCAGAGCGACATTCTGGCAATCGTGGAATAGGACCGCTTTTCAAAGTTTCCCGAAGAGAGCGCGGACTTTAGACTTGCAAAGGCAACAAAGGCAAGGAAACTTCCGGGTAAGAAAGGTCCGCAAAGCACCCTGCGGGGTGTGATTGAAATACAGACAGGCAAAAATAAGAGCAACAGATTTAGGAGGAATGAAAGATTATGGCAAAGGAAATTAAATTTGGCGCGGAAGCCAGAGCGGCACTGGAAAGCGGTGTCAATCAGCTGTCCAACACCGTGCGCGTGACATTAGGACCGAAAGGCAGAAATGTGGTTCTGGATAAGCAGTATGGTTCTCCAACGATCACCAATGACGGCGTGACGATCGCTAAAGAGATCGAGCTGGAGGATGCATTTGAAAATATGGGCGCTCAGCTGATCCGTGAGGTCGCTTCCAAGACGAATGATGTCGCGGGCGACGGCACCACGACGGCTACCGTTCTGGCGCAGGCGATGGTAAATGAAGGGATGAAGAACCTGGCGGCAGGTGCGAACCCGGTTGCTTTGAGAAAAGGCATGAAGAAGGCAACGGACGTGGCAGTGGATGCCATCAAGGCCATGAGCAAGAAGGTCAGCGGCAAAGAGCAGATCGCGAGAGTGGCGGCTGTTTCTTCCGGCGATGACGTGGTTGGCGAGCTGGTAGCGGATGCCATGGAGAAGGTTTCTCAGGACGGCGTGATCACGATCGAGGAGTCCAAGACCATGCAGACCGAGCTGGATCTGGTCGAAGGGATGCAGTTTGACCGCGGCTACATTTCCGCTTATATGGCGACGGATATGGAGAAGATGGAAGCGACTCTCGAGGATCCGTACATTCTGATCACCGATAAAAAGATCAGCAACGTACAGGAGATCCTGCCGCTTTTGGAGCAGATCGTACAGGCTGGCAAGAAGCTGTTAATCATCGCTGAGGATGTGGAAGGCGAAGCGCTTACGACTTTGATCGTCAACAAGCTGCGCGGCACGTTCCAGGCGGTAGCGGTGAAGGCTCCCGGCTATGGTGACAGAAGGAAAGATATGCTGAAGGATATCGCCATCCTAACCGGCGGTGAAGTGATTTCCGAGGAACTCGGTCTGGAACTGAAGGATGCCACCCTGGATATGCTGGGACGTGCGAAATCCGTGAAGGTCCAGAAGGAGAACACGATCATCGTGGACGGCCTGGGAGACAAGGGAGAGATCGAAGACCGCGTCAACCAGATCAAGGCCATGATCAAGGAAACGAAGTCTGACTTTGATAAAGAGAAGCTGCAGGAGCGTCTGGCGAAGCTGGCCGGCGGCGTAGCGGTGATCCGTGTAGGTGCTGCGACTGAGACCGAGATGAAGGAAGCCAAGCTTCGTATGGAAGATGCCCTCAACGCCACTAGAGCGGCTGTGGAGGAAGGCATCATCGCCGGCGGCGGATCCGCTTATATCCATGCGGCGAAGGAAGTCGCGAAACTGGCGGATACGCTGGAAGGCGACGAGAAGACCGGTGCCAACATCCTTTTGAAGGCTCTGGAAGCGCCTCTGTTCCACATCGCGGTGAACGCCGGAGAGGAAGGCGCTGTGATCGTCAACAAGGTGAAGGAATCTCCGGAAGGCATCGGCTACGATGTGCTGTCTGAGAAGTATGTCGACATGGTTGAAGCTGGGATCCTGGATCCGGCCAAGGTGAGCAGAAGCGCTCTGCAGAATGCGACCAGTGTGGCCTCCATCCTGCTGACCACCGAAGCAGTCGTGGGCAACATCAAGGAAGACAATCCGCCCGCACCCGCAGGCGGCGGCGGAAACATGGGCATGATGTAATTCCGCAGGCTTTCAGGATATGAATTGTTCCCCCGGGGAAGGAATTCCCCGGGGGTTTTTGATTCTGCTCCGGGACATTCTCTTCTGATTTTGCCGCGAGAAAAGTAGACTCCTCACAACCTGATTATATCTATTTCATTCGATTCATCCTTTAGTGAAGAGATCTCCTGTTTCGTTTGGTCCCGATCCGGGGAGCACTGCCATCCCTTCCTGTCTGTAGCTGGTCTGTCTTCCTGCCTGCCCGGAGGCTTCCATTATATCGATGCATAAGAATATCTTCCCAAACTTGTTTTCGCACAGGAAAAAGAGCCAGATTCCTCACGGCGGCAAAGAGCAGGTTTTATGACGTGCCTTTTCAAACAGGTTTTCTCAACAATGGGGTAGCTTAAGATACGGGATTTTTGCGGACCTGCGGTTTTTCGCAGAGAAGATGGGAGGCCTTTGACACTTTTGTTATGCTCATGCCATGGCAAAGGTCTTCGCAGAAGTTCGGTGAGCTTGCCCTATTTTTCCCAAATCATGATTTACGCGGACGCCTTTTTGTGCTACACTAAGGAACAAGCCGGGTGAGAGGGGGAAAGGGTTCCCTGTGCGTTTCGGCGAAAGGATTAGGAAGAAAAGAAAGGTGGTCTCAAGATGGGAGATTCTTACAGAGAGATTCTGGTCAAGCGCATTACTCCGACCATAGACAAGGTGAAGAAGGTGGCGCTTGTCGTGGTCACGGTGCTTTTGTATGCGTCGGGGATTCTGCTGCATCCGCTGTTTTTGCTTGCCGGGATTGTGATGACCGTGGTGGATGTCATACTGTTTCCGCGCTTTGATCTGGAGTATGAGTATCTGTATGTGAGCGGGGAACTGGTCATAGACAAGATCATGGGGAAGCAGAAACGCAAAAGATGCGGTACCTATAACTTAGAACAGCTGGACATGTTGGCTCCGTCAAATTCTCATGCTCTGGATTCGTATCTGGCCAGGAAGGATCTGAAAGTTCATGATTATACATCCCTTGATCCCAACGTGCGCAGTTATACGATGATACTGAACGAGGAGAAGGGCCAGGTGATGCTGAAACTGGAGATCGATGAGGATGTGGTAAACGATATCCGCCGCTTCTCGCCAAGAAAGGTAGTCCTGTACTGATCCCCGGTCGGCTTTCGCTTACAGGCCTGATCGGGATGTACGAACCAGCCTTTGTGAGGAAGTGTGGAAAGAAAACGGCTAACAGGTGACACAGAAATTTCATTTGCTGCACGGTCTGTCAGGAGGAGAGGAATCAAACATGGGAAAAATAGTAAGTGAAGGCATTACTTTTGATGACGTTCTGCTGGTTCCGGCCTATTCCGAGGTCATTCCCAACGAGGTGGATATCACTACCCGGCTGACGAAAACGATCCGGCTGAATATTCCGCTCATGAGCGCGGGGATGGATACCGTGACGGAACACCGGATGGCGATCGCGATGGCCCGTCAGGGAGGGATCGGCATTATCCATAAAAACATGTCGATTGAGGCGCAGGCGGATGAGGTGGACAAGGTCAAACGTTCAGAAAACGGCGTGATCACGGATCCTTTCTATCTCTCGCCGGAGAATACGCTCGCGGAGGCGGATGCGCTGATGGCCAAATACCGCATCTCCGGTGTGCCGATCACCGAGAACGGGAAACTGGTGGGGATCATCACCAACCGCGATCTGCTCTTCGAGGAAGACTTCTCCAAGAAGATCAAGGAATCGATGACATCAGAGGATCTGATCACGGCTCCGGTCGGCATCACGATGGAGGAGGCAAAGAGGATCTTAGCCAGGGCCCGCAAGGAGAAGCTGCCGATCGTCGATGAACAGGGGAATTTAAAAGGTCTCGTGACAATCAAGGACATTGAAAAACAGATCCAGTATCCGCTCTCTGCCAAGGATAAGCAGGGAAGGCTGCTATGCGGAGCGGCCATCGGCATCACGGCGAATGTGTTGGAGCGCGTACAGGCGCTGCTCGATGCGCATGTGGATGTGGTGGTGCTTGATTCCGCCCATGGACATTCCGCTAACGTGCTGCGCTGTGTAAAAATGGTCAAGGAAGCTTTCCCGGATCTGCCGGTGATTGCCGGAAATGTGGCTACCGCGGAGGCGACCAGAGACCTGATCGAAGCAGGTGCGGACGCTGTGAAGGTCGGCATCGGTCCGGGTTCCATCTGTACCACGCGTGTGGTAGCCGGAATTGGGGTGCCGCAGATTTCAGCCGTGATGGACTGCTATGAGATGGCGAAACAGTACGATGTGCCGATCATCGCGGACGGCGGAATCAAATATTCAGGTGATATCACGAAAGCGATTGCGGCAGGAGCAGATGTCTGCATGATGGGAAGCATGTTTGCCGGGTGTGATGAGTCCCCGGGAACCTTCGAGCTGTATCAGGGAAGGAAGTATAAGGTGTACCGCGGGATGGGTTCCCTCTCAGCGATGGAGAACGGCAGCAGCGACCGGTATTTCCAGACCAACGCCAAGAAACTGGTGCCGGAGGGTGTGGAAGGCCGGGTGGCCTACAAGGGCAGAGTGGAGGATACCGTCTTTCAGCTGATTGGAGGACTCCGGGCCGGCATGGGCTACTGCGGAACCAAAACTATTCAGGAACTTCAGGAAAACGGGCGCTTTGTGAAGATTTCCGCTGCAGCGCTGAAAGAATCGCATCCGCATGATATCCATATTACAAAGGAGGCTCCCAACTACAGCGTGGAGCAGTAAAGTATTATGAGCAGAAAACGTCGAGGTGGAAAACAAAAACAAAAAAGGAAATATTTCCTTTTGTGGCTGCTGTTTTTGCTGGCACTCGTGGTGCTCGTGGTGCTGGGGATTTTGCTGTTTAAGATCTGGAAGGATCCGGTGGATGAGCTGCTGGAGCAGGATGTGACCATCGAGTATTTTGAGGACCGGCCTCTTTATGTTCCGCGTCCGCAGATTGATGAGCAGCTCCTTACAGTCAACGAATATTCCCGCCCGGGGATAAAGACGGATGGCATTGAGAATATCGTGATTCATTATCTCGCGAATCCGCGCACAACGGCCCAGGAAAACCGCGATTATTTTGAGAGTCTGAAAGATCTGGGCGACACCTATATGAGCGCCAACTATATCGTTGGCCTGGAGGGAGAGATCATCCAGTGCGTGCCGGATGATGAGATTGCCTACGCTTCCAACAGCAAAAACAGTACTTCCATCTCGATTGAGAACTGCCATAAGGACACGAGCGGGAAGTTTACGCAGAAAACCTATGATTCTTTAGTCAGGCTGACCGCTTATCTGACCGAACGGTATAACCTGGGCCGGGATGACATCATCCGCCATTACGATGTGGTGGGAAAGCTGTGCCCCCTTTACTTCGTCGAACACGAGGATAAATGGGAAGAGTTTAAGGATGATGTTATGGAATACCGGGCGCAGTGTGAGAAAGCGGCGCGTTCGCATGAGGCGGATACCGAGGATGAGCTGGCTGCTTACTTAGAGAGCGCCATCGACGAAACGGTTCTGGAGAACTGAGGATGACCAGGGAATGCGTGGAGGTTCTTCTTGTGAAACAATACTCTGTCGGCTTACGACAGATAGGACAAAACAGAAAGGGAACAGCAGATAGGGAAAGGCCGCATAAGTCTGCGGCTTTTCCAGAGCGAATCATTTCCAGTTGCAACAGGGCAAAGAACGGAGGAAGGGTATGAGAGCAATACTGAGTGTGTCTGACAAAACCGGCATCGTGGAACTGGCCAGGGAACTTACCGGTCTGGGGATCGAACTGATTTCCACCGGAGGAACCTATAAAAAGCTGGTTTCAGAGGGAATCCCGGCGATGGAGGTTTCCGAGCTGACCGGATTTCCGGAGTGCCTGGACGGGCGTGTAAAGACGCTGCATCCGGCTGTGCATGCCGGACTGCTTGCCATGCGTTCCCGTCCGGAACATATGCAGCAGCTGCGCGATTTACAGATTGAACCCATTGACATGGTGGTTGTCAATCTCTACCCGTTTAAGGAAACGATTCTGAAAGACGGCGTGACCAGGGAAGAGGCGGTCGAGAACATCGATATCGGCGGCCCGACGATGCTTCGAGCGGCGGCCAAGAATTATCAGGATGTCGTGGTGGTCACCGACCCGGCGGACTATCCCAAAGTCGTGGAGGAACTGAAATCCGGCGGGGTGTCCCTGGAAACGAAGTTTTATCTGATGCAGAAGGTGTTTCAGCATACTTCGAATTATGATACGATGATCGCGGATTATCTTCGCCGGGAGAGGAACGATTACTCACTGCCGGAAAATCTCACCTTAACCTATGAGAAGGTGCAGGATATGCGTTACGGCGAGAATCCTCATCAGAAAGCTGCCTTCTACCGCGAGATTGGAAAGAGGCCTGGGACACTTGGGGAGGCTGTACAGTTAAACGGCAAGGAACTCTCCTTTAACAATATCAATGACACGAATGGGGCATTGGAACTGTTAAAAGAGTTTGACGAACCGACTGTGGTCGCCTGTAAGCACGGGAATCCCTGCGGGGTTGGTTCTGCGGATGATATCGTGACGGCCTGGAAAAAGGCCTATGAGGCGGATCCGACTTCCGTGTTCGGCGGCATTGTCACGATCAACCGGGAGGTGACAAAGGAGCTTGCGCAGGAGATGATCCCGGTTTTCCTGGAGGTTGTGGTGGCCCCGTCATATACCGAGGAAGCCCTGGAAATTTTCCGCACCAAGAAAAATATCCGCATCCTGAAGCTGGAAGAGATCAGCCGCAAACAGGATCCGAAAGCCTATGATCTTAAGAAGGTAAACGGAGGACTGATCGTGCAGACGATCGACAGTGTGCTGCTGCCGGAAGAAAACGCTCTGCGCGTGGTGACTGAGACTGCACCGACACCGGAGCAGATGGAGGATCTTCTGTTTGCCTGGAAGATCGTGAAGTACGTCAAGTCCAACGGGATCGCGCTTGCGAAGGGGAAGCAGTCCATCGGCATCGGACCGGGTCAGGTCAACCGAGTGTGGGCCACAAAACAGTCCCTGGAACACGCAGAGGAACTTTTGGGAGCGGGTGCGGCTTCGGGCGCTGTGCTGGCTTCTGATGCGTTCTTCCCCTTTTCGGACTGTGTGGAGGCGGCGCATGAGGCCGGGATTTCAGCCATCATTCAGCCGGGCGGATCAGTGCGCGACCAGGAATCGATCGATAAATGCAACGAGTATGGGATTGCCATGGTCTTCACAGGTATGCGCCATTTCCGGCACTGATCCGGGAGATTTAAAAAAAACCGTTGACAAATATAGATGGGTAGTGTAAACTATTGAATGTTCGTTAGGGGACATTCAATGGGCGCGAGTGGCTCAGAGGTGGAGTATCGCCTTGCCAAGGCGAGGGTCGCGGGTTCGAATCCCGTCTCGCGCTTTTCCTGCCTGCAGGCAGGAGGGACGTTTCTTTTTGTTCAGAGTGTGATCCGGCGCTTGTAAATGAGCGGTGGATAAATATGTGTGATGCGCGAGTGGCTCAGAGGTGGAGTATCGCCTTGCCAAGGCGAGGGTCGCGGGTTCGAATCCCGTCTCGCGCTTAAGAAAATCCCGGTGAGGACCGGGATTTTTGATTCCTTTCTGACGGCTGTCTGATTTTACACAAATCGTAGGGATACGGGATTCTGCTGATTTCACAGGAAATCCTCTGCAGGATCAGCCAAAACAATTCTTAAGGCTGGAATTACCCATTCACAGACAATACAGAAAAAATAAGTCGGCGGTGGTCTTACACCGGCGGCAGCAAAGCGTTCTTTCTGGGGAAATGCCAAATTTTTTCAGAAAAAGAGCTTGACAGCCCCAGAAAGATGTAGTATCATCTATTTTTAGTTGATGATACATCTTTTCAAAGGAGGTTCATATGGACGTTACTAACCGGATGCTCACGAAAATCGCCAGGGAAGTGAGCAAATTTACAGTGAGGACGCTGCGGGAGGACGGCATTGGAGCCGGCGAATTTGACGTGATCCACGCGATCCGCAAGAATCCGGGAATCACACAGGCAGAAGTCTGCAGGATCACAGGTCTGGACAAGGGAGCTGTCGCGAGACAGACTCTGAACCTGGAAAAGAAAGGGTATCTTACCCGCAGGGAGAATGAGAACGACGGCCGCAGCCGTCTGCTCTATGCGACTGAGAAGGCACAGAGGCTGAAAAATTCCAAGACCGAGATCGAATCGAAGTTTTACGAATGGCTTCTTCTTCCTCTTTCGGAAGAAGATAAGCAGGAGTTTGTAAGAATCTTAAGTGTCATTTATCATCGATGCAAGGAAGAGAGCAAGGCCGGATTCCCTGAGATGATGGAGTTTGTGAAAGAAGGCGCACAGGATGAAGACCAGGAAGAAAAAGACAGTCTCTAAGGCGATGCTCTTTATCCTGCTCTTTGGAGTGGTCAGTCTCTTCTCAGATATGACTCATGAGGGGGCCAGCAGTATCCGCGGCGCTTACCTTTCCCTTCTGGGTGCGTCTGCGGGGGCGATCGGTTTTGCCTCAGGGCTTGGGGAGATGGTCGGTTACTCCATGCGCTATGTCTTTGGCAAAATCACAGACAGGACCCGCCAGTACTGGCCCATGACGATCCTTGGATATGTGCTGGATGTTCTTGCCGTCCCTGCACTGGCTTTAGTCGGAGAGCACGGCTGGATCGCAGCCTGCGGTCTTTTGATCGTCCAGCGCATGGGCAAGGCAATCAAGAAACCGGCAAAGGATACACTGATGTCCTTCGCTGCCAGCCAGGAGGGCGTGGGCAAGAGCTTTGGCATTCAGGAGGTGCTGGATCAAATCGGCGCGTTCCTGGGCCCTGTGTTGTTGTATCTGGTCATGCTCTTTCAGACGGAGGGAAGCCTGTTCCACAAATATTCCGTCTGCTTTGCCGTGACAGCCATTCCCGGTGCGATTACGCTGTTCCTCCTGCTTCTGACCAAGCGGAAGTTTCCGAATCCGGAGCGGTTTGAGCCGGAGCCGAAGGAATATGTTCCTTTTAAGATGAAGAAGGAGTTTATCCTGTATATCGCGGGAATCAGTCTGTTTGCTTTTGGCTTCATCGACTATTCCCTCATCATTATGCACGTCTCCAATACGTATACGGCGCTTGGGAGCAGCCTGGCAGAGACCTCGTCTCTGGTCACGACGGGTACGCTGCCGCTTCTGTATGCGGGAGCCATGCTGGTGGATGCGGTTTCTGCTCTCGTTTTCGGTTTCTTCTATGACAAAAAGGGAGTGAAGGTTCTTGCAGTGTCCACCCTCATTTCCGCGCCCTTTGCGCTGCTGATTTTTGGAGGACATTCTGTCGCCGCTCTGCTTGCTGGCATCGTTTTATGGGGCATTGGAATGGGAGCACAGGAGTCAATTCTGAAAGCGGCTGTAAGCACCATGGTGCCAAAGGCAAGCCGTGCTACTGGTTACGGGATTTTTGAATGCTCTTTCGGGATCTTCTGGTTTCTGGGAAGCTGGCTGTTAGGCATTCTGTATGACAAAAGCATTCCCGTGATGATTGCGGTATCCACGGCTGCCCAGCTCGCGGCAATTCCGCTCTACCTGTCCTGCGCAAAGCTGATGCAAAAGAAGAAACAGAGATAGAAGCGGCTAAAGATACAGGCTCCCCTGCTAAAGAATGGCGGGAAGAGCATTTTAAATGTCCTTATAAATAGAGGGAAGTCAGGTATTCTGCGCAAATTCTAATTTTACCATCCGCTTTTTAAATCGACCTACTTCAATTTGAAAACAAAGACACTTTCGTTTGCCTGAAAATCGTTCATTCGGGATCCTGAGTTTAAAAAAGAAGGGTCTATTTTTCCAGAATCGGGATTCTTCATGAGAAACTTTGATGAAATGAATCCATAAAGAGAACCTTATCATCCTTAACATAAAAAAGGGCATCTGTATAAAACGGATGCCCTTTGACTTCCTGTATCCGGTCATCCCAAGACGGAGAACAGGAAAACGGCTGCCTTGGTTTTGTATCGGGTGTTAATTTGGCTCCTTTTTAGAATTGTTATGCCCAATGGTGTACCCGAGACTGAAACAGCAAACAAGAAGAACCAGGAGTGCAATCACATCTTTAAATGTCAGCATAAGACATACCTACCTTTCCTCAGCCTGGAAGTTAAGAGGACGAACTGTCTGCCTCCATCAGGCAGCACTGGACTCATTTTAACACAGAACTGCGGATGATACAACTGCAGAATCAATTTTTCTGCTTTTCCGCCGGAAGCCTTCCGCGGTAAATCCGGAAGGGACAGAGGAAAGGAAGAAAGGGCATCATAATTTTATGTGATCATTGAATCTGATGATTACAGCGTCAAAAGCCTGAGCCCACGGCAGGCAAAGCATGCCAGTGGGTG
>CAZXSN010000061.1:0-18172 GCA_964643295.1 uncultured Lachnospiraceae bacterium
CCTGTCAAACAGGGAAGTCTTCCAAACCCCCGATGGATCGGCCTGGCTGGTTCCCGCCCGTTTCTTTAAGCAGAAGGATCGCAGGCAGCAGGGGCTTTGGAAGGTCGTTTTTCATATCATTTATTTCGGCGGAAGCGGTCCTCCCGCTTTTGCTCAAGATACCGGAATCCCAGATTTCGTTTCACATGGTTTTCCCAGGACAAAGGAAAAACGCATCCCGGATTTTTTTCGCGGTCTCTGCCGGTACGCTTACGATAAAAATGTGCGGAAGAAGGCACACTCCTCATCATTGCACAAAGCGGCCGCCTCTGATTTTACGTTCAGGTGAAACACATGTCCTAACTTCTCCTTCGAATCCCGGTAATAGCGAAATACAAAGGGGATGTTGTTTTTCAGCAGCGTCTGCGACAGCGCCTCGGCATCCGCCTTGAGCAGATCCTCCTCCGCCGTCATCACGAACGAAGGCGGAAACTCCTTTGTCAGATGCCCCAGGGTGTGAATGAGGTTCTGTTCTCTCTCACTGCCCTGCTCGGGCAGATACTCCTGCATAAGACCCGTGAAGAACGCATCCTCCTCTCTGTCAGATAAATGAATCAGCAAAGCGGCGCAGTTGAAGGCCACAGCTGTCGGCACAAACCCCTTCGGCGCAGTAAAGGAAAATTTCCCGGCATAGTCCGGGTTGGTGCAAAGCAGCGTAAACATCGCCAGATTGTGGCCTCCGGCGGAATCCCCCACGGCAAAGATATGGGAAGAATCAAACCCGTACTCTTTCGCATGATCCAGGACCCACTGAAAGACCAGACAGGTATCCTCCAGGCTGGCCGGAAATTTATCCTCCGGAGCCAGGCGGTAGGAAAAGTTGACCACGGCAAACCCGCGCCTGGCAAGATCCATGCAGTAATACTGGTACCGCTGCTTATCCCCGTATACCCAGCCGCCGCCATGAACAGAGACAATCACCGGCAGGACTTTTCCTTCCTGGTCCGCGGGGCGGTAGACATCCAGCGCCTGCCACTTAGGATCTTTTCCATAGACCAGGTCGTCAAAGCGCACGACATCCTTGGGGATAGTAAGCCCCGCGTCGCGTTCGTCATCTCCCCTGCTGAAATTTTCCCGCACCCAGTCACTCATGTACGACATGGCAGTCCCCTTTCCGTGCCCTCTCATTCAGTGTACGAATCATGCGCTTAAAAAGATCCAGCGCACACTCCGGCACCATCGATCTGGGCAGCGTCTTTTCAATCTCCAAAACCGACAGCTCCCCGGCAAAGCTTTTGATAAAGCCGCTCTGGGCAAGTTCCGGGAGCTCCTCCTGAAACATCGATGCGGCAACGGGATTTTCCAGCAGCGAATTGAGCGTAGAATCCAGCGAATACGGTTCCAGCTCAAAAGAAAGCTCCGTCGCATAGGAAAAGTCATAGCTGCCCGATCCGACCGTAAACTCCTCTTTCCCGGGAAGCGCAATCACCGCCGCGGTATTCGCCGGAACCTGGATCTTTGCCGACATGATCCCGTTCTCACAGGAAAAGTCAAGGGAAAGTGTGCCGTATACCGTCTCATAGGAGGCCTTCACGGAAGTGATCCCCCGAATGAGCCTCGGCGCGATGCGTGTCTTTTTATATCCCGGTTCCAGAGCGGTCATCCCGCACAGATCCTTGATCAGCCAGTCTCCGATCGAGGCAAAGCCGAACTGATTCAAGGAATTCATCTCAAACAGGTTGAAGCTGCCGTCCGGATTTACGCCGTCCCAGAGTTCCCAGATCGTTGTGGCTCCCAGCCGCACACTGTACAGCCAGGAGGGGCAGTCGTCTTTTAAGAGGATGTCCCCGGCAAGATCATGCAGACCGTTATGGCTTAACGCGTGGGGCAGGTACTGCGTCCCCACAAAGCCGGTGCGCAGGTGCTTCTGCGTCTTTGTAAGGTTAAGAACCAGCCGGTCTAAGATCCGCTGTCGGTCCTTTTCCTCGCACAGATTGAAATACAGCACTAAAGCGGCGGCAGTCTGCGTATCGCTGACAATTCTTCCTGTCGAAGTGATGTATTCCGCACGGAACTTTGCCAGCACATCCCCGTAAAGATCGCGGTACTCCTTTTCATCCCCCGTAAGTTTAAGAACCGCGGCGGTCTTTGCCAGGATGTCAATCGAGTACAGGTAGTACACGTTTCCAATCAGGAAGGAATCGGTGCCGCCGGCCTTCTCATCCATGGACGGATACATAAGGCCCTCCTGCGGCTTCCGGTAAGGTCCTTTGGGGGCATCCAGCGCGACCCAGTCACCGAACTGGGAGCTGTTGTCACTTTGCAAAAGTCCCCTCTCCCCGGCCAGCCGCCTGGTGTACTCAACACTTCGCTTCATGCTGTCGTACTGTTCTGCCAGCACCCTCTCATCGCCGTAGGTCTGATAGATGACCCAGGGAACGATCGCGGCCGCGTCGTGCCAGATGGACACACAGGCATGGGTGCGCAGAATATCCGGCACCGTAAGCGGCACTCCGAATTCATCCGTCTGCTCCACGCGAAGGTCGCGCAGCCACTTGCGGAAAAAGAGTGCCAGATTCCTGTGAAACACAGCCGTTGGCAGGAAGATCTCCGTATCCCCGGTATAGCCTAAGCGCTCGTCGCGCTGCGGACAGTCGGAAGGGATGTCCAGGAAGTTGGAGCGCATCGTCCAGTCGATGTTTTGCCAAAGCCTGCTGATATCCTCATTGGAGCAGGAGAAGGTGCCGGTTCTTTGGCAGTCCGTGTGCAGCACACAGGCCGTAAACCGGGAAAGATCGATGTCCTCCAGCCCCTCCACGCGGATAAAGCGGAAGCCGTGGTAGGTAAACTCCGGCAGAAAGACATCCTCCCCGCCGCTGCAGATAAAGGTATCCGTCGCCCTGGCGCTTCGAAGGTTGGTCGTAAAGAAGTTCCCGTTCTCATCCAGAGCCTCCGCGTGGGCCACCGTGATCTTTGTTCCCTTCGGGCAGCAAAGTCTGGCCTCCACCACACCGGTCAGGTTCTGTCCAAAGTCGATGATCTTCTCCCCTTTGGGAGAGACCAGGAGTCTTTTTGCCGGTACGCGCTCCATGATCCTGACCGGATCATTGACCTGCCCGACTAGGATCTCTTTCGGGTACTCATACGCATGAACCGGTCTTGTCTCCTGGGGAGGAAGAGAGTAATCGATCACTTCCCCGTCGTAGATCTCGCTGAAGCGGCGCACACCCGTGGTGCTGATCCAGCTTTCATCGGTACCAATCTCCTCGTTTGTCCCGTCGGCAAAGACAATCTCCAGCTGGGCTATGAGGGCCGTTCTTTTCCCGTAGTGGTTCCCCTGCCCGTAAAATCCCAGAACCCCTTTATACCAGCCGTTGGCGACGGTGACCGAAAGATGGTTGGTTTCCTGAAGCAGACCGGTAAGATCGTATGTCTGATACTGCAGCCGCTCCTGATAGGAAGTCCATCCCGGAGCAAAGCGGGCATCCCCGACGCGTCTGCCGTTTAAGGTCATCTCATAAAGTCCCAGGGCGCTTACATATGCCCTGGCGCTTTTGACCTTTTTGTCGAGGGAAAACTCCTTTTCAAACACGGCGCAGGCGGCAAGATCATCGGCAAAGCCGTGGGTAATCCACCCGGCATGAAAGTTTTTGTATGTCAAAAGACCGGTCTCAAAAAAGCCCTCCGCTCCCGCGCTTTCCCCGTGGCAGTCGGTTACTTCCACCTGTACGTCATAGCGGCTTTGAGGAAGCAGCGCTTCCCCGGCGTAAGAAACATAGAGAGAGCGGTCGGTTTTTACGACGCCGCTGTCCCACTGCAAAGCTCCTTCCCGATAAACCCTGACCCGGTAAGTTTCCTGCACCGTATTCTCCTTCGCGGAGCGAAGCTTCCAGGAAAAGGCAGGGACGGGCTCATCCAGCCCGATGGGATTTTTGCGGTACTCCGTTTCCAGATCATAAATGGCAAGCATAACCCGATCCCCCCTGTCTTTGCCCCTGCCGCGAATCTGCAGGAAACTTATCCCTATGTTCTTCAAAGCGGCTGGCCGTCTTCGAAGACTGCCTCCCTTTCTCTCTCGCCTGTGAAAGGAGAGGAAGGTCTGCCAGTTCCGCGAAGGAACGCAGGTTGTAATCACCGGCTCCTTTTAAGGAGGCGTCTCCCACCGCCGCCACCTTCATACCCGCCGCGTGACCGGCCTGTACACCGCTGACGGCGTCTTCCACCACCAGACACTCCGAAGGGGAAACGTTAAGCATCTGCGCCGCTTTTAAAAACACTTCCGGATCGGGTTTGGAACGGCTGATATTGTTGCCGTCCGATACCGCGTCAAAGTATCCCTGAAGGCCAATTCGTTCCAGGATAAAGGGCGTGTTTTTCGAGGAGGAGCCGATGGCAAGCAAAAATCCTCTTTCGCGCAGAAGATCCAGCGTCTCCTTCACTTCCCCGGAGAGATCCTTTTTAGACATCTGCCCCAAAAGCTCCCGGTAAATCTCGTTCTTGTCCGCCGCTAAAGACTGCTTTTCCTCCTCGGAGAACGGTTCTCCCTGATTCTTCTCCAGCAAAATCTCCAGGCTCTCCATGCGGGAAACCCCGCGCAGCCGGTTGTTGACCGTGCGGTCAAAGGGGATTTCCAGCTCATCGGCTATGCGCTTCCAGGCCTGATAATGATATTCATCCGTGGAGCAGATCACACCGTCCAGATCAAAAAGGATGCTGCTTATCTCCTTCATGGATCCTGCCTCCCCTCGTTTTCCTCCATCCCGCTCATCCAGCGAAGATACCGGTTCCCGCAGAAAGGATCCACAGGACTCTTTCCCTGAAACGCGCTCCTGCCCATGAGCTTGTCCATCACCGCCTGATTAAACTCCGGCGCGGAGTTATAGGAATTGATATACGTTTTTACCATGGGCGCGTCAAACAGGTGATAGGGATTGGCCACGCTGATAAAGAGAACCGGGATCTCCTGTGTAAACCAGGGCGCGTCGTCCCCCAGTCCGAAGACCACGTTCCAGTTCAGCCTGGTGGTGGTATTGTTGGAGGCGTTGTCCACGTTGGCGATATAGACATACAGATCCTTATCCGCCTTAAATTCCGCGATCGGGCGGTAGAGTTCATGGAGAAGCTCGGCCTTTTTCGGTGTCATGTTGATCCCCTGAAAATTTTCCATCTCGATCGTGGTGGAGCGGTCTCTCACCGTAACCGTAAATCCTTCCTTTTCAAAGAGCGCCTTCCATTCTTTCACAAGAGGATCCTCCGGGGACATGCTTTTCTGGATGACATTCAAGTACACCCGTTTATATTTCTCCGGGGAAATCGGCAGCAGGTTCTGCGTATCCTTCACCAGAGTCACCGACTGATCGGCGACCTGTCTGGCCCACTGGCGGTGCTTTTCACACCCCACGAGGGCAAGGCCGCTTTTCTTTGGAACAAGTGTTCCCTCCCGCTGCTTCTCAGGCAGCGAAAGCGCCGCCTTCGTGGCTAAGATCCTTGTGACGGCCTCGTCCAGCCGCTTTACGGTCAGTCTGCCGTCTTTTACGGCATCCATCAGAAAGCCGTAGTCCTCATCCAGATCCTTGTTAAAGAGGATCATATCGCAGCCGGCCATAATCGTTGCCGGCAGCGCGTCTTTGCGCTGCATCGCGGACAGGTAGCCGATCATCGGCGTGGCATCCGTGGAGATCAGCCCGTTAAACTTCAGCTGCCCGCGAAGGACACCGGTTAAAAGCTCCGGGGAGAGCGTAGCGGGAAGCAGCATCTTGAATTTAGAAGCCTGCGCATTGATCTCCTGCACTTTCGCGGGCTGCGCGATATGCCCCACCATCACACTGAGCGTCCCCGCCTCGATCATCTCCCGGTAGATCTGACCGTAGGTTTCATCCCACTCCTTCGCGGAGAGGGAATTGATGCTCGTTACGATATGCTGATCGCGCTCATCGCAGCCGTCTCCCGGGAAATGCTTGACCGACGTCGCCACCCCGGCATCTTTCGCTCCTTTTATGTAGGCTTTCCCCATGGCGACAACGCGCGTCAGGTCACTGCCAAAGGTGCGCACGTTGGTGATGGGATTGTGGAATTCCCGATCCAGATCCACGATCGGGGCTAAGGACCAGTTTAACCCTACCGCGGCGCCTTCCGCGCAGGCCGTATAACCCATCCGATAGGCATTCTCCTCCCGGTCAGTGGCGGCCACCGCCATGGGACGCCCAAAACTGGTGCCTTCCTCACAGATCCCGTTGCCGCCGGCCTCCGTGTTGGCCGCCAGAAGAAGCGGAATCTTTGCCATCTTCTGGATCGCGGAATACGCTGCGTAAATTTCCGCTTTCGTACCCGTGCGGTACATCATGCCGCCCACGTGCAGTTCGTTCACCACGTGGTTTAACTGTGCCGGATCACCGGAAAACCCCAGGGGACAGAAAACCTGGCCGACCTTCTCTTCAAGGCTCATGCCGGATACTGTTTCCGTCACCCAGGATACCTGCTCCTTTGTAAGAAAAAACGGGTTCGCCGTTAAATCAATCATTGGGTTCCTCCTTTCCGAAAGATTCCCTGACAAAATCAAAAGTTCTGTTTTTCTCCCTTTCCATCTGCCCGCTTAAAAGCTGCTCAGTCGCTTTCTTTGCCAGGTAAGGTCCCGGCTGCTGAAAAGCGGTTTCCACGTAGCCGTGCGGCATATCCGGTGCCGTAAAGCAGTCTACCCGCACACCGGCGGAACGCAGTCTGCAGCAGTATCTGGCCCCTTCCGCGCATAACGGATCGCTCTCTGCCAAAGCGACGATCGCTCGAGGCAGGCCCTTGAAACACTCTTCCCTGGCATAGAGGGGAGAGCGAAACTCTTCTTTAGGATCCTCCCCGCCGCAGTAATCCTCAGCAAACAGCGTATAAAGCATACGCTCCTCTTTTGGATGCCCTTTTTGTGCGGGGGAGGTAGAAAGATCCAGGTAAGGGTAAAATAAAATCTGGCGTTTTAAGTGCAGCGCGAAGCCTCTGTTCGAATCCAAAAGACACACCGCCGCCGCCAGATTGCCCCCGGCGCTAAAGCCCAGCACCGACCAGTCCTCGCTTTTCATCCCGAAAAGATCAGCGTGTGAGCGCAGATAGGCGATGCTGTCGTAGACATCCAGCAAAGCGTTGGGGTAAGGATGTTCCGGGGCTTTGCGGTAGCCGACGGAAATCAGGTTCACGCCAAGCTTTCCGCTAAGCTCTGCCCAGCAGTCATCGTCATTGGCAGCGCT
Source organism: uncultured Lachnospiraceae bacterium (assembly GCA_964643295.1). Lineage (GTDB taxonomy): Bacteria > Bacillota > Clostridia > Lachnospirales > Lachnospiraceae > Merdiplasma. The sequence goes on from CAZXSN010000061.1 coordinate 7,212, forward strand.
TCCCATGACAAATCCGCCGCCGTAACAGCCGCACACAACCGGGGCATCCGGCGAGGCTAAATAGAAAACCGCCGGGATATCTCTGCCCGCAAGGGGAAGGATCTTTCTCTCTCCTTGTAAAGGAAGCTCCCAGAAGGAACGGTCCTGTTCCAGACCCAGTTCGTGGATGCCTTCCTTTAACTCCTCATAACTTTCGTCCATGCCGCTCTCCTTTTTGCTCCTGTGTGTCTGCTCATGCAAAGGGGCGGCCGTATGGCCGCCCCGCAGTTTCCCGCGCCCTTAAGCCGCCGCACGGACCTTCTTCTTTTTGCTGAACATCTGCATGATCGCCGGGAACTTCGCCTGGAAGGCGTAGAACCCGAGAACGAAGGTCCCCATGATGATCTGCTGCCAGCCGCCGGCTCCCAGGTTTAAGCAGTTTAATCCGTAGTTCATGATGGAAAGACCGATCGCCGCCACACTGATGCCGATCACGTCGTTGCTGGCCATGCCGATGAACATCCCCATGAACACGGGAACAATGTACGAAAACAGGATGCTGGAGGTGGAAAGCCCGGACTGGGCAGTCACCGAATTCTGCGATACATAAATGATCGCCGCCAGCCCGATGATGATGCCTGAAAACACGTAGGAAACCAGGACATTCTTGCCCTCGCGGATCCCGATGTTCACGCCCGCGCTCTGATTCTGGGAGAGGATCTTGCCCTTGCGTCCCGCCACCGAAAACTGATCATAGATCAGAAATACGCACAGGGCCAGCAGGGTAGGCACAAAGATCAGCGGGACACGCCCAAAGATGGAGGTCGCGCCGTTCTGGTAAAAGGCGATCACTCCGCTGCCCCCGTATACCAGGTAGGTGAGCGACTCGTACAAAAGTGTCATGCCGATCGTGGTGATGATGATCGGCATCCGGCCGATCACGTAAACGAGCCCGGTGATGCAGGAAAACAGGACCCCAAAGGCGATCGCCGCAAAGAGAGCGATCACGGGACTGTTCGTCGAAAGACCGATGTTGCCGGCGATGATCGCGGTCAGGATCATCGATGCGCCCCCGGAGAAGTCAAACCTTCCGTTTTTCAGCTGCAGCCAGATAGCCAGCGCAACACAGATCGTCATGCAGGCGTTGGTGATGACATAGCGCACCAGGTCGTAGCCTAAGAAGATAAAGTTTCCATTCACGTAGCACTTGGGACTGCTGGCCGTAATCGCCAGCATCACCAGAAACATCAGCACCGGAAACAACAGGGTAAGCAGTACTTTCTTTACAACCTTCATAAACGACTCCTTCCTGTCTTTTGCTGGCGGGAAGCGTTCTCCGCTTCCCGCGCATTCCTGCAAGGTTTTTTACAGCAGCTTGTCAACCGTCATCTGCTTTAAGATGGAAACCAGATCCGCGTAGGTGGCGTTGGGGTTAGCAACAGCGGTCATCCCCGCCACATCCTGTGCCGAATAGAAGGCGTCTTCCAGGTTTCCGCTTCTGTACAGGCAGTGTCCAAAGGCTTCCATATCCTCGTCGCTGTTAATGATGATCGAATCGCAGCTTACACGCTCAGCATCCTCCGGCATGTCGGCAAACTCAACACCGTTTAACTTGTTGACCAGAAGTACGAGCGGATAGGCGACCGCTTCGATGGCGCTGACCGTCTCCTGCTGGAAAGTCGCGCTCCCGGCAGTGCCGAAGTTCTCCTCGGTTCCCTCCCCGTAACCGGCGCTGAAAAGCTTGATGGAGCCGTCGACTCCTGCCGTTACCATGGTCGGATAAACAAACGTGGAGCCGTCCGCGAAGCAGATGATCGCGTCAATGCCTTCATGCTTGGCAAAATAGGTGGAATCCAGCGGTGAAAACTGCAGCACATCCACGGCCTCATCCAGGGGATCTACCGTGATCGGCGTTTCCGCGGTCTCATTGTACTCGTCTATTTTTTCTGTGAACTGCTCCGCGAAGACCTGCTGAGAGGGGAACGCCCAGGCCGGGAACATCGTCATTGCCACATGGGTGATCGGATCTTCCGGATTCCGCTCATTGTACTCCATCAGGCTGTCAAAGTAGTCATATCCTGCCCGCAGATCCTCGCCGCAGGGACCGTCCGAAACCGTTCCCAGGAAGTACTCGTTCTTATACACCGCGTCATAGGTGGTATTGAAGGAAGTATCAAAGTCGCATAAGAAGCCTGCCACGTACACGTTCGCGGCCGCGCACTCATCCAGGATCGCGGGGGTGCCCATATCCATGGTCATGATGATGCCGTTCGCGCCGGAGGCGATCATCTCCTGTACCTTGGTTAAGTTGGCGGATTCGTCTGTCTGGGAAAGCAGCGTGTAGATAAACTCCACGTTCATCGCCTCCCCGAGAGACTCTAAGTAGGCCTTCACGTTTTCGGCATAGTACCCGGTATCAAAGTACAGCCCCACGCCGATTTTGGTCTTCTTAAACGCGTCCGGCGATACCTCCACCGGGGCCGCGGCCGCGGCTTCTTCTTCGCCGGCCGTCTCCCCCTGCGTTTCGTCAGCCGTTTCCGCTTCCGCCGCCGCATCCGTTTCCGCTTCGGTTTCGGCAGCTGTCACCGCTTCGGTTTCCGCATCTGCTTCCGCCGCCGTCTCAGCCGCGGTTTCCGCGTCTGCTTCTGCCGCCGTCTCGGCTGCAGTTTCCGCTGCCGTCTCAGCGGCAGTTTCCGCCGCGGTCTCTTCTTTCGTCTCCGCCGCGGCCTCTGTGGTGTCTCCCCCAGAGCTTCCGGAACCGCTTCCTGAACCTCCGCCGCAGGCGGTCAGGGAGAAGGCTACCAGGACAGCCATACCAAGGGCAGTCAGTTTTCTCATGATTTTCGCGTTCTTTTTCATTTCGTTTTCCTCCTTTAAAATTTCACTTAACGCGGCAGTACGCCGTCTTTCTTCCGGCAGATGACCAGGATGATCGCAAGGAAGATCACCGCTTTGACAAAGTTGATCATTTCCAGCCCCACGCCCATGGTGGTTAAATCGTTGGATAAAACCACGTAGGTAAAGGTTCCTACCAGGGCGCTGCTGACTTTTGACTTCATGCCTCCGGACAGCGGCATGCCGCCCAAAATCAGGCAGATCATGATGTCCATGGCATATCCGGCTCCTGTGCCCTTTCCGGCGCTGCCGGTACGCGTTAAAACGACCAGACTGCCGATGGCGATGCACACGCCCATGGCCATATAGGCCAGCACTTTCCACTTCGTGGTATCGACTCCGCACTGCTTTGTCGTTACCTCGTTGGCCCCGATCGCTCTCGTGTACTTCCCCAGCTTGGTGAACTTGAAGAAGTAGGTAACCAGCAGCGCGATCACTGCGATGAGAACCACCAGCATCAGACTGTACAGGTTGCGGTCCGCAGGACGGATGCTGGCTGTAAGCGAGATGGAATTAAGTCCCGTCGATTCCATGAGCAGGATCTGCGCACCGGTGAAGAAGAACATCAAAAACAGGCTGGTCACAATCGAGGGCAGTCCCAGCCAGACGGCTACCACCCCGTTGAAGGCTCCGCATAACAGCGCCAAAATCAGGATAACCAGGAAGCCTATGACCACGCCCTTAACGCCTCCGATGGCGTTGCTGATTAAGATCATCAGAATGCTGTAAGCACCTACCTGCTGGCCGATACTCACATCCATATATCCCATCGAGTACACAAACACGGCGCCCAGCGCGATAATCGAATAGGCGGCAGCGGCCTGCAGAACCGAGGAGAAACTGTAGGCTAAACGGTCCCTGTTTAAGAACACGAACAGGATCAAAACCGCTACAAGACCCGCATAGGCAGTGATATCGTAAAGATGGTTCTTCAAAAAAGCCAGGAACCCGGTCTCATTTTCCGCGGCTTCCTGCGCAGATGTCTTTCCTTTCATAAAAGCCTCCTCCTCCTTTCTAGATCATGTATTCGATGATGTCCGATTCCGAAAGATCCTGGGATCTTGGAAACACTTTGGCCACCTGGAAGTCCTTCATGATCAGGATCTGATCCGCCATGCCGATCAGTTCCGCCAGCTCCTCGCTGATAAGCAGGATCGCCTTCCCCTGCTTTTTCATGTCATTGATCACGCTGTACATGAACTGCTTGACGCCGATATCCACGCCCCTGGTGGGACAGTCCATGATGAGGACATCGGAGCCTTTCGCCGTCCACTTGGAGAAGGAAACCTTCTGCTTGTTCCCGCCGGAAAGTGTGCTGACCAGCTGTCGGCTGCTGCTGCACTTGGTACGGAAGTTTGCAACTTCCCGGTCCGCCATCTTCCGCTCCGCGGCCGGATTGATAAAGGTCGCGTGAGACAGGGAGGGAAGCGAGGGCAGCACGATGTTGTCGCCGATCGCGCCGTCTAGGATCAGCGCCTCCGTATCGCGGTTTTTGGAGATATAGCCGATGCCGCTCTGGATCGCGTCATAACAGGAGTGAATAGGCTTCGTTCCAGCCAGAACTTCGCCGGAGGACAGCTTTTCCAGGCCAAAGGCCGCGCGTCCGATTTCATGCATCCCGCAGCCGGAGAGGCCGCCAAAACCGATGATCTCACCCTTATGCAGCGTCAGGGAAAAATCCTTAATCGGCCCAAAGCTGATGTGGTCAAGCTGAAGGGCTGCCTCTTCCTGATGAGAAGTGTCATAATCCTCCCGGTAGTAGGCATCCCCGATCTCGCGGCCCACCATCATGTAGCGGATCTTTTTCTCGGCGCCGGGGGCATCCATCTCGGCCCGGTTTAAATGACCGATGATTTCGCCGTCCCGAAGCACGGTCAGATCCGTGCACTGTTCCAGGATTTCATCCATGTCGTGCGAGATGAAGATGACCGATTTGCCTTCATCCTTCAGTCTGTGGATCAGCCGGTAAAGCAGCTGGCGGCCTTCCAGGGAAAGGGCCGTCGTCGTCTCATCCACCACGAACACTTCCGTGTCATCAGAGACGCAGCGCACAATCTCGATCAGCTTGCGGTCCTCGAACGTATACTGGTTAATGCTGTCGGCCGCTCTGATATGCGTGATCCCGAAGGAATCAAGCATCTTCTGCGCTTCCTCGTTCACCCGCTTCATGTTGACGATGCCAAATTTGGAAAATTCGTCAAACCGCCCGGCGAAGATGTTCTCGGCGACGGTACAGTTCGGGATCGTGTTCGCCTCCTGCAAAACCATGCTGATCCCGGCCTTCTGCGCCTCCACCATCGTCGAGGGATTCCAGGGCTGCCCCCGGTAGAACATCTCTCCGCTGCTGGCCTTCTGCATCCCTGAGATAATGGAGGTTATCGTCGATTTGCCGCTGCCGTTCTCGCCTACAAGACCCCGGATCTGTCCCCGGTAGAATTTCACATCTACCCCGCGAAGCGCTCTGGTCGATCCGAAGTTCTTAGACATGTTTCGAACTTCCACCAATAGTTCCTGTTCCATGATCTCCTCCTTCCTTTCCGTCTGCGGCGGACGAAAACGCCTCTCCCCCGCGCCCTTTTTTAAAACCTTGGCCGGATCTTCCCGGGAAAGTGTCTCCTTTTCGCCTCCGCTTTTCTCCTTCGCTTGTATGCCCTGATTATATTTCGTCAGTTTTCCCTAAACAATGCTCTGACCGATCAACCGGCGTTGACATTTTTTAACATCTGTGATACCGTATCGGTACTTCCACCGCTTTAATTATGTAAGATTCGCCGAAAGGATACCGTCATGAAGAACAAAGAACTGCTCATGCAAAGCCTCCTATCCTACACCGAAGAGGAAACCGTCTACAAAAAACTCTACGAGCTTACCGGCCAGAGCGAAGAGCGCCGGAAATATCTTGCCGAAATCGAGGATTTCGCCAGAGACCATCACATGTTCATCCCGGATTTTTCCTTCGGCGTTCCGCCGGAACTTTTCTCGGAGGATACTTTCTACCCGCATTTGGCGATCAGCCGAGGCTCCAATGTCAACATCGTCAAACATCTGCGCTTCACGCCGGTTTTCCGCCATTCCCACACCTTCTTCGCCGTCGTGTATGTGTTGAGCGGATCCTGCGGCCATACGCTGGACGGCAAGGATGCTCCCCTAAAAAAGGGAGACGTGGCCTTTATCCCGCCCTTCACCCCGCAGACCATAGAAGTTTTCGATGACAGCGTGGTGTTAAGCGTCCACATCCGGAAAGATACGTTTGCCGATATCTTCTTCAACGTGCTTCGCTACAACAACATTCTCTCGGATTTCTTCATGAGCCACCTCTACAGCAAAAGTCCGGCCAAGAGCATCCTCTTTCCCACCGGCGATGATGAGGAGATCCTGGATATCATTCTGTCCATGTATGAGGAAGTGCTGCTGGACGATGCCTACAGCTGGCGGCTGTTAAACAACCTGGTCCCTCTGTTTTTTGCCAAGCTTCTGCGAGGCTACTCCGATTCAGCTGTCATTACCGATTACGCGCAGCTTTCGGAGACCCGCAGCAAACGGCTGCGGCTGCTTAGCTACATCAATGACAACTACCGGAATGTCTCACTGGAAGAACTGGCGGACCACTTTCACTACTCAGTGCCTCACTGCTCGAAACTGATCCGGGAGGAGACCGGCATCGGCTTTGTGGCCTTCGTGCGCCGTGTGAAGATGAACCACGCGGAATCGCTGCTCGTCAACACGAAAACCTCGATCGCGGATATCAGTGAGCTGGTCGGCTATGAGAACCCGGAATCCTTTATCCGGGCCTTCCAGAAATTGCACCAGATGTCGCCTTCCGCCTACCGAAAAGAGCAGACGCGAAAGCGGGAGGCATCCGCCGGGGATCCCAGCCTGTCCGGTCTGGATACGGATCACTCGTTCTAAAGCTCCAGACAAGTACATATTCCCCGGAGGAGGTGCCAGGCTGCAAGGAAATGTAAGCCGCACTGATCCGGAAGAACTGATTTGCCTCCTTGCACACGGAAAGATAAGAGGAAAAAGACGGGATAGGCGGGCTGGGAAAAGACTGCGTAAAAGTATCAGAGATGGATAAAGAAGGGCTTAAAAAGGTGTAAGAAAAAGAAGCGGGGAAACGAAGAGACAGAATTTAAAAGGGAACCGGCAAAGAGCCGGAGAAATGGAAAAAAAGGAAACTCTTATGAGCCGTGCATGAGAGTGAAGAAATCCGGAAGGAGGGCATTTGATCTTAGCTGATTCTAATTTCCGTCCCGGGAACCGGACTGAAACTTCCCCTGGACAATTTTATTTTGTTTCTCCCCGCTGGTGCTTCAGATTCTTTCGATCTTAGTTTTAAATATATGCCTGGCCTTCCTTTATTCTCCGATCTCAAAGGCGCCCCGCGAAAGCAGTCCCGCGGATTGTCCAGAGCACCTGATATGAGAACCACCTGCAAATATAAAAGGATGCGCTTCGGCTGCGAACTAAATGCTGCCTAAAGAAAAGTGCCTCGTATGACCGTTCCGCTGCCGAATGCAGCGGCTGCGGGACCAAATTTCTCCGGGGCAGTAAATGAAGTGTAAAGCGGGCAAAAAGGGAAAAGAAATGGGCCTTGATCATGAGGGAATCTTTTCCTGGCTGTAGGCGGAAACCTGCTTACAGCCAAGTCCATATGGATTCCCGCGTTTGGCATAAGCAAAGGAACGGGGAATACGGTAAGATACGTTTCCCCGCTTCATTTCCTTCGCTTTGCGTAAAGAAAAAGCCTCCCGCGGCCTAAAGCGCCTGATGAGTAAGTTCCCTCCTGGAAAGTCTTCACCAGTAACGCCCCTTTAAGCAGCCGGTCTTCCCGCATTTCGTTCAAAAGCCCTGTAAAAGCGATGTCGGCTTTCATCCCTCATCTTTAGAGGCCCTCCTGCATCCTGCCCCATGCGTAGAGAGCCGCGCCGACTGCCCCTTTGCGCTCGTCATCGGTGGTATAGATGAGGTTTAAATTTCTCGCGGGATATGGTTTTCTCGTGTGCTCCAAAATCTTCGCGGTCAGAAATTCCTGCGGGAAGTTTCGCATTGCCAGCACCCCGCCGCCAAGCAGTACGGCGTCCGGATCCAGGATGTTGATCTCGGTGGAGACCGCCATCGCCACACGCTCCACAAAAGTGACCAGCAGCGGATGGGAAGCGTACCGCACGAAAAGATCTCCCACATTCGTTCCCATAAACTCCCCGGACTCGCAAAGAGCGGCAAGATACTTTCCGCCCGCCAGATTTTCCAGGCATCCTCTGTTTCCGCAGCCGCACAGTTCCTGATTCCCGTCAACCGGGATGTGTCCCAGCTCCCCCGCGACTCCGTTCTTCCCGGTCAGAAGTTTGCCGTCCACGCTGAGAACGTTGCCAATCCCTGTTCCCACGTAGATCCCGGAAATGACTCCTCTCCACGGTACCTGATACCTGTGCATGTCATAGTAAAAGGCCGTCCAGACATCCTTGCACAGATAAACCGGGACGTGAAAAACCTCCTTCAGGGGCTCCACAAAGTTCACGCCGTTCAGTCCGGGAATGTTGGGCGCCTGCAAGACAACTGTGCACTCCTTGTTGAGTGTCGCCGGAAAGCCGATGGAGACCGCGCAGATTTCCTCCCCCGCCCCGTTCTTATCCAGAAATGTTTTAAGAAAACCGCAAAGCCTGGCGACCGGATCAACGCCGTCAAGGACGCTTTTTCGGGGAACCTTTTCAAAACAGGAAACTTTTCCTTCCGGATCAACCGCTCCGATGCGGATGTTTGTGCCGCCAATGTCCAGTCCCAGGATACAGGATCTCATCGCTTAATCCTCCTTCTTTCCTTCCTTGTCATCTACCGCGTGGAATCCCGTTTGACAATCTCCACCGGAACCACCGTCTCCGTTTCGCATTCCTCTCCTCTTATCAGCCGCAGCAGAACCTCACAGGCCTTTTTGGCCAGAACCCCCGGTTTGCGGTCAAGCGCCGTGATGGAAGGCGTTGCCATGGCCGAATAGGGAGAATTGTCAAAACTGATCAGCCGGACATCCTCCGGAACGTAAAGCCCTACGCTTCGAAGACCCGTCATAACCCCAAACGCGGCCCGGTCACTGGCGGTGATAATCCCGTCAAACGTATGCCCCTCCCGCAAAAGAAGGCGCACCAGCTGTTCGCTTTCCTCTTCTGAGCTTTTCTTTCCTTCGCGCTTTAGCACAAAACGGCTGTCATAGGGAAGGTTTGCCTCTTTCAGGGCAATCCGGTAACCGGCAACCCTTGGGCTTTCCTGCCCTTCCGCCAGGAAACCCGGCATCAGCAGGATCTTTCTGCAGCCCTTTTTCGCCAGATACAAGGTTGCCTCCCTCGTGGCGGCACTGTCATCGTTGGCTACCCAGGGGATCTTTCTCTTTGAGTTTGGCACCCGGTCAACCCAGACCAGCGGCAGCGAATCCTCCTCCAGACTGGCAGGCAGTTCCCGCAGTCCGGACACGCACAGAATCCCTTCCACACCCAGCCTGGAAAGCTGCCGGAAGGCCTCCTTTTCTTTTTCCCCATCGTTGCCGCAGCTTACGATCACCGTCTGTCTGCCCGCCTGATACAGTTCCCGCTCCGCGCAGGACGCCAGAGCGGAGAAAAAAGAGTTGTCCGCTGTCGGCACAATCATTCCAATCAGGTTCATGATTCTTCCCCCCGCAGTTCCCTGATGCTTTCCCGGTACGTTTTCCCTTTGATAAACAGCGAGCTGGTCCCAAGGATAAATCCGTCCACGCCCATCCCGGCCAGTTCCTCCACGATCTCCGGGCTGCAGTGACCGTCGATCATCAGCCGGTAGCCGTACTGTTCTTTCAGGTTCGCCAGCTGTCTGACCTTTTTCTTCGTAAAGTCGATGAACCCCTGTCCCGCGAATCCCGGATTGACCGTCATCACCATCACGTAATCGCACAGATTCAAAAGCTCCGAGATGCTGGCCACACTGGTATCCGGGTTGACCGCGATCCCGGCACAGGCTCCCAGTTCCTTGATGTGGGCCAGGGTTTTCACCACATACCGCTCCGATTCAGGATGAATGTAAATGATGTTGGCGCCGGCGCGGATGAACCAGTCCACCTTGACTCCGGGATTCTCGATCATCAGATGGCAGTCCACCGGCTTGTCCGTATAGCGCCGGATAGTCGAGACATCCATAACGCCCATGGTAAAGTTGGGCACAAAAGTCCCGTCCATGATGTCGCAGTGAAAGATATCGGCCCCCGCATCATCCAGCGCCCGAACCTCCGACGCCAGATGCCCATAATTGGCGCACATCATGGAGGGGCACAAAAGTCGTTTCGCCATCTTTTTCTTAAGCCTCCTGTAAGGTGTGCGTCTGCTCAATCTCCGTGATCATGTCGATCCTCCTCTGATGCCGTCCGCCCTCAAACTCTGCCGAAAGCCACTCATCCACGATCATCTTGGCGGTCTCGATGCCGATCACACGCGCCCCGAAGGCGATGATGTTGGTGTTGTTGTGCTGTTTGGACAGACGGGCGGTATAGGGATCACTGCAGACACAGGCCCTGATCCCCGGCACTTTGTTGGCCGCCAGAGAGATGCCCACACCTGTTCCGCAGATCAGCACACCGCCGTCCACTTTGCCCTCCGCGACCAGTTTCGCAACCTTATAGCCGCTGATTGGATAATCAAAGCGGTTGGCGCTGTTGGTGCCCACATCCACGACTTCGATTCCCTTTTCTTCCAGATACGCGCGGATCTCATTCTTCATCGCCAGCGCCACATGATCATTGCCGATTGCCAGTTTCATCGCTTCTCCTCCGTTTCCCGTTCCTTAAACTCCCCTGCAAAGACAATTCCGCTTTAGGTAAGATCCAGGCCCTTCACGGCCGGGATCCCTTAGCAACCACATGATAGGAAATTTCCCTTCCGTTTGCAAGAGCCAAGAGCCATTTGGGAACAAAGGTGCGAAATTTAAGACTTTGGAAAGCCGCTTTCTGAACTTTTGGTTCACGGACATTATCCTCCCGGAAAGACATTTGGGGCATAAAAAAGGCACCCGTCCGAAGACGAATGCGCCTGGGTTTTCTCTTAATTTTCCAGATTTGCGAGCCGGTCCGC
>CAZXSN010000062.1:0-1515 GCA_964643295.1 uncultured Lachnospiraceae bacterium
TGCAATTTCGTCAGCTTGAGCAATATTTTCATTTTTCAGAATGCTGTTAGCCGCTGCCAGTTTATCATTCCGGGTCTTCAGTTCATTCTTCTCGGCCGTCACTTCATTCTTCTCGGCAAGCAGTTCTTCGACGTAGTCGGCAAACCTTTCCCCCGGAAATTCTAACTCTTCAATTTGAAGTGCATTCAAGAAATCTTCGCCTCCTTTTTCCCTGTACTGCTCTATAATGTAATCGTACAGATGCGCTGTATTCTTAATGAGTGTTATCGCATCGTCAAAAGTAATGATCCCTGCGGTGCGGCTCGCATCTACACTCTTAATTATATCATCGATGATATCCTTCTTCAACCCCAAAAATTTCTCCAACGTAGGGGTTTTGATACTCCTGTTCGCTTTGAAGAGGGAATCCCTCAGGCGCAGCATCTGGAAGGGGATGAGGATGATCAGATTCTTCTGATTCAATTCCTCCAGAGAGTGATTTAGATATACGAAACTGGGGACCCGGAAATCGAAGCTCTGCTGTTCTGAATCCTCGACATGCAGGAGATTCTCGGCAGGAATGTTCTTGCCCTTCGGAGTAAAGTAAATAACGATGGACCGCGGCAAACGGATTGAGGGAACTAAACCCGAATTCTGGGAGTATTTGAGAGCGTTGTGGATATCATATTCAAAAACACGCTTGCCAATGTACTTGTCCCAGGAAATCTGTGCCTCGATATGATACCGGTCACGGCCATTCACCAGAAGGAAGATGTCAGCAAGGCGGTATTCCATCTCCTTATTGATGAATTCACAGTTCAGAAGGATCACCTTTGTACCGGATGGATAATTCGTTCCGAACAGGCCATTTATGAGATTCACAACCGCCCAGTCGGAAAGGGTGAAAGAAAGTTTGGTCACCTTGTCGTATATCTTATAGACCTGCCCCTTCTGGTTATCCTTTTCCTCAGTCTCCGCATTCGCTGCCTGATCTGGCTGTGATTCACCTCCTGCCTGTTCCGGAAGATCTCCGTCTGCCGGTTTGTTTTCCAGGGCATCTGCAGTCTGTGCAGATGCTTCATTCAGACCCGACTCCTTTGCCGGTCCCTGGGTTTTTCGCGGTTTACGCTTAGCCATCCAGCATCCCCTTTCTCTCTGAAAGAATGTAAATGGAATCAAGTTTTCAGTCTATCGCGGCTCAACCTTCACAAAACCGTACTCCGGCGTGTATGGTCCCAGTGACGAAGCTGCGGCAATCACAAAACATTTCCTTCCGTTCCAGGCTATTATGATGAGCAGAGCAGAAGTATATCCTTAAGCATTTACGAGACTTCAGTATCTCGCAGAACAGACCTTGAAATCTCCCATCAGCTCTCTAGAAGGTAAGAATACACTTTATCCTGCCATGCATGATAACCGGGAGCTTACACATCCCCGCACATGACGAGGAGGTTTCCACTTCGCACGCGGCCCTCCCAGAGAGGACCCAAAGGCTTTGGCGAAGAGAATACCGTTCAAATTTCATTTTCCAGAAGT
>CAZXSN010000062.1:1615-18082 GCA_964643295.1 uncultured Lachnospiraceae bacterium
TTTTGATCAGAATCCTCTGTTGTTCCAAATCCTCATTAAATAAGATGGTTCCTGTGTTTCTTATGGTCCATCGGCCAGGTCTGCTCTCCGTTCGCACTCACAGTCTATTTACCAGTATTTCCGGCGATTTTCAAATCATGGATTTTGATTAAATCAAAATGGTGATTCGAAGCATGATTAAAAAGCTTTCTGCACTCATCACTAACTATAACACAAAACAGAAGATCTGTCAAAAAAATTTGTGAAATTTTCGCGGACATAGAGAGAGTCATCCCTCGTCATAGGAGATGTCCCATGATCACAATACCTATTATAACGCCAATCTTCCTGTCTGTCAAATAAAATTTGATTGAAATCAGAGATTCTTTTTTGAACATATGTTCGTAAAAATGAATCCTATGCGCTTTTCCCTATATAACACAAAATTGAGAATCTGTCAAAAAAATTTTGTTAAATTTTGGCACCCACAGATACGGTCCTTCTCCGTCACAGGAGATGTCCCATGATCACGTTACCTATTATAACGTCAATTGATCCGTTTGTCAAAAAATTTTGAAGGAAAACAGGAATATTTTCTCCAAACATATGTTCGATATAATGGGTATAAGCCCGCACCCTTATATATAACAGATATTTTACAATTTGTCAAATTTTTTTAAACGGCAATATGCTCGCAGGAATACATCCGTATGATGTAAGGAGTGCGGGATATAACTCCATGCATAAAAAACGGTCGGCACCATGTGTACCAGACTCCGTCATGAGCTGCCTTACCATACGCTCCCCTATACCCATGAAGGACGAAGGCCTGCCAAGATGTACCTTCCACGGAGGACCTTCCTTTGTGGACCTGCTGGCAGAGTGTCTAACAGAAAATGGAAATAAGAGGACACAGGTTGATATCATGTTCCTGTCTCTGTTTAATCCGTATCGGTGATTCCTAAAAGGAACTTCACTTCCTTAAGATCAGGAGCTTTTTATGTCCATGGCAGGCGAAACACAGATGAGGCACCAGTATTGCTATACAGAAAGGAAAAGGATACTGCTTATGGTATGTCACGAGTCGGCCGCGGGAACCTCGCGGGTAAGGGTTTCCTTCTCTCCTGACCGCGTCGCTGTGCCTGAATTCGGAAAAATAGAACGCTGCTGTTTGGAAGCTTCCAGGTTTGCAGCGTCACGGTTTCAAGGTGGTCGCGAGGGAAACTGTAAGGATAAACACGGAAGGAAAACTCGGAAAGCTGGGAAGGCTTAAGAGAAAGCGCTTCCCGGCAAACCTTAAGAAGCTTAGGAAGAGACCTAGAAGTAGGCTGGAAACAGGAGGACACATAAATCCAAGCGGTAAGGTTGTATATTGTATACAAGATGCTGCTGCATGTTGGGGGCGGGGGCTTCCTTGTATACTGTATACACGGTTCAGCTGTTTTCAGAACCTGGCTGTATATTGTATACAGTATACAACCCGCGGTGTACTGGAAGAAAGTCAGCTTCTTTCAGGAGCTTCAGCTGACCGCGGGAAAAATCTTAGGCGATCATGATAATCATAATCCATCACGAGTAAGTGCGGAAATTGAGGACATACATGTGATAGCGTGACAGCCATTGACAAAGATACAGAAAAAGAAGCCCAAAAAGATGTCCCCCGCACAGACATTTCTCTGAGCAGGGGACAAGGGTATGAGCTACGTTTGAGTGACTATTGCCTCCAAGGTGGTTGTTCTTATGTTACAAAAAGTCAGCAGCTTTGTCAACCTAAAATTTCACAGAAATCTGGTTAGCGTCGGCAAGTGTCGATAAATCCGATAGTATCAGTTAAGTTGATTAGTGTCTGGCAGTATCTGGTTGTTCTGTTTTGTATCTGGGATTCTGTCTGACTTGGATCTTGAATCTGGGATCCAATGACGTGCTCTGGGCATGGATCTGGGATATGTACATATACCTGTTTCAGGTATCAAAAGGTGATTACGGATTATTCCTCTTCTTCACAGCTCCCGTAAGTCTGCTCATTTGCATGCGTATACATATATATGTGTGTGCACAGGCCCCTGCATACATATACCATCCTTACACTCTCCCAGTCTCTTTCAGGCTGTTCTATCCTCTCCCAACGTTCCCCGATCTCTTTCAGAGTATCGCTGCTACTCAGCCTCTCACCAGCTCCCCAGTCTTTCCTCACCTTTCCAGGCCCTCCCGGTCTCTCAGCCATCAAAGAGTGACTACGGATTATTCTGCTCCTTCGCAGCTCCGTTAAGTCTGCTCATCTACATACGTATACATACATATGTGTGCGCAGGCATCTTGCATACATATACCATGCTCATGCTCTCCCAGTCTCTCGCAGGCTGTACCAACCTCTCCCAACCTTCCCCGACACTCTCAGTGTCTCCCTGCCTCCTATAAGCTTTCAAAGTCTCGCCAGCCTCTCACTGCCTCTCAAACCTCTGGCAGACATTCCCAACCTCTTACGGTCTCTCACAAGCTCTCCGCCGCCCGCTTTCCTTTCTCAAAGTTTCCGCTCTCAAAGCTTTTCTTTCTCATAACTTTCCCCTCTCAAGGCTTCCCTTCCTCAAAAGTTTCTCAAAGCTTCCCTACGTATACTTCTGTACTCAATGTACTTCTGTACTTCTGTACTTCTATACTCCGTGTACTTCAGCAATTCCAGGCTCCTGCACTCCTGTAACTCTTTACTCCTGTACTCCATGTACTTCTGTGCTTCCGGCTGCCCGCTCTTTCACCGGGAAACAGTCCTCTATTAAGTTGTCTGCGTGACGGAAATTTTCGGAATTCTGGTTTTTGATCAGCATTTCTGCCAGTCCCACCGCATAGGACTGCCCCATGATTTCCTGACCAAACAGACGCACATCCGCGTTCGGGTTAAAATGCCGGATATACGAATTAGCCGTGGAGAGCAGACCGCCGGTTCCGCAGGCCTGATCGCAGAGCGTGATCACTTGTCCCGGGTCAAAGATATCGTCGCACCCTTCCGCCATCAGGACAGAGACCGGCATCCTGATGATATCCCGGCCAATATAGAACTGCCCGGCGTCCACGTTCTCATAGAAGCGAGAGCAATATTGTCGCCCGTAATCGTCCACTCCGCAGGCTGACCCATGAGAATGTGCTCCATCTTTTCAGTAAATCCTCTGAACCTCAACACATAGGAAGGCAAAAACCAGGCGAATCCGGAAGAACTCCTTCATCGCCTGGCAGACGAAAGTACCTATGTCATTGTCTGTGAAAATCTGTCACTTTCAGTGAAAATCTGATTGTCTGTGTCTGTGAAAATCTAGCACCGGCTGCAAAAATCTGTCATTGGCTTTAATCCAGGTCTGTCAGGAAGCCTGGGTGGCTTTTAAGGAAATATTCAAATTGACTACAACTTAGCATACTGATTACAAATTAGCAAAGCAGTTAAAATACACAAACTGGTTAGAAGTATCCATTCCGTCAATGGAGGTGACAATGATCCCAGGCTGGCAACCCTTCAATCCTGACAGACCTGTAAAGGGGAAAATATGGAATGCTTTCAACTGCGGATCCTGGGCTTTCACAGCTGAAGGCTGGTTCCCGTTTTGTTACTCGACGTCTACGCCGTATCCTGAGTGAATTCTGTTAACCCTGTGTTGATCCCGTGTTACTCTTTAATCGTGAATTCCATGTTTATCTTGTGTTACTCCTGCCGTGTTAGAAGGCGGGTAAAAATGCCCAGCTTCCGCGGGGTTGGGAGGGGAGCAGATTCTCGGGTGGTCTTACCGGATGGTTCTTTAGCTGAAAAACCTCCGGACGGAAGATCTCCCATCAAAAGGGCCTCCAGAAAAAGGATCTCCCGGAGAAGAACCTCATGCCAACAACCTACTGCCAAGAACCTACTGGAAACAACTTTCTCCTAACCACCCTCCTTCAAACTATGCGCGATGCGCCAAATTTGTCCTTACCCTTACGTATATCATCTCCTTTCGTGTCTTTGCGGCACCGCCTGCCGTGCTTTACGTTAAACGTCATACTCCACGAGGAGGATCCTCAGGCGCTCGACGTTCTTCTTCTCTCTGGCCCTCAGCTTGTGCTCTTCGATCCCTAGGAGTTTCGAAATCCGCGCATAGGAAATCCCTGCCAGGCAGTGCAGCAGCAAAGCGATCCTCTCCACCTTTGCCATAGAAGACATGGCAGCTTCCAGATCGGCTCTTAAGATTACCCTGTCTTCCAGGCTGCTGCCCAGACCGGAGAAGCCAAACTCCTCTTCGTCAGAAATCTGGATGGGGGCATTCAACTTATACGCGATCAGCTTCATTTCCCGTGTCACGATCTTCACCGAGATTCCTGTCCGCCTGGAGATTTCTGAAGCGTCCGGCTCTTTCCCCTCTCCCCGCATCGAGTCGATCGCTTTCCTGACTTTTCTCTGCAGGGTCCCGTAATACCGGCTGGGATTGCCCTCCAGAAAGGTCTGAAACAGGCAGAGTTCATGGTTGATGTGGAACGTGGCATAAGTGATGAATGCACCGTTTCCGTCATACCGCCCCAATGCGTCCAACAGGCCCTTGACACCGGACTGGAAAAGGTCCTCCGTATACTGCGGTGTCAGCTGGGAATACAAACCGTAAATGATGCTGTAGATATAGGGAGAGTAGGCTGTGATCACCTGCTGCTTCCCTTTTCTGCTGAGCCGCTCATCATCGCTGCGGGACAGGTCCAGAGAAGCTTTCAAGGTAAGGTCCTTCATCTTCTCCGGCACTTTTGCCTCCAGTTCTCCAGCGTCCAAACGCCCTTCCAAAAATGACTTCGCCGCCTCACGCAGTTCCGGGTCAGAACAGGTGACACACTCCTGAATGGTCTCCATCTTCAAATCTTTCAATACCAACTTAATCATACACGAATTCCTCCTTGTCTTTTCTTATCTTTTCCGTGCTTTTTAGTACTCTCACCGTTCCTCCTTTGCTCCTTCTTGGGTGTTTTTCCCTGCCGCTGACTATACTATAACACATCTGTTCACATATTGCAAGAGGAAATTTGAACTTTTGTTTGATTTTTCTCGAAATCGATTGTGGGCGATAAGATATGGCCTGAAATCCCGCGTAAACTCTGGGATTTCTGAAGTCTGTTTCCCTGAAATGTGAGGAGAAATGAGGAAAACGAAGGCCTCTGATCGATTATAGATTTTCACTTGAAGTATAGAGTTCAAAACACATGATCTTTTTGATGAGCTCCTGGCGGCCAGCTAAAAAACGAAACAATGTCAAAAAGAGAAACAGGTTTTCTGTTCTGTACATTTGTTCCCAAAAAATCTCTCTGGCAGCGGCTTTTTAAGGCCTAAAAAGGGCGATAACTGGCGTTTTCCCTGCAAGATCTGCTGCTGGAAGCGCTGCTTACGAGAGCTTCTTATGGGTGCTGGTATATGTACCTCTGCGGCAACACTTCTATGTACTCCGCTGTCTGCGCCACTAAGGAGGTCTCTATGGAGGCTTCTATGGCCTCCTCTGGAAAGTCTGGTATGTACACTCCTGTGAGCGCTCCTGTGAGTGATCCTTCGGGGCGATCCTCAAAGTGGGGCTTCTGGGCGGCTATGAATCGGAGGTATACAAATTCACTGGAGAGAAGCGGGAGCCTTCTTCTTTACTTCTTTACTTCTTTACTTTTTTACTTCTTTAACAGCAAGAGGGAACCTCTTCCCGCTCCTCATTCTCCCTGTCCTTACTGTCCTTCCTGCTCTTCCAGTCTCCTTTCCTCCTCTCTTTCTCCTCCGCTCCTGCTCCTTGCTCCCTCTTCTCCCCCACTTCCTATGCTCCCTCTGCTCCCCTGCCTCTTCTGTTCCTCTGCTTTCCCGCTCCCCGCTTCTCTCCTGCCCATCCTTTGTCAGGCCCTTTCTCTTTCCCTGTCCTCTGTCCATTCCTCTTTCGGCTCACCGGCAAAACCAATCAGAACATTATCTAGTAACATATGTTCTTTATATTCTCGATCTGGTGTTCAGAATCCTTTAGCTGTGGATCTCAGGTGAGAGAACCATGATGTACAGGAAGAAGGAAGGAGCCCTTCTTCATCATCATCTTCTTGATCTTCTTTCTTTTCTCCCTCCTTTTTCTTCTCTTCCCCTTTTCCCTTCCTCCTCCCTCGTCCTCTTCCCTTCCTTATTCTGCCCCCTCTCTTCTTCCTCTGCTATCTCTTCTCCTTCTTCCTCCTCTTCCTTTTACCTCCCGCTTTCTTGTCTTCCAACTTTCCTTCTCCCTCGTTCCTTCTCCCTCGTTTTCCTACTCTCCTTCTCCTGCTCTTCTCTCCTGTTCCTCTCCGCGCCGCTTACTGCCATTCACAATCTTAACCCATCTCGTTCCACCCCATCCCCTCTTGGCCCCTCTCATTTCGTCTCCTCCACGCCGGTCAGGCGCACGTACCGAAGCAGCAGTTCATCCAAAAGCTTTACCACCTTCGGATCCCTGCCCTGCTTCTTTCCGGTTCTCGACAGGGTCAGGACAAAGTCATAGGCCACGTCCATGTTTGGGGCAAAGAAGGTTTTTACCTCCTCCGTGGGAAATCAGTCTCCGATATCCAGCTGTCCCGATTCGATATCCTTTAGGCACTCCTGATACGTCTGCCTGGGAACCGAAACGCAGGGTCCTTCCTCTTTAAACGTAAACTTTCTCGTGATGCTGGTTTTAAGAGACCGGACCGGGCTTTTTCCCGGTGGGCAGGGACGGATGAGGAAAAAGAAGGAGAGGGATAGACAATATTCCACCCAGGGGCGGAAGCGCTGAAACACTTCCTCTCTCGTAAGTGTTACCTCCTTAAGCAGTTCCTCATGCGTTCGCGCGAACAGATACAAACCGGCGTACTCCTCTCCGGTGACCACGAGATTTACATCCGGGGTGCAGTCTTCAGCGAATTGTACCCGGTCGGCGATGAACTGATTCATGCGGCGTACCCGTTTTCTTTCATCGTCCGTAAGGGTACCCGGTAAATGTTCCAGGATAAAGACCATCAGCCCCACCACGTGCTGCATGGGAAATTCCCTTAACTTCCTGATAAAATCCCTCTCCGGCACTTTCATCGCGACATCTGGTCCAATCCCAGCCATCGCTTCACACAGTGCTTCATAGTCGTCATATCTCATCTGCACAGAACATTCCTCCTTCTGCTTCACAGTTCCTCTGTTCTTCTCTTCTGAGCTGTTGCTTAGCTGCTTTGCTTATCCGCTCTTTTGCGGCCCCCCTGTTGCTTACTGCTCTGCTGCTTTACTGTTCTTCTCCTCTGCTGCTTGGTGTTCACTTCTCTGTCGCTCTGCTGCTCATTGTTCTGCCGCTCTGCCCCTTTGCTGCCATCCCGCTTTCCTGCCGAATTACCCTCCCTATACAAGATGTCAGATTTCCATCAAAAAAGTATCCCCTGCTGCGCAAAACCTGAAAAAAGTTTTCCGGCCCGAAAGATGGAAGTCTTTACCTGCTGCTTTACCCGCTTCATTGCCTGCCGCTTAGCAGCAGTGCGGTATTCCCAGAAGGAACCGTCTTCCCAGAAGGAAGAGGATTCCCGGAAAAAGCCAAGACACCTAAGCGGGCTGGAGACTGTAAGGATACGAATACTCAAAGGAACCAGATACTCTCAGGGACCCGTGCCCTTAAGGGGTTTGATACATATATACTTATCTATGTCCCCAGAGAGCCAGCTGCCTGAAAGATTCGCATACGCAAACGGAGCCGGACACTCCAAGAGAACCCAAAGCCCTAAGGGGCCGGAACCCTTAAAGATCTGAAACCCTAAAAGGCCCGGTGCCCTAAGTTTACCGGGATCCCAAAGGGAACTGGATGCTCAAAGGGGATCGGGTACGCAAAGAGTCCCGGCTGCTCAAAGAAAAGCGGCCCTGAAGCAGAGGCTGAATGAGGCCCCTCCTCACACCCGCCCCTTGAAGGAAGCCCTTCAGCGACAGCACTCTCCTCCAATGACCCGTTTCAGCAGGTCTCATTACCCGGCTTTCCTACCCAGACTTCCTTGCCAGAACTCCTTCCCCGGACCCGGATCTGGTCCTTCTCCTTTCGTTTCCCACCAGGATCACCAGGGCCGCTTACCGCTCACCGCTCATCACTCCTGTGCCGGACGTAGCGGCCCCCTGAGAATGGCAGCCCTGTATGAAAACCCGGCGCTTAAAGCGGAGTAAGGCAGCAGACCATGATCCCTCTCTTCCGCGAATCCGCACATCCGCGAACCGTCCCATGTTGATCAAACCTGAAGAAACTCGGAGCGGAATTACCAAACCTTTCTCCGGGCTCCACCTTTCGTCAGCCAGGCAGAGCCCGGAAAATCCCTGTCCTTTGTCTCAGACGTTTGTCTCTTTGCTCCGTTCAGCTGCTGCCTGTTTCTGGTGCCTGTACCTGCGTCTGCTGCCTGTCACCAGCCGTCTGAGCTATCTCTTCAGTCAGCTTACACTGCTCTCGGCACCTTATCCGCTACAATCCCTTCCCAGATGGGCTGTACTTCCGGCACTCTTCTGTCCGCGACCAGAGATTCAAAGATCGGCGGCACCGGCCAGTCAGCGTAAGGATTGTCGTCTTCCGCCATGGAAAGCACATCCGCCTGGATATCGCTCACCCTGTCAGACAGCGCTGCTTCCTGCTCTTCTTTCTTCTGCTGTTCGTTCTGCAGAGCCTGATTGATCAGGTCCTGCTTGTGCTGATCCTCCTCTTCCCGGTTGTACTCGGTTTCGGTTTCCGACGCGGTAGGATCTGTATAGTCGTCTCCATACTCATCCCCATCGTCCTCGCCGCCTGCGCCGGATCCCGGAACGCTGGGCGTCGGTCTGTTCGTTCCCGGTCTGTTCGGAGTCTGATGCTCAGTATGATCATCATCGTCACTGTCACCGTCATCATCGTCCGGTCTTTCTGTCGGTTTTTCCGTATCCGGAGTATCCGGTTCATCGGGTTTATCCGGCTTTTCCGTGCTGTCCGGTGTGGGCGGAGCCTGGTAAAGCCTCAGTGTCACATCCGTGACGCTGGAGGACGCTTCCAGTTTTGCCGCTGTCCCGGAAATCGACGTTTTCGCGGTGGACTGAAAACTGAAAGACTTGGTCTTGTTTGTCTGATCATTGTTGGTCATGCTGACCGAGCCGTTCGTGGCAGTGCCAACCTTGCCGGAGGAAGGAAGAACCTCCAGGGTAAGAAGAGATAGCCCTTTCTGATCGACTTTGATCCGTTCCCCGCCGTTATAGATCCCATCTCCCAGCTGCTCTTCTCCCTGATCCGTCTCCACAAAAACCCTCATACCGCTGGCACCGTTTAGGGTCGGGAGCGTGATCTCGTTGACAGTGACAAACGGCGGAAGCACCAGCTGATAGGTAATCGGATCCGTGGTCTTATAGGCTTCCACACCGATCCCGCCATATCCGATCAGGAACGTATTGCCGAAGCGCACCGCGGAACCCTCATAGAGAACCGTCGGTTTCATCAGATGCAGGTAGGCGACGCCGGAAGTGAAGGTCGCGTTGGAGGTTTTCTGATTGGCCCCCGTTCCTGTCACCACGGACACCACTGACTGATAGGATTCCGCCGCGGCATCCACCGAAAGCAAAGCCGTAATACGGGCATCCATGCCCGGGGAGGACTTTTTTGGGGGAATCAGCTGTACACTGGTGATCCCCTCATAGGTGGAGAGGCTTAGTTCCAGGGTGTTGATGCTGACGGAGGCCGTGCCGCTGCCGCTTACGATGTTCGCTTTCCCTCCCAGAAAACAGGAGGAGTCTTCAAACGTAAGCTTCTTTAGCTTCACTCCCGTTCCCGGCTGGTAGGTAACCATCGTATCGGTATCTATGTAGTAATGCACAGTGATGGTCTGGGTGACCTCTCCTCCCGGTTCCGGCAGTTCCGGCACCTGGGTAATGGAAACAGCCGCGTCCTGTTCCACAGGATCCTTAGAGACTGTGATCGGCAGCGTAATCGTACCGACATCATCGTTGCCCTCGTCTCCCTCGAAGTGATCACTGTACGTATAGGTGAGCACCGTCTCTTTCCAGGACTCGGATACCGCGATGAGCACGATCTGGATCGGAGCGATCTGGGTGATGGGCAGTTCCGCTTCCATATCCGCCTGTAAAAAGATTCGCAGCAACTTAACATCCTCTCCCGGTGTCTGCTCTCCGCTTTCGGCTTCCACGGTTAAATCTCCGCCTCCTAATCCCGGGGTGGCACTGATATCCCCGTAAGAGTAGGTTTCCCATTCCGGATCCAAAGGATCACTTTTGTATTCCACGATGGCGAAGATATCGTTGAACGAGTCATCGATGTAGGAGATGGATTTAAACTGTGCCCCTTCCGGAACCTCCATCACCAGATACATCTCCAAAGCGTCCGGATCAGGGAAGCCGGTAATGGTAATCGCGGCATCTTCTCCCACCTTCACGCTTGGCCTGTCATAAGATGCCTTCAGGTCTGTATCGGGTTCCGGATCTGTATCCGGTTCAGGGTCTGTGTCTGGTTCAGTGTCAGGATCCGTGTCTGGATCGGGATCTGGTTCGGGATCCGTATCCGATTCGCTTTCCGTGTCAGAATCGGGTTCGGTATCGGAGCTGGGTTCCGTGTCAGAATTCGGTTCGGTGTCAGAATCGGACTCCGTATCGGACTGACCTTCCGTATCCGTACTGCTCTCCGACTCAGCGTCTGCTCCTGTATCAATTTCGGCTGCCGGGACTGCCTCTGCGTAAGTTTCTTCCGCTGGTATAATCTTAACAGGAACACTGACCGTTTCCGTCCGCTCTTCCCCGGTAAGACCTGTAACCGTGACCTGCACATCCGTCTTCGTCCACTCAGAAGAGAGCGCCAGAAACGCAACCTCTACCGGTTTCGCCTGCGCGATGCCGTCCTTCAAAAGCTCATCCGCGGTAAGCGTAAGCTGAATGCCTTTCACATCCGGAATCGGCATGAGAAGCTTTCCGGTCTCATCCGCTTCGGTATACGCCAGGGGAATCCATTCTCCATCCGCGCCCTTGTAGGAGACCGTGACAAAACCGTTCCAGCAAATATACGGCCAGGACATCGACTCGAAAGCAGCACCCTCCGGGATGTCAAAGGACACAAGGACCTGAGAAGCTTCCGGGTAGGTGAGCTCCTCAAGGGTAAGGACAACCTCCTCGCCCACAGAAAACACCTGATCTTCTGTGTCTTTACGGACCCCTACTTTCGCCTGAACCTTTCCCTCGTCTATCTCTCCCGGCATCTCTCCCGACACTTGTGTCGGCGTTTCTCCCTGAGTTTCTCCCGGCGCACCTCCAGGCATTAACGCCTGTGTTTCACCAGACATTTCTCCCGAGGTCTCTGATCCGTAAGCCTTCTGCTGTTCTGCCTGAGGGAGTGTTTCGTTGGGCGAAGCTGCTGGATAATCCCCCTTTGAGTCCCCCGCTGGTGCTGGCTTTTTGGTATCCTGCCCAGATTCCTCCTCCTGATCAGTGTTATCACCGTTATCATTTTTATCACTATAGATTTCGTGGGAGAGTTCCTTTTGCAGATCTCCCTGGGAGACCTCATAGGTTTCGTTCCGCGTATCCTCAGAGCTTTCCGAGGTTTCCGACTGTGTAACTTCCGCCCTTTCCGTCGGCGGTTTTGTCTCCTCCGTCTCCTGCGCGGGAGCTTTCGGCTCCTCCGACTTAAGCTCATAGGTCCCGGTTCTGGTTTCCGGAACAGTTTGCGGCATCTCCATCGCAGTCTCCGACGCGGCCCCTTCGGTCAGCGCTTCACTGCAGACCTGCGTCTCTGAAGCTTTGACAGCCATCGATAACCCATATGTGTCCATGGATACAAGACACAGGGAGAAAGTCAGGCACATGGCAAGCATGGCAGGTCTGAAACATCTTCGTAGCATTGTTGTACTCCTTTCTTCCTGACCAGTCAGGAGAATTCTTTTCACAAACATCAATTCTCACAACCCAGCTTTCAGGACCTGGAAAGATCCTGCTTTGGCTGCAGAGCTTTCCCCGCATCGAAACCCTCAGCAAAACCCTCAGCAAAACCCGCGGCAAAGCCCATGGGAAAACCTATGGCGAACGGACATCACTTTTCTCTTCCCCCAGAATATGTCAGATCAGGTGGAACGATAACAAACTTAACTGAGAGAATTTGGTAGAACAAATGTTCTTTGCCTGGTGAAGGCGGAAAGAACCGGGTCACAGGACTTTGCCAGAGAAAGATACGTCGGCAACAGCAACAGGGCAACCCTCTCTCCTCTCTATCTCTTTACTCTTTCTTTCTCTTTCTCTTTCGTTCTCCTTCTCATATCCTTTGTCTTTTGTCATTATTAACATGATGTGTTGAACAACTCCTGCTGTACCTGCTGTATGAAATCCTTGAAGATCTGGCTTTCAGTGAGGTCCGCTTCTCTGCCCCCGCCATCTGCCGGTACGTTTTCAGCCTCTTCAGCCTGTACCAGGAAGGGGGATGACCAGCTGCTCTGGTATGATGGTCTGGCTTGCTGTGCCGGTATGGTGGGCCAGAATGGTGCTCCGGAATGGCAGTTCAGGGTGGTGTCCCTATCTGTTGCTTCGATCGTTTGTCCCAGGCATAGATGGCAATATCCACATGCCCACTTGCCGGGCACAGGCATTTCGGGCGTGGATGGTGCGGGAGGTGAGAGATAGGGTACGAGGCATCTTGTGTGTGCATGTTATGGCCCGCTATCCCGATCTCTTCTCCCGGTGTGTTGTCTCGGTCTGCTGTCCCAGTCATATTTGCTGGTTTTGGTGTGATGCCCCATCCTGGTGGTCGTTACCCCTGGAGTGCCTTTACCCCTGGGGTGTTGTCACGGGCATATTTCAGCATCTGCTGTGGTGAGTTGTGCCGGGCGTCTGTCCAAATCATGTTTCAATGTATGTCGAATTTAAGGAGACCTCCATGAGATGGAATTAGAAAACCAGTTCTGTAGGTCCGTAATCAGACTGTCTTCCGTCCGCCAGTCGTGCTGATAAAAAGAGCGTCGAGAGAGAAGGACTGAAATCAGCTTCTCCCACCTAAGACCCCGCTCAGTGATTCCCCTTCTATGTATGAAAATCATCTGCTGTATCGCCCTCAATCCCACCCGGAAGGCGGACACTCCCAGAACTTCGGTCGTGTCACCGTGGCCGACCCCGTTTCAGGCGCTGCTATCCCGCTGGCTGACCATCCTTCACCACTGTGAACATGGGCTGCGTATCTCCTGCTACCTGTATACCCATCTGTGTATCCGCTGCCACTGTTGTTACCGGCTG
The DNA here is from genome assembly GCA_964643295.1 of uncultured Lachnospiraceae bacterium. Classification (GTDB taxonomy): domain Bacteria; phylum Bacillota; class Clostridia; order Lachnospirales; family Lachnospiraceae; genus Merdiplasma. Next base: position 14,814 of record CAZXSN010000062.1, read on the forward strand.
TGTATCTCCTAATCACTGTGTCGCCTCCCGTGTCTCTGAGGTCTCTTCAGCAGGGACCTGGCTATCTCCAACAGCCTGTGTCACCGCCTGTGTATCTGATGCACCTGCACCTGTGGGCTGTGTATTGAATACCATCTATTCCGTAACCATCTGCTCTGGATCAGTCTGACCAGAAACTGCCTGATTGAGAACCTCCCACCTGGGAAGTCTCTGCTCCGATAACGTCTGCTCGGAAACCATCTGGTCTGAAACTACATGATCGGGAAGCACCTCGTCTGAAACAACCTACTCGGGAACTGCTTGCTCCGGAACTGCTTGATCTGAAATCATCTGCCCAGAAACCACTTGCTCTGCCGCTGCCTGTCCCGTAACACCCTGATCGGGAACCACCTGCTCTGATACCGTCTGATTGGGAACTGACTGATCTGGCAAAGCCTGCTCAGAAACTGCCTGCTCTGAAACTACCTGATCCTGAACTGCCTGATCAGGAACTGACTGTCCCGTAATCTCCTGCGCATAACTCTCATCCGTCTGCTCCTGTGCGGGCGACAGGGTGGAAGCAAAAAAGCTGATCTTATCTCCCCGCCTGGCAGAGTCAAAGCCGAACCCTTCCCACTCAAACCAGGAGACCTGTGTGATATTTCCGTCCTGATCCATCATACGTCTGGCCCGTTCATCAATCCTGATCATACCGGCAGGCTGCAGGGATTCGTCCGCGACCATGAGATCGCCGTTTCTCGTATATCCGTAGACAATGCCGATGGACTCCCCGGAACTTCCCGAATACATGGAGACCGCCGCACACTGACCGTTGTTCAGCAGCTCATACACCCAGGCGAGATCGGTCAGGCTATGCATATCGTTGTTTAGTCGGCTGTAATCGCTCTTGTCGAAGGAGGGAACCGCTAGCTGCGCTACGGCAACAGGCTGCGCCCAGGCCTCCTCAATCCCGATAACCGTCCGGTAACAGGTGACCGGGCCGCCCTCATCCGGAAGAAGCTTATCCATCACCCTCCCCAGAGGAGAATCCGGCAGGGTAAACTCGCCCAGGAGAGGGAGGGTGAGAAGGGAGACAAATTGTGGGGGAGAGGGGTAAAGAAGCACTTCGTCAGACGTATCAATCCTCCAGGCATCCTCGTAGGAGCGGTATTTCAGATCCTTAAACCGTCCATTGTCATAGGTGTACGCATAGACCTTCTCCGGAAACTTGACCCAACCGTGAAAGTTCCAGAAGCGATACCCGGAAAGGGTTCTTACCACGGCTCCAAAAGCCTTCGAACTGTAATCGTCCGGCCAGAAGATGATGTCATCGATCTTATACGGAGTCTGAATCGTGGTTCCCTGGCTGGTATCCAATAGCTGCACCTGCTCAATCAGTACAGTGGTCGCGTCAGTCGGAGACGTTTCTGTAACATACAGTTCCGCGTAATCGCTGATTTTTGAAAATACCCCTTGCTATTTTTGAATGCGTGTGTTATGATAATGTTTTATCCTGACTAAGGAGGAAACATTATGACACACTGTGATTTTGAAGAGGTTCTCTCTAAGCTACTTTCCTTTTCTTATGACGTATTAAAAGAAAATGACAGACGAAAAATCATTGGCTTTGCCGCGCTTACCATTGGCAACGGCGGTGCAGTTTTTGTACGGGAAGCTACCGGAGCTGCGAGAGCCACCGTTACAAAAGCAATCAAGGAAACCGTGGCAGCAAATCCTCCTCAGTTGGATCTTCCGAAGCTGGACGAAGAAATCGTTTGCGGGGAGGAGTCTGTTTCAGTCGATGAACCGGAAAGTGAAATTTCCGAGAATGACAGCACTCCTGAGGTTCCCGATCCCTCCATGGATCAGGAAGAACCTGTGATGCACAAAGCTCCTGGCTCCTCTAAGGAACCGAAACCGGAAGAAACGGATCCTGACAGCGAAGAACAGCGCCGCAGAAAGCTTCAGACCGGCAAGAAGAAAGCTGATAAAGACCGTATTCGAAAGCAGGGCGGCGGAAGAAAGCCGAGCATCAAAAAATATCCGGATTTACCAGATCGGGTGGAGGAAATCATAGCCAAATCCGGAGCCGAATTTGGGAACCCGGAAAAGGAATTAAAATACACAACCCTCAGTCTGAAAAAAATCACCCAAGCATTGAAGGATAATGAAGAAAGGCCCATTTGTGTAAGCTGCGGCGTTGTCTCGCGGATGCTGGACTACCTGGGATACAGCAAGCAGCTCAATCAAAAATTGCTTCAAGTTGGTGAGCCGCACCCAGACAGGAATGCCCAGTTTGAGTTTATCAATCAGAAAGCAATCGATTTCCTCAAGTCTGGCGATCCTGTCATTTCCATAGATGCCAAGAAAAAGGAGAAGCTTGGCAATTTTAAGAACAATGGTGCAGAATACCGTCCTTCTGGGGATCCTCGAAAAGTCCTTGATCATGATTTTGAGATCGCAGCGCTGGGCCATATCATTCCATATGGAATTTATCTCATTAATAATAATACAGGCTTTATTAACCTGGGCGTTGATCACGACACGGCCGAGTTTGCCGCCACCAGTGTCAAGGTATGGCTGAAGCACATTGGTTTTCCCACCTTTCCGGATTCAAGGCGCATTTATATTACCTGTGACGGAGGAGGAAGCAACAGTTCCAGATCATGGCTCTGGAAGCTTGCTCTTCAGGAGATAGCAAATGAAACAAAGCTTGAAATTCATGTTTCCCATTACCCTCCCGGGACATCTAAATGGAACAAAATCGAACATAGGTTGTTTTGCCTGATTTCGAAGAACTGGGCTGGACAACCACTGGAGGATGTCGAGACCGCTGTTAATCTCATAAGTTCAACCACAACAGAAAAGGGCAAAAAGGTACAGTGTGTGCTGGATACTGCTGAGTATCCAACAGGTGAAAAAGCTACGCAGGAGCAAGAGGAAGACGTCAATATTGAATACATCCCAGTTGGGAACGGTACCACAAAGTGGAATTACATTATCCGTCCAAAGCAAAATGGACTATTTTAATTTGGAATCGATCCTAAGAGTTTGACAACTCTCTAAATCTGAAGAAGACAACAATGCTTTTCATCCCGCTTTAGGACATACAAAATGAGCGGCCCACTTTCGTGAACCGCTCAATCAAGACGTTATCTTATAAAGTTACGTATTTCAGACCATTCCATCCTTCCCCGGATTACTTGATCGTCAGCTTCTTGGAATTGCTGTACTTGCTGTAGACTTTCTTCTGTCCAGGAATGTTCTTGTAAACCTTGACCTTGAAGTAG
>CAZXSN010000063.1:0-17743 GCA_964643295.1 uncultured Lachnospiraceae bacterium
GCGCCGCTATGGGATGACTCCTGACCAGCTGAACAGGATGTGCGAGGAAGATTCTGTTCATTCTGATGATTCAGACGATTCTGACGGTTCAGATGTGTCATTTTCTGAAAAGGAGGATTTTGAATTTCCAACGAGTAGTGTCAAAAACTGGGATTCCTTGAAAAAGCACGTGAATGAGATGTTTTGTTATGCCGATCCTGTCAGATATGAGAGGGTATTAAGGAGTATACGTACCAGCAGTCACAGTGATGAAAGCCGCGCATACCTTATGAATATGTACCGCATACATGCAACAAGTACTTATGCCTGCCAGTTGTGCCATACACCTTCAGTGAGCATGGAACAGTGTGGGCTGGAGCTTACCCCTTCCTTAGAGCTTGATCCCATGAATATTTTCCTTTGCCCCAATTGTGCCGCCAGGTTTCGAAAAATTCGATATAACTCGTATGATTCTGAAAGATTATTAAAACGGATTAGAAGCCTGTCTGACGCCGAACTGTCCGGTGAAGGCCATGTCCCTGTTCGGGTTGGGGATCTTGATCTCTGGTTTACCCAGACCCATCTGGCGGAGATCAGAGAGATTCTCAGATTAAGGGAACAGCTTTCTGAAAAGGAAGAAAAGAAAAATTAAGAAAATATTGTTTCGTTAATAAAATACGGATTTTTTGTTTCCGTCCTTCCTGACAGGTTGCCTGCTTCCAAAACTGGGAGGATTTATCTGCGGGAAGGGCGGCTGCCGAAACCTTTTAAGTCCCTGTATTTTAAGCAGATCAGGAGGAACATGATAAACACCATGGTTGATTATGCACCGGGTATGAGAACCATCATTCGTGATGAGGAATGGATGGTCAAGAAAATTGAGAAAAATAACCTGGGGAATCAGGCCCTTCACTGCGTGGGCATCTCTGCCCTCGTGAAGGATAAAGAGGCGATCTTTCTGACTGATCTCGAGGACATCAAAGTAGTCAATCCGACAGAAGTACGCCTGATTCCGGACACCTCCGCGCATTTTCGGCGTACCCAGTTGTATCTGGAAAGCCAGTGGAGACAGCAGATCCCTACGGATACGGATCTGCACATCGGAGATCAGGCGGCGATGGATCTGATGCCGTATCAGCTGGTACCGGCTCAGATCAGCCTGAAGAGGCCCCGGCAGCGAATCCTGATTGCCGATGCGGTTGGCCTGGGCAAAACCCTGGAGGCCGGGATCTTAATGAGTGAGCTGATCACCCGGGGAAAGGGAAAACGCATCCTGGTTGTCACGGTGAAGAGCATGATGACGCAGTTTCAAAAAGAAATGTGGAACCGCTTTACCATTCCGTTAATCCGCCTGGATTCCAGAAAAATCCATGACATCCGCACGAAGCTGCCGTCCAACTACAATCCGTTTTTCTATTACGACAAGACGATTGTATCGATTGACACGCTCAAGCGGGATGTCGAGTACAGGACACATCTGGAGAATGCCTACTGGGATATCATTGTCATCGATGAGGCACAGAACGTGGCGGAACGCGGAGATCATCAGGCACAGCGGGCGAAACTGGCGAAGCTTCTGGCTGACCGCTCCGATACGATGATCATGCTTTCCGCTACGCCCCATGACGGACGCGCAAGGAGCTTTGCCTCCCTGATGAACATGCTTGATCCGACAGCGATCGCGAACCCGGATGAGTATACAAAAGAGGATATCCAGGGGCTGTGTGTGCGCCGCTTCAAGAAAGATGTCAGGGATCAGGTAGGAGGCGCTTTCCTGGAGCGTTACTTTCATGTGGAACGCTGTCCCGCTTCCGCAAAGGAGGAGTATGCCTTCGACATCTTTGCCGGGATGCAGCTTAAGATGGACTTAAACAGGAGCAGAACCCAGGGGCAGCTGTTTAAAACGGTTCTGGAGAAATCCATGTTCTCGAGTCCCGCGGCCTGCATCAAAAGCATTGCTGCGCGTCTTACGAAACTGAAGAAAAAGTATGGTCCGGACGAGATTCAGGACATCCAGGCGCTGGAGGAGTTAAAGGAGGCACTGGAAGCTATCGGGCCGGAAGATTTTTCCCGCTACCAGCAGCTGCTTACACTGCTTAAAAGCAGAGAATACGGATGGACGGCAGGAACTTCCGACCGCGTCGTGATCTTTACGGAACGGATTGAGACGATGAAGTATCTGTCGGCTCAGCTGGGTAAAGATTTGACGCTTTCCGACGGTGCCATTCAGGAACTGTCCGGGGCGATGAGTGATGAGGAACAGCAGAACATTGTCGAGAATTTCGGCCGGGAGGAATCACCGATTCGTGTGCTGGTGGCTTCCGATGTTGCTTCCGAGGGACTGAACCTCCATTACCTGAGTCACAGGATGATCCATTTTGATATTCCCTGGTCGCTGATGGTTTTCCAGCAGAGAAACGGCCGCATTGACCGCTATGGGCAAAAGCAGCGCCCGGATATCCGCTACATGCTCATCGAGAGCAGGAATCCCCGCATCAGAGGAGATGTGCGGATCATTGACATCCTGCTTACCAAGGAAGAGCAGGCTTCGAAGAATATCGGAGACCCCACATTTCTGAGCAGGTCCTCGATCGAGGAGGATGAACTCGAAGTAGCAGAAGCGATCGAGAACGGGGCAGACGCGGATGCTTTTGAGAAGGAACTGGAAAGAAAAGAGGCGGAATTCGATCCCTTCGAGGCTTTGATGGCCGCATTGGAGGAAGCCGAGGAGCCGGTACGGGTAAAAAAGGATGAGACGCTCTTTTCCGATATCGACTACTTAAGCCAGGCTTTTTCGTACCTGAATCAGTCCGAAAGCCACCCCGCCCAGCATCTGCGGGAAGTTTCCGGACTGGAAGTGGTGATCACACCCGATATCCGCAAGCGGCTTACCGCGATCCTCCCGGAGGAGGCCATGCCGAAGGGCGATTTTTTGCGTCTCTCAGATGACAAGGAGTTCTGCATGGCAGAAATGAAGAGAAGTATGCAGAACAACCTTGCGGAAACCGCGTGGCCGAAAGTGCAGTATCTCTGGAAACTGCATCCGCTGTTTACGTGGGTAAATGACAAAGCGGGTCTCCTTTTTGGCCGGGGAGAGGCGCCGATGATTGGACTTCCGGCGCCGATGAAGCCCTCGGAGACCATCTTTATCGTCACGGGCAGTATCCCCAATAAGCGCTCGACTCCGCTGGTGGATGAATGGTTTGGGCTTGCCTATGAGAAGAATGCTTTTAAGGAAACCCTTTCCATGAACGAAGTTTTGAAGCGGACAAACCTGCGCAGCCTGAATATCCCCAACAGCAATTCCCTGACTGACGAAAGCATTCAGGCGGCTTCCGCCTTGCTTCCTGATGTCGTGGAACATGCGGCAGAATATCTGCAGGTGTGTTATAATAGATATGTGGAGCGCATGAATCCTCTTCTGGATGAGGAGATTGACAAACTGGCCGCTCTGGAGGAGAAGCACAAGACCTATAAGCTTTCCCTTTCCCAAAGCGAGCGCAAGAAAAGTGAACAGGAGAGGCTGGTTGACGAGCTGTTCGACAAGTTCACGAACTGGGTCACCGATACCTTAAGCATCCAGAACAATCCCTATATCCGCATTGTGACTGTTCTGAAGGGAGTGGCTGTATGAGTATGGATTTAACTGGGATCACGAACCAGAACGAATATTATACCAATCACTATTTCTCCTCGATCTTTGAGGAGAACGCCTCGGACACGATTTCCGGGTGGCGCACACAGGCGAGAGAAAATACGCAGATTCGTACCCCCTGGGCACAGCTTCGGGATGCCGCCAGGCAGTACTATCCCCTGCATGACCGGTTCCTTCGCTCCAGGTTTGATACACAGACGCTCGCCAACATTCGAGTGCTTGCCGATCTCTACCTGTTCGCGTTTGGGTATCCGGAATCGCAGCCGGAATGGATTGCTCTCGATGAGGAGACTTCCGTGCCCGTCTACCTGGAACTGAAAAAGCCAAATGGGGCACCTGCCCTCTGGGTGCTGCTTTCAGTCTCGGAGGACAAAGAAGCTTCCGTTTTAGACCAGTTCTGCTTTTCAGCGGAGGCAGCCGGGGAGGAAGGCACGTTCGCGGTGCCGACCGCCAGTATGACCGGGATTCCAAATGAGGATCTTGTGACAAAGATCTTTTTTGGGCAGGAGGAACCGCCCCGTTTTCTCATCCTGATCGGGATGAATCAGATTGCGCTGCTTGACCGCAACAAGTGGAACGAAAAGCGTTATCTTCAGTTTGAACTCGAGGAAATCTTCAGCCGCCATGAGGAATCTACCCTGCAGGCGATGGCAGTATTGCTGCATCGAACCAGTCTCTGCCCGGAGGCGGGCGGTGTGCTGTTAGATGAGCTGGACGCCAATTCTCAGAAACACGCGGCAGGCGTTTCCCAGGATCTGAAGTACGCCCTTCGGGAAAGCATTGAACTTCTTGGCAACGAAGTCCTCTATGACATGGCTGTCAGACAGGGGCGGGATCTTACGGCTGATCCCGTGGATGCGGGGGAACTTACCGTGGAATGTCTGCGGTATATGTATCGGATGCTGTTTGTGCTCTTTATAGAGGCCCGTCCGGAGCTGGGTTACGCACCGATCAAGGCGCAGTCCTATCTGAGCGGATATTCTCTGGAAAGCCTGCGCGATATCGCCGACAATATCCGTGATGACGTGGAGGAAGTCGGAAACGGATATTACCTGCATGAGACGCTTTCCAAGCTGTATGATCTGATTTATAACGGCTACCCGGATACGGAAGAAGAGGTGCTGAAGTATTCCAACGAAGAGAGTCTGCACGACATGTTCGTGATTGCTCCATTAAAAGCGCACATCTTTGATCCGGAATATACTCCGATGATCTCCCAGGCAAAACTGCGCAATTCCTGTCTGCTTCGGATCATTGATCTGATGAGTCTGACACGGGAGACCGGGCGGAAGAACGAACGGCGCGGCAGGATTTCCTATGCGAACCTTGGCATCAACCAGATGGGGGCTGTCTATGAGGCGCTGCTTTCCTACCGTGGCTTTATCGCGCAGCAGACCCTTTTTGAGGTTAAACGCGCGAAGGACAGTTTCGATGAGCTGGATGTCGGGTACTTTGTCTCTGAGGAGGAACTGGACCAGTATACGGAAGAAGAGCGTGTCCGCTACGAAAAGGATGACCCGGACGGCAGATATAGAAAGGGACAGCTTCGCCGGTACGAGAAGGGTACCTTTATCTACCGCCTGGCAGGCCGTGAAAGAGAGAAATCAGCTTCCTATTATACGCCGGAGGTGCTGACAAAGTGTCTGGTCAAATATGCGCTGAAGGAACTGCTGGAAGGGAAAACCGCGGATGAGATCCTTCATCTGACTGTCTGCGAGCCTGCCATGGGCAGCGCCGCATTCTTGAATGAGGCCATCAATCAGCTTGCAGAGAGCTATCTGGACCGCAAACAGAAGGAACTGGGAGAGATGATCCCGGCTGAATCGCGTATGCATGAGCTGCAGAAGGTCAAGATGTATATCGCCGACCGGAACGTGTATGGGATTGACCTGAACCCGGTAGCCGTGGAACTGGGAGAAGTCTCCCTCTGGCTGAACACGATTTTTGAAGGCGGATTTGTGCCCTGGTTTGGCACGCAGCTGGTAAACGGCAATTCCCTGATTGGCGCGAGGCGTCAGGTGTATCCGGAGTCCATGCTGCTGGCGACCTCAAAGGGAATGCGCTGGTATGAGAATGCGCCTGAGCGTGTGCCTTTGGGAACGGCCCGCAAAAGAAAACCCGGTTACGCGCAGATCTACCACTTCCTTCTTGGGGATCCTGGGATGTGCAGCTACTCGGATAAGGTGATCAAGTCCCTGGAACCGGAGAAGATCAAGGCCATGGCCGCGTGGAATAAGAAATTTACACAGCCGTATTCGTCGAGTGACATCGAGACGCTCCGGAGCTTAAGCGATAATGTAGATATGCTGTGGGCAGCACAAATCGAGGCTCGCAAAAAGGTGCAGGAGGAGACGCAGGATAGACTGTCTGTCTATGGGTACAGAGACCCTGTAATGGATTCCCATACGACGATCCGTCAGAAAGACAAGATCTATTCAGCAGAGTATAAAACCGAACATAAGAAGAACGCCAGTCCGTATGCACGGTTAAAGTTTGCCATGGACTACTGGTGTGCCTTATGGTTCTGGCCGATTGATAAGGTGGACCTGCTGCCTTCCCGCAGCGAGTACCTCTTCGATATGAGTCTGATCTTTTTAGGGACTTTCGAAACTGAAGAGACAAAAAACGTATTCAATTACCAGCAGACGAATCTTTTTCCCACGGAACAGGACGAGATTGTCGATAAAATTTATACTGCTTTTCCCGGACAGAAGGAAGTGGATCTTGACAATTTATGCAACCTGTTGCCAAGGCTTGCACTGGTACGTCAGATCAGTGAACAAAATCATTTCATGCACTGGGAGCTGGAGTTTGCAGATCTGTTTGCGGAGCGGGGCGGATTTGATTTAATCATTGGGAATCCTCCGTGGATTAAGCTTACCTGGAATGAGCAGGGTGTATTGTCAGACAGGAACCCTATGTTCGCCATAAAGGATCTTAATGCAAACACAACAACGCATTATCGCATGCAGGCATTGGAAAATATATTGACAAGAGAAGCATATTTTGCAGAATACGAATCAATGTCTGGGCAACAGTCATTTTTAAATGCTGTCCAGAATTATCCGGAGTTAATAGGACAAAAGGCGAATTTATACAAGTGCTTTTTACCACAGGCATGGCAGTTTGGAAATGAGCACGGAGTAAGCGCCTTTTTGCATCCTGATGGTGTCTATGACGACCCTAAAGGAGGAGAACTTCGAAAAAAACTATATCCAAGACTTTGTAAGCATTTTATGTTTGCAAATGAACGGAAGTTGTTTCCAGAAGTGGATCATCATGCACAGTTCAGTTTAAATGTGTATGGAAGTCCACATGCGATATGCTTTGATACAATCAGCAATCTTTATGATGCTTCTAGCATAGAAGAGTGCTACAAAGGAGATTGTCAGACGGAGGTTTCGGGAATAAAGGATAAAAAGGGGAACTGGAATATAGAAGGGCATCCTGATCGAGTTATACATGTAACAAAAAAAGAACTGGCTGTTTTTGCAAAACTCCTTGATAACTCAAATGAATGGAGGTCTGCAAAACTTCCCGCCATACATTGTGAACAGATTTTATCAGTGCTTGAAAAATTTATCAATACGCTAACAAAAATAAATGATATTGTGAAAAACCTGTTTTCTACACAAATGTGGAATGAAACCCTTGACCAAAATGAGGGAATTATTGTAAAGGACATTCATTTTCCGAAAAAGTCGATCGATACTATCTATTCTGGATCACATATTGGATTGGCAAATCCATTTTTTAAGTCATCGCGCAGGATATGTGTCCATAATAGCGACTTTGATAATATTGATTTGAGTTATCTCCCGCCTCATTACTTTCAGAGATGCAATTATTCACCCAAATGTGAAATGACGAAATTTTTGTCTAAAATACCGGATACATCATGGGGAACCAAATATCATGATGGATATCGTATTGTAGTAAGAAGAATGCTAAATCAAAGTGGAGAACGCACATTGATTCCATGTATTATACCACCTGGAACAACACATATTTTTACTATTACTGGTTTGGCAATTAACCTGCCAATATATGGAGTGATTAGTGGTATTCTCGCTTCATTAGTTGCAGATTTTTACATTAAGATGACGGGAAAATCAGATGTTTTCCTGGATACATTGATTTCGTTGCCATTTTCGACAAAATATGCCAGTGAAATATCCTGTAGAGGTTTGTTACTCAACTGTCTTACTGACAGCTATGCTGTGTTGTGGAAGCAGGAGTATCAAACAGAGTATTCCAAGTATTGCTGGGCAAAAAAGGATTCGCGTCTGTCATCAAGCCGGTTTTTGAACCTGAAGAAAGAATGGGATTGGGATACACCTTTGCGGAGTGATTATGAACGTCGGGAAGCACTCATAGAGCTGGATGTGCTTGTGGCAATGGAAATCCGCATGACTCTGGATCAGCTAAAAACTATCTACCGCATCCAGTTCCCTGTTCTCCAGTCTTACGAAGCAGACACCTGGTATGATACAAACGGACGTATTGTTTTCACTAACAACCGCAGTCTGACCGGAGTGGGTTTCTCCCGGGCTGAGTGGGAGAATGGCATTAAAGGCGCTCCTGCAGGAAAGAAGTTTTACCGGACTGTTACAGATGATACTATGCCCGGAGGACCAGTTGAGCGGACAATCGAGTATGTCGCTCCCTTTGATCGGTGTGACCGGGAACAGGACTACGAGACAGCCTGGAAGTTCTTCGAGGAAAAGTACAGGGATGCTTAAGGCAGTAGCTGGTCAGGAAAACGTGTTTCTTTGCCGCAAAGAAACCGGCTCTCTTTATTGAGCATGTTTTTCTGTACTTTTGCATAAGTTTCAGCTGCGATGGAGACTAACCAGTATCCTGATTATTGGCGTGATTATTCTGCTGTGAATTGTCCTTCTGCGGCGATCGATGACCTAGATGAGGCCACGATTGAAGTTCCGTCAAAAGTGGACGGATACTGGCGGCAGTTCACGTGTCATGACCTTGTCAAAGGAAGAGCTTCCTATACTTCACGAGCTTTTCTATCAGTAATGGTAAGTCTTCCTCCTGAAACGCACCCTTTCCTAGAGCGGCTTGAAAGGCTGGGCTTTGTTCAGTCAGGCGCAGAAAACAAATATGTGCTGCGGGGAAGATTCGGGAGGTATGCCAGATGGATGGACTGTCACTTTCCGGATGCGGAATGGGATCTGGACGAGAAGAGAGAACTTTTCATGAAACAGGTGTGCAGTCGCTGAAAGCCAGAATACCGCCTCAAGAATGAGGTTGCACTGTTGAAGGATCTGTTGGTCGCTTGGAAGAAGGGCTTGCAGACGGATCGTCCTATCAGAAGCTGAGAAAATATGTTCTTATTGAGAACTGTTGTCAGGTCCTTCCGGTAACGGATGAAGGGTAACGGAAAAAGGAGGAGAATCGCATGCTGCCATCCATACTCGCAAAGCAGCTGGAGAGAGGGATCGGGGATTACCTGGAAACGACGTATCCGATGACGAATGCCCCGTTTAAGGGTTCCCTGAAAAAGATGATCGACACGAAAGACTTTCTGTATCATGAGCCTTATGTCTCTGTCCGGCTGCCTTTCCGTGTGGTTGATCAGATGCCGACGTGCTTTGAGGCGATTCACCCGGAACACCTGCCCTATGTACACCAGCAGGCCGCCTTTGACCGTCTCACCGGAGATGACGGCAGATCCACTCTGATTTCCACGGGCACCAGTTCCGGGAAGACTGAGTGCTTCCTGTATCCGATTCTGGAATACTGTTACCGGCACCGCGGCGAAAGAGGCATCAAGGCGCTGATCATCTACCCGATGAACGCTCTGGCCTCGGATCAGGCAGGCAGAATTGCCGACCTGATTTTTCACAGCCCGGAATTAAAAAACAACGTGACCGTCGGCGTGTATGTGGGCGGCGTGGAACAGCATGCCAGCCGCATGATGAGCGAACAGTCGGTCATCACAGACCATGAGACGCTGTTGGGCAGTCCGCCGGATATCCTGCTGACCAACTACAAGATGCTGGATTATCTTCTGGTCCGGCCCAAGGATGCCGCTCTCTGGAAAGACAACCGTCCCGATACGCTGAAATATATCGCGGTGGATGAGCTGCATACCTTTGACGGGGCGCAGGGCACGGATCTGGCCTGTCTGCTTCGAAGACTGAAATCCCGCCTCTGGACACCCGCCGGGTATCTGTGCTGCATCGGTACCTCCGCCACCATGGGAACAAAAGAAAGCGGAGAGAACATCCGCCAGTACGCGGAGGAGATTTTCGGGGAGCCCTTTGAGGAGGATTCGATCGTCACGGAAGACCGTCTGTCCCCGGGGGAGTTTTTTGCCGGTCAGGAGATCACGGATTTTACAGTGCCGACCTGGCAGGAGGTCGAGGAACTGAATGTTCTGACTGATCAGGGATCAAAGGAAGAATACCTGCGGGCGGCCGCGGCTGCCTGGACGAATCTTTCCGATATCGATCTTTCCGCGCCTGAGGGGCGGATCGCCCTTGGTGAGCATCTGCTGCATCACAGCTTCCTGCAGACCATGGTTTCCCTGATTGGCAGCAGCTACTTTCAGGTCAGCTTTCTGGCTAAGGAGCTGGAGGCACATTTTCCGGCGATGCGTGAACTTGGCGATCCCGATGCAGCTGTCAATGCTCTCCTGGCATTAATCTCCCAGGCAAGAACGGGAACACCTGAAAAACCGCGCTCCTTTCTGGATGTGCAGGTACAGTTTTGGATCAAGGAACTGCGCCGTCTGGAGGCCAAAGTCTCCGGCACAGAGGTGGTCTATTCGATCGAGCAGGATTTAAATACCCAGCAGGCGAAGCGCTACCTGCCGGTTGTAACCTGCCGCGACTGCGGGGCGACTGGCTGGACGACCATTCTGGATGTCATGCAGAATGGAGCCCTTCCCAGTCTGGATGTCTTCTACAACCTGTATTTTGGGAAGGACAAACGGATCATCTTTCTGTATCCACATACGCACGAGAGAGTTCCTTCGGGGATGCTGGCCGGATATCTCTGCCCGGAATGTCTGCATGTCTCGCTGGGGGAAAACCAGTCTCCTTTCTGTGAGAACTGCGGCTCTTCGCTGTTTAAGATTGTTATCCCAAAAGAGATCAAAACCACGGGTTCCGGGAGCAACCGGCAGTACGTGTGTCCGTTTTGCGGCTCGAAGAGGGGCCTTACCCTTTTGGGACTGCGCAGCGCGACGGAAATCAGCCTGGAGCTTTCGCAGATCTTCGCTTCGAAGTTTAATGACGATAAGAAACTTCTGGCCTTCTCGGACAGTGTACAGGATGCGGCTCACCGCGCAGGATTCTTCAATGCCCGCACATGGCGGTTCGGGTTTTGCTCGGCGGTCCAGAGATTTGTCCAGGACGGCGGCGACGGTTTAAGTCTGGCAGACTTTTCCCGCGAGTTTATACGCTACTGGCATGAGCAGTTTGACGATGAACGGTTCGTAAGCTTCTTTATCGCCCCCAACATGACCTGGATGAGCGCCTATGAGGATTTAATTACGAAGCGCCGGTTTGGGGAGGACGCGAGAGCGAAGAAGCTCATGGGAGATATTGAGAAAAGGATCTCCTATGAGATCATGCTGGAGTACGGCGTGAGCAGCCGCATGGAACGGACATTGGAGAAGTCCGGCTGTTCCTGCCTTTGTTTTCCTGCGGAATCCATCCGCAAAGCGGCGGCCCTTGCCCGGGAACGCGCGGTCAATGAGCTTGGGGGCTTTACACAGACCGGAGAGGAGCGGTTTTGCTGGATGGTGGCGGGCTATTTAAAGATCATGGCCTGGAATGGTGCCTTTTACGATAACGCGTTTTCCCAGCTTTGGAAGCAAAACGGCAACACCTATCTGATCTCCGCGGACTTTGCGAGCTGGATGCCCGGACGTCAGTCCGGGAGAAACACCCCGCGGTTTCTTTACCGTCCGGCAGAGCAGGGCAGAAAAAAGAATGTCGGTTTTGATACCATAGCCGATCAAAAGTATACCTCCTGGATCGCGGCCTGCTGCGGGGGCTTCCTTTCGGAATCTTTCGCTTATACGGCCATCAGCGGGATCATCCTGGAAGAACTGGTAAAAGAGGGAATCGTGGTCAGTATCCAGGCCACGCCGCAGTACCGCGTCTACGCGATCGATAAGGAGAAGGTCTTTATCAGCGACCGCGTTTCCTTTCTAAGATGCGCTGCCTGCGGCAGCACTCTGGCTGTCTGCGAGGAGGATCTTTCCTTCTTCGCGGGGGCTCCCTGTATGCGAAACGACTGCGGAGGCACCCTGCAGGCAGATCCGGAGAGGCCGACCGATTATTACGGCAGACTTTTTTCTGCCGGGGATATGATCCGGATCAATGCCAGGGAACACACAGGACTGCTGGAGAGGGAGGACAGGGAGGTCCTGGAGGCAAACTTTAAGCGGGAGAGCGATACCCGGCAGCTGTGGGATCCAAATGTGCTCTCCTGTACCCCAACACTGGAGATGGGGATTAATATCGGGGATCTTTCCACCGTGATCCTCTGCAACATTCCTCCTGCTCAGTCTCAGTTTTTGCAGCGGGCCGGCCGCGCGGGAAGAAGAGACGGGAACGCGCTGACCCTTGTGGTGGCCTCGGCTAAACCGCATGATCTGTATTTTTACGCAGATCCGCTGGATATGATGGAAGGGAACGTGACGCCCCCGAAGATCTTCCTGAATGCGTCAGCGGTTCTCGAACGTCAGTTTATCGCCTACTGCATGGATTCCTGGGTCAGAAGCGGTGCCACGGAAAGTTCGATTCCGAAGAAGGTCAGCAGTGTGCTGGGAAAGCTGGACAGCCATCCGGCGGATGTTTTTCCCTTCAACTTTTTGCAGTACATCCAGAATAACCTCACTCACCTGCTCAATTCCTTCTTCGGTCTGTTTTCTCAGTACCTGGACGGGACTGTGAAAAACGAACTGCGAAGCTTCGCCAAAGGCAGTCAGTTAGAGGAAAGCCCGATGCACATGCGGATCCTGGAGGCCTTTCAGGATCTGAAAAGACAGAGGGATTCCTTAAGCAACAGCATTAAGGAGTTAAAGAGGATGGCCTCTGATCTGGAGGCGAAACCGAAGGATTCCTCTTATGAGGAGGAGAAAAAGGAACTCAAAGCCGAACAGGCGGCTCTTCTTAACGTGGTCAGGGAGATCAACAAAAAAGATATCTTCAACTTCCTTTCCGATGAGGGGCTGCTGCCCAACTACGCGTTTCCGGAGGCCGGGATCGTTCTCAAAGCCGTCCTCTACCGCAGGGAAGAGGAGGGAGAGCAGGAGCGCACAAAGAAGAACTACCAGAAATCCGTATATGAATACAGCCGCTCCGCCTCCTCGGCCATCAGTGAATTTGCCCCCAACAACAGCTTCTACGTGGACGGAAGAAAGCTGACGATTGATCAGATTGATCTGACGAGCACCCAGTCCGCCAGATGGCGGCTGTGTCCGAACTGTTCTCACGCGGAACTGGAGGAGACCGGAAAGAATACGGCCTGCTGTCCGCGCTGCGGAAGCCCTTCCTGGGCGGACGCCGGACAGGTCAGAAACATGCTGAAAGTGCAGATGGTATACTCGAACGCGGATTTCAAGAAGAGTCTCATCTCCGATGAGAGCGATGACCGCACCAACATCTTTTACGCGAAGCAGCTTTTGGTGGATGTGGACGAGGAGAACGATATCTCCAGCGCCTTCGAGATGGACAATGACGAATTCCCTTTTGGCTACGAGTTTGTCCGCAAGGCGACGCTGCGGGAAATCAACTTCGGCGAGAGCGATCTGTCAGGGGAGAAAATGACGGTCTCCGGCATCGAGGGTGTGCGCAAGGGCTTCAGAGTGTGCAAATACTGCGGGAAAATTCAGCCCGGTCACGGGAAGAGCGTACATACGTTCTACTGCAAGGCAAGGACCATGCCTGTGGATGAAAAGGATCCCTTCGAGGAATGCCTGTTTCTGTATCGGGAGTTTACGACAGAGGCCCTGCGGATCCTGATTCCTGCCACGACTATGGATTCGTCCGAGGTGAGAACGGAATCGTTTACCGCCGCCTTCATGCTGGGCATGAAGGAATACTTCGGCAACGTGGATCATCTGCGGGCGACGGTCTGTGAAGTGCCGGTGGACAACGCGGAGTACAGAAAAAAGTATCTGGTGATTTACGATTCGGTCCCGGGAGGAACAGGCTACTTAAAGCAGCTGATGCAGCAGGAGGGCTCCCTGATCGATATCTTTGAGCGCTCTCTGCAGCATCTGGAGCAGTGCTCCTGCAAGGAAGATCCCCAGAAGGACGGCTGTTACCACTGTCTGTATGCCTACAGACAGAGTCAGAGCATCGGCAGCATCTCCCGGAGAACGGCGATTGGCCTTTTAAAGACGATTCTCTCCGGGAAGGAAAACTTAAGGAAAATTGACAGACTTGCGAAGATCCCGGTCAATTCTCTGTTTGACAGTGAGCTGGAGCGCAGGTTTATCGAGGCGATCGCCCAGATGGGAAGTGAAAGCCGACGGGTGGAGATCGCGAAATCTCTGGTAAACGGCAAGGAAGGCTATGTGTTAAAGGTAAACGATTCCGCCTGGGAGATCGAACCCCA
The DNA here is from genome assembly GCA_964643295.1 of uncultured Lachnospiraceae bacterium. Taxonomy (GTDB): domain Bacteria; phylum Bacillota; class Clostridia; order Lachnospirales; family Lachnospiraceae; genus Merdiplasma. The sequence goes on from CAZXSN010000063.1 coordinate 14,231, forward strand.
GGTAGAATTAGGACCCCTGCAGGGTGTCAGTGTCAAGTGCAGGCCGGATTTTGTGATCCGTCCTCTTGGGGAATCCGCCAGACTTCCGGTGGCGGTTTTTACCGACAGCTTTATCTGGCATAAGGACGAGGTGGGTGACGATACGCTCAAGCGGGAAGCGATTCGCAAAAGTAAAGCTTACAGGGTCTGGACTTTGAGCTGGCGGGATGTGCAGTCGGTGTTTCAGACACAGGGAGAGTACGCGACTGCGACACTGGCGCCGGAACGAATGCCTTCCGGCACAAAGATGTATCAGCCGACCGTGACCGCCGGGAAAGCGGAGGTGCTCAAACCGGGGAAAATGCCGCCCATGGAACTGCTGCTTCAGTACCTGGACTTAAAAGAGTCCGAAAAGCTTTTTCAGACGCAATCTCGCGCCTATGCGCTGTCTTTGCTGGAGCCCGTGAAGATGAAGGACGCTGCTGCTTTTGAAAGTTGGAATGAAACAGTTGAAACGGTGAATGAGCAGCTGCACTTCATGGAAAGTGAGTTTGCTTTCCCGGATACGTTTTTCGGGACGTGGATCCCGGGAGATACAGATGCGCTTCTTTCCGTCTATGCGGGGATTTCCAAGGCAGATTTACAGGCGAACCGCGAAGCGAGTGTCTCTGTAATCGCCATGCTGGATGACAGGCCTGAGACCAGAACGGATCGGTATGAAGCGGAATGGAACGGTTTCTGGCAGTTTTTCAATGTCCTTCAGTTTGATCCGGCGTTCGTGGCCGTCAGCGCGGACGGTCTGAAAAACCACACCTACGAGGCAATGCCGGTGGCGGCTGGCGCGGTTTCGCAGGAAGATACGGCGCCGTCTAAGGAAGATAAAGATGACTGGTCAGAGATTCGGGAACTGCTCTTTGAGGAGGAGGCCGTCAAACTCTGTGAGATTCTTATGCAAAAGGGCATCCCCGCGCCTGATGAGGCGGGGTATGAGCTGACTGATATGCGGGGAGAAGTGATCGCCGAACTGGAACTTGCCTGGACCAGCCGAAACATCGGTTACATGACAAAAAGCCAGAAAGTCAACCAGGAGAAGGCTAAGAGTGCCGGATGGAAGATCTTTCTTTCTGAGGAAGAGATTGATACGGTTTTCGGGGAGGATTAAACGATGGCGGAAAATGTAAAGGTGGCAATCGGCGACAAATTTTTGGATGGCTTTGCCGCTCTGCCTAGGCCCATTCAGGGGAAAGTGACGGAGTTTATGAACAAGTTCCGCAATAACCCTGCCGCGCCGGGAATTAACTATGAGAAGATCGCGGCCTGTCAGGACAAAAAGTTCTGCTCGGTGAGAATCGATGATACCTACCGCTGCATCGTTGTCCGGCAGCCGGAGACCGGTGTCTATCTGCTTTTGTGGGTGGATCACCATGATGCCGCTTACGAGTGGGCAAGAAATAAACGCTGCGGAGTCAATCCGAACACAGGTGCCATTGAGCTTTATGAAGTAAGTTTCGTGCCGGAAACTGCCCCGACTAAAGAACAGCCGACCCTTTTCTCCGGTGTTTCGGATGACGACCTTCTGGAACTGGGCCTTCCCAAAGAGCAGCTGCCGCTTGTCAGATCGATGAAGGAAGCCGCGGAGTTTTATGACAGGAAGGCAAGTTTCTCAAACGAGGCCTTTGAAGCGCTCTCCTGGCTGGCAGAGGGCATCCCGGTTGATGAGGTGAAAGCGCTCGTAAAGGAGGATCGGGAGGAGACTAAAGTTTCCGACAACCTTGCCGATGCGCTTACCTGCCCGGATACCATGAAGTCCTTCGTGGTTGTGGAGGGAGAGGAGGAGCTTCGGCGTATTATGGCCGAGCCGCTGGAGAAATGGCGGGTATTCTTACACCCTGCGCAGAGGAAAATCGTAAACAGGAACTATTCCGGACCGGCCCGCATTCTGGGAGGCGCCGGGACAGGTAAGACCGTGGTGGCCATGCACCGGGCAAGAGTACTCTCCTCCGATTTAAAGGACGGGGAACGCATTCTTTTTACCACCTATACCACCAACCTGGCCTCGGATATTCGGGAGAACCTGCGGAAAATATGCTCGAGAGAGGAACAAAGAAAGATCGATGTCATCCCGCTTGATTCCTGGGTAGCCCAGTATCTTCGGGAGCGCGGGTACTCCGCGAGGATCATCTATGATGAGGAAGTGAAGGAGATCTGGGAGGATGCGGTCGCTTTAAGCGCTCCGGATTCGCAGTTTCCTGTAAGCTTCTACATGGAGGAGTACAACCGGGTGGTCGCGGCACAGGAGGCATTTTCACTGGAGAAATATGTGAAGGCGGCCAGGACGGGACGGGGAATCAGACTGGACCGAAAAAAGCGCATCCAGATCTATAAGGTCTTCGAAACTTACCAGACGATCCTGAAGGAACGGCAGGTGCGGGACATCAATACCGCGATGTATGAGTGCTGTCAGCTTCTGGCAGGCTCGAGTTCGGAGATCCGTTACCGGCATGTGATTGTCGATGAGGGACAGGACCTCAGCATGAATGCCTTCCGGCTTCTGCGCAGGATCGCGGGGGAGGAGCATGCGAACGATCTGTTTATTGTCGGAGACGCGCACCAGAGGATCTATAAGAATAAGGCCGTGTTGTCTCAGTGCGGCATCGAGGTGAGAGGACGCAGCAGTATTTTGAGGATCAATTATCGCACGACGGAGGAAATCCGCAGGGCGGCGTTCGCCCTCCTGAAAGGTGTTTCGTTTGATAACCTGGACGATGGCTTTGATACGGGAGAGTTCTGTCAGTCTCTGACACACGGGGAAGCGCCCCGGGTTCACTTATACGCCAACGCGAATGAGGAGTTTGCTGGCGTTTTGTCGGAGATCAAGGCACTTTTAGACAGCGGCGTATCCGCGAAGAATATCTGTGTGACGGCGAGGACACACAGGCTGGTGGATGACTATCTGAGGCAGTTTACGGCAAACGGGTTGCGCTGTTTTGAGATCAGGGGCAGCAAGGTGGACGACCGCGGCCTGGATGGCATCCGGGTTGCCACCATGCACAGAGTCAAGGGCTTGGAATTCCAGTACATGTTCATCGTCGCGGCAAACGATAGGATCCTTCCGCTGGCAAGAGCCATCGATCATACAGATCTGGTAAGCGAACAGGAAACCATGACGGCGGAGAAATGTCTGCTCTATGTGGCACTTACCAGAGCACAAAAAGGGGCTTATGTGAGCGGTTATGGAAAGCTTTCAGAATTTCTGACGGGGAACTGAAGTTCCTGTAAGAAGTTTCGACTTTCACGGCAGGAATCGGATAACTGCATGTACTATTCGTGTTTGTGAGTGCATCAGCGCCGTGGGGCAGGTGCCGCCGTTGCGGGCCGTTGGCTTGAGTGAGCAGTTCCGCCGTCTGGCGGATTTCCACGATGTAGTCTTCGCCGACTGGGAACTGCCCAACGGGTACGGCTTCCAGTTCGTGACTTGGAACTGGGACAAGGAGCTAAGCGGCCTCTGCCACGGCCACTACTATGAGAACCACA
>CAZXSN010000064.1:0-17734 GCA_964643295.1 uncultured Lachnospiraceae bacterium
TTCCAAAATTTCCTGTTGCTTTCATCCCATCCTGTGGTATAATAGGAATCAGTTACTTAATAGAGAAGCAATAGAGAAGCCCTTCCCTTACCCTGTCTCCTTTCTCTGGAGTGTATGCAGGGTGACGACTGCGGGACAGGGTATGAGGCTTAGCGATTTTTCCGTTTGTTCCAGAAGACTTTATAGGCAGGTTCTCTTAACTGACACAGGGCCTGGTCCTTTAATCTGGCGCAGAAGGAACTGCCTTTTGATCTTATGGATCCTGCTTTTTGTGAGCAGGCGGCTTCCCGGATCGATGAGGGGCGATCATGACAAGCGCACAAAGGTCCCGGAAAAGATTTTTTTAACCCTTAGCGCCTGGAGACAGGCAGCTTAAGAGGAGTTTCCTTAATTCTTTTAAGGTTTAGCTATGAGCGGGCCCTGCTTTAACGGACTTTGGGCTGGAAGGTTCCTTACCGCTTGGGGCGCGGAAAGTTACTGCTTGGGTCATGCGGCGCATTGCCTTTCAGGTTGTCGCAGGAAACTTAGGATACAGTGGCCATGATGGCATTTATGCGAACGCCGCCTGTTTTCTCCTTCCTGGATGCCAGACGGATAATTCGATCGGCCTGGGGATCTGCGCATTTTACTGCCCTTTAGATCGTCCGGCAGTCTTAGATGGCGGGAGGTGCGTGGCCAACCTGGAAATGATCTCCCCGGGTGAACCTGAATATTTCTTTTGGGATAAGACGGGGGATCCTTTGTCTTTTGTTTTTTGTTTTTCGCTTTAAGACGGCGGGTTTTAGCCGGGAAAGACCGGTGCAGCTTAGGAGGATGACATGGACGAAAAGAGGAAAGAAGCGATGATGCCCACGGATGACGGGAAGGAAGCGGGCGCGGAGGAGTTTTCGGAGAATTCCCTGACACCGGCGGAAGAGGAAGCTGAATCAGAGACAGAGGATACCCAGGAAACCCCGGGAGCGAAAAAGCGGAAGCCGAAAGAGGATCCTAAGATCAAGGAGGCGCAGCTGCGGCATATCGAGGAGTTGATCTGCTCCTTTGAGAGGGATCTTTGTCCGATCGTTTCCATAGGCAGCAAAAAGAGAACCGTCTGCGCTTACCGTCCTTTCTCCAGGCTGAGATCATTCTTTTCGCCGGACGAAGAAATCGAAACAGAGGGGATGGTCATCGAGGGCATCTATGATGTCTACCGCAACAGAGGATATCTGTACCTGAATGATACGCATGATACGACGGATTTCGCGGCAGATTGTCTTAGGTACTGGTGGATTCGTGAAGGAAGTTCTCTGTATGCACACGCGACGAAACTTCTCGTTCTGGGAGACTGCGCGGGATCCACCGGGTATCGGAGCCGCCCATGGCAGCTCGCGCTGTGGGATATGGCCCTTGATTACGGCATCCAGATCTATATGTCTCACTACCCGCCGGGATTCGCTTACGAAAACCCGATTGAAGACTCGCTGTTTCGCCCTGTTATGCAGGCATGGGATCTTTTCCCGCGGATGGACATGAAGCGGGCGTGTAAGATCGCCCGCTCTGTCACCGAAGGTGATCTAAAGGTCCAGTGCTGGGCGAGCATTCGCTATTATGATAGAGTGTCCGTCTCCCCGAAAGATCGTGCATGGAGATATCCGAAGATGAAGCTCGGAGAGTTTAATTACGTGTTCCCGCCTCCTTAATCAGTGCGCATCTGAACGCGGCTGCGAATTTCTGGGGTTCTTAATCCCCCAGTTTCCCTGAAAGCAAGGAGGGGCTTTTCCGGTTCGATCAGGATAAAAGGCAGCGTTTCCTTTACTGTTCCTTCGCGCGGTCTTAAGGATAAGGCACTTTTAAGACGGAGGAGCTTTTTGCCCCGAGAAAGCCGCCTGACCGCCCTACGCCTAGCGGTATGAAAAACCGGCTTTGCAGTACGGGACGGGAAATCTTAAGAAAGCCTGTTGGATCAGACTTTGGGCCGTTTTTGTCCCTGGAGTCTTTCGTTAGATAAATTTAGGGTTTACGGGGAAGTTTTAAGAAAGCGGGTGTCTGTGATGGCACAGAAGACTAAGACAAATGTGATGCGTCTGCTGGATCAGAAAAAGATCCCCTATCAGTCCTACCAGTATGAGAGCGCCGGGGCTTTAAGCGGTGTTGAGGTCGCCCAGGCGCTGGGGGAGGATGTAGAGCGTGTTTTTAAAACGCTGGTTACGGTGGGCGCTTCGGGGAGAAATTATGTGTTTGTGATTCCGGTGGCGGAGGAGTTAAATCTGAAAAAAGCTGCCCGGACGGTGGGGGAGAAGAGCATCGAGATGATCCGGGAGAAGGAGCTTTTGCCCTTAACCGGATACGTGCATGGCGGCTGTTCCCCGGTCGGCATGAAAAAGCTTTTCCGCACGGTACTGGATCAGACGGCTGAAAAGCTTCCCACGATCTTTGTAAGCGCCGGCAAAGTCGGCTGTCAGGTGGAAGTTTCCCCGGAGGATTTAAAGAAAGTGATCCCTTTCGAGTTTGCGGATCTGACCGGGGAATTTTAACTGAAAGAGAAACACCTGGAAAGAAGGAAAAAGATTTCCGAAACACGAAGAGACAGGGCAGCGAAATTTTGTAAGGATACAACAATACGGGGACGGGAAACAATCCGATGAGAGAGGAACTTTCGATACAGTCTGTGTATGCCAGGCTGGGCATCAGCCCGGAAGTGTACGCGTTTGGAAAAGAGACAGAAAAGAACCTGAAGCCCAGGTTTGAAGAAATAGACGAGACGGCAGAGTATAACCAGTTAAAAGTTCTGCATGCGATGCAGAAAAACCGCATCAGCGCGGAGCACTTTACTCCCACCAGCGGGTACGGATACAACGACATCGGCCGCGATGACCTGGAGAAAGTGTACGCCGATACGTTTCACACGGAAACTGCGCTGGTGCGGGCGCAGATCGCCTGCGGCACCCATGCGCTGGCGGTGGCCCTGGGCGGAAATCTGCGTCCGGGTGATGAGCTTTTATCCATCAGCGGCAGACCGTATGATACCCTGGAGGAAGTGATCGGGATTCGTCCGTCGCCGGGTTCTTTATCGGAGTATGGGATTACCTACCGGCAGGTGGAGCTTACCCCCGCGGGGGAGTTTGATTTCCCGGCGATTAAACAGGCGATCGGGCCGCGCACGAAACTGGTGGAGATTCAGCGCTCCAAGGGGTACCTTACCAGACCAACGCTTTCCGTGGAAAAAATCGGGGAGGCCATCGCTTTTGTGAAAAGTATCCGTCCGGATCTTTCCTGCATGGTGGATAACTGTTACGGGGAGTTTGTCGAGCGCATCGAGCCGTCCGATCTGGGGGCGGATATGGTGGTCGGCTCCCTGATTAAAAACCCGGGCGGCGGCCTGGCGCCGATCGGCGGCTACATTGCCGGGACAAAAAAGTGCGTGGAACAGGCGGCCTGCCGTTTAACCTCCCCCGGGCTTGGAAGAGAGGTCGGCGCTTCCTTGGGAGTGATGCGCTCCTTCTATCAGGGGTTTTTTATGGCACCGACCGTGACCGCCGGGGCGTTAAAAGGCGCCATCTTCGCAGCCAGCCTGTATGAGGGGCTGGGCTTTCGGGTAATCCCGAACGGGAGCGAAAGCCGTCATGATATCATTCAGGCCATCGAACTGGGGAGTCCCGAACGGGTGATCGCTTTCTGCGAGGGGATTCAGGCAGCGGCTCCGGTAGACAGCTTTGTCAGGCCGGAACCATCGCCCATGCCCGGTTATGACAGCCAGGTGATCATGGCCGCGGGCGCCTTTGTACAGGGATCCTCTATCGAGCTTAGCGCGGACGGACCGATCCGGCCGCCCTACGCCGTCTACTTTCAGGGCGGCTTAACCTGGGAACACGCGAAACTGGGGATTTTAATGTCCCTGCAGAAACTGGTGGAGAAGAACTTGGTGAAGCTTACATGAGACAGGTACTGATAGCGGGCTGCGGGCCCGCGGGGATGATGGCGGCGATCACTGCGGCGAAGGCCGGGGCAGCGGTGACGGTGCTGGAGGGACAGGAAAAACCGGGGAAGAAGCTTTTAATGACCGGCAGCGGCCGCTGCAACTTATCCAACCGGGATCCGCACCTTGCGGGAAGCTATTACAGCGTGGAGGAGGATCTTTCAGGAGAGGAAGGGCATCCCTCCCTTTTACAGAGCCTTACGCGGCAGGTTTTTCAGCAGTTTTCCGTCGTGGATACCTTAAATTTCTTTCACCGGTTAGGACTTCTTACCGTGGAAAAAAACGGCGGAGTCTACCCTTACACAAACCAGGCGGGAAGTGTGCTGAGCTTACTGCTTACGAGGATGCGCTCCCTGGGGGTGAAGTGCAAGTTTTCCGAGAAGGTGCTTGCCTGTGAGCCGAAAGGGGACGGCTGGATGGTGCATACGCAGACCTGGTCGTACCCCTGCGATCATTTCATCCTCTGCTGCGGCTCCCAGGCGGTTCCCTCTACCGGTTCGGACGGAAGCGGGTATGCGCTGGCGCAGTATGCCGGGCATACACTGACGCCGGTTTTGCCTGGTCAGACGGCACTTTTTGCAAGGGGTGCCTTTCTGTCCTCCTGCGCCGGTGTGCGCTGCCATGCCAAAGTGACGCTTTTCGCGTCCGCTCCGGAGAGCGAGGAAGTACCCGCAGCGCGGGAGAATGCGGGAAGAGAAGAGGCGAGAAAACACAAGCGCACGGGAGCCTGGCAGGTGATCGCCGAGGATACCGGTGAACTGCAGTGGACGGAATATGGGATTTCCGGCATTGTCGTCTTTCAGGTGAGCCGCTTTGCGGCGGAGATCCTCTACTGCGGCGGACGGGCGAAGGTGCAGCTGGATTTTGTCCCCGAGATGGGGGAGCAGGAACTCTACCGGTATCTGTCAGAGCTGGCAGCGTTGGATCCACACAGCCCCGCGGCGGAAGTTTTCTCCGGGATCCTGCCCAGGAAGCTTTTGGAGATGATTTTTGGACAGCTGCGGCTGCGCACCGGTGTTATCGCGGGTGAGTTTTCCGAAGTGGTCTGCTCCAACTTTGTCCATGCGGTCAAGGGCTTTGATCTTCCTATTCTGGGGACGAAGGAGTTTGACCAGTGTCAGGTCTGCGCCGGAGGAGTGCGGCTTGCGGAAGTGGATCCGAAAACTCTGCGCTCGAAGCTGGTGCCCCATCTTTCTTTCGCCGGAGAGATCCTGGATGTGGACGGTCCCTGCGGCGGCTACAACCTGCAGTGGGCCTGGTCGAGCGGGTATGTGGCCGGGCTGCATGCGGCAAAGGAGGAGCCATGATCCGCATTGAACAGCTCAAACTTCCGGTTACGCATACGAAAGAAGACCTGGAGAATAAGGTCAGAAGACTTCTCAATCTGCCTGATACACCCTTATCAGGGGAGAATACAAAAGGGAAAGGGGTAAGCGGGACGAAAGAAAGCCCCGCTTTCTCTATTCAGGTTGTACGACAGTCCATCGACGCCCGCAAAAAGCCTGAAATTTTTTTTGTCTATACGGTGGATGTCTCCTGTGCGCAGGAAAAAAAGATCCTTAAGGAAAACAAAAGGAAAACGGTTTCTTACGTTTCCCCGAAGGAGTACCGCTTTCCTGCATTTGATGAGAACAAAGCAGCGAATCAAACCTGTGAGAGGGACTTACAAAAGCCTGCGGGAGAAAATTTAGTTCCCGCATCAATCGCCAAGGGAAGATTCCCGCTTCAGGCTCCCCCGGTGATTGTCGGTACAGGTCCCGCGGGCTTATTCTGCGGCCTTTGTCTGGCCCGCGCCGGGTATCGTCCGATCCTTTTGGAGCGCGGAGAAGCGGTGGAGGACAGACAGTTAAGCGTAGAGACCTTCTGGAAGAGCGGAAAGCTAAACCTCAATTCCAACGTGCAGTTCGGCGAGGGCGGCGCCGGGACTTTCTCTGATGGGAAGCTGAACACCATGGTGAAAGATCCGGACGGGCGCATCCGCTTTGTGTTAAAAACCTTTGTTGAGGCGGGGGCGAATCCGGATATTCTTTACAGCTGGAAACCACACATCGGGACCGATGTCCTTTCACGCGTGGTGCGTCATATCAGGGAGGAGATCTGCGCTTTAGGCGGACAGGTGCTCTTTGGCGTAAGGCTGACCGATATCGAACAGGATCCGGGCGGAGGTTACCGGCTGCTTTTAGATACCAGTCAGAGCCGCAATAAGGGGGAGCTTTCCGCTTTGCCTACATTTACCGGCGCTTCCTGCTCTTTGCGAGGATTCGGGGATGCGCAAAAAGAAGCCGTTTTAAGGACAAAGGTGTGTGTGCTGGCGATCGGCCACAGTGCCAGAGATACCTTCTTTATGCTTGAGAAACGCAAATTTTCCCTGCAGGCCAAGGCCTTCGCCGTGGGCGTGAGAATCGAGCATCCGCAGGAGTGGATCAACGCGGCGATGTACGGGAGGGACTGCCCGTATTTTCTGCTGCCCGCCCCGTATAAGCTTACACACCGGCTGGCGGATGGGCGCGGAGTCTATTCTTTCTGCATGTGTCCCGGCGGGTACGTGGTGAATGCCTCTTCTGAAGCGGGTTATCTTGCGGTAAACGGCATGAGCTATTCTTCCAGGGACGGACAAAACGCCAACAGCGCGATTGTCGTGACCGTATCCCCGGAGGATTTTGGGGACAGCTCCGCGCTTTCGGGACTTGCCTTTCAGCGGAAACTGGAACGTATCGCTTTCCTTGCCGGAGGGGGAAAGATCCCGCTGCAGCGCTTCGCGGATTTCCAAAAAAGGCAGGCAAGCACATGCCTGGGGGAAGTCTCGCCGCAGGTTCGCGGATCTTACGCCCTGGCAAATGTGCGGGGGATTTTCCCGGATCACATCGCTGGTTCGATAGAGGAGGGGATCTGCTCCTTTGATACAAAGATCCCGGGGTTTGCCCATCCGGATGCGCTTGTATCCGGTGTGGAGAGCCGCACATCCTCCCCGGTTCGCATTTTACGGGGAGAAACCATGGAAGCCGTAGGATTTGAGGGGATCTACCCCTGCGGAGAAGGGGCCGGATATGCAGGCGGAATCACCTCGGCAGCCCTTGACGGGATCCGCGCAGCGGAGGCGGTCGCGGGAAAATTTAGCATTGACTTTCTCTGAATTTCATTAGATAATGAGTTGCGGACCGCCTTTCAAAAGTCCAGGGAAAAGGGCAAATGACTTAGAAGGCTTTCGATCCGGGAAAAGCTGCCGGATCTTTTGGTTTCTGGGGAGAGTGACCGCGCGGTTTGGCAGTATTTGCTGCCCGCGTTTAGGGTTGCGGGTGTATTTTACCGGGCGGATCTGTTTTATTCTAAGATTAAGATAGAGATTTCGGGGAGAGTGTCAGCCGGAAAGACAGGAGAAAGGCCGTTTTCGGATGCAGGGGAGGCAGACGAAGCGAAAAAGTCCTGTCTAAGAAATATGTGCACAGGGAGAGATTCGTGCACGAAAGGCAGATGGATGGACAGGCTTAAGCTGCCTTTAAAGCCGCAGGGTGTTTTTTCTTTAATGATTCGAACGTCAAAGTGATGACGGATTGTTCCGCTGTTTATGGCTTTAACAATCCTGCTTAACAGTCGCAATTCATGGGGCCATTTGCTTCATTTCTTACTTTTGGGGTGCGTCAAAGCCTTTTCATCTTTGTCTGCCATTCAGCCGAAAGCGCACTCTTTTGACGCTGCAATCATCTTACTCTGCCGGTCTGGCTGGACCTGTTTTGAGGATAGAGGGGCGAAAAAAGGTTATTGCGGACGGATTTTCGCCTTTGTAAGGGGAAGTTTATGCTTTTTCAAAATATCTGTGGGGTCGATCTGGGCACGGATACGATCAAAATCCGGGATAAAAGCGGCAAACGGTTCATGGATACCAAAAACATGATCGCCATCCGCGACAAAACCCAGGTGATCGCGATCGGGGATGCCGCGTATGAGATGTACGAAAAAAATCCGCTAAACGTGGAAGTTTCCTGTCCCATGTCAAACGGGGTGATCGCCAGTTCCACAAATATGCGGCGGGTACTTTCCTATACCTTAAAAAAATTCTCATCTTTTGCACAGACAAGCTCTGATATCTGCATGGCGGTGCCCGGCAAGGTGACACCCGTGGAGAGAAGAGCTTTCTTTAACGTGCTTAGCGGCGGCATCAGCGCCAGCCGCGTCCGTTTAGTCGACAAGGGATTAGCGGATGCGGTCAGCATCGGTCTGCCGGTTCTTTCTCCCCAGGGACATATGATTGTGAATATCGGCGCGGATACGACGGAGATCTCCGTGATCACCAACGGCAGCGTGATTCTGGCGCAGACGCTGAAATTAGGCGGCAGGAAGCTTGACGAGGATATCTGTACGATGGTCCGCCGCAAATTTAACATCAACATCGGACGGCGCACCGCGGAACGGCTGAAAAACAACTTAGCCTTCATGATCAACGGGCCGAGGCTGGAGCAGAAGGTGTTCGGCATTCATACGCTTTCGGGCCTTCCGAAGTCCGACATGGTGCCTTCTTTGGATGTGAGTGTGGCGATCATCGACACGGTGGATCAGATTGTGCAGAACATCAAATCGGTCTACGAGCGCACACCGCCGCAGATCATGAAGGACATTGCCGAAGAGGGGATTTTCTTAACGGGCGGTGTATCGATGCTTCTAAATCTGCCGATCTATATTCAGAAGGAGGTCGGACTGCCGATCTACCATATCCAGGATCCCAAAAACAGCACGGTGCGGGGACTGGTCGATATCATCAACAACCGGGAGCTTCGGAGTCTGACACGCTCCCCGAAAGTAAGATATAGATAGAGAAAGGTTCCGCCTGGAAGGAATTCAAAGAGTACGAAACCAAAGTTTTTTCAATTCTCCGCCTGCCATGCCAACCAACCGGCGCCGGCCATCCTTTAGTTTTTCAGGCTTACTGGGATCTTTTCTTTCAGGAAACGGCCCGGGAAAGCGTTGTCTGTCAGGCAGAAAGCGGTAGTTATGCGAAGAGGAAACAACGACAATTCGACGGGCAGGATTCTTCTGTGTGTGTTAAGCGCCCTCTGCCTGGCGCTGATTCTCGTCTCCTTTCTGGATCCGTCCATCACAGGACCGGTGCAGGAGGTAACCGGCATGATCATCACGCCGGTACAAAAAGGTGTCAATCAGCTGGGACGGTGGATTTACGGGATCACGAGCAACCTCTCGGATGTCACCTCCCTGCGCTCAGAAAATGAGGCTCTTAAAGAGCGCGTGGATTCCCTGACCGCGGAAAACAGCCAGCTGGTGCTTGACAGGGAGGAGCTTGCCAGACTGCGGGAGCTGCTGGATTTAAAAGAAGAGTATTCTGACTATGATACCGTGGGCGCTAGGGTGATTGCCAAGGACAGCGGCAACTGGTTTGACAGTTTTACGATCGACAAGGGCAGGAAAGACGGAATCCAGGTGGATTCGAATGTCCTAGCCGGGAGCGGCCTGGTGGGAATCGTCACCGAAGTCGGCCCCAACTGGGCGAGAGTGCGCTCGATCATCGACGACAACAGCAACGTGAGCGCGATGATCTCCACGACCTCCGATTCCTGCATCATCGCCGGGGATCTGCGGCTGATCGACAAGGGGACGCTGAAGCTGACCAACCTCGCTGATGAGGACAACCGTGTACATGTCGGGGATAAGGTCGTGACAAGCAACATCAGTGAAAAGTACCTGCCGGGAATCCTGGTCGGCTACATCTGCGAGCTGAACAATGACGCCAACAACCTGACCAAGTCCGGGGAGATCACGCCGGTTGTGGATTTTAAGCATCTGCAGGAAGTGCTGGTGATCAAGGAGCTTAAGGTCTACGTGGCCAGTCCGTTAGACACCCTGGAGGATGGAAACCTTTCCGCGATTCCGGTGACTGTGGGTTCCCAGACGCAGGAGGAAAGCGAAAGCGAACCGTAAGCGGGCAAAAGCGTCCAGCAGCCGGATAAAAATGCTTACAGGATCCGGCGGCCAAAAAGGAGAAGAGGAGCATGAAGAGGAAAGTTGTGATGGGGGTACTGATCGCGGTCTGTACGCTGCTGCAGTGCGGCGCATTCCAGCTGATTGAGGTCGCTTCCATCCGTCCCAACCTCTTACTCATCCTGACCGTTTCCTTCGCTCTTATGTGCGGGCGAAAAAGCGGTATGATGACCGGCTTTTTCTGCGGTTTATGCCAGGATCTGTTCTTTGAGAAGATCTTGGGCTTTAACGCCCTGCTGTATCTTTGGGTTGGCTATGCCGCCGGTTACTTTTGCCGGATTTTTTATGACGATGACATCAAGACCCCGCTTTTTATGGTCGCGGCGGCTGATCTCGGGTATGGGGTCATTCGATATATTTTCACGTTTCTTTTACGGGGCAGACTTGATTTTTTCTTTTACCTTCGCAGAATTATCATTCCGGAGGCTTTGTATACCTGCCTGCTGACAATCGTTACCTACCGTCTGTTTTACCATATCAACCGGAAGTTATCCGGCATGGATGGAAGGAGCCTTGACGATTTTGCCTGAGAGAAGAAGAAGCGCCCTTTCCAAGGGCGTGAAATCAAGGATCATCATTTTAACCATCGTATTCGTCCTTCTGGCTGCCGTTTTGCTTTCAAGACTGTTCTATCTGCAGATCGTCCAGGGAGAGACCTATCTGAACGATTTTTCCCTCTCGATCCGCAAACAGCGGGTCTTAAACAGCACCCGGGGAGAAATTTACGACAGAAACGGAAAACTCCTGGCGTACAACCAGCTGGCGTATACGGTCACGTTCGAGGACAACGGCTCCTATGAGACGACCCGTGAGCGAAATCTCACGCTGAACGGCATCCTTTACCGCACGATCAAGATCATCGAAAGTCACGGGGATGCGGTCCTTGACGATTTCCATATCCGCCTGGGGGAAAGCGGGCAGTTTGAGTATGACTGCACCGGGTTTACGCTGAGCCGTTTCAAGGCCGACCTTTTCGGCAAACCGTATATTGACGCGCCGAGCGCGGATCTGGAAGATCAGGCTTTAACCGAGGAGGAGAAGGGGATTCCGGCGCCGGAACTGATGGAACTTCTCTGCAGCGAAGAGTATTACGGCATCCTGGATCCGCAGGTTTCTTCGCGGGAGAAAGAGCAGCACGGTCTCCCGGCAGAGTTCAGCACGCACGAGGTTCTGCAGCTTGCCTATTTTCGCAGCAGCCTGGCGGCCAACAGTTATCAGCGCTATAATTCGATCACCATCGCGAGAAATGTCTGTACGCAGACGGTTTCGCAGCTGAAGGAGAACGCGGCGGATCTGCCGGGTGTGGATATCACGGAGGATTACCTTCGCGTTTACAATGACGCGGAATATTTTGCGCCGATCATCGGCTACACCGGACCGGTCTCCGCGGAGGAGCTAAGCACCCTACAGGAGCGGGATCCCAGCTACACCTCCGACGATATCGTCGGCAAGGTCGGCATGGAGCAGGTCATGGAGGCATCATTGCACGGAGAAAAAGGGCAGGAGACCATCTACGTGGACAACCTGGGGCGCACGTTAAGCGTCGAATCGCGCGTGGAGCCGCAGGCCGGAAACTCTCTGTATCTGACACTGGACAGCGACCTGCAGCGGGTTTACTATCATCTGCTGGAGCAGTACATCGCGGGGATTGTGTATTCCAACATCGCGGATGTCTCCACCATCGAGGAGGACTATATTCAGTCCTCGGATGATGTCTACATCCCGGTGTATGACGTCTACTATGCGCTGTTTGAGAACAACGTGCTGGATGTGAACCACTTATCCTCGCCGGATGCTTCGCCGAACGAGCGCTTTGTCTACGAGGAATTTCAGGCGAAAGCCCAGGCTATTTTTGCCGAGCTTCGCACACAGCTGACCACCTCCGCTCCGACGGCTTACCGGGATCTGACGGATGAGATGAAGGCCTACCAGTCCTACATCGTCAATACGATGCTGGTGGAAACCGGCATCTTAAACCGGGAGGCGATCGATGAGTCAGATCTGACCTGGATTGCCTGGAGTCAGGAGGAGCGAATCAGCCTGCAGGAATTTTTAACCTACGCGATCTCTCAGAACTGGATCGACATCAACGGCATCTCCCCTGATGCCACGTATCTTTCCTCTGATGAGATCTACCTGCAGCTTTCCGATTACGTGGCGGATTACCTCTCCACGGACACAAACTTCTGCAAGCGGGTGTTTCGGTACATGCTGCAGGAGGGCAGTTTAAGCGGCACCCATGTCTGTTTGCTTTTGTTTGACCAGGGCGTCCTGGAGATGAATGTCAGCGATTATGACGGACTCTCAGACGGTTCTATCAGCGCTTATGACTTTATCTGTTCTAAGATCTACAACCTGGAGATCAAGCCCTCCCAGCTGGCTTTAAATCCCTGCTCGGGGGCGATCGTGGTGACGGATCCCGACAACGGGGATGTGCTGGCCTGCGTGACTTATCCAAGTTATGACAACAACCGCCTCGTCAACGACATGGACGAGGATTACTATTATAAGCTCTCCATCGACTTATCTTCGCCGTTTTACAGCCGCGCGACGCAGGAGGTCTTAGCCCCCGGCTCGACGTTTAAGCTGGTGACGGCGACCGCCGGGGTGATGGAGGGACAGATCTCGACCGGGGAGAGCATCTTCTGCACCGGGATCTTTGATGACATCGGCGAGCCGATTCGCTGCTGGATTTACTCCGCGATGGCCGGTTACGGGCACGGCGGGGAGACGCTTGCCACGGCGATTACCGACTCCTGCAACTATTACTTCAACACGGTCGGCTACCGGCTGGCCATGGTCAACGGCACCTATGAGGATTCCACAGGCGTGGAGATCCTGGCCAAGTACGCGCAGATGTACGGCTTTGATTCGACATCCGGCGTGGAAGTGCCGGAGTCCTCTCCGCACATCGCGACAGGCGACCCGATGCGTATGGCCATGGGACAGAGCGACAGCGCCTATACGGTCACCCAGCTTGCCAAGTATGTGAATACGATCGCCAACAGCGGTTACTGCTATGATCTGACGCTGATTGACCGGGTGACCGATTCAAACGGCAATACGATTGACAAAAACGAGCCGACGCTGCACAGCACCGTGGATCTGCCCGCTGACCTTTGGGCTACGATCCATGCCGGGATGCGGGGTGTGGCGCAGCAGAACGCCGCCCTGCGCGACTTTACGACTGTTACGATGGCCGGCAAGACCGGTACGGCGCAGGAAGTTGTGACGAAGCCCAACCATGGAGCTTTCATCGGCTACGCGCCCTATGAGGATCCGCAGATGGCGGTGGCGGTGCGGGTGGCCAACGGCTATTCTTCGACGAATGCGGCGGCGATCGCCAGAGACGCCGTCACCTATTACTTTGACCGCACGAGCGAGGCAACTTTGGTGACCGGACACGCGACGCCGGTGACCGCCGGCAATACGAGCAACGACTGATCGGGAGGATGGCAGCATGAGACACGATTCGGTTGTGATAAAAAGCAATGCCCACGGGCTGACCCTTCTGCTGGATCCGGATCTTCCCTTTGAGGAACTCCTTGCGCAGGTGGGGGAGAAGTTTCGTTCTTCGGGGAACTTTTTTAAGAATGCGCAGATGGCCGTCGCTTTTCGGGGCCGCTCATTAACCCCGGAAGAGGAACGCAGCCTCGTCTACGCGATCACCGAGAATTCGGCGCTGCGCATCGCCTGCATCTTAGAGGAGGATGCGGAGGCGGAAGAGCACTGCCGGGAGGCGGTTGCAAGCTCCTTAAAGCGCGAGTCGGAGGCCTCGGCGGAAATTTACCGGGGAACCTTAAAAATGGGGCAGGTGTTTGAATCCGCTCAGAGTGTACTCATCCTGGGGGATGTCAACCCGGGGGCTAAGGTTATCTCAAACGGCAGCATCATTGTCCTGGGCTGCTGCATGGGAGTTCTTCACGCCGGGGCAAACGGAAACAGCGAATGTTTCATCGCCGCTTTGGTCTTAAAGCCCAAGCAGCTGACCATTGCCGATCGGACCATGGTGAGCGCGATCACCAAAACCGTCGATACCGGGCAGTATGCCGCGGATCCCAAACTCGCGCGAATCGTGGACGGACATCTGAAGCTCGAAGCCTTAAACGGCCGCTCGTTTTCGTTCCTGACCGAGACACGTTCCGAAAAGGAAGGCGCGGATGCGAAAGAGAGGAACCGCAGAAGCGGATGAGCGAAAAGCGAAAGGGGATACATGTTAAAGCAGTATAGATTAAGGGATTACAGATTCAGCCTGATTTTATGTGTGGCGGCCCTGTCCATCCTGGGGATCCTGGTGATCGGCAGCGCCGAGGAAGGATACCAGTCCAGACAGATCTTCGGCTTTGTCCTGGGGATGGTGAGCATGATCGTGGTTTCCCTGATCGACTATACCTGGCTGATCAACTTTTACTGGATCTATTACCTGATCGGCATCGCTCTTCTGATCGGGGTGCTGTTCTACGGATCCAGTACGAACAACGCGACCCGCTGGATCGTGATCGCCGGACTGCGCTTTCAGCCTTCCGATGTGGTCAAGATCATCCTGATCGTATTCTACGCGCGGCTGTTTTCCCGCTATGAGGATAAGGTCAGCACAGCGAAGATGATCCTGATTTCCCTGCTTCTTCTAGCTTTGCCGCTGTTCCTGATCTTAAGGGAACCGGATCTGTCCACTTCGATTGTGACATTGCTTGACTACTGCGCGATTATCTTTTCCGCGGGATTAAGCTTTAAGGTTGTGGGCGGGATCCTTTTAGTGGCGATTCCGGTCGGGGTACTGCTTTTCAGCGTCATGCTGCAGCCGGGACAGAACTTAATCCGCGGCTATCAGGTACAGCGGATTCTGGCGTGGCTGCACCCGGAGGAATATCCCGACATCGCCAGACAGCAGCAGAATTCGATCATCGCCATCGGCTCCGGTCAGCTCTACGGCAAGGGGTTAAATAATGACATGGTCGCATCCGTGAAAAACGGAAACTTTATCTCCGAACCGCAGACCGACTTCATCTTCGCGGTGGCGGGGGAGGAGTTAGGGTTCGTCGGCTGCTGCCTGATCATTCTTCTCGAATTTTTAATCGCCATCGAGTGCATCCGCATCGGAAGGCGCTCCAGAGATCTTTCCGGCACCTTAATCTGCTGCGGCATGGGAGCCCTGATCATGTTTCAAAGTTTCGTCAATATCGGTGTGGCGACAGGCCTGATGCCCAACACCGGCATCGCGCTGCCGTTTGTAAGCTACGGCTTAACCTCGCTGGTGAGTTTTTGCATCGGCATCGGCTTTGTGTTAAATGTCGGTCTGCAGGCCAGACGGTATTAGCCTGGACAAAGCGGACAAGATCACAGAGGAAAGAAAATTTTTTTAGGGGCAGAAAAGACTAATAAGGGAAGAAGATCAGAGAAGTCTTAGAGAGATTCAAAGCAGCCAGTAAGAACAATCAGCATTCCGGCGCTTGCCGGGTTGGGAGGATTTTATGAATATCGGCTTTGTCGCACACGCAGCAAAGAAAAAGTTAATGCAGAACTGCTGTATCGCCTACCGCGGGATTCTGGTCAAGAACCGGCTGTATGCCACCGGCACGACGGGCCATCTGATTGAAGAGGCCACCGGACTGCCGGTTCACAAGTTCCTCTCCGGCCATGTGGGAGGGGAACAGCAGATGAGCGCGATGATCGAGCAGAACCAGCTGGATCTGGTGCTGTTTTTCCGCGATCCGGACAATCCGAAGGAGACCGAGCCGGACATCAACAAGGTGATCCGGATGTGTGATATCCACAACATCCCCCTGGCGACGAACATCGCCTCCGCGGAGATACTGTTGAAATCATTGGAGCGAGGGGATCTGGAGTGGCGCGAAATGTACCGGTAAACGAAGGGCAGCGGACAAACGGGGAAGCGTTCCCAAAGTCAGCCGCAAAAGAAAAGGCTTCCGCTTTTGGAGCAGGAAAGGGCCGGAAGGCGAAAAAGGCGCAATTAGAGGAGGAGCGTATCTTTTATACCGAGCGGGAATGGGCGCGGATCGAGGCGCAGGAAAAGTCCGAAAAAAAGCATCAGCGAATGCTGGCTTTGGCGCTGGTCTTAACGATGCTGGTTACCATTCTGTTAGGGGGAGTGACCTACTACGTGGTCTTCCGTTCCCATGATTACAGCCTCACCCATCCGTTTTCAAAAAACGATCCGGTCTTTGGTGTGCGAAGCAGCGCGCAGCTGCCGGATACGGCAGACTCTTTCGCCTCAAATCTTTGCGTGACGGACCGGGATGTCAATTCCGGGGCTGTCTTTATCAACGCCTATTCTGCGGCGCTGTTTGACTTAAACGAGGAGAGCGTGGTCTACGCGAGAGATATCTTCACCCACCGCTCACCGGCGAGCCTGACGAAGATCATGACGGCGCTGGTGGCGATGAAGTACGGGAACTTAAACGATACAGTGCGGGTGACCGATACGGCGCTGGATATCGAGTACGGTTCTTCCGTCTGCGATATCAAGCCCGGGGACCGGCTGACCTTAAAGCAGCTCCTGTACGGGCTGCTGATCGCCTCCGGAAACGACGCCGCGATGATGATCGCCGAGCATGTGGGCGGATCTGTGGACGCCTTTGTGAACCTTATGAACGAGGAGGCTTTATCCTTAGGCGCGACCGATACACACTTTACCAATCCGCATGGGCTGACGGATCCGGACCACTATACGTCCGTTTACGATCTGTACCTGATGTTTCGGGAGGCCATGAACTATGATCTGTTCATGGACATCATCAGCCGCAAAAACTACTACGCGGAGTATGTGAGAGAGGACGGCTCTCCGGTCGCGGTCACCTGGGAGACGACGAACCTGTACTTTACCGGGCAGGCGCAGACACCTCCGGATGACGTGATCATCTACGGGGGAAAGACGGGCACCACGGATGATGCGGGTCCCTGTCTTACCCTGCTGAGCAAAGACCTGTACGGGAACCCCTATCTGTCGGTGATCCTGCACGCCGGGACGAAAGAGAGCCTGTATACGGAGATGAATCAGATCCTGGAGCTGATCGGGAATTCGAATTAACAGTTGTTTTTTGCATCCGGATCGACTATAATAACAAAAACAACCAAAGCAGTTTCTGATTTCTAAGGAGGAGATTAAAATGATACAGTTAATCATTGGCGAGAAGGGCAGAGGGAAGACGAAGATCCTGCTGGATCAGGCGAACACGGCGATCAAATCCGCCAACGGCAATATCGTGTATGTTGACAAAAGCGGGCAGCACATGTATGAGCTGAACAACAAGGTGCGCCTGATCGACGCGACCACGTTTCCGCTGGAGGACAGCGACGAATTTCTCGGGTTTGTCTGCGGCATCATCTCTCAGGATCATGACCTGGAGCAGATGTACCTGGACAGTTTCCTGACAATCGCCTGTATCAAAGATGAGCAGGATGCCGACGTGACTCTGGGAAAGCTCGCCAGGATTAGCGAAGATTTCCATGTGGATTTCATCATCAGCATCTCAGTAAATAGAAATCAGTTATCGGACACGATGAAGGAATGCGTGATCGCGGAGTTATAACTTCGAAACATTTCTCTGATGTGCCAGGCCTGAATGGCCGCTGACCGCGAAAGTTAAGCGGGGAGGGGTTTCTCTGTTTCAAGGAAAGATGATCCGGGATCCTGCTTTCAGGCGGGATCCTTATTTTTTAAAACTTACGGACGCGTTTTTCGGCAGATCGATGCTTGTTTGAAACAGGGTGACGTGATAAAATGATTACAGCGTCAAAAGCCTGAACCCACGGCATGAGAAGCATGCCAGT
>CAZXSN010000065.1:0-17594 GCA_964643295.1 uncultured Lachnospiraceae bacterium
GTTTTTTCTTTGTCTTGCAGACGGTCCACATTGGATTTCATCGAAGCGTCCAAAATGTACGCTTCCACCGCTTCTCTTGCCGCGTCCGACGCGAGGGATGCCGCAAGCTTATGCTCCGGCGCAAGCACCAGAAACGTCGCGCCGTATAAGGTGTCCGGCCTTGTGGTGTAGACGGTGATCTTTTCGTTTGAGCCGTCCACCGAAAAATCGACTTCCGCGCCGTAGGACTTGCCGATCCAGTCGGTCTGCATCTTTTTGACCTTCTCCGGCCAGTCCAGCTTGTCCAGATCGTTTAACAGCCGCTCCGCATAGTTGGTAATGCGCAGCATCCACTGGCGCATATTCTTCTTCGTCACTTCCGTACCGCAGCGCTCACAGCGGCCGTTGACCACTTCCTCGTTCGCCAGACCGGTTTTGCAGGACGGACACCAGTTGATAGGGAACTCCTTTTCGTAGGCCAGTCCCTCCTTAAACATCTTCACAAAGATCCACTGCGTCCATTTGTAGAAATCCGGATCGGTCGTGTTGACTTCCCTGTCCCAGTCATAGATGGAAGCGATCTGGTTGATCTGCCTTTTGATATTCTTCACATTCTCCGCGGTGGAAATCGCCGGGTGCTGGCCGGTCTTGATCGCATAGTTCTCCGCCGGAAGACCGAACGCATCCCAGCCCATGGGATGAATCAGGTAGTAGCCCTGCATCATCTTATACCGGCTCCAGACATCCGAGATCACATATCCTCTCCAGTGTCCCACGTGCAGCCCGTTTCCGGACGGATAGGGGAACATGTCCAGGCAGTAATATTTCGGCTTCTTCCCATCGTCCACGTTGACGGGGTGTTCCTCCCAGTTCTTTCTCCATTTCTCTTCAATGGCTCTGTGGTTATAAGAGACTGCCATAAATCTTTTTCCTCCGATAGCGTTTCAAGTTCTGTTTGATTGGATGCCGAAACCTCCTTGTGTTCCGGCATATTGATAAGATGGGGGCCTGCGCCCCCCATCTCTTACTGCTTACAGGTGGCTTACAGGCTCCTCATGGTGGGCTCCACCCTTCATATGGTGCAGACTGCTTCCCGCCGCCGTTTCCTCCGGCCAGGCAAAGTCTCCGTCCTGTCCCTGTGAGGAACCATCCGGCGTTCCTCCATTCGCATCCGGCCAGGCAAAATTGTCGGTCTGCTCCTGCAAAGTGCCGCTCTGGCTGTCCCCGGCCGCATCCGGCCAGACAAAACCGTCACTGGAACTGTTTCCGGCTCCGTCCCCGGGGCGTCTGGAACTGATCGTGCCGCGTTCCACCACCTCAACGACAAAAATCACGACATCCCCGTTGGCGGTATTCTCACAGGCCACACGCGTGATGCCGGTCGTTAAACCGACAAACTCCATCTCATCGTCATTTTCTTCCCGTTTTTCCTCTAAACGGAGAATCTCCTCATCTTCGATGTGCCATTTCAGATCCCGCTCCCACACAGACGGATCCCTCTTGACACTCAGCTCGATCTCCCGTCCAACTTCTACGTAAACATTCTCATCTCCCACTCGGAGAATACTCCCGGTCGGTTCTCCGGAATCTTCCACTGTTACCGTCGCATAGGCAGCGATATCGGTTCCCACGATCTCGCAGCAGATTTCCGCTACACCCGGTTTCACTGCGATAAATTCCATATCGTCGCCTTCGTATACCCATTTATACTCTTCAAATTCTACCACTCCTTCACCGTCTGTGATCGACCAGTGAAGCATGTCATCCTCAGCTTCCCGCGGGGTAGTCAGCACATGCATCTCAAATACGGAACCAGACTGCACCGTCTTCTCCGTTACCACCATCTCTAAGGACTGCGGAGCCGGATCTGCGAACGCAAACATTCCGGTTACACACGATAGCCCAAGGACTGTCCCGCAAAGACCAAGGGACGATGCCAGTTTCCACTTTTTCATAAAAATCGCTCCTTTCCTTTGGTAATGAAATACACTGTTTTTTCCCTTTCGCAAGATTGATTATAAAGCAATTCCGCCGATTGTGTCAAGCCCTGCGATTTCGAGTTTTCTTCGAAAAACTGCTGAAATTTAAGGCATTCTCAGGCGGAAAATTCTCTTTCACCCTATGCGATTTCATCTTTTTTCTCATATCCAACAGAAATCTCTCTCTTTCCCCGGCTCCGCTTAAGAAAAGTTCGCCGACTCCTAAAGAGCTTAAGCCGGGAGGCGTCTGTTCATCGTTCTGACCGGGTGTCATGCAAAACTCCCTGCCGTCTAAGCCCTTGCGCTGAAAATCCCCATGTAAGGAGAAGCTTTTTTTCACACACCTGCCTGTCTGCCTCACCTTGCCGCTTCGTCCCTTGTCAGATTCTTCACCCACAGGTACTTCTTGTACCTCGGGTAGATCCAGGGAAGTTTGACGATCTCATCCGAGCACATCACCATATATACAAGCTGAACCGGCCAGTGAAACACGAAAGCCCCCAGCAGAGCAAGCGGCAGCGCAAAACACCAGGCGGCAAAGAACACGCTGATCGCGTCATAGCGGGTATCCCCGCCTGCGGGAAAGACTCCGACAACGATGATGGTATTGATCGAATACGCAAAGACATAGAGCCCGCTGAAAAACAGCATGAAAATAAGGTATTTTCTCGCCGTATCGGTCAGAATAAAGAACACGGTCGCCAGAGGACCCAAAATGGCAAGCAGCACCATGTGAATGCCGCCCGTCACAAATGAGATGCGGCAGAATCTCCTCCCGTATTCCTTTGCCTGATCAAACAGATTCTGTCCCAGCAGCTTGCCGATCATCACACCTGCCCCCGCAGAGATTCCCTTGCAGACACAGGTAACCAGTTCCTGCGCCGTGGAGGCGATGGAGGCCGCTGCCGCCGCATCGGACCCCAAATGCCCCATAATCAGCGAATGCAGCGTAAAGCCGATCCCCCAGGCTAAGGAACTGTAGAGCATCGGCAGCCCTAAATGCACGTAGTCCTTCGTGATGACAGCAGAGTGCCACCGAAATCCCTGCCAATCGGGACGAACACTGTCACCGCGCCGGGATTCAGCCACACACCAGACAAGAGCAATCAACTCCACGACCACCGTAGAGTAAGCGGAACCAACCGCACCCAGTTTCGGCACACCCGCAGCCCCATAGATTAAGAAAAAGTCGAGAAACATATCTGTAAGCAGGGTGACTACGGAAATCACCACGCTCTTTGAGGCCTTGCCCTCCAGCTTCATCATAAGGAAGTAACACTGGGTGACAGCCGTAAACAGGTAGGATATACTGACTGCTCTTAAATAGGAGGCCCCGATTCGAATAAGCTCCGGCTCCGGTGTGTAAATGCGCATCAGCATCCGGGGAGCAAACATGGCAAGGCAGAAAAACACCACTGAAATCACTGCAGACCACTTGATGATCATGCAGAAGAGGTTTTTTACCATCCCCCGGTCACCTTTGCCCCAGTACTGGGCCAAAAGCACTCCTCCGACGTCTGTCACAACAATCGTAAACAGACTCATGACAAAGGAAATCTGATTCGCAAGGGAGACCGCTGCCACGGCATCCTGCGTCAGTCTTCCCAGCATCAGCGCATCCGTCGCTCCGGTGAGCGCCACCAGCAGGTTTTGCAGGCCAATCGGCACCGCAAGGGAAAAGAGTTCTCTGTAAAACTGTCTGTTGCTTGTCTTCTCCATCTGTTTTCTTCTCCAGGGTGAAATGCACCCTCCCATTGAGCGCTTATAAAAAACCCTAAAATGGCTGACAAGAGTACTTGAAAAGCAGTCTCAGGCTCAAAAGCTCTCTTCCAGTTCCTCTGAAAAAGCATAAACAGCTCAAAAGACTATCCGAAAAGAAGGCGTCAGGCAAAAACCCGGGACCTTCACACTCTTTCTCACTGCATATCCTTTTCCGGCTGGCAGGAAGGACAGTACACACTGCTTCTGCCGCCAATTACCGTGCGGATCAGTTTCTCCCCGCAGACGGGACAGGGCTCTCCTGTGTGCCCATAGACCTGTAAATAGGGAGTATTGCGGTAGTCCTCTCCCTTTCCCGCCAGATATTCCTCCGGCGTGATCTGATTCTTTTCGATGAAAAACTGCAGCCGCTCAGGTATCACCTTCGCAAGGCGTTTCCACTCCGCTTCCTTTAATGAGTTTGCCGGTCGGGAAGGACGAATTCCAGCCGTAAAAAGGATCTCATCGGAGTAAATGTTGCCGATTCCGGCAACCACGCTCTGATCGAGGAGACACTCCTTGATGGCCTTCCTTCTCTTTCCCAGAACGCTTATCAGATAGTCTGCCGAGAAGGCTTCCTCAAACGGTTCCGGTCCCAGTTTTTCAGCGCCGCTGAAGGAATCACGCTCGTCTTTCTTCAAAAGCCAGAATCGTCCAGACCGGCGGGTATCGATGAAGCGAAGGTCGCTGCTGTTAGATAGGCGCAGGATCACATGGGTATGCTTTTCTATCGGATCCGAAGACGGCTGCACCAAAAGGTTCCCGGTCATACGCAGATGAACCAGCATCCGCTCCCCACCGGAAAAGACAAAAATCAGAAACTTCCCGCGCCGGTCGATGTGATCAAAAACACGGCCTGGCAGGAAAGCACAGAATTCCTCTGCAGATGGATGGGCGATCACCTCCGGGCGAAAGACTGTACTCTCTTCGATCTGTATACCCTTTAGCTGCGGTTCTAAAACTTCGCGCACCGTTTCCACTTCCGGCAGTTCCGGCATTCCTGTTCCTCCTTCTGTCTGACCCTCTTCTCAGTCTGTTTCCTGTTCAATGAAAATCCTCTGATCCAAAACCCATGATAGCGAACCAGGAGGAATTTGTCAAACGTTCCTAAGAGAACAGGAAAGAACCCAGAGGATATCTCCAAAGCAAATCCAATGTATGATTTACACTCCGATTCCCTGATGCATCCTGAGAGACGGGATTTACTTGAAAAATCCATTGACTTAAAACATTGACTGTAGTACAAAAAGGAAGGGAGAAGATGCGAATAGAACAAGCGCCTGTACAAAAGAGCCTTGCCAGTGCATCTTCTTTCAGGGGACTGAGAAACTTGCCTGCACAAAACGCATCCGCACAATCACAAAGTGATCGCCCTGCCCTGCCCGCGGAAAAGTCTTCTTGCATTCGTACCACAAAAACCCTTTACAAGGAAGGCTCCAGCCGCTGGTGAACCTGAAAACGCCTGTGTAGATGAAGATTGAGAGGTAAACATGGAAAACAGAAAGCTGGGAAATCTTACAGTAACACCCATTGGCATGGGCTGTATGGCTTTCTCCCATGGATATGGGAAGATCCCGGAGGAATCCTACAGCATCGAAGCAATCCGAGAGGCATATGAGTTTGGCTGCACATTCTTTGATACCGCGGAATCCTACGGTCCTAACCTGCAGCAGCCGGGGCACAATGAGCGCATCGTCGGCAAAGCTCTCAAAGAAATGCGCAGTCATGTGGTGATTGCTACAAAGCTGCATATCAAATCAGGGGAACCGAAAGCGGATGGTTCCGTGTATGCCACACTGCGCCGACATCTGACCGGATCTCTTGAAAGGCTTGGAACCGACTTTGTGGACCTTTATTACTGGCACCGCTATAACCGGGACATTGATCTGGAGGAAGTCGCAGACGGCATGGGACGGCTCATCAGGGAAGGACTCATCCGCGGCTGGGGCCTTTCCCAAGTCTCTGCAGATACACTCAGGAGAGCTCATGCAGTGACACCCGTATCCGCCGTTCAAAACCTCTACAACATGCTGGAACGGGACTGTGAGCAGGAGATCTTCCCCTACTGCATGGAGCAGGGAATCGGTGTGGTGCCGTTTTCTCCCATCGCCAGCGGCTTTCTCTCCGGCAGGATCACGGCACAGACCGAGTTTGAGAAAACAGACGATGTGCGAAACTGGGTACCTCAGCTATCCAGAGAGAACATCATTGGCAACCAGCCTATCCTCGATATTCTCTCCGCATTTGCCCGCGCAAAAGGCGCCACGAACGCACAGATTTCTCTCGCCTGGATGCTGCACAAATACCCTAACGCGGTGCCAATCCCCGGCTCCAAGAACAAAGAACGGATCAAGGAAAATCTCGGTGCCTGGGATATAACGCTAACCGACGAGGAATTTCGCGCACTCGAAACAGCGCTGGATAAGTGCGAAGTGCACGGACACAGAGGACATGTGGAGGAAGAAGGAACCATACATCTAAACCACCGGTAAATTCTTCCTGGCCTGGCGTAAAGAAAATGATCTTTGAGTTTACAGCAATCGAAAACAGACATCCGGCAGCCCCTTTAGGAACGGGATGTCTGTGGTGTTTTTGGACTCTGGGTTTTCTTTGATGTCTTTAAGATGTTCTGCCTGGAGGCCTTTTCGGATCCTTATGAGGCTTAAGAAAGCCGAACTCTCCCCCCTGTCATAGATAATTCTGGATCACGATCTGCAGCGTACGCAGCCCCCGAAACTCATTGATCTCCGGATAATAGGTAACCGACAGGCGGGTTTCGTTCTCCCTTCCCAAAAAGAGCTTCTCCACTTCCTTGACACCGTACTTCTCCTGAAGATACTTCTTCAGAGCATCCACATCACCGAAATAGAGGGCCTCCATGATGCGTCCGCCGGAACTTTTCACCTGAAACTTGAGGACATTTTTATTCTTTCCCAGAACACTTGCCCGCAAAAGCTGCAGATTTTTTTCCGCGAACAACGGCTTTTCATTGCCCTTTCCAAAAGGCTCCAGCACATGAAATTCCTCTACCAGATTCTCCCGGATGTAATCCAGCGGCATTGGCACATCGATGATCACCTTCTCACACAGATCGTCATCTGTCAATGTGCATAGGCGGTTAATCTTTTCACGAAAAAGCGGGACATTTTCTTCCTTCAGGGATATCCCGGCTGCCATCGGATGCCCGCCAAAGCGGATAAAGAGTTCCTGGCACTTCACCAGTTCGTCAAACATCGAATAAGCATCGATCGAGCGGCCGGAACCTTTGACCTCATCGCCGCTTTTCGTGAGAATAAAGGTGGGCCGGTAATAGCGCTCACGAATCCGTCCCGCAACAATCCCCGCAATGCTCTCGTGACATTCCGGCAGATAAACTACAAGAACACGGTCCTTTCCAAGGTCTGTTGTATCGATTAATTTCGTAGCCTCTTCCACTCCAGATTCTGTCAGGTCCTTGCGCTCCTCGTTCAAAGAAACCAGCTCCTGCGCAAGCTGTGCAGCCTCGTTCTCATCCTGAGAAAGCAGCAGGCGCAGGGAACGCTTTGCCGTATCCAGCCGTCCCCCGGCATTGATGCAGGGACCCAGCACGAACCCGACGTGATAGGCATTAAGATGGCGTTCCTCCAGTCCGGTCACGCGGATTAAGGAACGCATCCCTAAGTCCGGGGACTGCTCCAGGGCCCGCAAGCCAAGTTTTGCCAGAATGCGGTTTTCCCCCACCAGATCCATCACATCGCCGATCGTCGCAAATCCCACATACTGGAGAAATTCATCGGCTTCCCGAACCGGTACCTGAAAGACTTCATAAACCATCTGGATCAGCTTCCAGGCAACCGCCGCCCCGCAAAGCTGTTTAAAGGGGTAACCATCGTCCGGCAGTTTGGGATCAATCAGCACATCCGCCTTGGGCAGATTCCAAACCTTCTTAGGAGCGCTCTTTTCTCCTTCATTTTTCTCTTCTTCCCCGTCGCCGCAGGAAGAAGACTGTACATAGGAAAACAGCGGTTCATGATGATCCGTGACCACCACGGTCATGCCCAGCTGCTCCTTCGCATAGGCGATCTGTTCCACGGCAGAGATCCCGTTATCGCAGGTGACGATCGTATCCACGCCTTCTTCGCAGGCGTACTGCACCAGGCGGATGTTTAAGCCATAGCCGTCCCGCATCCGGTCCGGAATCTCATAATCCACCGCCGCGCCCACCCGCGTAAGTCCGCGGTACAAAATGTACGTTGCGGTCACGCCGTCGATGTCGTAATCCCCAATGATGCGGATCTTCTTCCCTTCCCGGATCTTCCCCTGCAGAAGTTTCGCCGCCTCCAGGCAGCCATTCAGCAAAGAGGCCGGGTGCAGCTGCTCCCGACCGCCGGTTAAGTACTCGGCGATAGCCGCATCCCCCACCACATCGCGGTTTCGGATGATGCGGGCCGTCACCTGATCAATGTGAAATTTCTCCCCGATTTGTTTAAAATCGGCTTTCTTTGCCGCTACAAACCATTTTTCATTCATCTTTTTATGCCTCTTGCGGCGCCGCGAAACGCGCACAAAGCCAAAACGGGCAGGGATCGCCCGTTTAAAAAGCAGCTGTCTGCCTCTTCGCTCTCCCTGCCCGCTTCAAGTTATCTCTTCTTTTTCTTCTTCGCCTTACCCGCAGACTGTGCCTGCCCGCCTGCCGCAGCAGGCTCTTTGGCCGGAGTCTTGTCCGCTTCGATGCGCTTTTGTTCCGCTTTCCTTCTCATGATGAACCACAGCGCACCGGTAATGCAGACGGAGGAATATCCGCCGGCGATGATACCGACCATCAGCGGAAGAGCAAATTCCTTGATGGAGGGAACGCCCAGCACCCAGAGGGCTGCGATCGTCACAAAGGTCGTAAACGTCGTATAGATACTTCTTGTCAGCGTCTGTGTGATACTGGCGTTGACCAGATCGGAAAGCTGCGTAGTCTTCGTTCTCGCGCGGAGATTCTCACGCACACGGTCGAAGATTACGATGGTGGCGTTGATCGAATAACCGACAATCGTCAGCATACAGGCAATGAATGTATTGCCGACTGAGATCCGCACCACCGCATAGCAGCTGAACACAACCAGCACATCGTGACAGAGGGCCAGCACGGCGCTGGTCGCAAAGCGGATGTCTGAGAACCTGAACCAGATGTAGATCAGCATGCAGATCACAGCCACCACAACCGCGACGACGGCATCCTGACGCATCTCATTGCTGATGGTGGAGGAAATAGTCTCAAAGCTGATGCTCTTCTCCTGCGTTCCGCTCTCTGTTGTGTATTCGGCGATGCCGATCTGTTCATCCAGAGCAGCCTCCAGCTCCTGCCGTTCGTCCACAGTCAGCACCCGTGTCTTAAAGATTACTTCGTTGCCGCCGGTAACCTTCTGTGCCTGGATCTCCGCCTCTCCGATCACATCCTGAATGACCGGCTTGATCTCGGAATCGATCTGTTCAATCGTATAGGAGTCATTAAAGGTGACATCGGTGGAAGTACCGCCTCTAAATTCCATGCTCAGGTTTAAAGCGCCCTTGCCCGTGGCCTGATTGATCAGCATGAAAGCCGGTCCCAAAAGGATCGCAACCGCCGCGATGCAAAAGAAGACTTTGCGTTTGCCGACGAAGTCGATCGTCTTGATCTCCTTGGCCTTGCCGAAGTACTTCGCATCCTTCATGCCCAGCGCATAAGCCGCATTGATCATGATCCTAGACAGCACGCAGGCCGTGAACATGGAGACCACGATACCAAGGGCCAGTGTCTGAGCAAAGCCTTTCACGGATCCGGTGGCCATAAAGTTCAGCACCAGGCAGGCGATCAGGGTGGTCACGTTGCCGTCAATGATCGCGGAAAGTGCCTTCTTAAACCCGGTATCGATGGCCGAACGGACCGTCTTTCCAGCCGCGATCTCCTCGCGGATTCTGGCGTAGATAATCACGTTCGCATCCACAGCCATACCAATGGAAAGGATGACACCGGCGATACCGGATAAGGTCAGCGTCATGTCAAACGCATTCAGAGCGACCAGATCGATGGCCGCATACATAATCAGTGCCAGAGCCGCGATCACGCCCGGGATCTTGTAGACGATGATCATGAAGATCATAACGATCAGCAGGCCGATGAAACCGGCCACCAGGCTGGTGGAAATCGCACGCTCGCCAAGCTGCGCTCCGACCACGTTGGAACGGATCTCCTCCAGTTCCAGGGACAGAGAACCGATTCGAATGGAGGAAGCGAGGTTCGCCGCGCTCTCCGCCGTGAAAGAACCGGAAATGATACATTTCCCGTCCGTGATTGCTTCCTGGACAGTCGGGGCGGAGATCACTTCTCCGTCGTATACAATATTGATCTGATTGCCGACGTTATCGGTTGTCGCTTTTGCGAACGCCTCACGACCGGCATCCGTGAACGTCAAAGAGACCACATGCTCGGCATTTCCCATGTTGTCGGTCTGTGTTCCGGCCTCGGACGCTTCCACCTCCGTGCCGTCCAGCACCACCGTGCCATCGGAAAGTTCAAAGGTCAGGGAACCGGGCTTGCCCAGCTCTTCCAGAATCGTGTTGGCATCTGAAACACCGGGGATCTCGATGTTGATCCGGTTAGCGCCTTCCTGATAAACGGAGGCCTCTGTGCTGTAATTCTGGACACGCTGCTGCAGCTTGTATACGGTATCCGCCATATCTTCGTCAGAAGGATTCGATTCCCCCACCGTCTGATAGGTGATGGAAACACCGCCGGACAGATCCAGCCCCAGTTTGATGTTCTTCGCGGATCCCGTCCCTGTGGGGCCCCAGCCGACAGATGCCGTAAACACGAGCACGACCAGCAGAACCGCCATCAGGACCGTGACCCATGTGGCTCTTTTCTTGTTCATTTCTCTTCTCCTTTTTCCCTTTTTCTTTTCTTCCCCGCTGTCACCACATCCTTTTCTTTCGAGGAAGGAAAGCAGGATAAGACGGCAGTGTTTTGTACAGTTTATTCGGCCAGAGCGGCCTTGATCATAATGGCGCACTCCACGCGCTTGCGCTCCAGTTCGCAGCCGAGGTCGTAAACGTCATGTATGGTTCCATGAAACAGATAAGAATTTGCCGAGCATCCGCCGCTGCAGTAAAACTTGGCAAAGCAGTTCCGGCATTTTTCCCGGGTGTAGACATTGCAGCTTTGAAACTCCTCCACAATATCCTCTCTTTTTATCCCCTCATCCACATTTCCCAGAAGGAACGCTTCGTTCCCCACAAACTGGTGGCAGGGATAGAGATCTCCCCAGGGCGTAACCGCAAGATATTCCGTGCCGGAACCGCAGCCCGCCATCCGCTTATAGACGCAGGGGCCGCCGCTTAAATCGATCATAAAATGGAAGAAGGTAAAGCCCTTTCCGGCTTTTTCCCTTTCCACCATCTCTTTCGCCAGACGGTCATACTCGTCAAAAAGCTTCGGCAGATCCTCCCATTGCAGGGCGTAGGGCTCCTCAGGCGCTGCCACCACCGGCTCCATGGAAATCTGACGAAACCCCAGATCGGCGTAATGCAGCACATCCTCGCAGAAGTCCAGGTTGTTTCTCGTATAGGTTCCGCGCACGTAGTAGCGCTCCTGTCCCCGGCTGTCGGCAAATTTCTGGAACTTCGGCACGATCAGGTCATAACTGCCCTTCCCGTTTGGAAAAGGCCGCATCGCATCGTGCACGTCCTTGCGCCCGTCAAGACTTAAAACTACGTTGGACATTTCCCGGTTGCAGAACTCCATGATCTCGTCGTTTAAAAGCACTCCGTTCGTTGTCAGCGTAAAGCGAAACTTCTTATCGTGCAGCTTTTCCTGTTCTCTCCCATAAAGGACCAGGTCCTTAACCACCTGCCAGTTCAGTAAAGGTTCTCCGCCAAAGAAATCAACCTCCAGATTGCGGCGGCTCCCGGAATGAGCGATCAGAAAGTCCAGGGCCTTCCGTCCGACCTCAAAACTCATCAGAGAGCGCTTTCCGTGGTACTCCCCTTCCCCGGCAAAACAGTACTTGCAGGCTAAGTTGCAGTCGTGGGCGATGTGCAGACACAGCGCCTTGACCACCGTTTTGTGCGCCTTGACCTGCAGCGCAGCGTCTTGGTAGGCATCGTCGGAAAACAAAACCCCGGCAGTAATCAGCTGTCTGCACTCTAAGAGCGCTTCCCTGACCGTCTCCTGCCCGTACCGGCCGGAAAGTGCGGCAAAAATCTCGTCGTCGGTTTTTGACTGATTGAAAAGTTCTATGATATCGTATACCACGTCATCCACGACATGCACAGAAGCGCTGTTGACATCGAGGACGATGTTGTATCCGTTGTTCTTGTATTGATGGACCACTGTGTATCCCCTTTCCGCTTCATCCACAAAAAACACCCGATATCTCTATCGAGCGGACAAAGTGGCCTTATCAGTCTGAAACTGCAGAAGAAAAACCCGTTATCAAAGCTTTGCGGACCTGCGCAAAGCATACACAGGGGAAGCCGCGCACAAAAGGCTGCGTTGCAGCGACTTGTCACCGCGTCCTGCCGCAGCCTAACACTTGCGCTTTCCTCTTATTTGTGATGTTCACAGGTCTGATTGCCTACCGTGCAGCTGGTCTTGCAGGCCGACTGGCAGGAGGTCTGGCACTCGCCGCAGCCGCCCTTCTTAACGCTCTCCTGCAGCGATCTCGTATTGAGCGTCTTGATATGTTTCATCATAAGCCCTCCTTTGTTGTGATCCTGTTTTCTTATCCCCATGGGGGCCTGAGTGCGAAAGCGAACGTTTCCTTATCTTTCGCAGCCCGTTACTGAGCCAGTATAGCACATCCTTTTACAATTTGAAAGTATTTTTTGCATTCCTGAGAAAATTTACGTCTCTTTCCCCGCATCCGTGCAGACTGTAGCGGGCTTTCTCATAGAGGGTGTGAAGCTCCTTTGCCTCCTCTAAGTCCATCCCCGCCAATGTTTCCAGTTCCTGCGGGGTTTCCGCACCGCCAGGGACAGAAGAAAACCGTCTGCGAAGCGTCTTCTTATAAATTCTTCGAATCCTTCGGTTTGCGGATTCGTCCTTTCCTCTCCTTAGGACAACCGCGGAAACTTTTCTGCCCGCCTCCTTTCGGTCTGCCTCCTCTAAGAAAGTCACCTCATCTTCCTCCCGGATAAAGTTTCTCGAAGCGCTTCTCCAGGCGCCATACAGCAGGTAAACCGCCACGAAAAGGCCGCCGAAGAGCACCGCGAAGCTCACCAGATCAGAGAGAACCTTAAGCCAGCGGGGAGGCTCTTTGGAACCGCCGAGATCCTCCAGCAGTTTTTCCCCGGGATTGATGCCTTCCGTAAAGGGCTGCTCCGGCTCCACCTGCGTGACCACTGCTTTTGGGTACTCCCTGTTTTTCAGATATTCAGCCAGGTCGATGAGCGGTTCCTTTCCGTACAGAATCGCCGGGAGTACGAGACAGACAAAGGAAGCGAAAAGAAATACCGCCAGCAGCCGGTTGACTTTCCGGATCGTTTTAACCGGCACGTTGCTCATCTCGCCGCGCTTTTCCTTTAAGTATGCTTCGCTGTTTACGATAAACCGGTAAAGCAGGCACACCAGAATATCCGCCGTCAACAGGAAAAAGATCCAGATCACCTGCGCATACGCCCCGGTGAATAAAGCCCAGAGATCGTACAGCAGAAAGAATACCCCGTGTACGATCTGAGGCCTGTCTACGACATAGGAGTACTCGCCCTTTTGCAGCCGTACCAGGCAGCGAAGCAGAAAGATGAGAGCGGTAAGCAGCATCGTAAGAGTAAATCCTGCCGCAAAAAACACCCCCACGCAGATCGCCAGGGACACCAGCACATACTGCCAGAGCGCACGGATCTTTTTTGCCAGAAACCAGCTTACTGTGACCGGTACGATAAGGAAAATCCCCTGCGACAAGATGCGTCCGACACTTTCGCCGCTTCGCAGAAAGGCGGCAGGCAGCAGGTAAAATCCGGAGAAAACAAGCACCGCATGCACCCAGGAAAGGATTGTCTTTGCCCAGACGGCTTTCGCCTCCCCGTTTATTTCCCCTGTTGAAACCTTTTCCCTGCGTTTCATCCCCTTCCCACCTCCCATGGCACGACCAGAATCGGCGGCACTGCCGAAACCGTGAGAGCGTCCCCCGGCAGTACAGGAACCACCCAGAGAACGGACATGCCCTGTGCGGCAAGAACCCGCAGGGCTTTTAAGATTTCCGGATTCTGATTTTTGGAGATCAAAACCACAATCGAGCCGGTATCTTTCTGCTCTCCCTGCAGGCGGATCAGATGCGTAACCGGCTTTGCGGGCACTTGTGTATCAATACAGGAGAGCATGCACTCCAGGGCCCTCAAGGTGCGCACACCGGTTTTCATCTCCCAGCTTACCTCCTTCTGCTTCGGCTTTGTATCTTCATAATCCATGTATACGGCATTGCTTCTAAGAGACATAGTCAGATTCTGCCCGGCAAGTCTGGCCGCTAAAGAGGCCGCGATGCGGATGCTTTCTTCGATCAGGGACTCCTGTCTTAAAATATGGGAATCCTCCACATCCAGAATCACGGTCACCTTTAGATCAGTCGAAGAATCAAACTGATTGACCATCAAAGTGCCGCTTTTGGCGGAGGCTTTCCAGTTGACGCTGCGCATCGGATCGCTTGTCCGGTACTCGCGGATTCCGGCAAACTCAAAGGGATCAGGAAAAAGTCTCCGATGAAGCGGCATCATCCCGGAAAGAGCGCTGCAGACAAGCTCTATCCTTCTTGCATCCACCCGGGCGGGATAGACATAAAGCTGAGTCTTCTGGGGAAATTCCGTCCGGTACTCCAGAGAATACAGAATATCTTTCCCCTGCGCTTCCAGCCGATCGATCTGATAAAATCCCCGTTTCGGGCATCCAAAGGAGAGTGTGCGCACGATGCGTTCCCGGGAGAGAACGGCAAACACATCCCGCCGGTACGCTTTATCTGAGACGCTGGCGTTTTGCCGGTCCGCATCGGAAAAACGCAAGTTCCGGCTTACCTGCAGCCAGACTTCCAGCGCGGGAAGCGGCAGGATCTTATCGTTGATGACCTCCTCCTTTAAGGACGAGGTCTCCCCCTCATAGACGTATGCGTCCGCAAACTGCGCCCGGATCGTAAGCCCCCGGCTCCAGAACCGTCCGTACAGCAGCCGTTCCAGCAAAAATCCGGCGAGAAGACCGGCTGCCAGCAAAAACAACATTTCCCTGTCCTCCCTCTCTGCAAAAGGAATCCACCTTTCCGCAGAGTTCCTCTCGTTTCCTTTTCTTTTACCGCTTCTTCCATTCCTCGGTGGGAACCGGCACCCTTGAGAGCAGTTCACCAATCACCCTGCCCGCCGCCTGCGGATCATCTTCCCGCAAAGTAAGCTTTATGCGGTGGGAGAGAACCGGTCCCGCCACGGCCTTTAAATCTTCCGGCACCACGTAGTCGCGGCCCTGCACCATGGCGAACCCCTGGGCGGCATTGACAAAGGCTAAGGTTCCCCGGGGACTCACGCCGTTTTCCACGCCCGGGTACGTTCTGGTCTCCTGTACAACCTGCACAATGTAGTGCAGCAGATCGTCATGGACGTAAACGAGACGGCACTGCTTTTGCAGTCTGACAAGCTCTTCCCGGCTGCACACCGCCTGAAGCTCTTCTAAGGGCTCACCGGTTAAAAAACGCTTCACCATCGCCTCTTCCATCCCGCTGTTTAACGGCTCCATGGAAAGTTTCATCAAGAAGCGATCCGTCTGTGCTTCCGGCAGCGGAAAAGTGCCCAGCATCTCCAGCGGATTCTGGGTGGCAATTACCAGAAACGGTTCTTCCAGCGCATAGGTTTCCTGATCCACCGTCACCTGCCGCTCTGCCATACACTCCAAGAGGCTGCTTTGTGTGCGGGGCGTGGCGCGGTTGATCTCATCCGCCAGAAGAATGTTGCAGAAAACCGGTCCCTCGGAGAAGACGAAGGCGTTCTGTTTCGAATCAAAGTAGTTAAGACCGGTTACATCCGAGGGCAGCAGATCCGGGGTGAACTGCACTCTGCCAAATCTGGCCGACACAGACTTCGCGAGAGCTTTCGCAAGCACTGTTTTCCCCGTGCCGGGCACATCCTCCAAAAGTACGTGTCCTTTCGCCAGGATACAGGCCAAAAGAAGTTCCACCGTGCGGCCATTGCCCACGATCACCTTCGCGATATTTTCCCTGATTGCCTGCAAAATCTGCCCATCCATTCTTCTGCTCCCTCCGTTTCCTAAAACCGGCTCTCATTTCTCCTGGAAATGAGGGGACTTAAGTTTTAGTGTCCCTGCTTTCTCCAGCTTCATTTTAATCGGATCGAAGGAAAATGTAAAGAGCCCCTACCATTCGGTTGCTTTTTGAAAAGAAAGCCGGTACAATAGCTGCAGGCCGGAAAGCAGCGCAAACCAAAAAGAACACAGGAAATCTGCTATCCTTCCTGCAGGCAGCGCAGACTTTTCGGGAAACAAAAGGCAGGCAGGTCCACGAAAGAGAATAGGCAACTGTTCCCTGACAGCAGCTCTTTAAATCGAGATGTATAGATATTTATGTGACAGCTTCCCCCCCTGATTTTAGATTTATAATAATCGATATAAAGGAGACGCTTCTTGCTTTAGACTGGTATTGAACGATTTTCACGTGTTTTTTCATGCAGGGGCTTTGGGGAGATATTCTTCCCAGATTTTCTGGACTTTTTGATGGAGGAGGAAACCGCAGTGAACCTTTTATTTCTCGGTGACAGCTTAACCGACTGCGGCCGCCTGTTTGACAGACAGGGGCTGGGAGACGGCTACGTGCGCATGATCCAGACGACACTGAAGACCTCATTTTCAGATCTGTCGATCTTAAACAGGGGCGTGGACGGCTTTACCGTCTCCCGCGTATATGGGATGTGGAAGAGTTTGCCCGAAAGGCAGAAAAGCAGCTTTGAGATCGTCTCCATCCTGGTCGGCGTCAACG
The DNA here is from genome assembly GCA_964643295.1 of uncultured Lachnospiraceae bacterium. Lineage (GTDB taxonomy): Bacteria > Bacillota > Clostridia > Lachnospirales > Lachnospiraceae > Merdiplasma. The sequence goes on from CAZXSN010000065.1 coordinate 16,685, forward strand.
ATGCGGCAGAATGGATGTCGGATCCGGAAAGACAAAACACTCTTCCCGAATCCATGCGGGATTTTGCCGGGATCTATGAGGATCTGGTCACGGATATCTTAGACTACGGCATTCCAAGAATCGTACTCATGGAACCGTTCATCTTTTCCTGTCCGCAGGAATTTCTTCTCTGGCGGCCCGTGCTGGCGGAAATATCCGCCAGCATTCAAAAAATCGCCAAAACTTACCGTCTGGACTTTCTGCCGCTGCAGAAGGCGCTTGATCAGGCAGCTGAAAAAGAAGGATTTTCTGCGGTCACGCTCGATGGAGTCCACCTGACCAAAAGAGGCAACGAGCTGATCGCCCGGGAATGGACGAATGCCCTATTTGGGGAGAATCTAAGAATCGATGTCTCACAGTAACTCTCTCATCCAGACCAGCATCTCCCCCTGCCCCCGGTTGGCCCAGTAGGCGTAGGGAATTAACGTTAGCTCCACCGGGGTAAGGGTAGGCTTCGCCGCTGTATAGAGTTCCTCGCCGCCCTCCTGTTCCGCGATCCGTTTTCCATAGGCTTTTACCACCATGATGCCGCCAAACAGGTCGGAATACTCTTCCGTCAGCCCTTTTTCGGTATCCACCACGACTGCGGGCAGGTTGGCACCGTTATCCGCTTCCTCCAGGCAGTAGACAAGCGGTCCGCGCTGAACGGCAACTTTTCCTGCGTCCGCGCGTACCTGGGGATTCGCATAGACAAAATGCGCAGGAGCGTCAAACTGCGCAGTGATCGTGCAGTCACTTATTACCTTTACGCTTACGTACCCCTTCTTAAAGGATGTCTCAAACGGTGCTCCGTCAGGAAGAACCGTAAAGTTCTGCGCATAATCCGGCACCCGAAGGTAAACGGTTAAACCCTGCGGGGAAACTCCGCAAA
>CAZXSN010000066.1:0-2697 GCA_964643295.1 uncultured Lachnospiraceae bacterium
TTGCCTCCTTTAAAAAGGAATGAAGCTTACTCCTTAGCCTTTCCCTGAGCGGCGGGAGATGCTTAAGGCGATCGTCATCTCCGCCATCAGAAAGACAATGGAGGTGCCTCCGTAGCTGACGAACGGCAGCGTGATTCCGGTCGTCGGGATCAGGTTGATGACCACGGCGATATTTAACACCACCTGCAGCGCGATGTGGATGAAAATCCCGGTCGCGACCAGGGAACCGATCAGATCCGGCGCGTTGAGGGCAATCACATACAGACGCCAGAGCAGAAACAGGAACAGAAAGATCACGATCAGCGCTCCAAAGACACCCAGCTCTTCACAGATGATGGAAAAGATCATATCATTCTGAGCCTCGGGCACCGCACCCAATTTCTGTGTGCCATTGCCCAGTCCCTTGCCAAAAAAGCCTCCGGAACCGATCGCGTAGAGCCCCTGCATCACCTGGTAGCCGCCGTCTCTGGGGTAAGCCTCCGGGTTTAACCACACCATGATCCGGCGCAGGCGGAACCGATCCGGCTCAATGATATCCGCGCTCAGCAGCAAGATGAGCAGACCGATCAGAGCTGCCGTGGCCGCCCCAGCCGCCAGAAAGGGAACCGTCTTCGGGTGGGCGATAAAGATCAGCACCACCGTAATCCCGGCGATGATAATCGCCGTACTTAAGTTGTCGGTAAACTTAAACGTGCAAAAGGAGGCCAGCGCCCCGTATCCCAGCACTATCATTGGCTTTTTGAAGCCTTTGAACTCGTTTCCCATCTTCACGATCTGACTGGGCAAAAACAGAATGATCGCCAGCTTGGCCAGCTCCGCAGGCTGAAAGGAAAGAGAATCCGTGATATAAATCCACCTTGTCGCTCCGTTGACGTTTCGGCCGATGAAGCGCGTCGCAACCAGCAGGACAATCGAAAAGATGTAAATCTGTGTGGAAATGTTGGTCAGCAGATGATAGTCAAACTGGGAAAAAATAAGCAGGGCGATCAGGCAGCCTGCGCTGATGAAAGCCTGCCGGTTAAAGAAGTAGGCATCATTTCCGCTGTAGTTCACCGAGGCCTCATAGGCACTCGTACTGTAGAGCATCACCAGTCCGAAACAGGTGAGCAAAATCACGGCAGCAAGCAGGTTGTAGTCGTAATAGTCCCGGCGTTCGCCGCTCTTTTTCTTTCCCTGAACCCTGCGCAAAGCGGTGCTTGTCACCCGCTGCGGCTCTCTATCATTTCTTGCCATAAATACCCCTGTCTTTCTCCCCTGTAAGGGCCTATTTCTCCCGTACAGTCCTCACTATAACACATCTTGGGAGGGATTTCCACTTAAAATCCAAAAATGTTCACCAGCCCAATCAGCAGTCTTCCCTCTCTCCTTCTTAGAAGCTGCCGCTTTTCTCCGCGTCGAAATCTTCTAAGCGGGCTCTCAAAAGGTGAGCCGATTCCGCAAGTGCCCCCTGCCGCTCCAGCCCGGGAAACTGCCGGTGCAGGCGAACTTCGCAGCTGTTTTCATCCCACTTTTCTGCCTTCCCTGCCGAATGAAATTTTGCCTTGCCCCCGGTTGTTACGCGAATGCGGCATTTCCCCTAAGGCTGCGGCCATGGCATCCTAATAAGTTCCTTTCCTGTAAGACATACGGATCCCAGTGTGAAAAGTTTCCCGCCAAAAGCCTCTGGAGATTTCTTAAAGTTCGCTGCAGCCAGCCGCAAAGCGCGAACCTTTTTCTTCCTTCAAAAGCGCTTACCGCTTTCTTAAAGAACACCCATAGAAAGGAAACAACAAAGCAAAAAGATTCCGCATAAAAACCGGGTGTGAGCAACGGGTTTGATTCAGAAGAAGATCCTCAAACAGATCTGGAAACAGACATATAGCACACATCTAGAAAGGCTGAGGAAGCGGGGAAAGGAAAACACGTAAGATTAAAAAATCAGTTATCTATGCGCAATTCCCTTTTCAGCCGAAATTCAACAGCCATGTCTGATAAGGAACCCTGATTTGTATTCCGTCTTTGCTAATCAATATCCATCCTGCCCTCTTCATCGATTGATACATATACCGGATTGTGGAGTTCCCCTTCATCTGCGATATCGCTTAATACGTCAAGGTGCTGCTCCGTCAGCCCGGCGGCATCTTCTCTGCTGAAAAGGAAGGTAAACCCATTGATCTTGAAGACACACGAATTCTCCATCAGAGACAGCGGATACATTTTCTCCAGCATGTGAATCATCCGCGCATCGCCTTCATCGAAGTCTTCCTCGTAAAGTATCACCTGCTTTTCTCCGCTTTCGATGCGTTCCTTTTATGCGCTCCAGATATTCATCCTGCAGGTAAACTCTGACAGTTCCTTATCTGAAAGAATGTATGCTGCAAACCAGGCCCGCTTTGCCCATTCCCCGTTGATCCAGTCGGAGTTCTTTTCGTACTCCGTCTGTATTACGCTTTCGAATTCCTTTGCTGAATGCGTATAATCCTGCCAGACATCTGCGAAAATCGGTCCGTTTCTGTACCCTTTTAAGTTTGAGAAATCGGTCTCTTCCCCATGGATTTTGGCAAACGATTCATATAGAAAAAGAAACTTCTGAAATTTCAGCGGGTAGAAGTACTCAGAAGGAAAGTTTACTTTAAGCCATCCGCTTACGATCTGCTTTTGTTTGCTGGAACGAAGCATCGCAGGAGATCTCCTTTCTGCGGCATACGGCAAATGTCA
>CAZXSN010000066.1:2797-17460 GCA_964643295.1 uncultured Lachnospiraceae bacterium
TTTGATAAACGTGATCTGGTAAGGTAAGATCGCCGGATGTATTTACGATAGTTTCCATCCTTTGGGTCAGACAAACTAGAGGTCCCTTCCGCGAGCGCCTGATGAGGGAACCCGTTATCCGTCGCCTTGCAGGAGGGAAGGCGTTTTTAAAGTTCATCGGCAAGAGCCCGAAAAAGCCGCTGAAAAGAAAAACTGCGCCACAGCTTTTGGCTGAAAGCGCAGAGATTGGTCTTTTCGGACAGGTGATTTTTTAAAGCGGTACGGCTTGTTCCGGGCACGTTACTCGTCCTGCAGTCTTTTGATCATCTCATAGATAGCTGCCACCGAATTGAAGTTCTCGGGCTCCATCTCCTCCGAGGGAATTTCGATATCATACGCATCTGTGATCTCTGAAATCACCGAGACCACATCCATCGAATCAATGATCCCGTCATCCACGAGAGGACGGCTGGTTGTCCAGTCTACCCGGGGCAGTGCTCTCTTTAATACTTCCAGTAATTCTTCCATGTTCCAAACTTCCTTTCCTGTAATCCTTCCGTTCCTTTGAGGCGTTTTCTCCTCCTGCCGCTGAATGCCTTCCTGAAAGCGACCTTTAAGTCCGCTTCTTTCTTCCTCTTCTCGCCAGACGAACCCACCGCTCGAAAGTGCTCTTCCCGGGCGAAGGGGTTCCTTTCCGTCTGATCGTTTCCTTCTCTATCTATTGCCTGTTTCTTTTCTCTACCGCACCGGTTGTGTGCCTTCTTTTTTTTCGTCTTCTTTATTTTTGCCTTCTGATTTTGGCGCCTTTCAATTTCTCGCTTTCCGCTTTTGCCCTGTTCGCAGCCATCTGCATAAGCGTCCTTCTCTGCAGCTTTCCGTTGAAAGTGCGGGGGATCTGCTCGATCTGCTCGATCTGCTTGGGCACCTTGTAAGCCTCCAGGCGATCCTTTAAGAACTCATAGATGGCGTTCGCGTCAAAACTCGCGCCCTGTTTCATGCATACTAAAAGCTTCGGCTCCTTCCCCAGAAGAGGATGATCCACCGGAATGCAGCCGCAGTCCGCGATCCCCGGAAACTGCATGGCAGCCTCCTCGATCTCATCAGGGGCAACCTTGTTTCCGCCGGTGATGATCACATCGTCCTGACGGCCAATCATGTAGATCAGTCCGTCCTCCCCGACGTAGGCATAATCCCTGGTCAGGATATAGTCCCCTTCCATCGCCTCGGCGTTTAACTGCGGGGAATGATAATACCCCTTCATGTTCATCTCTCCGGCGCAGGCTAAAAATCCCGGATTGTCCTTCGTGGCCTTCATTTCCTTTCGGTCCGCGTCAAAAAAGGCAAACCGCGCGTGGCGGGCAGGACGGCCAATGCAGTTTCTCTTATCCTTCTCGGCATTGAAATCCAGGATGCAGGAGCACCCGGATTCCGTGGTCCCGTAAAAGTTGTAGAGCCTGACATCCGGTAGCAGCCGGCATAAGCGTTCCCGGTCCGCCCCCGGGATTGGCGCGGAGCCCAGCTGCACGTAGTCCAACTGTCCGTTGTACTCTCCCAGGCGGTCACCGCTTAGCTGAAACAGAGCCGAGAGAGCGGCGGGCACCAGATCCAGCGCTGTGGCGTGATAGGTGTCCATCTTCTCAAACAATCTTTTGTTGAAGATCACGCCTTCTAAGAGAACCACCGAACTCCCATTGAGCATGTTGGCGTAATAGCGGCGAAGCCCGTGGGAGTGACTGATGGGGACCGGGATGACCTCCACGTTGTCCTTTTTCATCTCCACGCCGTCGATCACATTTTCCGCTACGGCCACCACACTCTCATGTGTCAGCTCAATCCCCTTGGATTTGCCGGTCGTACCCGTGGTAAACAAAATCTCCGCCGTCTGGGATTTGTCCGGGAAGGGGAATGTCTCAAAATCCGCCTGGGGATCCCGATACTTAAGTACCAAGGACAGCGGTAAAACCGGACAGGAAAGAAGGAGCGGCCTATCCAGGAGGGCACATTCCGCTTTTACTGTCTCCGCGATCTCAGCAACCCTCGCATCCGCTGCGCTCTTTTCCGTCGGCACAAAAACAGCCCCCAGAAGCTGAATGGCCAGTCCGCAGACAGCGGTCTCCATGTCCTGGGCATTTTTTACAACCACACGGTCTCCCTTCTTGATGCCAAGGTTCCGTAACTTCTTCGCGTACCCGAAGATATACTCCCAGTATTCCCGGTAGGTTGCCTCATTCCGGGCGTCCGCCAGACATAACTTTTCCGGCTGCGACTGAGCATAGCCTGCCACCGCCTCCACAATCGATGAAACCACCCTGAACCCTCCTAAAGTAAACGTATTGTATAGATTGATGTGTTTCCTGGTAAGTGGGAACGTCTTGTTTTTAAGTCACATTTTCAGACACTGCCGCCGCAGCCTGTGTCTGCTCCTCAGCTATCCGCTCGTAAACCTTTGCCTCAACTGCCTCATACCGTTTCTCATAGGCCGCAAGCGCCTGATCCCAGGAGTCAAGCACCTTGGGGGTATGGTCGATTTCAACAGCAAAGTTACTTAAGATGTAGTCGGCCAGGAAGCGGGAAAACTTTCTCGCTCCGATACTGTTCGTATGCTTGGCGTTGTAAAAATCCACGGCATAATCCATGCCGATCTCATCCAAAATCACGTTGCAGTTTAAAAACGCAAATCCGTGCTCCGTGACAATCCTTCCCAGATAGTTGGCCTTCTTCTCGTCTTTCTTGCTGATTCGGTAGGGAGTAAGCAAAAAGAGCACCGGAAGATTTTCCTCTTCGCATTTTTCCAGCAGTTCCAGCAAAACCTCCTCGCTGGCCGCGGAAAGCGGGGTTTCCTCCTTCACGTTTTTGACATCCGGGGTTTTTAAGGTCTTATGCAGAGCGATGTTTCCCCACCCCTTCACCGGATGAGCGCGGCTGTTTAACGCATAGCTAAACGACTCCCTGTTTACGTTCTCCCAGTTGTCATGGTAGACCATGATGTCAAAGTAGTAGGAAAGACGGTCTCTCCAGTCCTCGACCAGGCGGTTGATCAGCGAGACGCGGTTTTTGGAGTAGTACATGTTGTCGGTGACAACCCTGGCGCGGCTTTCCTCAATCTCCTTCTCCTCCAGGAAAAGAAACTGCCTGCACTCAATCACATAAAGCTGCGGAGACTGCGTCTTTTTGATCTCGTCAATCAGGTTTTCGATGGCATACACCGACTGACTGGCCGTGCTTAACGGATAAGAGGTAAGCCCCGCCTCCTCATAAAGCACCGGAGAGCAGAAATACCGATAAAGCGCGGATCCTCCCAGTCCCACAACATCCAGCGAATCGTCCTCCTCCGCATAAAATCCGGTAAACCGGTCGCGGAAAAAGTCATTGTCCGTCGGCCGAAGCACGTAGGAAGCAAGCACAGTAAGAGTTAGGCCTCCCGCCAGAAAGACTATCGAACCAAAAAGATTCTTCCACTTTTTCTTCATCCCGTCTTCCATCCCTAAAACTTCTCATAGATAAAGGCCGACGCGTCATATCCCGGCCCGTAGCAGCCAAAAATCAGCACCGCCAGAAACAGCGCGTAGATAACCGTCCAGCGAATGACCACGTTTCTTTTGCGGAAGTTTTCCAGCACATCCATTCTCTCCTCCAGGAGGCTTACGGTCAAAAGCGCCAGCATGGCGATCAGCGTCACGACCATGTTGGGGGCATCCAGCCCGTGAAGGAATACTCCGCCGTTCGCGAACTGAGAGGCACCTGTCGTCGTAAAGATCTTCTTTAGGATGGCAAACGCCATGCCGATGGTGTCCGAGCGGAAAAAGACGCGCCCGATGCAGCAAAGAAGGAACGTTCTTGCCATCTGAAACACATGGAAAGGAAAGTTATCCGTCTTCACAGGAAGTTTGTTCATCAGGTTCTCGATATGCGGCGCGAAGATCGTGCTCAGCATGATGAGGATCCCGTGAAACAGCCCCCAGACCACATATTTCCATTCCGGACCATGCCAGATGCCGGTTAGGATCCAGACCGCCAGCACCGGGATACAGGAAGTGAGAATGCGTCCCGCTTCCGGACCGAACAGTCTCCTGGTCTTCTTATTCAGATTCAGCGAAAACTTGGAGATGGATACCGGGTAAAACACGTAGTCCTTAAACCAGGCCCCCAGTGTCACATGCCACCGGCGCCAGAATTCGGGCATCGTTCTGGAAAAATACGGGCGCAGGAAGTTGGGCGCCAGTTTAATCCCGAAAAGCTGCGCGGTTCCTGTCGCGATATCCATGCAGCTGGAAAAGTCCGCGTAGATCTGGATTGAATAGCAGACAGTCGCCAGCGCCAGAAGAAAACCGCCGTTTTGCTCATAAGCGCCGTAGATATCCGTCACAAAAAGGTTTAAGCGCTCCGCGAGCACCAGCTTCTTGGCAAATCCCCAGAGGATTCGAAGCGCTCCGTCGCGCAGGTTGTCGAAGTCAAAGCGATGCTGGGCAAAAAGCTGAGTGCCCAGATCCTGATAGCGGGGAATCGGCCCCTGAACAACGCTGGGGAAGAAGGAGACATAGGTGACATATTTCAGGTAATTCCTCTGCGGCTCCACCTTTCCCTTGTAGACATCGATCAGGTAGGAGATGATCTGAAACGTATAAAACGAGATCCCAAGCGGCATCACCAGCCTGAAAAATACCTCCTGGTGGGCAATGCCAAAAAAGTTCATGACCGAATACGCGCTTCCCAGAAGGAAGTTCGTATATTTTACGACAATCAGAACCGCCAGGACCGCGAACAGTCCCAAAAACATCCAGCGGCGGCGCTTCCTGCGGTTTTGCTCCTTTAACTCCTTTAACTGCTTCCTGTCAAAGGCCCCGGAGTTTTTGGCCTCCTGAAACCTGCCGTGCAGATCTCCCATCCTCACAGCCACGAACCAGGAGATGGTGATGGATGCGATCAGGATGAGAAGGTTGTCCAGGCCGGAAGCGGCGTAAAAAACCAGGTTGGCCGCCAGAAGAACGATCCAGCGAAAGGCCGGAGCGACCAGGTAATAGAGGCAAAATGCCAGTATAATAAATATCAAATATGGAAATGATGTGTATGACATAGTGTCCTTCGCGTCCCGATCTGTCTATAAAGATCCAGCCCTGCCCTTAAGATTCCCCGCTGTCTGCTTAAAATTTCCTACGCATCGGTGTCTGTCGATACAGATTCGCTTGCGGCCTTGTCCATCGTCGATGATCGAACCTGTTAGGTTCTCATTTTCCTTTCGGCAGCTGCTTTGTCTTCCCCGCACCCGGAAGGGGATCTGTCTCTTCGCCTTCCTGGGCCTCATTTAACGCCCGGTTGAACATATCCCAGAGCTTTCCGTATCCTTCAGAGGCCGGGGTGACCGGTTTCTCCACAGGATTCTTCACATCCATCTTGATATTGCCGCGTTTGGACATCACCAGGATCCGGGTGCCCAGCGTGATCGCCTCCTGGATGTTGTGGGTGACAAATATCACGGTGATGTCTTCCTTCTGGTGAATTCGCATCAGTTCCGCCTGCAGCTTATTTCTGGAGATCGCATCCAGGCTGGCGAACGGTTCATCCATGAGGATGATCTTCGGCTTCATGGCCAGCGCCTTGGCGATGGCCGCCCGCTGCTTCATGCCGCCGGAGAGCTGATGCGGATAATACTTCCTGTAAGGGTACAGCTCCACCTTCTCCAGGTACAGATCGGAGATCTGCTGCAGCTTTTCCTTATCTTTCAAACCCGAGATGCGCAGAGGATACTGAACATTCTTCTCCACGGTCTTCCAGGGCAAAAGCTGATTGAAATCCTGGAACACCATCACGCGGTCGGTGCCGGGAGCGCTGACCTTTTTCCCGTCCACGGTCACCTCGCCCTCAAAGGTCTCAAAGCCGCAAAGACACCTTAAAAACGTGGTCTTGCCGCAGCCGCTGGGACCGATGATGCAGACAAACTCGCGCGGATACATGGTGAAGTTCACGTTCTGGAGAATCTCGGAGTCTTCCTGGTTTTTTCCGTTGCTGTAGATCTTGGTCAGGTTCCTTACTTCCAGAACCGGCTTTTGGGAGCCTAAATTTTCTGTCATCTGCTCACTCCCCATTTTCTGATCGTCAGACGTTCAATCGTGCTGAAAATCCCGTACTCCACAACAATGCCGATGGCCACGATCACCAAAAGGGCGGCGAACACGCCCGCGATATCCACGTTCGTGCGCTTCATGAAGATAAACCACCCGATCCCGGCTCCGGAGCTGGTCGTGCCAAAGATCATCTCCGCGCTGATCAGACCGCGCCAGGCTCTCGCCCACCCGGTCTTGATGCCGGAGAGGATGTAGGAGAAGGCCGCCGGGATATAGATCCCGGTCACCATCCGCACCCGGGACAGGCCGATGTTCTGGCCCGATTCGATATAGATTCTGGGCACCGCGTGGAACCCGTCCATGATGCTGCGCGACATCGGCCAGAGGATGGAATGCACCACAATCAGAATGATGGTGCCCTCCCCGATCCCCATCCAGAGGATTGCCAGAGGAATTAATGCCACACCGGGAATCAGATCGCACATGGAGACGACCATGTTGTAGATGGAATAGACGGTCCTGCTGATGATCGAGAGGCCGGACAACACAAACGCCAGCAGCATACCGATGGACAGACCCTTGACGATCAGACTCATGGAATACATGGTCATACTGCCCAGTCCGTCTTTCGAGAAGCCCTTCAGCAAGGCGTTAAAGATCTTCCCGAGTGACGGAAACATCAGTTCCGGGAACACGCCCATCTCATAGACAACCTGCCAGAGAATCAGAACCCCGGCGATAAAAAGGAGCTGATTGCGCAAACTTTTTAAATTCTGTTTATCCATTCTTTCGCTGTTAATCCTTCAAAAGTTTCGGCGTGAAAGGGGCCAAACTCTCTGTATGGCCTGACACCCAAGCGTCTTTAAGCAGGCGGGGATGCTCCCCGCCTGCCCTGCAAGTTTCTTCAATGAATGCTGCTAAACGTTTTTAAAGTTTCCTTAATCTTACCCTTCTTAACGGGCATCTTCGGTCGTGATCGCCTCAAAGGACTCCGGCGCTTCCTCGATAAAGCCCGCGTCCTCCATAAACTGCGCCATATCCATGACGCCCGGAAGCTTCGTATCGAACACACAGGCGGGATCCTGCATCCACTCCAGCATCGTCTCCTCGGTCACGTCATTCTTCTCGGCCAGGATCGCCGCAGCCTCTTCCTGATTGTTGTTCAGAAAATCCATGGCTTCCTGGGTAGCCGCCACCAGCGCGTCATAAACTTCCGGACGCTCTTCCACGAGGCTGTCCGCAACCAGTCCCACAATGAAAGCGTTGCCGTCCGGCCAAACATCCGCCAGTCCTTCCACCTCATGGATGCCTTCTTCCTGCTGCTCCATGAAGATGTAGGGAGAAGTCGTCAGCTGGCAGTCCACACTGCCCGCCAGCAAAGCGGCCATGCCGTCCGGATGCGCCATGGCGACCAGGTTGTTGTCCAGCGCGTGGGCATCTCCCAGCTGATCCTGGGCCATCATCCCCAGGAGGATGTGCTGAATGCTGCCGATGTTGACCAGAGCGATCTTGTGCTCGGAGGTGATATCCGCCAGGGTGTTGATCTCTTCGTTGTTGGTCATCAGCTTGTGCGGCTGGGCAGCCATGGTGCCGTACATCTTGTAGGGGATCCCCGCGGTCACGCCGGTGATGAACGGCGCGATGCCCATGTTGGCGACATCGATGTCCCCGGAGATCACGCCCTCATTGATCGCGGACCCGGAGTTTAAGTTGATCCACTCCACGGTAAGGTCCCCGTCAAAGTTCTTCTCAATCAGTCCCTGCTCCTGCATGATGGTAAGCGGCGCGTAAGCTAACCCGTACTGGTAGGCAACCCGTAAGGTTCCCCCGTCCTTGGAAGCGCTCTCCGCTTCCTCCGCAAACGCACACTGCCCAAAGGCCAGCGAAGCGGCAAGACAAACTGCCAGCCATAGTTTCTTTTTCATATTCATTCTTCCTTTCTTTTCTCTTTGTGCTTCCAACAGTCTCCCTGAAGCTTACCCGGTACTTTTCGGCAAGCTTTAAGCACCTTTCCTTATGTTTCAGCTTTCCATCACCGAATCAACTTTTCTATTTTACCCCCACAATGTGATGTAAATATGTGATTACGCGCACCTGCGGAAAAACAGAAAATTTATTCAGCCATCCGGTATGTGTGCCTAAAGCGCAGGGAAACTGCCCGCGTATCTAACTATATCCCAACTGGAATTGCCCTGTCAACGAAAACTTGCGGGAGCAAAACATGCAGTTTTCCGTAAATCTGCCGAAACTTTCGCTGCCTTCCCTCTTTCCTTTCCGCTGCCTTCCCAAAGGGGGCCAGAAAGGAAAAGGAAAAGCCGGGGAAGATACCGCAGGGAGCCGGGATTACCGGAATGCCTTTTTTAAGTACTTTCCCGTAAGGCTCTCCGGATTATCCGCGATCTCCTTTGGGGTTCCGCAGCATACAATCCTGCCTCCTTCCGTGCCGCCGCCAGGTCCTAAATCGATGCAGTAGTCGGCATTGCGGATCACATCCAGGTCATGCTCAATCACGATCACGGTCGCCCCGCTTTCCGTGAGGCTTTGAAAAACGGCAAGCAGCGTTTCCACATCCAAAGGGTGCAGTCCGATGGTCGGCTCATCAAAGACGAAGAGGGAAGTCTCCTGTCCCCGTCCCATCTCGCTTGCCAGTTTTAAGCGCTGCGCCTCCCCTCCGGAAAGACTCGGCGTCTCCTCCCCCAGCGTTAAGTAGCCAAGCCCCAGATCATGAAGCACCGTAAGCTTTCTTACCACGTTGGGAAGATCAGCGCAGATTTCCATGGCCTCATCCACACTTTTTTCCATCAGCTCCGGCAGCGAAACCCCTTCCATTTTACCCTTCGGGATCCTCCGCACCAGGTAAGCGTCCTTCGAGTAACGGGACCCCCGGCAGTCCGGGCAGGGGATATCCACATCCGGGAGAAACTGCACATCGAGGCTGATCTGTCCGGTGCCGTCGCATAACGGACAGCGAAGCTTCCCGGTATTGTAGGAAAAATCCCCGGCCTTGTATCCTTTCGCCTTCGCGTCCGCGCTCCTCGCGTAGACCTTGCGCAGTTCGTCATGCACATCGGCATAGGTGGCCACCGTGGAACGCACGTTGATGCCAATCGGCGAGGCGTCGATCAACTTCACATGCTCGATGCCGGAGGCCTCGATGCTTCGCACATGGGCAGGCAGCGGCTCCCTGGCTGCGTTGGCCTCCAGAGCCAGAATCAGGCTTTCCAGCACCATCGTCGTCTTGCCGGAGCCGGAAACACCGGTTACCACGGTAAGGCGCCCCTTGGGGAAAGTTACGGTAAGCGGCTGCACCGTATGCAGCTTCTTTGTAGACATACGAATCCTCCCCAGGGCAAAGAGCTGCCCGGCTGCCGCCGGCTTTTTTTCAAGATTTACGCTTTTGCCGGAGAGAAACGGACCAATGCGGGATACCGGTGAATGTTCGATCTCCTCCACGCATCCCTCGGCGATCACTTCTCCGCCCGCGGCCCCGGCACCAGGTCCCATCTCGATCAGCCAGTCCGCGTGGGAGAGGATATTTGTGTCATGATCCACCAGGATCACGGTGTTGCCGTCCGCGATCAGATCATCCATCACCCCGGTCACACCCTCTAAGTTTGCCGGATGCAGTCCGATCGAGGGCTCATCGAGTACATAAAGCACCCCAGTGGTGCGGTTTCTCACGGCGCGGGCCAGCTGCATGCGCTGCCGCTCGCCCGTAGAAAGAGTGGATGCCTCCCGGTCAAGTGTCAGATAGGATAGCCCCAGTTCCATGAGCCTCCTGGCCGCATGCTGAAACGATTCGCAGATGCTTTCCGCCATGGGGCGCATCTCTTCCGGAAGGGAAGCCGGTACCTTTTCCACCCACTTCACCAGCTCGGAAAGCGTCATCGTACAGACTTCACCCAGGGAAATCCCGCAAAGAAGCGGTGCGCGGGCCTTTTCATTCAGCCGGGTACCGCCGCAGTCCGGACAGGGACCGACCTTCAAAAATTTCTCCACGCGCTTCATGCCCTTCTCGTCCTTCACATGCGAGAGCGCGTTTTCCACCGTATAGACCGCGTTGAAATAGGTGAAATCCATCTCCCCGGCGGTGTTGGTTTTCTCGTTGTGGTAGAGCAGGTGATACTTGTTGGGCGGCCCGTGAAAGACGAGATCCTTTTCCCTTTCCGTAAGATCCCGAAATGGCACATCGGTTCGAATCCCCAGATGATCGCGGGCGATATCCTTCATCAGCGACCACATCAGAGTCTGCCAGGAGGCAACCGCCCCCTCGTCGATGGTAAGCGAATCGTCCGGCACGAGGGTGGATTCATCTACCGTGCGCACGGTGCCGGTGCCGTCACAGACAGGACAGGCGCCCGTGGAGTTAAAGGAAAGCTCCTCCGCGCTCGGGGCATAAAAATGTTCCCCGCATTCCGGGCAGATGAGTTCCTGTCCGGCCGCCACATTCAGCGAAGGGGGAAGATAATGTCCGTTCGGGCAGCGATGGGAAGATAAACGGGAGAACATCAGCCGCAGGCTGTTTAAAAGTTCGGTTCCCGTGCCGAAGGTGCTGCGGATCCCCGGCACACCGGGGCGCTGCCGAAGCGCCAGGGAGGCGGGCACATACAGCACCTCATCGACTTCCGCCTTCTGCGCCTGTGTCATGCGCCTCCTGGTATAGGTAGACAACGATTCTAAGTACCTCCTGGAGCCCTCCGCGTAGAGCACTCCCAGGGCCAGGGACGACTTCCCGGAACCGGAAACCCCGGCGATGCCCACGATCCGGTTTAAGGGAATATCCACATCGATATTTTTCAGGTTGTGTACTCTCGCCCCGCGCACTTCGATTCGCGCGGGGACTTTTCTTTCTGCCATCCTCTCTTTCCTTTCTGTGATCCTGCTGCCGAAAGAAGAAACGCCGGTATCAGGAAATCAAAGAACGTAAGGCCTTAAGACCCCATAAGGAAACGCTCTTACAGGGAGAAAATCTCCTCCGGGACGGTAAACTCCCCGTCTGTAAGCCAGGTGCGGTATACCGCGCAGTTTCCGATATACTTGGACCAGTAGGAGCCATGAGAATCAGGGGTCAGGCATTCCAGCGCTCCTTTTAAGGCAATCGCGTGGGTGCAAACCAGAATGTCCCCTTCTGTCTCCTCTTTTAAAAACTCTAAAAAGGACCCTAATCGTTTCTTGACATGCTCCAGGCTTTCCATCCCCTCCGGCGCCGGGTGATGAACAAAATCCTCAAAAAAGTACAAAAGCTCCGGGGTGGCCTGCCTCATGCTCATCCCCTCATAGGGGCCGTAGTCCATCTCCAGCAGCCGCTCGTCAGAAAGGATGGGAAGTTTCCCCTCCGTTAGGATCTCGGCCGTCTTATACGCCCGCTGTAAGGGACTTGCGAAAACCCCCGCAAAGGAGAAGCCTTCGCTTTTTAAAAAGTCCCGGGCCTTTTTCGCCTGCGCAGAGCCGTTCTCATTCAGGGGATCATCGCATCTTCCCTGCAGGCGCATTTCCTTATTCTTCAGGGTTTCCCCGTGCCGCACAAGACAGATCGTTCTCACAAGGCAGTCCCTCCCTTTTACAGTACCAAAAAATCCTCACCGCAAGAATGGGTGAGCTTAAGCAGTTTTCTTTTAAGAATCCTGCACCTTCTTAGCCGCTTTCGTGTGCGAACTGCCCTTCCTTCCCCAGCGCAGATAGAAGTAGGTCACTTCCATGATGCAGCAGGCGGTCCATCCCACAGGATAGCTGAAGCCCACCAGGCGCTCCGTGTTGCTGATGAAGTGTGTCACTATAAACAGGTAGAGCTGGCGCACCGCCACAAAATTCAGCAACATGATCACCATCGGCCCCGTCGAATCGCCGCGTCCGCGCAAGGCCCCCGCCAGGGTATGGTTGATGCAGTTAAACAGCATGAAAAAGACATTCATGCGCAGGAACATCGCCCCATAGCGGATGACTTCCTCATCACTGGAAAAAAGGCCGGTCGCCGGGGCGGCAAAGACAAACAGAGCCGCCGCGATCACCCCGGTGATGCCCACCGTAAGAAAAAGCGCCTGTACGGTTCCCTTATTCACGCGCTCCTCGTTTCCCGCGCCGATGTTCTGGCCCACAAAGGTGGTCGCCGCCTGCGACATGCTCTGCATGGGAAGCATGATGAAGGTATCCAGCTTGTTGTAGCAGCTCCAGCCTGCCATGCAGGCAGATCCGAAGTAGTTGATGTAGGACTGCACGAATACGTTGGAGAAGGCCGTGATCACCGACTGGATGCCCGCCGGGAGACCGATCACGAAGATCTGCTTAACAATCGAGGCGTCGCAGCATAAATCCTTCCAGGAAAAGCGGTAGATATCCTTCGTTCTGGATAGAAGCACCAAGATCATGGCGGCGGAGAGAAACTGGGCGATAATCGTGGCATAGGCCACTCCCGCGATCCCCGCGTGAAACATGATCACAAACACCAGATCCAGTACTGCGTTGATGACACTGGTAAAGATCAAAAATATCAGGGGCCTTTGGGTATCGCCGACCGCCCGCAGGATGCCGGAGCCCATGTTGTAGACAAGAAGACCCAGCATCCCCGCGAAATAGATCCGTAAATACACCGTAGCTGACTCCATGACGTCGTCCGGCGTGGACATGAACACCAGCATCGGGTGCACCATCCAGATCCCCAGGAACGTAAAAAGAATCCCGCAGACAAAAGTCACAAAAAGGGTGGTCTCCACCGCCTTGTGAAGACGCTCAAGGTTCCTTGCTCCGTAATAGCGGCTGATCACCACCCCGGCTCCGGTGGATACGCCGTTGAAAAAGAACACCAGCATGTTGACGATCATGGTGGTGGAACCCACCGCCGCGAGCGCCTCTTTTCCGACAAAGTTTCCGACCACCAAAGAATCCACCGTCGTGTACATCATCTGAAACAGGTTTCCGATGATCAGAGGCACCGAAAAGCGAATCAGAAGGGAGACGATATTTCCCTGTGTCATATCCATGGCGGATGTTTTCTGCCGGTCTTTCATCAAAACAGACCTCCCTTAAATCTGCCGCTGCATCGGCACCGTATCAGCGCCGACTTTCTTCAGATTTTCATGTACGCCGCGGGAATCCGCCTGCGCGATCATGGCATCTCTTGTCTTGGCGGCATCCCCTTCCGCCATGTTTTTGCTTGGACCGCCCACACAGCCGCCCACACAGGCCATGCCCTCCACAAAGTCTTCCTTCAGGCGGCCTGCGCGAAGCAAAAGCAGCGCTTTTTTGCACTCCGCCGCTCCGTTGCAGCGAAGAACCGACGGGTGCACGTCTTCGCCCGACTCCTCAAGGCATTGCAAAACGGCAGCCGTCACCCCGCCGCTGTTGGCAAAGCGCTTCCCGTACACGGAACTTTCCTGATAGGTATTCTCCTCCGGCTCCAGTTCAATATTCTTCGCATACATCATCGAACGGGCTTCCCCGTAGGTTAAGACGTAATCCGCGTTGCCCTCGATCCCATGGTCCGCGGCCTCGCTCTTTTTGGCGACACAGGGCCCGATAAACACGGTGATCGTTTCCGGATCCTTCATTTTCAGGAAGCGGGATACGCCGCACATCGGGGATACCGTCGAGGACATCGAGTCAGTAAGCTGCGGGAAATGCAGACGGATCATGTTGACGAAAGCCGGACAGCAGGAGGTGGTCTTTTTCTTTCCTTCCTTATAGGCTTCGGCCCATTCCTCCGCCTCGGCCGCCGCCGTCAGATCACCGCCCAGCCCCACTTCCACCATATCTGCGAACCCGGCCTTCTTAAGGGCCGTCCGCCAGCTGGCCATCGTGATCCCTGGACCAAACTGGCCTTCCGTGGCCGGTGCGCACATGGCAACCACTCTCTTTCCCTCCCGGATCGCCTTGATCACAGGCAGGAAGGAGGTCTTTGAGGCAATCGCCCCGAATGGACAGCTCGGAATGCAGTTCCCGCAGGCGATGCATTTCTTTTCGTCGATCTTACAGACCCCGTACTCATCATAGGCGATGGCATCCACCGGGCAGGCCTTCTTGCAGGGGCGCTCTAAGTGAGCGATCGCGCTGTAGGGACAGGACTGCGCACAACGGCCGCACTCCTTGCACTTTAAAGGATCGATATAGGCACGGGCATCCCCCATGGAAACCGCGCCGAAGCGGCAGGCTCTCTGACAGGCTTTCCCCATGCATTTGCGGCAGTTGTCGGTGACTAAGTAGGAGGCGATCGGACATTCCTCACAGGCTGCGTTGATCACTTGAATCACGTTGGAACTGTCCTTCCCGGAAGGGCATTTCCCCTCGGCCAGTCTGACCCTCTGGCGGATGATCTCCCGCTCTTTGTAGATACAGCAGCGAAACTGTGCTTTCGGTCCCGGTATGATCTCATAGGGGATCTCCTCGCGCTTTTCATCCAGTTCCCCTGCCCATGCCAGCTGCGCCACCCGCAGCAGCACCTGATGCCGGATACGGTTGACCGTTGTTTCATCTGATACCATTCCTGTTCCCTCCACCCTTAAAAATCCCTCAAGCAGAAGGTTTCCGCTTAAGGAAAACACAGATCCCAAAGAAACCGGCTATATTATCGCACAGTGCAGCCGTTTCGGCAATCACAAATTTCCACAGCAGAGGGACGCTTAAGCTGAA
>CAZXSN010000067.1:0-16709 GCA_964643295.1 uncultured Lachnospiraceae bacterium
GACAAAGGATTTCTTATCTGCCGCTGTCCAGCTGGTGAGCAGATCTTTGAAAATCGCAAACGGTTCCCGCTCCTCCTGCTCACCATCGTAAACCAGATTCATTTCTTTTCCGTTACTCATTCAGTTCCCTCCATTTCGTTTGATTTTCCTACAGTTGCATTTCATGGAAAACAACAGGGAGAAATCCCTGGTGCTTCGCAGGTTGATAAACGCCAGCCTTCTAAAGTGTCCCGTTTATGGATATCGCCTGGGGAAGACTTAAGTCCTCCCAAGCAGAGAAATCTTTCAGAAAAGCATCTTTTTTCAGTGATCCTTTTTCCGGGTCAGCGCAAGTTTACCGTAAGCAGATGATCCCACAGACTTCCTCCGGTGGTGAACTCATCATAAGGAAATACAGACAGCGAAAGAAGTTCTGTAGTGGAGGGCAGATGGGAGGTATCAACCTGGAGAGTTACCTCCGCTGTATTTCCCGCAACGCTGCAGGAGGTGATCCTGGCGGATCTGGGGTATCGTGGTTCCATAAAGTCGGCTCCATCGATATTGAAGGAGGCGAGCTCCTCCCATCCTCCCTGTGAGTAGGCCAGATACAGGATATACTCACGGCCATTTCGTTTCAGGGTATGATCCAGAGTGATCCTGGCATGGATCTCTAACGGCTCTCCTTTCACGAAGGAATACTCCGTGCGGTCCGTGGAAAGTTCCAGCACGATACATTCGCAGGTGGCCGTAAGGCCGTTGACCGTCCTTGCCGTAATCCTGGCCTTTCCCACACCGACTCCCGTGATCGTTCCGCTGCTGTTTACCTTTACAACGCTGTTGTCGGAACTTTCAAAGGATACGGCCGCGTTCGAAGGAGTAACCGACAATCCCAGTCCTCTGGAAGCGAAGGGAATGAGGCCTACTCTCTTCCGGGAAAACTGAATGTCAGTCGCTTCGATTCCTCCGGCGGACTTGTCAGTGACGGTCACCTCACAGGAGGCGGAAACTCCGTTGTGTGCCCTGGCGGTAATCGTTGCCTTTCCTGCGGAGATTCCTTTTACCAGTCCGCCTGCCTCCACGCTGGCGACGTTCGCGTCACTGCTTTGGAAGGTGATCGTCTTTACCGTGGCGTTATAGGGGCTTACCTGCGCGGAAAGCTTAAAGCTCTCTCCAAGATCCAGTGCCAGTGTGCTGCGGTTTAAGGTTACTTTTGTGACCTCGACTTCAGGTTCCTTCACAGTGACCTGGCAGGAGGCCTCTTTCCCATTGTGCGCCCTGGCTCTAACGGTCGTCTCCCCGGCGTATCTTCCCTTTACGGTTCCATCCTGGTCTACCACGGCCACTAAAGTATCGTCACAAATCCAGGTGATCTTTTTGTCTGTCGCCGTATCCGGCTTCACAGAAGCGGTCAGCTTATAGGACTCTCCCGTTAAAAGCGTCAGAGCGCTTTTACTTATGGTAACTTCTGTTACCTCAACCGTTGGATCGACAACCTTTACCAGACAGGAGGCTTTTGCCCCGCTTCTGGTACTGGCCGTGATCGTCGTCTCCCCAGCGGCTCTTGCCGTAACCAGTCCATCCTTTACCCAGGCCACCAGAACGTTGCTGGTATCCCAGGAGACCTTTTTGTCGGTGGCATTTTCCGGCTGCACCGCGGCGGTAAGCTGGAAGGTTTCCCCGATCTTTAAAGAAAGGCTGCTCTTATTGAGCGTGATTCCAGTCGCATCGACCGCACGCTCTTTGACAGTTACCTCGCAGGATCTTTCCTTTCCATTCACGGTCCTTACGGTGATCGTCGCCTTTCCGGCAGACAGTGCCGTAACCATTCCATCTTTCACGGAGGCGATTCGTTCGCTGCTGCTTTTCCAGGTGACGGTCTTATCCGTCGCGGACTCCGGATAAACGGTTGCGGTAAGATGAAAGCTTTCTCCCGTCTGCAAAGAGAGACTGTATCTGTTTAAGGTAATCCAGTCAGGTTCGACGGTCGATTCTTTGACAGTCACCTTGCAGCTGTCTTCCTTTCCATTCACGGTCCTTACGGTGATGGCCGTCTCTCCGGCAGAGAGCGCTTTCACAAATCCATCCTTCACGGAGACGATGCGTTCGTCGCCGCTTTTCCAGGTGACGGTCTTATCCGCCGCGGAGGACGGATAGACGGTCGCGGAAAACTGATAGCTTTCTCCCGTATTCAGGGTGAGACTGGATCTGTTTAAGGAAACCCGGTCAGGCAAAATGACGGGATCCTTTACCGTAACCTCACAGGTGGCCGCTTTTCCATTGCTGCTTTTCGCCGTAATCACCGCTTTCCCGGCGGAATAAGCGGTGACGGTTCCATCCCGTGAGACAGCGGCCACGTCTTCGTCGCTGCTTATCCAGGTGATCGTCTTATCGGTCGCGTTGGCGGGAGATACAGCCGCGGTCAGCTGAAATTTCTCCCCGGTCTCCAGGGAGAGGCTGCTTTTACTAAGTGCAACGCCGGTTACTTCGACTGCCGGATCCTTGACCGTCACACGGCAGGTCGCTTTCTTTCCGTTTCCGGCTTTGGCGGTGATCGTAGTCTTTCCGGCGGAAAGCCCTGTTACAGTTCCCTCTTTTACGGAAGCCACAGCCTCGTCGCTGCTTATCCAGGTGATCGTCTTATCTGTCGCGTTGCCGGGATATACAGCCGCAGTCAGCTGAAAATTCTTCCCGGTTTCCAGGGAGAGGCTGCTTTTACTAAGGGCAACACCGGTTACTTCGACTGCCGGATTTTTCACAGTGACTTTACAGGAATCTTTTTTCCCGTTGGCGGTTGTGACCGTCACGGTTGTTTGTCCCGCTGACACGCCGGTGACTTTGCCGTCTTTCACGGAGGCGATTCGTACGTTGGCGCTTTTCCAGGTGACAGTTTTGTCCGTGGCGTTCTTTGGAAGAACTGTCGCGGTAAGCGTAAGAGAAGCCCCCTTATTTAGGGAAATGCTGCTCTTACTTACCTTCACGCTGGTTGCCGCTACCTTCTTTGCTTTCACCGTAACAGTGCAGGAGGCCTTTTTCCCGTTGGCCGATTTGACAGTGATTTTCGCTTTTCCCGCCGCTTTGGCGGTCACTTTTCCGTTCTTTACGGCGGCTACCTTCGTGTTGCTGCTGCTCCAGGTGAGCGTTTTGTCCGTTGCCGTACTCGGGGTAACCTTTGCGGTGAGCTGATAGCTTTTCCCGGCCGTCAGGGTAACTTTGGCTTTATTCAGCGTCACCTTGGAGACCGGCACCGCGGCCTGGTCTTTTAAGTTCACCAGTCCGTACCCGTAATAGTTATCCCTGCCCTTCTTCCCCAGATCGACCGCGTGATTCTTGATCCACTTTTCGATTTTCGCCGGAGTGTAGGACGGATGCGCCAGCTTAATCATCGCCGCCGCGGCGCTGACATGAGGAGCTGCCATGGAGGTTCCCTCCCAGGTCTCATATCCTCCGGGCACACAGCTTTTGATGTCCACCCCAGGAGCGACGATGTCCACGGAACTCCCGTAGTTGGAAAAATAGGGCCTCTCATAATCAGAATCAACCGCCCCGACGACAATCACGTCTTTTAAATGGGCCGGGCAGTAGGTCTTCGTATTGTCATGCTCATTCCCCGAGGAGACCACCACGGTGACTCCTTTTTGGACGGCATAGGCGATACTCCTGTGCAAAAGTTCGCTGCAGCCTTCTCCGCCGAGGCTCATGTTGATGACCTTGGCCCCGTTTTTCACGGCATAGAGGATTCCGTTCGCGATATTAATCGAGTAGGCATTTCCCCTGCTGTCAACTACCTTGACCGCCATGATCTTCACATTCAGTCCGGGTGTGCAGTCCACGATCGTTCCCGAGACATGCGTCCCGTGGCCTTCATAGTCTGTGGGCTTGTAATCTCCGTCAATCAGATCGATCCCATCCGGGGAGATTCTGCCGGAGAGGAATTTGTGATTCGAGATGCCGGAATCGATCACCGCCACCTTGAGGGTTTTCTTCGTGATCTTCGCCACAGATTTGGCGTAGGTGTCCGCGCCGATTGCGGAGACACCCCAGGAAAGAGTCTTCTGCGACTTTGTCTGGGCATCCAAAGAAAACCGGATATCCGGCTCCGCATAGTCCACTTCCGCAAGGGCATTTAGTTCCCTGCAGGCCTTCTTCGCGGCGTACCCGGAAGAAAACTGTAGGATAAAGAGGTTATCGCTGCTTTTAATTACTTTCGCAGGCTGATACTGCTCAAACGAAACCGTGTCTGTTTTGCACTGCACGATCAGCCGCCCGGAGGAAAATTCATCGCTGCTTTCCAGTAAGATGGTGCCCGGCACGTTTCGCTCCTGGACAAGGGCAGAGACCGCCTGCGCAAACTCTTCGAATGTCGCGGTCTCTTTCACCTGCGGCGGCGGGACGTCCTTCGAAGAAGCCAAGAGAAAGCCTTCGTTTGCCGCGGATGCGCTTACAGGAATGTTTGTCACAGCTGCGATTAATAAAAGCAGCAACAGCAGTCTGCCAATTCTTTCCTTAAGACTCATAATACTCCCCTCCTGTAAGTTGCTGTCTGCCGGTTTGGGCAGAAAAGGGTTTGTTTCTCTCGTGACGCGTTTGTCTCGCTAATTGGCAGCAATCCTACAGTTTTCTCTAAAGAAAACGGATTGCTTAAGAGGTAGGTAAGGCAATTGTGCTAAGGAGACTTACGGAGCCTGAATCTCCTGCGCAAGGGCCTCCTCTTCCTCGGAAGGGCAGAAAAGTCCCTCCCGGGCGATCTTCTCATTGGCCGCAGTCAAAAAGAACCGAGCCATACTCAGCCCAGCGTTTTCCGCTGCGGATTTGTATTTCTCCTTATCGCCTTTTCTAACCCGGAACTTGATCTCCTCCAGGTTTTCGCGGATATATTTTTGTGTTGCTCTGTTCTGCGCTTCTGTGTATCGGCTTTTCTTCTCTGCTGACATAAGCGGTTTCCTTCTTCCTTTTTCTGCGGCAGGAAGGGATGTCTCCGAGTGAGCATGATCCCCTCGCCAGTTGTTTAAAGTATACCACAGATCTATATAGGGGGCAATAGGTATGCTGCACAAATTTTCTGGTAGATAGCCCGCAATCTTTTGTATACCCTGTTCAGGATCTATAGGGAGCAATAGAGATACGAAGCTGATCAGCTTCTGAGAGTACTGGAAAGGGAAGACTGTTAAGCCGCCTGCGGGGATCTGTATGCGCTGCGGCTGAAGCTTACAGGAAGTTTTTGATAAACGTGGAGCGGTGGATCTGAGAGGGACCGTATTTTTGGATCGCCGCGATATGGGCAGCCGTCCCGTATCCCTTGTTCTCGGCGAAGCCGTACTCCGGCATCAGGTCATCGTATTCGCGCATCATGCGGTCCCTGGTCACCTTGGCGATCACACTCGCGGCGGCGATGGAGAGACTTTTGGCATCTCCCTTGATGATCGGCACCTGGGGGATAGTCACCTGCGGAATGGTGACCGCATCGTTGAGCAGAATCTGCGGCATGACGGAAAGCTGCCCCAGGGCTTCGCACATCGCCTCATAGGTGGCCTGCAGGATATTGATCTCATCAATCCGGCGGGGGCCGATGATTCCTACCCCCACGGCGACCGCTTTCTCCTGAATCTCGTCGTACAGCTCTTCGCGGCGTTTCTCAGAAAGCTGCTTGGAATCGTTTAAGTACAGGATCTCACAGTCTTTCGGCAAAATGACTGCTCCGGCCACCACCGGTCCGGCTAAGGGCCCTCTTCCCGCCTCATCGATTCCGCAGATGTATCCCAGATGCTCATACTCATGTTCATAGACGCGCATGGATTCCAAACGCTGCCGCTCTTTATCCAGCGCTTCCTCTTTCTTTTTGCTGCGTTTGATTAAGGCAGCCACTCCGCTTCGGGGATCGTTTTCATACAGCTCATAAAGGCGCGACCGCTGTCCTAAAGGAGTGCTCTCCAGTTCCTGTCTGATTTCACTGATGCTTTTCGCCATTGTTTGTTTCCCTTCTGCCTGAATCTTTCGCTAGTGTATCAGTCCTAAGCGGTTTGGCGGCCAGATTCGAAGCACCGCTCTGCCGATGATCGAACTTTCCTGTATGTTGCCGATACTGGAGTTTCGGCTGTCCGTGCTGTCCGCGCGGTTATCGCCAAGGACAAAGTACTCTCCCTCCTCCAGGGTAAGCGGCATCGAGGCCAGACCGCTCTCAAAGGGGCCTTCCTCTACAGGAAAGGATTCGGCAACCGCCTGTCCGTTGATAAAGATCTCGCCGTTAGCGATCTGTACCGTCTCTCCCGGCAGTCCGATGATCCGGCGAAAGTAGTAGGTGTCCATCCGGTAGGGGGAGGGAAATACGATCACATCGAAGCGGCGGGGTTCCGAGAACGCGTAGGTGATCTTGTCAATGATCAGCTGGTCGCCGTTTTTCAGCGTTGGCTGCATGGCCTCTCCTGTCACCTGGATCGACTGGCCGACAAAACGAAGCAGCACGAAGGCGACGACCAGGATGACAAGGATACAGCCTACCCAGTTTAGGGCCGCCCGAAGCGGACCTTTCTTTCCTTTTTGTTTCTGCTTCAAACGACCACCGCCTTCCCGTGTGTGCGTTTCTTCCCGCTTGAAAAACCTTTTTCGAAGATTTTCTTTTTCCTTTGCTTCAGGGAGATCTTTAAGTTTCCGGCGTTTCCAGGGAGATCCTACCCAGCTTTCCGGTGCGGAAATCATCGATCAGCAGCCTGGATGCCCGCACAAGATCCGGTTCGTTTCCCTTTAACAGGCAGGAGCGTATCCTGGCGATCTTTCGCAGAATCGAAACATTCTCCTCTTCTGTTGATTTACTTTCTAAAAACGAAGGATCCGCCTTTTCCCTGCCCGGTTCTTTTCCCCCGTTCTGTGCAGCCTGAACACCCTGCACATCCTTTGCATCAGGCTTTTTTCCCGTTTCAACACCTGAAAGCACATCCGCTCCATAGCGTTTGCCTAGCGCATCCGGGTAAGAGACTCGTAAGAATGCGATAAGCCACAATGCCAGTTCCTCGGGTAAGATAAGCTCTTCGCGGATGGATCCGACAGCGGAAAGCATCTTTCCCACCGTTGGGTCTTCAAACTTTGGCCATAAGATTCCGGGGGTATCCAAAAGCTCCACCTGTTTATTCAGGCGAATCCACTGCTTGCCTTTGGTCACTCCGGGTGTATTTCCCGTTTTTGTGCAGGAGCGTCCGGCAAAGCTGTTGATGAACGTGGATTTGCCCACGTTGGGGATTCCAACCACCATCGCCCGCACCGGGCGGTTAAGGATGCCGCGTCTGCGGTCGCGCTCGATCTTTTCCCGGCAGGCCTCCTGGATTAAGGGCTGGATGCTTTTAAGCCCCGCACCTGTCCTGGCATTGATCCTCGCGGGCAAAAGTCCCTTCTTTTTAAACAGTTCTTCCCAGGCCGCCGTTACAGCATCGTCGGCAAGGTCCGCTTTGTTAAGCAGGATCACCCGGGCTTTCCCCTTCGCGAGTTCGTCAATATCCGGATTTTTGCTGGAGAAGGGAATCCGGGCATCGATCAGTTCTAATACCAGGTCCACAAGCTTCATTTCTTCCTGCATCATGCGCCTGGCTTTTGTCATGTGTCCGGGATACCACTGCACATCCATACCGTTCTCTCCGTTTCCTTATTTTCCGGCACAAGTGTCTTTCTCGCTTTCTGCTTCTGTTCCTTCTTTAGTCCGGTTCTTTCTATGTTTTCCCGATAAGGAGAACTCCCAAGATTCGCGAAAGAAAAGGTTCTTTACTTTACGAACCCCCGGTGTTCCCTGGGACTGGATACATACCAGACCTTTCCCTCGATTGAATCGGAAGTCACCATCCCCACCTCGGCAAAGCGGCTGTCATCGCTGTTGTTGCGGTTATCCCCAAGGACAAAGTATTCATTCTCCTTCATGGTAACCGGCGACTCGGCAAGGCCTGGATTGGTGATGCTGGGAAAGTTTTTCTGCTCTAAGAGGACCTGTCCGTCGATGTAGATCACGCCGTCGATGATCTGGAGTGTCTCTCCGGGCAGTCCGATTACCCGCTTGATGCTGGAGTGACCGCTGGTGCTGCCGTTCGGCTTGAAAGAGATGATGTCATCGCGCTTTGGTCCGCCGATCTGATAGGACATCGTGTTGATCAGCACGGTATCTCCCCCCGCGAGTGTCAGATCCATCGACTGCCCGACGTTGGTGCGCGACTGGCCGAAGAAATAGACGGCCACGTAGGCGAACATGATGACCAGCAGGATCTGAAACGTCCAGGAAAAGACCACCTTGGGGATCCTTTTTCGCTTCTCCTCGCGGATGGCTGCCTGCCGCATTTCCTCAAGACGCTGCTGCTCCCGCGGTGTGCGTTTGATGCCGTCCTCGGGATCAGGAAACGTCTGCGCCTGTTTTTCTTTTTTCTTCCCAAACGGTTTCGCCATTTTTCCTTCTCCAAAATCTCTATTAAGCAAAAAGGGACAAAATACAGAGTATTTGTCCCTCGAGCGTCTGCTATTTCACTAACTCTTTTACCTTCGCGCGTTTGCCTACGCGTCCTCTTAAGTAGTTCAGTTTCGCGCGTCTGACTTTTCCGCGGCGGACCACTTCCACCTTCTCCACGTTGGGAGAATGCAGCGGCCAGGTCTTCTCAACGCCGATGCCGTTGGAATTTTTTCTCACCGTGAACGTTTCCCGGCAGCTGCCGCCCTGTCTCTTTAAGACGATGCCTTCAAACACTTGGACACGCTCCCGGTTGCCTTCTTTGATTTTTGCGTACACGCGCACGGTATCCCCGACGCGAAACTTCGGAGGCTCCTGTTTCATCTGGGAAGCCTCGATGTTTTTGATGATTTCGTTCATTGTGTTCCTCCTTCAATTTCGATGTTCTTAATGCACCCGGCAACAGAGGACCATCTTCCATTTCACAACGCAAGACATTTTAACATGTTTCTTCTTCGATTGCAAGCAATTTGTTCAGATATTCCCGGTCTTTTTCACTTAAAGAGGCGGTTTTTAAAAGATCCGGCCTTCGCTCCAGGGTGCGTTTTAAGGACTGCTCCCGCCGCCATTTCTCGACGTTTCCGTGATGGCCGGACAGTAGCACCTCCGGAACCCTGTGCCCTCTCCATTCCTCAGGGCGGCTGTACTGGGGATATTCCAGGAGGTTGTCGGTAAAGCTTTCAAACTGCGCCGACTCCTCGTTGTTTAACACCCCAGGGACTAACCGCGCGATCGCGTCCATCATCACCATGGCCGGGAGTTCCCCGCCGGTGAGCACGTAATCGCCGACCGAGACGTAATCGGTCGCGATCTCTTCCAAAGCCCGCTCATCGATGCCCTCATAGTGGCCGCAGAGGAAGACGAGATTCTCCTCTCTGGCGAACTCTTCCGCCATCCGCTGGGAAAAGACCTTTCCCTGGGGAGTAAGGTAGATCACCCTGGGCCTTTTACCGATTCTTTCACACAGCGCCTCATAGGAGGCACATACCGGCTCCGCCTGGATGACCATGCCTGCCCCGCCTCCGTAGGGGTAATCATCCACCCGCCCTTTGCGCCGCTCCTCCGCGTAATCACGGATGTTGACGGCCTCCAGGGAAAGAAGCCCTTTTTCGATCGCCCTGCCGATGATGCTGGTATGCATGCCCTCCATGATCATCTCCGGGAAAAGAGTCAGAACATAGTATTTCACCGCAAGCTCCTTTCCACCTAAGAGGAAGCGTCAGACAAGGCCTTTCAGCAGATGGACCTTCATGAACCCTTCCTGTACGGATACTTCCAGGATACACTCACGGATGGCAGGGATTAAAATCTCTTTCTCCTGATCGGTGACCACGTAGACGTCGTTCGCCCCGGTTTTTAAGACATCGGTCAGCGTCCCTAACGTCTTTCCCTGCTCATCGGTCACGGAAAGACCTAAAAGGTCAGCGATAAAGTACTCGTTTTCCGCAAGCTTCACGGCGTGTTCTCTAGTGACGAAAAGAGGTTTTTTGACAAACCCTTCCACGTCTTCGATGCGGTCTAAGTCCTGGAACTTTACGATTACATACTGCTTAAAAAACCGCACCCGCTCAGGTTTCAGACAAATCTGATCCTTTCCGGTATCCAGCCACACTTCCGTAAGATCCTTAAACCGCCCCGGATCGTCCGTGGTGGGAAACACCTTGACCTCTCCCCGCAGCCCGTGCGTGGAGGTGATCACCCCTACCTGCAGCAAATTTTCCATGGAATACTCCTGTCAGCAAAAGCCCGATGGGTTCAGACTGCTCCGCTCCCACCGGGATCATGAAACTCCTATTTTCATGTGCCTGACAGGCTGCCCGCCAGGACTTTTTTATGAGAGAAACGAACTCTTCCTGATTCCTTACCTGACTGATCCCGTATCTGACGAACAAAAACAGCAGGGCGGCTGATCCTTTCCTCTTGGAACCGTAACCTTAAAGGGTGTCAGCGAAAAGGAAGAAGCCGCGGGAAAAAGACCTTCTTTGTTTCCGCTTACACGATATCGACGACTACTTTTTTATCCTCCCTGGAAGCGGCGGCTTTCACCACAGAGCGAATCGCCTTCGCAATCCGGCCCTGTTTGCCGATCACCTTTCCCATGTCCCCGGGGGCGACTTTCAGTTCCACCACAATCGTCCTGCCGTTCGACTTCTCGGTGACCTCTACTTCCTGGGGATTATCAACCAGCGATTTCGCAATCACTTCCACCAGTTCTTTCATCTTCGCACCTCGTTCAGCTGAATTACTTTTCGATGCCTGCGATCTTGAAGAGCTTTCCAACCACCTCGGTCGGCTGAGCGCCGTTCGCAAGCCACTTCTTCGCCAGTTCCTCATTGATCTTGAATTCGCTGGGATCTGTGTTCGGATTGTAGAAGCCTAGTTCATCGATGCATTTTCCATCTCTGGGAGATCTGGAATCCGCCACTACGATTCTATAGAAAGGAGCTTTTTTCTGTCCCATTCTTCTTAATCTGATCTTTACCGCCATTTCTTTTCACCTCCTTGAACTGCCTTAAATCTTTCGTATTAAAAAGGAAGAGAAAATCTTCCTTTTTTACCGCTGCCTTTCATGCTGCCGCCTACCTGCTTCATCAACTTGCGGGCCTGAGAAAACTGCTTCACCAGCCGGTTGACCTCGCTGATATCCACACAGGCCCCTTTCGCGATCCGCGTTTTGCGGGACATGTTCAGGATATCCGGGTTTGCCCGCTCTTCCGGTGTCATCGAGAGAATGATGGCCTCCGTGCGGGACAGGGCCGATTCATCCACGGCTTCCTCGATCTGCTTCATCTGTGCGCCGCCGATCCCCGGCATCATGGTCAGAATCTTGGATACTCCGCCCATCTTTCTCATCTGGTTTAAGCTCTCCAGGTAATCGTCAAAGCCGAAACTGGCCTTCTTAAGCTTTTGCTCCATCTCCCGGGCCTTGTTCTCATCGAACTGCTCCTGCGCCTTTTCGATCAGGGACATCACATCGCCCATGCCTAGGATTCGCGAAACCATGCGGTCGGGATAGAACTGCTCCAGGTCGTTTAACTTTTCGCCCATGCCGACAAAAAGGATCGGCTTTCCGCAGGTTGCCTTGATGGAGAGAGCCGCGCCGCCCCTGGAATCGCTGTCCAGCTTTGTGAGGATCACGCCGTCGATGCCAATCTTTTCCTGGAACGCGGAAGCCACGTTGACAGCGTCCTGTCCGGTCATGGCATCGGCAACCAGAATGCGCTGATGAACGGTGATTGCCTCACAGATTCGCTGCAGCTCCTGCATCATGTCCTCATCCACGTGCAGCCGTCCGGCTGTATCGAGAAGCACGACGTTGAAGTTGTGGGACTTCGCGTAGGAAACCGCTTCCCTGGCGATTGTTTCCGGGTGCTCATTCGCTCCCAGAGAGAACACTTCCACTCCCTGCTTTTTGCCGTTGATCTGCAGCTGTTCGATCGCCGCCGGGCGGTAGACATCGCAGGCGACTAACAAAGGCCTTCGTCCTCTGCTTTTTAGCTGCCCCGCCAGCTTGGCGGAGGTGGTCGTCTTTCCGGCGCCCTGCAGTCCCATCATCATGATCACCGTGATCTCGGAGGGCGGCTGCAGGGAAAGCTCCACAGGTTCCGGTCCCATCAGGTTTACCAGCTCGTCGTTGACGATCTTGATGACCATCTGGGCGGGATTGAGGCCATTCATCACGTCCTGGCCGACCGCCTTTTCCTGCACCGAGGCAGTAAACTGCTTCACAACCTTGAAGCTTACATCCGCTTCCAGAAGCGCCATCTTGACTTCCTTGAGGGCGGTTTTTACATCTCCTTCGGTCAGACGTCCCTTGCCGCGCAACTTGCGGAACACGTTCTGCAGCTTATCGGTCAGATTTTCAAATGCCATCTCACAATTCCTCCAGGATCTCATCACAAAGACGCGTGATGGAGCGAATGGTCTCCTCTAACTTTTCCGGAGCTTCCGCTTCCTTTTTGGGCTTCTCGGGAGGGATTGCCTCTCCCTCTTTAGATCTTAAGAGGATCTCCTCCCCCGCCTGTTCCAGATCCTCGCACCGGGAACGGATTGTCCTTACCTTTGACTTGATGGTGAGAAACCGCTCGACCAGATGAAGTTTGCTCTCATACTCATTCAGGGTCTGGTTGCAGCGTTTAATCAGGTCAAAGACACCCTGGCGGCTGACATGAAGCTGCTCGGCGGCCTCGCTGTAGGACAGATCGTTGCACACCACGTCTTCATATACCTGCCGCTGATGCTCGGTCAGCAGTTCCCCATAAAAATCAAACAGCAGCGTCTGCTGGACAAATTTCTCCATCGACCATCACCTTCCTTACTATACACGGGAAAGTTTGCCCTGTCAAGGGATTTTTCTTGACAAAAATAAATCAGCAAAACAGGGAGTATGCGTACGATTTAAAAACAAGTCGTTCAGTTGTCTGAAATCTCATTGAGAATTTTCACAAAGTCAGACAGCATGAAAGGCCTTCCCCCAAAAGGGGCTAGGCCGCCGGAAACTTGAGACTTTTGAAAGGGGAACCGTCTTGGGAGATTCGGCGTTTGCTGACGGCGAAACTGTAAAACCAGAAAGAAGAGGT
This sequence comes from uncultured Lachnospiraceae bacterium, assembly GCA_964643295.1. Taxonomy (GTDB): domain Bacteria; phylum Bacillota; class Clostridia; order Lachnospirales; family Lachnospiraceae; genus Merdiplasma. Next base: position 13,033 of record CAZXSN010000067.1, read on the forward strand.
CCCGGGATCCTAATTTAGAAGCTGCAGAAAGCATCCGAACTGTTAACCTGATGCTTCAAAGGGGTTAGGAAACTTAAAGGATTTACAAGGGAAACCTTTTGGGACTTTTATATAAGTTTACCTGGTTCGAAAGCCGTACTCTTCCACCGGCTCCAGGTTTTTGACGGTCATGTGCTCGATCCGCACATAGGTGCCCCGCTCGATCGCCAGGAGTACCTCATCGATCTGCTCTTTCGTTCCCTGAATCTCCATGGTCACAGAGCCGTCCCATTCGTTTTTCACCCAGCCGGTGCAGCCGTAAAAGTCCGCCGCGGTCCGTGCCCGGTAGCGAAAGCCTACGCCCTGCACCGCACCGGTAAAAGTGATGTGTTTGCGTACCATTGTTCTCCCCCGTTTCCTTGATTAAACTTAATTATAGGAGCCGGGGGAGAAAAAGACAAGGAGTTTCAACAGAAAGCCTGCGCGATACGAGTATTGGTATTGGAAAATCGAAAGCCTGAAAGTCTGAAGCCCTGGAAGGCGGGTGAAAATCCTCTGGATGCTTCCCCTTCCCCTGGGCATTTACGATAAGCTCAGTTTCAGGCGGATAATTCTGGCCAGCGACTGATCGATTCTGCTCTCGGTAAGTTCCCTCTGTTCGACCGCGCTTAATACTCCCTGGTAAGCGGAAGGAAAGTCAACCGGCATTAATACCAGGTCCACACCGGCCTTTAAAGCAGCGACCGCCGCTCCGGCGGAAGTATACATATTTGAGACAGCGCCCATGTTCATCGCGTCTGTGATGACCACTCCCTCAAAACCCAGCTCCTCCCGCAGAATCTTGGTCACCACTTTGTAGGAGAGGGAAGCGGGCGTGGAATCTCCTGTCACGTTCGGCAGAGAGATGTGCCCCATCATGACAAGATCGGCCCCCGCCTCGATACCCGCCTTAAAGGGAAGCCACTCGCACTCTCTTAGTTCCTCCAGCGTTTTATAGGAATAGGCCGCGCCGTAATGGCTGTCCGATTCTGTATCGCCGTGCCCGGGGAAATGTTTTAAGGTCGCGGCGATCTTCTGCTCCTTAAGCCCCTTAACTTCACTGCTTACCATCCGGGCGACCAGCTCAGGGTCGTTTCCAAACGACCGATAACCGATCACCGGATTGTTTTCGTTGGTGAAAACATCCGCGACCGGAGCCAGATCAACGTTAAAGCCAAATCGGGATAGATACGATCCGATCTGGGATCCCGTTTGATAAGCCATCTCTTCCTCATTGTTCTGACCTATCGTATACATGGAAGGAATATCGGGAACGTTCTCCATCCCCCGTCCGGAGATCCTGGTGACGGTGCCTCCCTCCTCATCGGTACAGATCAGCATGGGAAGCTGAATCCGCTCATCACTGAATTTTTGGACATTTTTGATCATTTCGGAGCACTGATCTTCTGACCAGATGTTATTCTCGAAATAGATCAGTCCTCCCACAGGATAGGTGTCGATGGCCGCTCGTGTAGTATCCCCGGCCATGGTGACGTTGGATACGTTGGTAAGCGCTTCCGGAGCGAGCACAAAAAGCTGAGCGACCTTTTCTTCCAGGCTCATGCGTTCCATGATCTCCTTAACGGTCTCCTCATTGTCTGCTTTTTCCGGTTCCGTTGTTTCGCTCTCCGACTCCTTCTCTGACACTTTCGTTTCTGCCTGAACTGGCTTTCGTTCTGTCTGTGTTTCTTCCTCCGTCTCCATCTCCGTTTCCGTCTCTGTTTCCTCCTCAGCGGCAGAAGAAGTCTCTGATGGGCTCTCTTCCTCAGAAGAAGAGGACTGCTCGTTCGAATCAGGCTCTAAAGCGGGAACGCTCTTCTTCTCCTGCTCCCGCGTTTCCTGCTCTTCTTCTGTCTGGTGAAGAAACCCTCCCAGATCCTCGATGAGATAAGTGTCCCTGTTTTCCAGGATGTAAGTATAGACGTGCTGACCAAAAGAAAACAGGCCAACAGCCAGCAAAGCCACCATGACAGAAATGACCACGGTGAAAACGTATTTCCAACCCTTCTTATGCTTCATCTGTATCTCTCCGCAGTAATCCTGCTGCTCTTTCTCAACCTCTGCCGAAACCTGTCGCTGTACTTTCAAACCGTCGTCTAGAGTTTACTGTATGCGGCCTCATCTGTCAATGTTTACGCGGGAATTTGCCAGAGTTTCTTCCGGGTTTTCGCGGATTTTTCATACCCTCGCGGCTTTTCGCCCTCAGGATATCCGGCAGTGGTCCGCAAAAGCAGGGATTCGACCTGTGCCGGATTGGGCTTAGATTAGAACAGAGAGGAAGGAAACAGCATGGCTCCCTGCCATCGCTTAGCTTGCACCTTAGGATGACGCACGGGGGAACGATTTGCACAACTTCCTGACAAGTGCCCTAAGCATGGAATATCTATCGGACGGTCCACAGGTTCTGGGCTAACGGTTCCAAAGGATTCGAGGTGTAAGTACATCTTCCGCTCAGAGAATGAGGATTTTGGAGATCGGCGGGTGACAGCGTATTGTAAGATATCTGCGCAGGTATGATTAAGATTTTCAGAGAACTGCGTAAAAAAGGGTTACGCCCCAAAGCGGGGAATAACCCATTTGAGTAAGTTTTAACGAAATTCCGAGAATTCAAAGCAGAAGACACCATCCGCAGGATCTAAAAAAGGCAGCCAAAGCTTACACTTTAGATTTATTTTTTAACGTTGACGATCGATGATTTTTGAGTTTTTCCTGTAGACATGCGATAACACTTTATCGCAGCATAGTCATTTTTATTGAAGGTGATCTTATGAGAATTCTTTGTCTTCAGGGTAAGTTCATCCACTTCAATAGTACCGGAGGCCTTCTTGGGGAAATCCCCGTGGATCTGAATCAGTGGATTCATCACATATTTTGTCTTTGTGTTGAGCGGGACATTCCCGCCCTTTTCTCCGTCAAAGAACCAGTCAAAGAAGGTGGATTTCTTAATTGTCAGGATATATCTGTCTCCAAACTTTTTGACTGTTGCATACTTGCTTGAAGTTGAATTCGTCCCTTCTTTTTCGTCATATGTATCAACCGCGACACCTTTTTCCCTCTTTACGACACTGAACCAGTATCTTCCATGAACAGTACCTTTATAGATATATCCGTCTCCGCTTTTTTGAGCGAGTTCCAGTCCTATATTAAATTGAACTTCATTCACAAACGATGCCGGAATAATGATCTTCGCTGCGGAGCTCATGGAATTTGTCATTCTATCCCTGCCAGAAAGATAGGCTGACATAACAAATGTGTTATATTCCCAGTCCTGCTCTGATTCATTTTCCTTGGCTGCCTTGAAAGAACACTTCATGCGCAGAGATTTGTTGGCCGCGAAAGCCGGAACTGACAGCGCCATGACCAGTAAAAACAAAAGCAGTCCTGAGAAAACATGCTTTGCCCGATTCTTCCTTTGATTTTGCTCTTTCATAACTTCTTCTCCCTTCTTGATGAGTTATTAGTTGATTGGTTTTTGAGGCGATCAGATTGTCCGAAGGTCTGATCCGATGGTTGTCTCCTTCCCTGTTGAAACTGGGTTCCTTTTTAAGAGTATCTCCTGCCTTTCACGCCACCGTTTCTTTTATGACATTTAAGGAAAACACTGCCTGAACCTCGTCCGCTTTTCTCTCCGCGGAGTGCAGTTAAAGGAATCTTTTTTC
>CAZXSN010000068.1:0-16095 GCA_964643295.1 uncultured Lachnospiraceae bacterium
TGGCAGAATTCTCGTCCGAGGCGGCTGCGCTTTCTTTTTCGGCCCGTATTTTCGCAAGCCGTTTCGAATCAACATAGTGCGTGGCATACTGCCTTTCAACGGCGGGATTTCCGCTTTTACTGAAGGCAAGGACTTTAGGTTTGCCTTTTTTCCCCCACTGCCGGTAGATAGAAGGGGATGGGTTCAGCCCCTCTTTCTTTGCGTGGAGCTGCATCTCGCGCAGGATCAGGGACAGCTTGTTCAGATTGATCCGGCACACTCTTTCCAGGTAGGGGACACGGCCAAATCTCCAGTCCTTATAGTGCTGCTTCGACAGAATTTCAAGATCCATCAGCACATCCACCGGTGCCGCGTAGCCCCGGCTTTGGCACTGGCGATCCATGGAATCATCTACCTTTTGAGTCAGTTCCCTGTTGTTCATAAGACTTTTATGATCCTTTAGCGGAGGGTGTCATCGTCTCTTTGCAGGCGGATGACATTCCAGGAGGCTTTGCCAAGAAGGCTTTTTAGCCTGCCGTTTTCCAGGCTGCCTCTCCGCACCGTTTTCGGAGTGACGCACTCCTCGTCTGCGCTGTTACGCGCTTTCCGGTCGCTGTGCTCCAAAACGAGATGCTCCGCAAGATGATAACCGTCAAAGCTTCTAAGATCCGTGTCCAGTTCGATGTCTTCGCGAATATTGCGGTTGACCGCGAAGATCGTAAGCGTTCCCTGCTCTTCGTTTAAGACCGCGACACTTTCAATGTCGGTCACGTTCTCGTGCTCAGCCGTATCATGAACCGGGCAGTTTACAACCGGCTCAAGCACGGTGCCTCTTCCATAGCGGGAAGCATGCAGGAACGGATAATAAATCGTCTGCCGCCAGGCTTTGCCGCCGCCGGGTTCCGTCATGATCGGGGCGATCACGTTGACCAGCTGCGCGAGGCAGGCGATCTTCACGCGGTCCGCGTGTTTTAACAGCGTGATCAGCATCAGTCCCACCAGCAGGGCATCCTCGAAGGTGTAATGATCCTCCAGAAGCGGAGGCGCCACCTGCCAGGGATGATTTTTCATTGCCTCCTTGTCTGCCTCATTGGAATGGAACCATACATTCCACTCGTCAAAGCTGATGAGAATGTCCTTCTTTCCCCGCTTTTTCGCTTTTACATAATCGCAGGTCGCTACGACGGAGCGGATGAAGCGGTCCATGTTGTCGGAAAGGGCCAGGAAATCCTCGAAATCATCGTTCGTGTTTCCGTAATACTGGTGCATGGAGACGTAATCGACATACTCATAGGTATGTTCCAGCGTCTTTGCCTCCCATTCCGGGAATGTCGGCATGTCCAGACCGGAGCTGCCGCAGGAGACAAGCTCGATGGACGGATCGATCAGTTTCATCGCCTTAGCCGTCTCTTCAGCAAGGCGCCCGTACTCTTCCATCGTCTTGTGACCGAGCTGCCAGGGGCCGTCCATCTCGTTTCCCAGGCACCAGACCTTGATGTCATGAGGCTCTTTCACTCCGTGGCTGATGCGCAGGTCGCTGTATTTGGTTCCTCCCGGATGGTTGCAGTATTCCAGAAGGTTGCAGGCATCGGCAATCCCTCTTGTTCCCAGGTTGACCGCCATCATCACTTTCGTGTCCGCCTTTTTGGCCCATCTGGCAAACTCATTGATGCCGACCTCATTCTTTTCCAGACTTCTCCAGGCCAGTTCCAGCCTTTTGGGACGATTGCTCACCGGACCGACGCTGTCCTCCCAGACAAAGCTGGAGACAAAGTTGCCGCCCGGATAGCGCACGATCGGCACGTTCAGTTCTTTCACCAGGTCAATCACATCGCGCCGGAATCCATCCTCATCGGACAAAGGACTGTTCGGCTGATAGATTCCGTCATAGACAGCTCTTCCCAGATGTTCGATAAAGGATCCGTAGAGCCGCGGATCTACCTCGGAGATCTGAAAAGCTTTGTCAATCATCATGGAAGCAGATTTCATCTGCACATCACTCCTTCCTCTTTCTGCAGGCCCTGTCCTGATTGAACGGCCGGACAGGGAGGTCTTAAGGAAAGCAGGCGCATCTGTCAGGACGCGGCCGCGTTTCCGTTTATAGGGCAAGTCCGGGTTTTTATCACTTACTCTTATTCTTAATAAGAGTAACTTCTGTGCGCGAATCTGTCAATCCTTAGATTTTTTTCCTTCCGTTCCACCCAAGTGGACTGAAAGGAGTATCTGGGATCTTTGCCTGGCCAGATTTTTTGGCAGAGGGAGCAAAAAGCTCCCAAATTCTGCTGCCCGGACAGACACTCAAATTTTTTAACCACAGTTAAGCTTCCCGGGGTATACTAAGCAGGAGAAATCCTGAAGGAGGGATCATGAGTATGCGGATACTGCTTGCGGAGGACGAAAAGGCGCTTTCCCGTGTGCTGGTTACCATTTTTAAGAAGAACAATTATTCGATTGACGCTGTCTATGACGGAGAGGACGCGCTGGAGTATCTGCGCAGCGGCAACTATGACGCGGCTGTGCTGGACATCATGATGCCCAAAAAGGACGGAATCAGCGTTTTGAAAGAAATCCGCGCCGACGGCAGTCAGATTCCGATCCTGATGCTCACGGCAAAGGCGGAGATCGATGACCGGGTTTTGGGACTTGACAGCGGAGCGAATGATTATCTTCCCAAACCGTTTGACACCAAAGAGCTTCTTGCCCGCATACGGGCTATGACAAGAAATCAGGCGGCTGCCGATACGAAGCTTAGTATGGGCAATATTTCCCTGGACCGGGCCACGTTTGAGCTGTCATCGCCGGACGGCAGTTTCCGTCTTGCAAACAAGGAATTCCAGATGATGGAGTTTCTGCTTAGCAATCCCGGACATGTGATTTCCACCGAGCGGTTCATGGAAAAAATCTGGGGATATGACACGGAGGCGGAAGTAAACGTTGTATGGGTGTACATTTCCTACCTGCGAAGGAAACTCTCTGCGCTTCACGCGAATATCCAGATCAAATCTTTCCGGAATGCGGGATATTCCCTGGAGGAGCTGGGATGATTCGCAGGCTGAAAATCAAATTCATCGCGCTTGCCCTGACAGCCCTTTTTCTGCTGCTTACGGCAATCGTCGCGGGAATGAATCTGTTAAACTACAGCGAGATACGCAGGGAAGCGGATACGGTTCTGTCTTTGCTGTCACAAAACCATGGCGTGTTTCCGGATCCCAGGGCGGGAAGCAGAGACTGGCTTCCTCCCGGGATGTCGCCGGAGCTTCCGTTTGAGACCAGATTTTTTTCGGTGCTGGTAAGCGAACAGGGAACGGTCTTTGGGATCAATACGGGGAACATCTTCGCAGTCGATTCTGAGGCTGCCGCCGACTATGCGCAGGAGGTTCTTAAGCGCTCCGGCGACCGCGGATTCGTCGGAGATTACCGGTACAAAAACACAAAAGAGGCACTCGGGAGGCGAATCACTTTCTTGGACTGCGGCAGGAAGCTGGATCTTTTTCGGGATTTCCTGTCGTTCAGCATTGGTATATCCCTTCTGGGGTACTGTCTGACCGCCGTTGTGATCTGCTTTTTCGCCGGAAAGTTTGTGCGTCCCGTCGCGGAAAGTTATGAGAAGCAGAAACGCTTTATTACCGATGCGGGACATGAGATCCGGACACCGCTTACGGTCATCAGCGCGAATGTCGATGTGCTTACGATGGACATGGGGGAAAATGAATGTCTGCAGGATATCAGGGAGCAGACCAAAAAACTCGCCGGGCTTACGAATGATCTCGTTTTCCTGGCGCGGATGGATGAATCGGAAGGCCATCTGCAGATGATCGAGTTTCCTGTCTCGGAGGTCATTCTCGATGCGGCGGCACCGTTTCAGGCTTTTGCGCAGACCCAAAAAAAAGAGCTCTGCCTGCAGATCCAGCCTATGCTTTCCATGCGGGGAAACAGTAAGTCGATAGCACAGCTTGTCTCCATCCTGCTTGACAATGCGCTGAAATATTCCCCGGAGGGAAGTCTCATCTTTCTGCGGTTTGAAAAACAGAACCGTAAGTTAGTCTTATCCGTGCGCAACGACAGCCTTTCACATCTTACCGGGGAGAACCTGCGGCATGTGTTTGACAGGTTTTACCGGTGTGATCTTTCCCGCAATTCCGAGATGGGCGGTCACGGCATCGGATTATCCATCGCGCAGGCGGTCTGTCAGGCGCACGGGGGAAAGATTGCCGCCAGTTCCCCGGATGGGAGCAGCTTTCTGGTGACTGCTGTTTTTCCAATCTAAAAGATATCCCCCATGAGAAGCTGATTTGGGACGAACGGGATCTTCTCCGTCGGTTCGCCGATGCAGACTATCCGGGAGATTTTGCAGGAGTTTAATACGGAAAGGGGAGAAAATCATGGACTACCGGCATGAGTGGAAACACGAGATCAGCGTGGAGGATCTTATGACACTGCGGCTTCGCCTGCGCACTTTGATGCGAAGTGATCCCCATGCGGTGGACGGACGATATCGGATTCGAAGTCTCTACTTTGATACGGTATCGGATCGGGCGCTGCGGGAAAAACTGGACGGCGTCAACGAGCGGGAAAAGTTCCGGATCCGGTACTACAACGAAGATACGAGCCTGATTCATCTGGAGAAAAAGAGCAAATGGAACAGCCTCGGCAATAAACAGAGCGCTGTTATCACCAAAGAAGAGGCACAGGCGATTGCTGACGGCAGTCTGGACTGGATGCTTCAGCATCCCCACGGGCTTGTCCGGGAACTCTACGTGAAGATGAGGAACGAAGGGCTTCGCCCCCGGACGATCGTGGATTACACCAGGGAGCCGTTCATCTATGCGCCCGGAAATGTGCGTGTTACGTTTGATTATCACATTCGTACCGGCTTTGCCTGCAGGGATTTTCTGAATCCGGACTGCGTCACGATCCCCGCAGGGGATGCGCCCATCATTATGGAAGTGAAATGGGATACATTTCTCCCGGATATTATCCGGGACGCCATCTGGCTTCCCGGCAGAAGAGCGGGAGCTTTTTCGAAGTACGCGCAATGCCGGATTTACGGCTGAGGAAAAACGGAAAGGAGATTGGCAGCATGACTTTTAATGATATTTTCAAATCCAGTTTTCTGGAAAATGTAAACGCAGTCAGCCTTTTTGACATGGCGCTGGCTTTAGCCCTTGCCTTTGGCATTGGACTGTTCATCTTTCTGGTTTACAAAAAGACCTATACGGGTGTCATGTACTCCTCAAGTTTCGGAGTTACGCTCATCGCCCTGACCATGATCACGACCGTTGTGATTCTGGCGGTTACTTCCAACGTGGTGCTGTCCCTTGGCATGGTCGGTGCGCTTTCCATCGTCCGTTTCCGGACAGCGATCAAGGAGCCGTTGGACATCGCGTTTTTGTTCTGGTCGATCGCGGTGGGGATCGTCCTCGCCGCCGGCTTTATTCCGCTGGCAGTCTTCGGCAGCGTGATCATCGGCGTCATTCTGCTTGTGTTTGTCAACAGAAAGTCTCACTGCAATCCGTATATCGTGGTCCTCCAGTGTGACGGTCATGCGAGTGAGGAAGCGGCGAAAGACTACCTGGGGAAGATGACCAAACGCTGCGTTGTCAAGAGCAAGAGCGCACAGAAAGGAGCCGTGGAGGTAAATTTTGAAGTGCGCCTCAAAGATGAGGATACGGATTTTATTAACGAACTCTCTGACATGCAGGGAGTGAGAAGTGCGGTGCTGGTAAGCTATCACGGAGATTACATGGGATAGGGAGGGATGGTCATGTCAACGGGCAGACATATCAACAAAATCTGCGCTGCCGCCATCGTTCTTTCCCTCATCCTGACGATTCTGTTTATGAACGGCTCTGCCCTGGGAGTCGTTTCGGCCGGCAAAAACCTGGGCTATGAAAACAGGCTGTTTGACACTTCCACCGTACATACCGTGGACATTGTGATGGACGGCTGGGAGGATTTTATCAGCACCTGTGAAAACGAGGAATACAGTCCCTGCGCGGTGGTGATAGACGGGGAAAGCTACAAAAATGTGGGGATTCGTGCGAAGGGAAACACCTCTTTAAGTTCCGTGCGCTCTTTAGGGAGTGAACGCTACAGTTTCAAGCTGGAGTTTGACCAGTATGAGACCGGAAAAACCTATCACGGGCTGGACAAACTGAGCCTGAACAATCTGATCCAGGACAATACCATGATGAAGGATTACCTGGTCTACCAGCTGATGGGCGAGTTCGGAGCGGACGCTCCCTTATGCAGCTATGTCTATATCACAGTCAACGGAGAGGACTGGGGGCTGTATCTGGCGGTGGAAGGCGTGGAGGACAGTTTCCTGAAACGCATCTACGGATCGGACAGCGGAGAACTTTATAAGCCCGACAGCTTAAGCTTCGGCGGGGGCCGCGGCAACGGCAGGGAGTTTACGTTCGGTGATTTTGATTTTGGTGACGGAAAGTTTCCGGAGCCCGCAGGGCAGGCATTAGGCGGGGCAGAGCCCGCGCCTGCGGGGGAGCAGACGGGGGAAGATTTTCCGTTTCCTGGAAACGGGGCTGTTCCGGAAGGGTTCCCTGGGCAGCCGCAGGGGAATCGGGAAGGCGGCAGCCGCTCAGGAACGGCCCAGGAGTCGAATGGCAGCACTGAGGCCGAAACAAACCAGGCTTTGGAGTCTGCCGCTGATGAGCAGACAGACGGGCTTAGGGAACCTCCGGCGGGCTTTGGCGGTGACTTTGGAGGTGGCTTCGGCGGCTTTGGGGGTATGGGCAGTGCGGACGTGAAGCTTCAGTACATCGATGATGATTCGGACAGCTACAGCAATATTTTTGATAATGCGAAGACCGAGATTACGGATGCCGACAGACAAAGACTGATTGCCTCGCTGAAGAATTTAAGCTCGTATACCGACCTGGAAAATACGCTCGATATCGATGAGGTGCTGCGGTATTTTGTGGTCCACAACTTTGTCTGCAACGATGACAGCTACACCGGCGCGATGGTTCACAACTATTACCTGCACGAGAAGGACGGAAAGCTCTCCATGATCCCCTGGGATTACAACCTGGCTTTCGGCACCTTCCAGGGAGGAAGCGCGGACAGTTCGGTCAACACTTCCATCGACAGTCCTGTATCCGGGGGCAGCGTGGATGATCGGCCGATGGTGGGCTGGATTTTCTCCGACGAAAAGTATACCGAACAGTACCATGCGCTTTTTGAAGAGTTTCTGGACCGCTGGTTTTCAGACGGACAGTTTGCGCTAAAGATCGAAGAGACGAAGAACCTGATCAGCCCCTATGTGGAGAGCGATCCGACGAAATTCTGCACGGCGGAAGAATTTGAAACCGGTGTGCGGACTCTGGAACAGTTTGTCACCTATCGAGCCGAGGCGGTAAGGATTCAGCTTTCCGGGGAATCGTCCGATGTGGACACGGATGGCCTTACTATTTCCGCAATGGGCAGCATGGGAGGAGGTAAGGGCGGCTTTGGAGGCGGCCCGGGCGCAGGGAGAGGCTTTGGCTTTGCGCCGGGAAATTTCCCGCAGGCTGCTCCTTCCGGAATAGAACCTGCAAAGACCAGCCCGGGAAATGCATCTTCGCAGGAGGAACCTTCTGCGAATGATGCTGTGCAGGAAGAGTCCGCATCGGAAGCGCAGACGGAAGACCAGACAGAACGGCAGACAGAAAGTCAGGCGGAAAGCCAGTTGGAAGGACAGACGGAAACCCGGAGAGAAGAGGAAACGCAGATGAAAGGAGCCGGGAATACGGGTGCGTTTCCGGGAGCAGTGCTGGACGACGGATTTGGGGGTACTTTGCCGGACGGGGAGTTTGCTGAAAACGTATCCGCAGGGCAAATCCCGGAGGGCAGTCCGGGAAGCGGACTGCCTCAGCAGGGCGTCCCGGCTGCAAACCAGCTCGGGGAAAGTTTCACGGTAAGCAGGCAGACGGAAAGCCGGACAGAAAGGCAGCCAGATACGCAGATCGGGGAGCAGACAGAAGGACAGACGGAAATCCAGAGCGAAGAAGAGATGCAGACGAAAGGGACCGGGAGTATGGGTGCTTTTCCAGACAACGCGCCGGACGAAGCATTTACGGGCGCTTTCCCGGATAGCGGATCTTCGGGAGATGTTTCTTTAGAGGAACTTCCGGCAGGTTTCCCGGAAGATGGGTCCCCGTAGGAGGCTGCTTCCGCAGAAGAAAGCACAGGGACGCAGTCCGCTGATCAGGAGCAGCAGAAGGAAAGCCAGTCCGAGACGGCGGCGGAAAGCGAAGGAAGTGTTGGAGAGAATCCGGGCGCAGTACCGGAGGGAGGATTCCCGGGAAATTTCACGGGAGCTCACGCTTTAGGGAACGATACCGGGACAAACTGGATCCTGCTTGGCGCCTCGGTTCTTGTGCTGCTTGCGGGACTGCTCTTTGCGGCAGCGATCAAACATTAGTTTCCTTGCTTTGAGGCATAAACCAGGGCAGAGCCAGTTTTCGGTTTTGGCGCAGGAGTATGCTCAGGAACAGCTGGCGTTAATGAAAAACTGAAAGCTCGGTCATGAGAAAAGTCCCCTTCCCAAAGGGTAAACGGGAGGGGGATTTTTTCTCTTCTTAATCAAGCGGCATTCCTGTCCGGTTTCCCGAAGGGAATCATGATTCAGGCGTCAAAAGGTGATTACGGATTGTTCCGCTGCTTCGCAGCTTCCACAATCCTGCTCAACATTCGGAATTCGTGGGGCCCCTTCCCCGCTTCTTCCTCATGTTGGGGCGCGTCAATAAGCCTTTTCACCCATTGGCATGCTTCTCATGCCGTGGGTTCAGGCTTTTGACGCTGTAATCAAATCATCTTTCGCTTACGATTCGAATGCCCCTGCATGGGCATCCGATCCCTGCCGGTATTCGCTGGGACTTGTGCCGGTGTACCTGCGGAAAATGGAGGAAAAATAGGTGGGGTCGTGATAGCCGACCATTTCCGCCACCTCATAGGTAAGGCTGTCAGAGCTTCGCAGAAGTTCCTGCGCCTTGGCGATTCTTGTCTTGTTAATATATTCCGTCAGGGAATCTCCGCAGATCTTTTTGAAGGTGCGGCTTAAGTGCGACGGGGAGATGTGCAGCTCTCCTGCGATGATCTCCAGGGAGAGCGGCTGTGACAGATGTTCCTTGATATAGCGGGTGGTGTGCTCGACCAGTTTGTTCTGCGTCTCGGGTGCGTTGGAAAGAAGTTCCTTCGTCTGTTCCAAGAGGTCCCGGACAGAGGTTTCCAGGGAGAAGATATCGGAGGCCTTTCCGATGTCTGCAAGAAAGCCGGGATCCGGAGCGGTGCTCTTTCTCTTCATAAGCACCCGGGAGCAGATGTAGTAAATCTGGGAGCAGACATTCTTGGCGTCGAAAGAGTTGACAAAGCTGCGCTTAAATTTCAGGAAGATTGTATCCAGCAAAGCACCTGCCCGGTCAAACTGCCAGTCGTTCAGCGCACTTTCAAACTGGAACAGGTCCATGGAATTTTCCGCAGTCAGAGTCTCGGAAGAATCTCCCTTCTTTCCGGAAAAAAGCACCAGGTTGTCCTCAGAGTAAAAGTGTAACGTCAGCGCCTGGATTGCCTCCGAGACGGCGGGACCAAATTCAGCCGCGCTTTCATGTTTTTGGCTTAAACCGGCGGCAACCGTCCGGGAGGAGAGCGTATGAGCTACGCGGATGATTTCACGGCAGTTGTCAAGGATTTCGGACAGCTTTAGTTCCCCGTTTTTGGAGGGGAAATACACGGTGATCATCAGATTCCCGTAACGGCAGCACCAGGCGTTTTTCTCCGCGGCGATGATGATGTTTTTCAGATCCCGGATGTCCTGCGCGGCGGGAAGAAACTGGAATGCGGCGACACAGTACCGATCAAGCGAAATCCCCAGTTTCTGCAGCCGCTCCTCAAGCTCCGGCTTGAACGGCTGATCCGTCAGCTCCAGAAAAAGCTGGTCTTTGAGAAACGCCAGTTCCTCCTGGGCCAGGGAGAGCTGTCTGCGGGAGGCGATGATGGATTTCTGCGCCTCCTGAACTGCTTCAAAGAGCGCTTTCTTGTTGGTCGGCTTCAGGAGAAATGAGGAGACGTTGTAGCGGATGGCGGTCTGCGCGTAGGCAAAGTCCGCATAGCCGGTCAGCAGGATCACCCGGCAGGGCAGTTCCTGCTCATAGATGTATTTCGCTACTTCCAGGCCGTCGGCGACCGGCATCTTAATATCGGTGATCACGATATCCACCGGGTGGCTGTTAAGGAACTCGATGGCCTCCTGTCCGTCGCTGGCCGTGCCCGCAACATTGCAGTCGATCGATTCCCAGTTCATGAAGTTGGCGATTCCCTTGCGCATGGTGGCCTCGTCGTCCACGATCAGCAGCTGAAAAGTCATAGCGTGTTCCCCCTTTAAGCCGGTTGCAGGATGGAGACAGAAAGTCCGCCGCGCCGGATATGGTTACTTCGTTCTTCGGATGGGGATCAGGAAGGAAACGGCTGTGTACACACCCGGCTTACTGGAAATGGTCAGGCGCGAGCGGGAGCCGTAGAGCAGTTCCAGGCGCTTGTCGAGATTTTTCAGGCCGATGTGCGTATGCGCGTCTTCGTCCGAGGAAGCGATCGAGCGGATGTCGGGGATTGTTTCAAATCCTACGCCGTTGTCCGCGATGCAGATTTCCATCTCGTCCGGAGTTTTCTCCAAGATCTGGATGATAAGTTTCCCGCTCCCCTTTTTGGGTTCCAGACCATGGACAATCGCGTTTTCCACCAGAGGCTGGATACAAAAGGACGGGATCTGGCAGTCCATCAGACTCTGTGGGATCTGGATCTCACAGGTGATATCCTCAAAGCGCATCTGCTGCAGGTAAACGTAAAACTTTACATATTCTATTTCGTTTGCCAGATCGATGAAGGCCCGGTTTCGAAACAGCGTGTTTCGCTTCAGAAGTTCCCCAAGAGAGATCACCATCTGATAGATCTCCTCGTTGTCCGCGATCTGCGCCTTCCAGGCGATTGTGTTGAGCGTGTTCAACAGGAAATGCGGATCCATCTGCGACTGCAGTGCCTGGATCTCCGCATTTTTTAAAAGCAGCTGCTTCTGGAAATTTTCGTTGTAGGAGGCGTCCAGTTTCGCTAACATCTGGTTGAAGGCATCCGTCCAGGTATCGAATTCCCGGTACAGTTTTCTGTGCGGGAGCGCATTTCGGCTTCCCCCGGCGATTTCGTTGATCTGGGAGACCATTCTTTCGATAGGGCGCGTAATGGCCAGGCTTAAGATGATGGCCGCCGCCAGAGCGAACAGGACGGAGAAGGCAAGCAGGATTAGGTTGGAGCGAAGGATGTCATTTAAGTCTCTGGAGAGCAGGTCTTTGGGTGCGGCGACGGCAGCGGTCAGATCCAGTTTTTCTAAGGTGCGGGCCGCCACAAAGTAGCCGTCCCCGGACACATCGAGTTCCTGAAAGATCCCGTTGGGACTGTCCGGGATCTGGGTTTTGACCGCTTCGCCAACAGTGATAAGCTGAGGGGCGTTTGTCAGCTGAAACTGCTGGTTGTGCAGGCTGATAAACCAGGAATCATCCAGTCCACTGCTGCAGTAGCGGATCCACTTTTCCCCGTCGACATGGAAGGCGATCATGCCGATTCGTTTCCCGCTGCTGCCGCTGTAAAGGTTTCGCGCAAAGTAGATGTGGTTCGCATCCTCCTTCAGATTCCTGCACATCAGGCGCGGATTTGCGGAGTCGAACGTATCCAGGAGGCTTCCGGAGATATCGGAGACATTCTCCAGACTGCCGGAGGTATAGGTGTGGTAGAGACTGCCGTCGGGTCTGAACAGATAGATGGAATTAATGAAGTTGCGGTCAGAAAGCGGCGAACAGGAAAAGATATAGGACATCTGCCGTTCCACCTGAAAGCGGCTGTTTTCCCCCGCCGCAGCCTGGTGAATATCCTCCAGCGTTTCCTGAATCAGGTTGTTGGAGAGAAACAGCGGGATGAGCGAATCGATGGCGTCGATCTGGTCGAGGATCTGCTGGTTGACCTGTTCTAACTGGTGCAGGATAAGCTCCCGGGAGTTGCTTTTTAATATCGCGGAGGTTCTCCCGTAGTAGAAGAAAACCGTACACAGTACGATCAGCGTCACAATCAGGGAAACAGCGATTGTGACGAACGAGCGCAAAGACAGCGTATGTTGTTTGCGGACAGCGGACTTTCGCATGGCGGCTCTCCTTTTGTTTTGAAAAAACTATAGCACAGTCTCCCTGTTTCAACAATGAATTTTCTTAAGACAGCGAGAATTCCAAAGAAAAGCGCAAAATTTTTAAAGGCTCCGCCAGATGGCGGGCGGGCTTATGAAACGCAGCCCAAAACGCGCAGGAAACTTAAAAAAATGGGCAAGGAATTTTATTTCCTTTCAGATGGATGAAAGGTATGATAAGTATACGCTTTACTGCAGACTTTACCCCGTAGAGAAGCAGTCTTTGTCCAGACGTGTCCCTGCGCAAAGGAGGACGGACGGAGGGAAGAGACGGTCGGGGGCAGGTTCGTCTGTAAAGCCCGGGAAACAGGGAAACTTTGTTAGAAGGAGGGTTTTTACATGAAGGCAGTTGTAAAGAAGACCGTGGCAGTCATGCTGACCGGCATGCTGACACTGGGGATGGCCGGGGGAGCACTGGCGGAGGAAGAGAAGGTCGTGCTGAACGTGATCAATTATCACGTTGGTACTGATTACGCGGCAGAGTACTATTCGTATCTGTTTGAGGAATTCCAGAAAACAGAGGAAGGCAAAAACGTCGAGTTTCAGTTTGAAGAGATCCCGACGACGGATGCGTTTAACCAGAAGATCAAGCTGTTGATCTCCAGCGGCGATCTGCCGGACATCGTGTTTAACGGCGGGAACAATATCACGGAGATGGCTGCCCGCTCCGGGAAAGTCGCGGATCTGACACCCTATTTTGACGCGGATCCGGAATGGAAGGCTCTCTTTGACCAGACGTCGCTGGATTTCAACACGGTGGACGGCAAGATCTACGGCGTTCCGGTTTCCAAGGAGATTTCCTACATCTACTACAACAAGGAACTGTTTGAGCAGGCAGGAATCGAGGCTCCTGAAGTTGCTTTCGCGAGCTGGGATGAGTTCTTTGATGCCTGTGAGAAGCTCAAAGCTGCCGGTATCATCCCTGTGGGGATGGACAGCGCGGACTCCGGGTGGCTTACCAATCTGTGGATGAGCGCCCTAATCGGGACAGCCGGTGAGGCGGGCAATGAATGGATGAACACGATGTATCCGGTGGATTTCACGATTCCGGAGGTCGTTTCCGCGGCGGAGACGATCCAGAAGATGCTGCAGGAGTATACGACGGCGGATGCCGTGGGCGGCAAATATGATCCGATGGCGACCCATTTCTTTAACGGCGAAGTGGCCATGTTCCCGAACGGGCCGTGGATGATTCCGGATTTCTCGGAGCCGCAGAAGGCACCGGAAGGATTTTATGACAAGGTGGGCATTATGCTGATGCCGGGGAACGGCATGGAAATGGTGCCAACACCGGGCGATATGGTGGGGGCCTCCGATGAGGCGAAGATCGAGGCGGCCGTAGCCTTCCTGAAATTTGAGACGACGCCGGAAAATCAGATCAAGGCGCTGGAGATGACCGGCCTGCAGCCGGTTTCCGACAACCTGGAGATTCCGTCATCCCTGACGGAAAACGATCCGCTGATGGCGCAGGTGCTGGAGATCCAGGGGAAGGCTGAGATCACCTACGGGCAGAATCAGGCTTACTGGTATCAGAACACGATCGATACGTTCTCCACGCAGCTGCCGGAGCTTGCCTACGGCAACATCACCCCGCAGGAATTCTGTGAGAAACTTTCCGAATCGGCGGCGGAAAATCAGGAATAATCTTCCTGTTTACGGTAGGCTTCGCAGGATCCTTAACTGCCCGCCGTAAAGGAAGAAACCAGGGAATTTAAACAGGACGGGCAGACTTTCAGGCAGACGATCAAAGGCTTTTTCTGATCGTCTGCCGTGTTTTCTTATTCTGAAGAGACACGGAAATGTCCGGCGGAAGGTTTACAGGCGTCGACAGGAAACCGGCTGCTTTCATTTACGAAATCCGCTCAGCAGCGATTGTCGGGACAAAGCCGGTTTTTAAGAGAAAGAAAGAGCGAACGTTTCAGCAGACAACTGCAGGGGGAGGAGACAGGGAAAATGCGTGTGAAGGGAAAAGGGGTGTGGATCGCTTTATTTATCACACCCTGCATGATTTTGTTTGCGCTTGTGTACGCGGCTCCGATCGTGACGGTGCTGTACACATCTCTTTGTGATTATACCATCTACTCGGGTCCTGTTTTTACAGGGATCAAAAATTTCCTCACGATCTTTCGGGATGAGGAATTCCTGGATGCCATCCGCAATACGCTGGTCTGGGTTGTTCTGCAGTCTACGGTGCATGTGCTTATCGGGCTGGCGATGGCGCTGGTACTGCGAAGAAAGCCCCGCGGCTGGACGATCGTGCGCACCGTCTACATGATTCCCAATATCATTCCTACCGCGGCGACCGGTGTAATGTTTACGCTTCTTTTGAATCCGTCCTTCGGCATCGTGAAACCGATCCTGGATTTTTTTGGCGTGGAGTATACGATGGTGCCGAACCTGTTCGGCAATTCCAGATACGCATTCTGGACGGTGACGGCGACCTGGATTTTCTACTCCGGGTTTAACACGATCATTTTTCTGGCACAGATGGGTGCCATCGACAAGGAGATTTATGAGGCCGCAACGGTAGACGGCGCGAAACCCTGGCAGCTGGACTGCTATATCACGCTGCCGTTAATGAAGAACATTTTCGGAACCTGCGTGACACTGGCTTCCGTGGCGATGGTTTCCCAGTTTGATATCATTTACGTGACGACGAAGGGCGGTCCCGGGACATCCACCTTAAATCTTCCGATCTATCTGTACAAGACGGCCACATTGGAAAACAATTTCGGCAAGGCCAACGCTGTCGGGGTCGTACAGATCGTGCTTGGTCTGACACTGGTTCTTTTGATTCGCTGGCTGTTTCGTGAGAAACGGGAAGGGAGGGAGACGCAGTGAAGAAGACTGTTTCGCTGTTAGACGTTGTAGCGCATGTGTGCAAGTACGCATTCCTGCTTTTTTTTACGTTCCTTGCGGCGGCCCCGCTTGTGTGGGCGTTTATCAGCTCCTTTAAGTCATACGCAGAGATCAATTCCTCGGCGCTTTCGTGGCCGTCTTCTTTCCGGCTGGATAACTACCGGGATGCGTTCCGCTATGCGCCGATCGCGAAGTATTTTTTAAACAGCGTCATCATCGTGGGTTGCAGTGTACTCGTGACGGTGATTCTGGTGGCGATGTGCGCTTACGTGGTCTCCCGGTTTAACTTCAAACTCAAAGTGGTGATTGTGCTGTTAATCTCCGCCTGTCTGATGTTGCCGGCGCAGGCCATCTCACAGCCGCTGTTTACGATCTTTCAGAAACTGAGGCTTTTTGATACCAAGCTGGGACTGATCATCGTCTATTCCGCCATGGGGATTCCGATGTCCTTCTTCGTGATGACCAGCTATTATCAGACGATCTCCACCGCCCTGGAAGAGTCGGCTTACATCGACGGCGCTTCGTTTCTGCAGGCGTTTGTGCGGATCATTCTGCCCCTGGCAAGACCGGGGCTTGTTACGATCGCTCTGCTGCAGTTTATCAACACGTGGAATGAATTCTATTTTGCTCTGATGCTGACAAGCGGAGACACGGCGCGTACGGTGCCGATTGCCTTAAACTATTACATGGGAACCTTCGCCAACAATTATTCCGCTCTGTTCGCGGCGGTTGTGGTGACGGTGCTGCCGACGCTGATTTTGTTCATTGTTCTGCAGCGGCAGGTGATGGAAAGCCTGACTGCGGGAGCGGTCAAAGGGTGATAAAGGCGTACACAAAGAAAGCATATTTGGACGAAGAGAAGACATTTTTGCCGCGGGTACGGGAAGCGAAGATGCGGTCCGGCAATGAAGGATGCCTTTTTTGTCCCGGCAGGGCAGAGAGATAAGGGAGGGAGAACGAAAGTATGATCACTGGAAAAAAGCCCATCTATCCGGTGGAGCCGTGGGAGATTACAGAGACAGAATTCAGGCTGGAAA
>CAZXSN010000069.1:0-15738 GCA_964643295.1 uncultured Lachnospiraceae bacterium
AACGTGAAAAAGGATAAAAAAGGATAAGATAAGAAAGGAGGCTTTCCTGCCTTGCGTTTCTGGCGTGTAAGTGCCGCCAGGAAAAGAGGCGGGACCTTCACAGAAAGGAAGTGAAACGATGGAACGAAAATATCCAAATCTTTGCAAACCGATCACCATCGGGAGGACGACCTTTCGCAACCGTATGTTCTCCGCGCCGATGGGCGGGACGGATATCACAAACGACGGGTGTATCGGGCCGAAGTCGACGGCATTTTATGAGCTGAGAGCCAAGGGCGGCGCGGGAGCGGTGACAGTGAGTGAGCTGATGGTGCATCCGCAGACGGACGGCAGCCACGCCTACCACCTGGATGAGAGCATCCTGAATTCTCTGGCCTGCGCGACCTATACGGCGGACGCGATCAGGCGGCACGGAGCAATCCCCAGCCTCGAGCTGTCCCACTCCGGGATGTATGCCGGGACCTATATGACAGACAAGTCGAGACAAAAATCCCTCAATCAGTGGGGTCCCTCCGATACGGTGCGTCCGGACGGCGTGGAGGTAAAAGCTCTGTCAACACAGATGATCGGGGAGATTGTAAAGGCTTACGGCCATGTGGCGGGGCTTGCCAAACGCGCTGGCTTTGAGATGCTGCTGGTGCACGGGGGACACGGATGGCTGATCAATCAGTTTCTCTCCCCTTACTTTAACAAGAGAACGGATGAGTACGGAGGAACCCTGGAGAACCGCTGCCGGTTCGCGATTGAGGTCTTACAGGCGGTGCGCCAGGCGGTGGGACCGTTCTTCCCGATCGAGTTTCGTTTAAGCGGCTCGGAACTCTTTGAGGGCGGCTATGACCTGGAGGAGGGCTGCCGGATAGCCGAGATACTGGAACCCTATATCAGCATGCTGCATGTATCCGCCGGAACCTATCAGAGAGGCTTTGGCAACACGCATCCATCCATGTTTAAGGAGCACGGCTGCAACGTCTACCTGGCGGCGGAGATCAAAAAGCACGTCAGTGTACCGGTGGCGACACTGGGAGGCTTAAACGATCCGGCTCAGATGGAGGAGATCATCGCCTCCGGACAGGCCGATGTCGTCTACATGGCCAGGGCGCTGTTAGCGGATCCTTTCCTGCCACGCAAAGTCACGGAGAACCGGGATGAGGAGATCGTTCACTGCCTGCGCTGCTTTACCTGTATGGCGGAGAGGGCGGCGACCTCCACGAGGCGCTGCGCGGTCAATCCTTTAATTGGCAGGGAGCTGGAAGGCACGGAAGTTTACCCGGCGCCGGTCAAACGCAAAGTCCTGGTGGCGGGCGGCGGCCCCGGAGGACTGTACGCGGCATACACGGCGGCCAGACGCGGACACGAGGTGATCCTGTGTGAGAAAGAAGCGGAAGTGGGCGGCATCTTAAAGAGCGAGCAGGCGATTCCCTTTAAGCACGAGATGTATGAGCTTTCCGGTACTTACCGGCTGCTGGCCGAGAGGGCCGGTGTGCAGATTCGTTTAAACACCGAGGTCACCCCGGAATACGTGGCGAAGGAAGATCCTTACGCGTTAATCATCGCCGTGGGATCCGCGCCTTTAGTGCCTCCGATTCCCGGTTTGCGCGGCGACAACGTGATCGTGGTCAACAACTACTACTTAGAAAAGGACAAGGTCAGCGACGACGTGGTGGTCTTTGGCGGAGGGCTGGCAGGCTGTGAGTGTGCGATCCACTTAGGAATGGAAGGGAAAAAAGTCAAACTCGTGGAGATGCGCGATGAGCTGGCTCCCGATGCCAACGTGCGCCACCGTCCGCTTTTGCTGGAGCAGATCAGGAAGTATGTGACGGTTTATACCGGATATAAAGGGCTGGAGGTTACCAAAGAGGGGATCCTCTGCGAGGACAGCAAAGGACAGCGGCACCTCGTGGAAGGGTCCACCGTCATCTGTGCTTTGGGGCAGCGCTCACGGACGGATGTGGTGGAGGCGTTACAGGATACGGCGCCCTTCGTGCGGGTGATCGGGGATGCCGCCAGAGTATCCACCATCACCAACGCGGTCTACTGGGGATACCACGCGGCCCTGGATATTTAGGGCAAACGGATCTGCTTTGACCGCTCTTACGGGAGATTTCCCTTAAGGGAAGCATACCCTTAAAGGAAGGGATAGAGAAAGGTTATCGACAGCCCGGTACTTTCCTAATGGCAGCGTTTTCAGCAGCGGAAAGGTTATTAGAGAGAGCAAAGCAGAGAAGAGATGGGTGGAAACCGAAACAGGGAAAAACCATCGCAGCAATGCGAAAGACAGATGTGGAGAACAGACATGGGGACGTATTATCTGGCGATTGATATTGGGGCATCCAGCGGGCGGCACATGCTGGGGGAAGTAAGAGACGGAAAAATTCATCTGGAGGAAATCTACCGGTTTCCAAACGGTTTGGTTGACCGGGACGGATCCTTATGCTGGGATTTAGAGGCCCTTTTCGGGGAGATCAAAGAGGGCTTAAAACAGTGCGGAAGGCTTGGAAAAATCCCTTCCTTTATGGGGATTGATACCTGGGCCGTCGACTACGTGCTCCTGGATTCGAAAGACCGGATTCTGGGCAAAACCTATGGCTACCGGGACAGCCGCACGGAAGGGATGGACAAAAAGGTTTACGAAAAGATCTCCGAGCGGGAGCTTTACGCGCGGACGGGGATCCAGAAGCAGATGTTTAATACGATTTATCAGCTGACGGCGGTCAAGGAACAGGAGCCGGAAATCTTAAAGGAAGCAGATACAATGCTTCTGCTTCCCGACTACTTCCATTTCCTGCTTACCGGCGTAAAAAAGACCGAGTATACGAACGCCTCAACCACCCAGCTTGTAAGCCCGGAAACGAAGGACTGGGACTTTTCGCTTATCGACCTGTTAGGTTTCCCGAGGAAGCTTTTTGGGCCGATCAGTACTCCGGGCACCGCGGTCGGACATTTTAAACCGGAGATAAAAGAGGAAGTGGGTTTTGACTGCACCGTTCTTCTGCCCGCCACGCACGATACCGGATCCGCGGTCGTGGCGGTGCCCTCCGCTAAGGAGGATGTGCTCTACATAAGTTCCGGGACCTGGTCTTTAATGGGAACGGAATTGCCGCAAGCCAACTGCACCGAGCAAAGCCGACAGTGCAACCTGACCAATGAAGGAGGCTACCAGTACCGCTTCCGGTATTTGAAGAATATCATGGGGCTTTGGATGATCCAGTCGGTCCGCAGGGAATTCACGCACACGTACTCCTACGCCGAAATCTGTGAGCAGGCTTCCAAAGAAACGATTTCCTCCTTAGTCGACTGCAACGACAGCCGCTTCTTAGCCCCTAAGAGCATGATCAAAGCGGTGCAGGAGTACTGCGGGGAGACGATGCAGCAGGTGCCGGAAACGGACGGGGAGATCGCCGCCGTGATCTACAACAGCCTGGGGAAGTGCTACGGGGAGACGATTGGCGAGATCGAGAGCCTGACCGGAAAGCACTATGACCGGATCCATGTGATCGGCGGGGGCAGCAGCGCGGAGTACCTAAACCGTGTCACCGCCCAACGTACCGGAAGGACAGTGTACGCGGGACCGGCGGAAGCGACCGCGATCGGCAATCTTCTGGTGCAGATGATGGCGGACGGCAGGTTTCCCTCCCTCTTAGATGCCAGAGCGGCTGTGCGGGATAGCTTCCATATCACGGTCTGCCGCGGGTAACGCGGAAAGAGGGAGAGCGGGCAGCACTTTAGCACGGGGACAGGAAGCTTCGGAGGAGCTGTTTATCGGGGAGCTTTTCAGAAGCTTTGGGGGAGCGTTGAGGAAGCTTTGAGGGAGGTCTCAGGGAGTTTCCCCTGCCGCCCTTTGACACTTTAATCATTACGCAGCTGACAACACAATCGATAACACGGCTGATAACAAAAACGGAAACATACCAGAACGATGACAAGAGACGATAAACGGAGGATTTTCTATGTTAGTTGAGACAAGGGCAAGGATCGGCGTTTTCGCGATCGCGCTGGGAGCCTATCTGCCCCAGTTCCCCTCTCTGGTCCCGGAATTTGCTTCCCAGTACCAGAACTTTAAAACGCTGCTGCCGGACACGGTGGATGTCATTGATGGCGGGATTGTGACTACCAAGGAGATGGCCCAGGCGGCGGGAGACAAGTTTCGGTCCGCCGATGTGGATCTGGTGATCATGCAGCTTTTAACCTACGCCACTTCCTACAATATGCTCCCGGCCGTCCGCGACCTTAACGTCCCCGTGGTGCTGGTAAACCTGCAGAAAAAGAAAGCCCCGGACTACGCGCATACGGATACGGCCGTCTGGCTGGGGGAGCTGTACGCCTGCGGAGCCGTGGGAGAGATGGTGGCGGACCTGGAACGCGCGGGCAAGCGCCACGCGGTGATCACCGGAGTCGTGGAAGGCGGCGATGCCGCGGCGCAAAAGGAGATCGAGGACTGGTGCCTGGCGGCCCAGGTCAGAAGGCGTTTTCGCGATACCAACCTGGCGCAGATCGGCAGACCCTATCCGGGGATGATGGATCTTTACATCGATGAGACGAACCTCTACCACCGGATGTGGCTTTACACCAAGCAGTTCGACTGGGAGAAGATGTGGGCCATCGCCGATGATGTGACGGACAGAGAGCTCATCGGCGTCAAAGCGCAGGAGATTCTGGATACCTTTGATATCGAAGGCGGAGGGACGCTGCAGGATGTCTGGGAGATGGCCCGCTACGTCGTGGCCTTCGAGCAGTGGGTGAAGGACGAACAGTTAGGATTTGTGGCCTCCCACTATGACGGCTTCGCCAAAGGCATAGCCGGAAAGCTCGACAGTATGCTGATTCCGGCCTTCTCCATGCTGATCAAACAGGGAACCGCCTGCGCCGTGGAGGGGGACATCAAGGTCGCCATGGCGATGTCCATCTTAAAGACCATTTCCGGCACCGGGCAGCTCTCCGAGATGTACTCGATCGACTTTGAGAAGGATATCTGCATCATCGGCCATTCCGGCTCCGGGGACGCAGCCATCTCCCAGGCGAGAAAGCCCACCATGAAGATCGTGCCGGTCTTTCACGGCAAGACCGGAGGCGGGTACTTAACGCAGTTTTATCCGCCCGCGGGACCGGTCACCTACTTAGGGATCACCCAGGATCAGGACGGGCACTTTAAGTTTGTAGCAGCCGAGGGAGTCAACGAGGAAGGCCCGATCTTTACCTTCGGCGACACAAATATGCGCACCCGTTTTACCATCGGCGCCAGGGAATTCGTCAACCGCTGGAGCGAGGCGGGACCGACGCACCACATGGCGGCGGCGGTGGGACGCCATATCGATACCCTCTTAAAGGTGGCCAAGATCTTCAACGTGCCGGTGGATGTGATTACGAGGTAGCCCCGTTTACCGTTTAATACTTAAGGAAAAAGCGTGAGCGGGATTGTAAAAGCCTAAGCGTCGAAACAGTCCGTACTCACCGTTTACCCTTAATCAATTTCAGGAAAAGAAAGAGAGAGACTTAGGATGAAAGTATTGGATGCCAGATTTATGCAGGGATTTATCCGCCTGTGCAATGACGGCTGGGAGCAGGGATGGCATGAGAGAAACGGCGGCAACCTCTCCTACCGCCTCAAACCGGAGGAAGCGGAGGAGATCCGGGAGGATCTTAAAAGGGATGGTGCCTGGACACCGATTGGAACAAGCGTTCCCGGCCTTGCTGGGGAGACTTTCGCAGTTACCGGCAGCGGCAAATATTTCCGCAACGTGATCTTAGATCCGGAAGATTCCCTTTGCCTCATCGAACTGGATGAGCAGGGGGAGAATTACCGGATTCTCTGGGGACTTAGCTATGGCGGCAGACCGACCAGCGAGCTGCCCAGCCACCTTATGAACCACGAGGTGAAAAAACGGGTTTCCGAAGGAAAACACCGGGTGATCTATCATGCCCATACGCCAAATGTGATTGCCCTGACCTTTGTGCTTCCTTTAAAGGATGAGGTCTTTACCCGGGAGCTGTGGGAGATGGCCACAGAATGTCCGGTGGTCTTCCCCTCCGGGATCGGTGTGGTGCCCTGGATGGTGCCCGGCGGCCGGGACATCGCGGTGGCCACCAGCAGGCTGATGGAGCAGTATGATGTCGCCATCTGGGCGCATCACGGGATGTTTGCCTCCGGAGAGGACTTTGATACAACGTTCGGTCTTATGCATACGGTGGAGAAATCCGCCGAGATCCTGGTAAAAACTTTGTCCATGCGTCCGGATAAGCTGCAGACCATCTCCCCCCAGAATTTCCGTGACCTGGCCGAGGAGTTTCATGTGAAACTTCCGGAAAAGTTCCTGTATGAGAAGTAAGGGGAGAGAAGCAGGAGAAACTTTAAGCGAACGGCAGCGAAGATCTGACAGGGGCAGAGAGAAAGCGAATTACATAAAAACAGTAAGAGGCAGGGAAAAAGTATCTCCCCTGCCTTTTTGCTTGTTGCTTTTTATGCTTCCTGTCGGATTTATGAGTACGGCTGCGGCTCGATGATCTTAGATTTGAGAGAGGGCCTGGTCCAGATCGTGCACCAGGTCTTCGATATCCTCAATCCCCACCGACAGGCGCAGGGTGTTTTCATAGACACCGGCTTTTGCCCGTTCCTCCGGTGTCTGTCCAAAGTGCGTGGAGGAGGCCGGATGGACGATCAGGGATTTCGCGTCGCCCACGTTTACCAGGAAGTCGATGACGCGCACGTATTTGACGACTTTCAGGGCTGCCTCCCTGCCGCCTTTGACGTTGAAGGAGAGAATCGCTCCCGGGCCTTTGGGGAAATATTTCTTTGCCAGCGCATGGTATTTATTCGATTCCAGCCCTGGATAGTTGACTCTTTCCACTTTTGGGTGCGACTCCAGAAACTCCGCCAGTTTCTGTGCGTTCGCGGTATGCCGTTCCATGCGAAGCGACAGAGTTTCCATCCCCTGAAGAACGTTGAAGGCTGTCTGCGGCGACATATGCGCTCCAAAGTCTGTAAGAAAGCGGATGCGCAGCCGTTTGGTGAAAATCTCGCGCCTAAGCGTTTCCGGATCGATCGAGTTTTTGTACTGCTCGAAGAACTGCTCAAACTGGGGGAAGCGGCCGTTTAAATAGTTAAACTTTCCGCTTTCCACGGCCAAACCGGCGATGGAGGTGCCGTGCCCCGCCAGATACTTGGTCGCGGAATGGCAGACCACATCCGCCCCGTAGTCAAAGGGACGCAGAAGGAAAGGTGTGGCAAAGGTATTGTCCACGACCAGCGGAATCCCATAGCGGTGAGCCAGATCGGCGATTTTTTCCAGATCGACGATATTCATGCCGGGATTCCCCAGACTCTCCACGTAGATCGCTTTCGTCCGGTCTGTGATCTGCCTCTCATAGGAGTCAAGGTCGTCCTCATCCTCCACGAAGCGGCAGGTGATTCCATACTCCGGGAGAGCGTGGGTCAGCAGCGTGGTGCTGCCGCCGTAGAGAGTCTGTACGGCGACGATCTCATCCCCGGCATTGCAGAGATTCAAAAGGGAGTTGGAGATGGCGGCCATCCCCGAAGCTAAGGAGAGAGCGGCGGAGCCTCCTTCCAGGGAAGCGATCCGCTTTTCCAGCACTTCATTGGTGGGGTTGGAAAAGCGCACGTAGGAATGCCCCTCCTCCGAATAGTCAAAAAGACGCACACAGCGCTCATAGTCCCCTAACTCAAAGACAGCGGTCTGATAGATGGGCACCGTTTTGGCGCGGTAATGCTCCGCCGGGTTGTATCCCGCGTGCAGCTGTCTGGTGGTAAATCCCAGGCTGTCATCCTGATAGGCTTCATAACTCATGGACTTACTCCCTCCTCCCCTAATGGAGTAAGGCTTAAGGCTTTTGCCGGGCAGGTGTTCACACAAAGACCGCAGCCGACACATTCCTCCCGCCGCAGGGTGATCTTTTTCTCCGCCCCCAGGGAAGGAACCTGAAAAGGACAGCGTTTTGCGCAGCGGCCGCAGCCGATACACTTTTCCGCCTCGAAAGAGACGATGGTATGCTGCCTTGGCCACAGCCGCTTGCTGTGCCGTATCTTTTGCGCACGGAACAGATAGCAGCAGTCCGAGCAGCAGCTGCAGAAGCCCCCGGGATTCCAGGTATGCATAAGTCCGGCCTTATCGGCGTCGATGAGGATCTGTTTTGCTTTCTCTTTGCTGACCGGTTCGGATACCTTCCGGTCGGGATAGGAGTTATCACCGGATCGATAACTTAGGCAGACCTTCACCGGCAGGCCGCACTCGCCTCCCAGGCACTTGCAGTCGCAGTTGGTCCAGTAAAGCTGCCGCTCATCTTTGTCCACACGCTCTAAAGCCTCCGCAAGGGGCAGGATTTCATCCTCCGTGGGGCGGCATGTAAGGTCCTGATCCAGTCTTTTTACGTAAGAATCGAAGTACCAGTCATCGATTTCTTTCCGGCTCTCCTTGGGGATTTCGTCCCGGTAACGCTGTGTCTGGGTGACCACAAACACATCCAGAAAGTCGTAGAAGGTATTCAGCCGGTAAGTTCCTTTTTCCTTATCTTCGAAGGAGACGATGCCTCTTTGATAAGCATCTGTAAGATAGAAGTCCGTTTTTTCCCCAAGCAGTGCACTTACCTCATTCCTGGTAAACGGATCCTTTTCGATCCCCGCAAGGACGGTCAAGTCTTCCTGTGTAAAAAATACCTGCAGAAAGGGAACCGCCGCTTTCGGGATTCTACATCGGTCAATCACTTTTTCCTCTTTCTCCATGATAATTTTCCCTCTTGTAACTCTTTATGTATCATTTCCAGTTTCTTCTCTTTTAGGGTTACGGCTGGTTAGTCTTTCGCTTTTGGTTAGGGGGGTTTTTCGTTTCCTTTTTTCGCTCATCCCCTGATGAAGAGTTTCCCGATCCGGTCAAAGACCGCGCCGCTTAACAGAGAGAGCGCGGCCACCAGAAGTCCGCCCAGCACCAGCATGTCCATGCGGTTTAACCCCAGGCCGGTAAAGATGATCTCCCCCAGTCCCCCGGCGCCGATCTTGGCGGCCAGAGTCGTGCTGGCGACCGCCTCCACGAGCCCGGTGCGGATCCCGGAAAGGATCATCGGCAGGGCCATCGGCACACGTACCTTCCAGAGGATGCTTTTTTCATCCATGCCGATGCCCTGGGCGCATTCCAAGAGAAACTCCGGTACTTCGCGAAAGCCCACGATCGTATTGATGATCACCGGCGGAATGGCGAGAATCGTAAGCGCCGTTACCGCGGGGGCCATGCCTACGCCCATGATCGGAATCAGCAGCACCAGGATCGCCAGGGAGGGAACCACGCGCAGCACCTGGAAGGGAGCGGAGATGAACCGTTCCGCTTTTTCCGACTTGGAGGCCAGATACCCTAAGGGAACCCCTAAGAGGGAGGCCACGCCGATGGAAAGCAGGCTGATCAGCAGGTGATCCGCCACCTGATTTAGGATATTTCCCCAATTTTGCTGAATATATGAGATCATTTGCTGCCACATCGCATCCCGCCTCCTTACCTGATCCGCTTTTCCACGGCTTTTAAGAGTCCGTTTACCATAAGCGCCAGGGCCGCGGAGAGCAGACTTCCCCACAGGACCTTGACCATGTTCATGGTGCGAAGGCCGCTGAAGAGCAGATCCCCCAGTCCGCCCGCGTTGATGGATGAGGCGATGGTTCCGATGCCGATCGTGGAGACCACCGCCAGGCGAATCCCGGCGAAGATGGCCTTCTTCGCCAGGGGCACCTGCACCTGCCATAAGACCTGTCTGGGGGTCATGCCGATCCCTCTGGCCGCCTCCCTCACCCCGGCATCCACCTCATTAAGTCCCGTGAAGATATTCCTCAGGAGGATGTACTGGTTATAAACCACCAGGACGATCACCGCGGTGACCCTTCCCAGACCGGTTAAGGGGATTAAAAGGGCAAAAAGCGCCAGGGAGGGGATGGAGTAGAGCACGGAAAACACCTGCAGCAGGATGTTCTCCAGTGCTTTCCACTTCACCGCCAGTTCGGTCAGCAGCGTGGCCACCAGCACGGAAAGGACCATGGTGATTAAAACCAGCTGGATATGCTCCATAAGCGGCGTTAAAATCTTGTCCGGATGTTCAAACAGATAGGAAAGCATTTACACCGCCTCCCAGAACTCTTGCTGGTCGCGGGCAGAATTCACCAGGAGGGAGACAAACTCATCCGCCGGGTGCCTGACGATCTGCCTTGGCGTATCGAACTGGAGGAGTCTGCCGTCATTCATGATCATCACCCGGCTGCCCAGCTTGAAGGCCTCGTTGATATCGTGCGTCACTAACAGGAAGGTCCGTTTTGTCTCCGAGTGGATCCGCAGAAGCTCCCTTTGCAGGTTCAGTCTCGTGATGGCATCGATCGCCCCAAAGGGCTCATCGAGCAGCATGATCTTGGGATCGGTGACTAAGGCCCTGGCAAGGCCGATTCGCTGCTGCTGGCCGCCGGATAACTGTTTTGGGTAACGTTTCCGGTATACACCCGGATCCAGATCCACAAGCCGTAAAAGCTCCTCCACGCGGTCACGGATTTTTGTCTTGTCCCACTTAAGCAGCCTGGGAATCACGGAGATGTTTTCTTCCACGGTCATGTGGGGAAACAATCCGACCTGCTGGATCACGTAGCCCATACGGCGGCGCACCACCGTCTCATCCACAGTGGAGATATCCTCCCCGAAGAGCACAACTTTCCCTTCCGAGGGCTCATAGAGCCGGTTGGTCATCTTAAGGAGGGTGGTCTTTCCGCAGCCGGAAGAGCCTAAGATGGTGACAAACTCCCCCTCCGTTATTTTCGCCGATACATGATCCACGCTTGGCTTCGCGTTTCCTTTAAAGGTTTTGCTGACATCCTGATAATCGATCGCGATCATGGCCGCCCCTTACTCTTCCTTTATGCTTTCGTAAAACTCGGATGCGACATCTTCATACTCTTCCTTGTCGACATCCACTTTGGCGTTAAGAGCGGTTACGGTTTCCGTATCAAGTTTCGCGCTGATGCCGTTAAGGATCTCGGCGATATCCGGATAGCTTTCCAGCACCTCGTCGCGCACCACGGGGGCCAGGTTGTAGGGCGGCCAGACATGCTTGTCGTCCTCCAAAAGGACAAACTTGTCGCTCTGCGCTAAATTTCCCTCCGTCGTATATGCGGGAGCCGCGTCCGCCTCGCCGCTTTCCACGACCTGATACTTAAGCCCGTTATCGTAAACCGCGGAGGATTTCCATTCGAAGGGCCCGTAGACCGCCTCCAGGGCGGGGATGCCGTCCGAGCGCTCGTCAAACTCTCCCTGGGAGGCGAAGCGCACGTTTTCGGCGTTGGCCTGCAGATCGGAGATCGTGTGGATGTCATAGGTATCGGAAAGCTCCCTGCTGACAAACAGCCCCTGTCCGTCGTTGGCCTGCGCGTAGTCAAGCCAGGTAAGGGAAAACTGCTTTTCATACTCTTCTTTGACCACCTCGTACACTTCGTCCGGATCCGTGAGGGCATCCAGCTGCAGGATCGTTAAGAGACCGGTACCGGTATATTCCGGGTAGAGGTCGATTTCGCCGTTTACAATGCTGGTATGGATCACGGAGGCCGCTATATCGAAGGTCCGGTTTACCTCATACCCCGCGTCTTCCAAAGCCAGGGCGTAGATTTCCGCCACGATCTCGTTTTCCGTAAAGTCCTTGGATCCTAAGTTGATGGTGCCTTTCTCGTCAGCGAAAGCGGTAAGTGCGCTCCCTGCGAGAAGGGCCAGTGTCAGGGCTGCCGCCGTCAGATTTTTTACTGTCTTTTTCTTCATTTCTTCCTTTTTCCCCCTTGGAATATGCTTTTGTTTGGCTGCCCCGGGTTTCCCCCAGGGCTGTCACCTTTCGTATCATATCCCGTATCATACACCCCATTAACTACTATGTCAATAGGAATAATATGATTTACAGCGTCATGAGCCTGAACGTTGATTCTGTCTGTGTCAGGAAGATAGAGACTGGAAGATGAAGTACCGGAAGAGGCCTGGATGAGGAAGGCGGCCAGGGTGTTTTATGGAGTCTGAGGAGACTCTGATGTTGGAGGAGGTTGGGAGTCAGGAGAAGGTCAATTTATAGAAGAAGGTAAGGAACCGGGAGAAGGTGGGGATTCTTAAAGAAGACTGGTGAAGAAGGGGTGAGGGACTGGAGGATGGCTTTATTTATAGGAAGGTTTGGCTGCTTTGGGAGCCTGGAAGGAGAGTTTTCCTGTGCATAAGGAGGATTGGCATCGAAGAAGGGCGGAAAAGGGGAGGAGGAGAGAGAAGGGTAAAAGGGCGAGAGAAAAGAAGGGAGGGGGAAGAGGAGGAAAACGAGGAAAACAAGCCGATTCGAATTGCATTCCCGGGAGGGCTGTGGTAAAGTAAAACCATCACGAGTACAGCTCCTTTGGCGAAAGGAGATCCTTGAAAGAAGAAGAGGTGCAGGTATGAGTAAGTTTAACGGTAACCGGTTGAAACATACCACGGTTGCTTTGAATACGCCGTTCGCGGAGGACGGAAGCGTGGATGTTATCAGAGTGCGGGCAGTGTGCCGGTACTTCCTTAATAAAGGCATTAAGCAGCTGTATGTCTGCGGCAGTACCGGGGAAGGGTTCCTGTTGGATCATGAGGAGAGGATGCTGGTGGCGGAAACCGTTATGGAAGAGGTTGGCGGCAAGATGAACGTTATCGTCCATGTGGGCTGCGCGGATACCAGACATTCCTGCCTTTTGGCGCGGCACGCCGAAAGCATCGGTGCGGACGCCATATCCGCGGTTCCCTGTGTGTACTACCGCCCCGGTGAGGAGAGCGTTTACCGGCACTGGACGAAGATTACCGAAGCGGCCGATCTCCCCTTCATCATCTACAATATTCCCCAGCTTACCGGCTTTAACCTCTCGATGGATCTGTTTTACCGGATGCTTGAAAACGACCGGGTAGCGGGCGTGAAATGCTCTTCTGACCCGGCACAGGACATCCTGCGCTTTAAGCAGGCGGGCGGTTCCGACTTTCTGGTCTTTAACGGCCCCGATGAACAATATGTCGCCGGCCGTCTCATGGGCGCGGATGCGGGGATTGGCGGCACCTACGGCGCGATGCCGGAGCTGTACTTAAAGATGGAGGAGCTGATTGATCGGGGAGAGTGGGAGAAGGCGGCAGCGGTGCAGGGTAAAGTTACCCCGTTGATCTATAGGATCTGCGCGTTTCCTTCCATGCACGGAGCTGTAAAGGGGCTGATTACCTTGGACGGCTGTCCGATGGGCGATCCCAGGCTGCCGTTTTTGCCGGTTTCCGTGGAGGATCCGAAACTGATCGAGCTGTATCACGATATCCGGCAGGCGGTTGAGGAGACCAAAGACTGGTAAGCTTAAAAAGCGGACCGGTAGGGTCAGCGGGAAAGCTGCTTAAGTGTTTAAGAGCAACGCGCCCTTAAGAACGATTTGGTTTAAGATCCCGCGTAAGATTACGCGGGAACCCTAAAGAGGACGGATCTTTTAGACCCTTAGACCATTTAGAAAGACAGCTCCGAAGCTTCGCAGCTTTGAAGAATCAGGGGAACAAAGACGATAACAGTAACGGCAGTAGCGGCAGTAACGGCAAAAGGCTGTAAAGGTGATGGAAATGATGGAGGCAATAAGGGGATTGACAAGTGAAAATCTGATGAGCAGGCAGCTGCGCTGAAAGGCTGCTTTTGCGGGTTTGCTTTTATGCTTTTGCCTTTGCCCTTTCATATGTGCTTTTCTTTGCGCGTTTCACAGACAATGGGAAGATATACCATCGGAAGATATACCATCAGAGCAGAAAAACCTGCTTATCAAAAAGCTGCTTAAACTCAACGCGGGAAGGTTAGGGGGGATGGGAGAAATGAGCGGTATAGGACACGCCCTGCTGGAAGAGAGTAAAAGAAGAGGAGAGAGAAGAGCCGAGCGAAGAGGCGAGAGAATAGGGATGCTTAAAACCCTGTATTCGCTTGTTGAGAAAAATCTGCTCAGCAAAGAAGACGCGGCAGAATACCCCGAAATGAGTGTGTCAAAATTTATGCGGGAAGGGAAACGGGCGTGTAAAGGCTAAAGGTTTGGCTATCCCTTTCCATGCAGGTGAATGCAGGCAACACATCGTTGGCGAAGAACATTCGGTTTTATACCTACAATATCCGGGGAGAGACAAAGAAACGTTTCTTTGTTTTATCGTTCGGAATCCAATACATACTGTCCGGTCCATGCTGAAAATGTGTTGCACCACGGAATAATTAGAAACTTTAAAGTAAGTTTAAGGACGACTCTTAAGGAGAATTTACAGTAAGGGCTATGTCTGGGAAATTTTACAGACTTTCATTGATTATAGTACGAAAAGCTTAAGAGATCTGTCCGTAACCAGGGCGCTTCGAACTACAGAAAGGCGAACGCGCCGGATTCTCCTTCCAAAAGGCTGTCCGCAGACACTGTTTCGGGCAGAAAGAAAGTACTCTCGAGCATACTACTCATGAGTATACTACTTAAGAGTAGACTACTCACGGGTATACTACTCATGAGAATACTACTTATGAGTATACTATTTACGAGTAGACTACTCATGGGTAATATTCCATTGAAGGATCAGAGGCATTCCAGGGCAGTGGATGTTCTGCCCGTGAAGAACGCTCAATTCTCCCCGGAACAATCTGCGGACACTTCAAGGTTCATCGATTACAAGATGAAAAAGTTGGAGAGATTTGTCCGTATCCAGGCAGCTTCAAACTACAGATAGGCCAGCACACCGGATTCTCCTCCCAACCAGGCTGTCCGCAGACACTGTTTCGGTCAGAAAGAAAGTACTCTCGAATATACTACTCATGAGTATACTACTTAAGAGTAGACTACTCTCGAGTATACTACTTACGGGTATACTACTTATGAGTATACTACTCACGAGTATACTGCTTATGAGTAGACTACTTACGAGTAGGCTATCCACGACCAGCATTCCGCGCTTAAGGATCATAGGCTGTCCAGACCATAAGCAGCTCAACCTGTGAAAAACGCTCTTCTCCCCGGTACTATCATCGAATCTTTAAGGTTCATTGATTACAAGAGGAAAAAGCTGGGTAGATCTGTCCGTAGCCAGGTCGCTTCGAACTACCGAAAGGCCAACGGGCCGGAATCCTCTCCCAAAGAGGCTTTCCACAGACCCTGTGTCAGCCAGAAAGAAAGTAGTCAAGAGTATGCTGCTCTCGAGCGTACTACTCACGGGTAGACTACTCACGGGTTTACTACTCATGAGTGTACTACTTACGAGCAGACTATCCACGAGCGGCATTCCGCCCTGAAGGGTAAGAAGCTTTCCCAGCCATAAGCTGCTTAGCCCGTGAAGAACGCTCTTTTTTCCGGATCCATCTTCAGATCCTCATAGTCCACTTGTTCCAAGGCGAAGAGCTGGAGATATCCGTAACCAGGCCGCTTCGAACTACAGAAAGGCAATCATGCTGAATGCTCCATCCCAAGAGGCTGCCCGCAGACACTGTTTCGGTCAGAAAGAAAGTACTCAAGAGTATGCTGCTTTCGAGCCTACTACTCACGAGTATACTACTTATGAGTAGACTACTCACGGGTAGTATTCCGCGCTGAAGGATCAGAGGCATTCCAGGGCAGTAGCTGCTTACCCCATGAAGAACTCTCAATTTTCCCTGAGTCCATCTGCGGATTTTTAAAGGCCATCGATTACAAGCTTGAGAGTTAAAAGTTCTCTCGATTTTGCTGGTTAGTTTGATATTAGTTGTTTA
>CAZXSN010000070.1:0-15343 GCA_964643295.1 uncultured Lachnospiraceae bacterium
CGATCGTCCATCAGCTGATGACGCCGAAGTTTGATGTGCGCGGCATCATCGGCTGCAGCTTAGGCCCTGGCCGTGGAGATGATACAGTTGGACAGAGTGTACATGAAATTAATACGCTTTTAAACCTGTGCGGACTAAAGGGCAAGGTAAGCGTTTTTCGAGGCTCCGAAGATCCCCTTGCGGATGAGAAGGCACCGCGGATCAGCGAAGGGGCGAGGGCGATCATTGAGGAGGCAAAAAAGGAAGACGATCGGCCTTTGTTTATCGCCTGTCAGGCTCGCCTCACCAACGTGGCCAGCGCTCTTTTGATGGCCCCGGAGATCGGAGAAAAACTGACCGTTGTCTGGACCGGCGGAGCGGCATACCCAAAGGGAGGATATGAGCCGAACCTCTTCGGCGATATCGCCGCCGCCAACGTGCTGTTTGATTCAAAAGCGGATGTCTGGCAGATCCCGGTCAACATCTACAGCCAGACAAAAGTAAGCTTCGCCGAACTTTATCAGCAGGTGCGCCCCTGTGGGGCCATCGGCAGGTATCTGTATGACACCGTCTTAAGAGTCAGCACCTCCTTAGGGTAGCAGCCGATGCCCTTTTTAGGGCCGGAAATCTCCGAGGCCCGCAAACGGGTCGGCTTTGCCTCCGGCGAATGCTGGTCGCTGGGGGATTCCCCCGTAGTCGCCATGATGATGGCCTATGCCCCGTCCGTGGAAATGAAAAGCGCTCCCCGCGTCATGGCCGACGGCTGCTACGGGGAGGGAAACGGAAAAACGATCACCGTCTGCACCGGTTTAGACTACGGACTGCTCTTACGGGATTTTTTCGCAAAGCTGCAGTACTATTTCGGTAAGGAGGAGTAAGAAGAGATGAAAAGATTGGAACTTAGTAAAAATTCCAGGCTGGAACAGGTGCTTTCCTTCCCGGAGAGCAGACAGATCCTGGAAGAGTGTCTGCCACACATGGCGGCCATGCTGGAGCAAAATCAGGCGGTTTCCGGTTTTACCCTAAACCGCATCGCCGAGTACGCGAAAGGAGCAATCACGAAGGAGCAGCTTAACCTTTTAGATACCCGTTTGCAGGCATGTAACCTAATGGTGGAGGATTCTCTGGCCGGATATTATAGCGAGGACCAGCCGCTTACCGCTTCGGCAGCAGAAATCTCATCTCCTGTCACCCAGCATTCGATCAGACCCGGACAGGTTTGGCGGGATACCGAAGGGAAACGCATCCAGGCGCACGGCGGCGCGGTGTTTTATGAAAACGGCACCTATTACTGGTACGGGGAGAACAAGGACCGCACGGACGGCAAAAATGCCATCTGGACCTGGGGAATTCGCGCCTACGCCTCGAAGGATCTCTACAACTGGGAAGATCTGGGGCTCATCATCCCTCCGGATCTTAAAAACCGGGAATCCGGACTCTATCCGGAAAAGCATGCGGACCGCCCGCATATCGTCAAATGCGAAAAGACGGGCCAATACGTCTGCTGGATCAAACAGTCGGGGGATCAGGGCTGCTTTCTCATTCTAACCGCCGACGCCTTTACCGGTCCCTACACAATCGTTCGCAGCGAATACCGTCCGTTTGGCATGGAAGTCGGAGACTTTGACATCGAGGTGGATGAGAAGACGAAAAAGGCGTACCTGTTCATGGACGGCGATCATACCGGCATCATCGGCATGGTCTTAACGGAGGACTATCTGGCGGTCGAAAGACAAGTCTCCAGGCAGTACATGGGACTGAAAGCCCCGTTTTGCCGCGAAGGTGTCACATTGTTTTCCCGGGAAGGGAACCATTTCCTGCTTACAAGCGGCATGACCGGCTATGTGCCAAACCGCAGTGATTCAGCGGTTACAAAAGACTGGGAAGAGCCCTTTGTCTCCCTGGGAGATCCGCATGTAAACGACGAAAGCAGAGCCTCCTTTAACAGCCAGCTGTCGGATATTTTCAGGGTGGAGGGAACCGATCTTTTTATCTCCATCGCCGACCGCTGGGTTCCGGATTACCCGGTGGACGCGAAACGGGCGGATCTTTTGGAGCGGGGGATCGCTTCCAGCACGGATCCTGAGCACTACAGCGTCTCTGCTGAGGAGCGCGGGGAACTTTCGAACTCTCCGATGCTGGAAAATGCCGATACCTCGAAAGCCACCTATGTCTGGCTTCCGGTATCCTTCAAAGAGGGAAAACCGGTGATTCGCTGGTACGGGGAATGGCAGATAGAGGATTTTCTGCTTCCGTAAATGGCGAAACCGCCTGTTTCCCCTTTGACTTGTTCCCACCTGGAAAAGATTAAGACAATCATAAGAAAGTTAAAAGGCCTAGGCAGAAAAAGAAAAATGAAAAGGAGACCTTGTAAATGGAACGAGACATCAAACAGATGGTCAGTGAACTGACACTGGAAGAGAAAGCCGGACTTTGCTCCGGTTCCGATTTCTGGCACACCAAAGCCGTGGAGAGTTTGGGGATCCCCGCCATGATGCTCTCCGACGGCCCTCACGGACTGCGCAAACAGACCGGCGCCGGGGACCACTTGGGACTGGGGGAAAGCATCGTCGCGACCTGTTTCCCGGCCGCCTGCGCGACGGCGTCGAGCTTCGATCCGGAACTGATCGAAAAGATGGGAGAAGCCCTGGGTGAGGAGTGCCAGGCGGAAGACTTGGGCGTCCTTTTAGGACCGGGCATCAACATCAAGAGAAGTCCTCTGTGCGGGCGAAACTTTGAATATTTCTCCGAAGACCCGTATCTGGCCGGAAAGATGGCGGCGGCGCATATCAGAGGGGTGCAGAAATGGGACGTGGGAACGAGTCTCAAACATTTCGCGGTGAACAACCAGGAATACAACCGTATGAGCTGTTCCTCCGAGGTGGATGAGCGCACGATGCGGGAGATTTACCTGACCGGCTTTGAGATCGCCGTGAAAGAGGGAAAACCCAAAACCGTCATGTGCAGCTACAACAAGATCAACGGAACCTTCGCCGCGGAGAACAAAAAGCTCCTGACCGATATCTTAAGGGAGGAATGGGGGTATGAAGGCTGCGTGGTAACCGACTGGGGCGCGGTGGCCGACCGGGTGAAGGGCATCGAAGCCGGACTCGATCTGGAAATGCCGGGTTCCAACGGGGAAAACGATGCCCTGATCGTGCAGGCGGTTAAGGAAGGAAAACTCGATGAGGCGCTCGTAGACCGGGCGGTGGAGAGGGTGCTTTCCCTCATTTTCTCCTACGTCGATCACCGGCATCCGGAGGCCGTATACGATCGCAGGGCGGATCATAAAAAGGCCGTGGAAGTGGAAAAAGAGTGCGCCGTGCTGCTTACAAACAACGGAGTGCTGCCGTTAAAGAGCGGACAAAGGGTTGTCTATATCGGAGAATACGCGAAACATCCGCGCTATCAGGGCAGCGGATCCAGCCGCATCAACCCCAGTGAGGTGTCGGACGCGTACTCCGCCGCGGTGGAAAAAGGACGTGAGGTAACCTATGTAAAAGGCTTCCCGGGAGATAAAGACGAACTGGACCCTCAGGAACTTTCCCGCGCGGTGGAAGCCGCGAAAGAGGCCGATGCGGCCGTGATCTTCGCCGGTCTTCCCGACAGCTTCGAATCGGAGGGCTTTGACCGCGATTCGATGGCCATGCCGGAGTGCCAGGTAAAGATGATCGAAGCCGTGGCAAAAGTACAGCCAAATACTGTGGTGGTGCTGCACAACGGAAGCTCCATTGAAGTTCCCTGGGCCGATTCGGCGGCCGCGATCCTGGAGATGTACCTGGGCGGTCAGGGTGTCGGAGAGGCGGCGGATTGCCTGCTTTGGGGAGAAGCCAACCCCTGCGGCCGTCTCGCGGAGACCTTCCCCCTTCGCCTGGAAGACAACCCAAGTTACCTAACGTTCCATGGAGACGGAAAAAAAGTCAGGTATACCGAGGGGATCTACGTGGGCTACCGCTACTATGAAGCCAAAAAGATGCCGGTTCGCTGGGCGTTTGGGCATGGGCTTTCCTACACGGAGTTTGCCTACGCGAATCCGCGCTGTTCAAAGACAAGCTTCGCGGACGGCGAGACCGCAGATGTTTCGGTAGAGGTCACCAACACCGGGAAAGTCGCCGGAAAAGAGGTCGTACAGCTTTACGTCAGCGATCAGACTGGGACGTTTGGCCGTCCGGTCAAGGAACTGAAAGGATTCTCGAAAGTATATCTGAAACCCGGGGAGACAAAAACTGTGACCATGCCGATCAATGACCGCTCCCTGTCCTACTACGATCCGGATCTTAGGGACTGGTATGCTCCCAGTGGAACGTATGAGATCCTGATCGGACACGCCAGCGATGACATCCGTGTACGTACGCAGATAACCTTTACAACACAGAAAATGCTGCCGTTTGAGGTTACCAGCTCCACGACGGTAGGAGAGCTTCTGGCAAATCCCCTCACGGCAAAAGTGGTCGGACAGATGATCGCGCAGGCTCAGTCCAGGAGCCAGGCGGAAGAGGGGCATATGGAAATGGAAGAGCGGCAAAGCGACGCTGATGCCAAATCCAATGAAGCCATGATGTTTGGCATGCCCTTAAAGTCCCTGGTGAGTTTCCGTGTGATGTCGGCGCAGCAGCTGCAGGGATTCATTTTGATGTTAAACGACATCCAGAAAACCAAGCGGTAAGACTGAAAGCAAAAGAAGAAAAGACAGTAACTTCACGTAAATCCTTACCTTAAAAACTCCTTGCTCTCTGATCGCGAAACTGGTAGAGTAGGTACAGAAAATCTTACTTCTTACTAAAACCTTGCAGGCAAAGAAATGTACCTGTCCGTGTTTTCTGTTTGCCTCGCGCATGGACAACGTGGTGCCGGTTGCCAACACCTTAGACTTTGCCCAGGCCCTTGACAGACAGGGGATCGCTTTCGAGACCCATATTTATTCCTACGGCCCTCACCGCTTCTCCACCGCGAATTCCTCCGTACAGACGCCTTCCACCAAGATGACCGCGCGGATCCCCAACTGGGTGAATGACAGCATCGGGTGGCTTAAGGAGATGCTGGGAGACTTTTCTGATAACGGAATGAGCGCTCCCACGTGCAGGAAATTTATGAACGGGAACTGGGAAGATGTCCTCAATGTCGACTGCACGATGGGCGTCCTGATGAGTGATCCCTCCGCGGGAGAGATCTTATCTTCCCTGATGGCCGGGTTCGCTCCCGCGGCCGGTGAGATGGGCGGCGGAATGGATCCGCAGATGCTGATGAAGATGGCGGCAAGGATGACCTTGCGGGATGCCTTAGGGTTTGTGAATGCGCCGTCCGCGGCGGTAGAGGAACTGGATCAGAAGCTGCGCCAGATTCCGGCAAAGAAGTGAAACATAAGGAGGATTTTACCATTGCTTAATAAAAACTTGGTGAAGCTTTCATGAGTATATAATCAGGATTCTGCCGGAAATACTTGGGACGGGCTTTGCCCGTCCCTTTTTCGATACCAAAATCCCCGCTTCATGTAAGGCTGTCCTGTTCCGGAAGGCCGCCCGATGTGTGTTCAATCCACATTTCTGTTCTTGCCGTAGAAAATTCTCCCGGCTTCCAGATTCGCCCGGTATTTGCACCCCATCGAATAGATCTTGTTGTCGTGGACGCACTTTCCAGCATCGGAACAGGCAATAAACCTGTCACAGCACCCGAAGCTGCTTGATGACTCGTAAGTTGCCAGGCAGTACAGCACGTTTTCCCGGATGAACTGAAAAACGGAATCATCCGCTCTTGAGAAAATCACACGGGCCTTGTCATGGGATTTCGGGATCTTCACCTCTGCCGTATCGGGTACATCAACGTTGTTGTACTGATGAAACCCCATGATCAGCTCCAGGCAGTCATCCTTCACCTCCTTGATGTTCAGTATCACGAGATTTCTTCCCGCGGTCTCACGCGCATTCTCTTTAGGCGGATACTCCGGTTCAAAGATGCAGATCGATTTCGATGTCTCCCTGCCGGCAGTTTTCCCTCTGTTTGAGTACAAATGTATGGATTTTGGCGGCAGGTTGTGGGAGACGATGATGTCGTCCAGCAAGTCCTGCAGTTTTCCATAGAACTCATCCGTGCCTGCGTCATACAATGATAACTGCTCCGTCATGGTATCAGTCCTTTCTCCTGCAATACTTCCATAAGCCTTTCTTCTTTGACAATCTGTACGTTCTTCCCCTTCTCCTGATACTCAAGCGCCTTCTTGATTTTGCTCCCATAGGTGCCATGAGACCACTCCGGGCTTCCAAGAGCGCCAACGATCACATAGTCCGTTTTGCCGCTTACCGTGTTTTTACAGATACATCCGTAACTGGACAGCAGCGTCTCCATGGAGCTCCTGGAACAATATTCAAAATCCCCTGTCAGGCAGACTGTCTTTCCGGAAAGTTCAAACTCGTCTGCCGAATCGGCGCATTCGTCTGTCGGCGATGTGAATTTTCTGAACAGTCCAAGCATCTCATCAAGCTCTTCCTGTTCCAGCAGCCCGTCTGCCAATGCTTTCTCGACCACGTCAAATACCCGGTCAAAGGGATATTGCCCCGCAAGACTTCTGTTTTCGTCAAGCCAGCCTTTCAGCGCCAGCACTTCAGGCTCTGTCAAAATATTGTCGGCGATTACACCCATCAGAAATCCCTGCAGTGTCTGCAGCGCCTTTGTCTCTTTCGAGAATTGCGGATGATGTTTCCGTTTCTGTGCCTGTGCCGGTTTTGCCGATCTGGGACCGCAGTCGCCAACTGTCATATCCTCCAGTTTCCTGAAGCACTCCAGCGTAATGTAACAGTCATTCAGCGCCCGGTGTGCTCCCGTTGTATCGATGCCAAAATATGCGGCGACTGTTGTGAGTTTTCTGTCCGGAAGAAAAGTCAGCTCCTGTCTGGCCAGGCGCAAAACGTCAACATACTCGTTTTCTATACTTACCCGAAGTTCACTCTGAAAAACTCTCCGCAGTATTGGCAGATCGAACGAAGCGATGTTATAGCCAACAAGCACATAGTCCTGTATGAAATCACGGAAAGCTGTAAGCGCCTCGGTCAGAGACGGCGCATCTGCCACCATCGCATTCGTTATCCCATTGATCGCTGTTGATTCCGGGTCAATCGCTCTTTTCGGTTTCACGAATGTCGAAAATTCCTCAACAATCTCGTGGCCTTTTGCCTTCAGTGCCGCGATCTCAATAATCTCGGCAGTTGTAGGATAGCGACCTGATGTTTCCAGGTCAAACACAACAAAGGTTTCCACTTAAGTCTCCTTTCTTTTTCCATCACTCTGGAAGGCAGCCGCTTTTTTCACTTATATCCTGACTAAAGTCCTCCCTGACAGATCTGAACATAAATGGCTGGCCTTTCCGTTTTTTAGATCAGCCCTGGCATTGATCATCCTGTATCCCGCTGCCCGCAGGATAAGATTCGCCTCCCTGTTTTTCTGTATAGCTTACAATACATACTGTAAAAATTCAAGATTAAAAACTAAACATATCGAAAACATGATATGAAAAATGGATTAGGACCGGAGATACCTGTATGCGGCGGCACACAGCGGAAACATTAAACTTGGAGAAGGAAGTTCTCCTATTCGCGTTGGTTACCGGAATCGCCTGAAAGGAGAACGCTCCCCGTCCCGTTTCTTAGCAGGCAGGTCAAAGTTACAGGAAGGTTTGCAAGGCCTTTGTCTTTCATCTGCCTCACACTCATAGACTAATGGATGTCATATTCTGTAAATCATTAAATGAACAGGAAATCCCCACTATAGGGTGAGAGACTCGAATTAAACTTGCGCGGATTTCCAAGCCTGATTTTACGCCCCGGCGCCCCGGGAAACCTCAAAAAAGAAAATTAAGAATTGTATTTCCCAAAATTTCATGCTATAGTAGAATTGCGCTGAGGGACAAAGGAGTTCCATTGCTGGAAAGGGAAACTCCTTTGTGCTTTTTTTATGTGCGACTTTCCGCGGAAATTTTAAGGATTCGCGGAAAAAGGCGGCAGGAGAGAGGTGTCCCTGCCAAACAACCGGCGGATGGCTGTCACACGCAGGGAGGCTGCGAAGAAAACGCATCTTAGGTGTGCACAGGCGATTCGATCACTCAACAGGAAAGAGAGGAAAGAAACATGAGAAGAAATGGAAAACTGCTGGCAGGCCTTGTCTGTACGGCTGCCATGGGGCTGGCGATCGGAAGTATCGCCTTCGCGGAGGAACCAAGGACCCTGCGGGTGGCCATGGAGTGCGGATACGCCCCCTACAACTGGACGCAGGCGGATGATTCCAACGGAGCTGTGCCGATTGCCGACAGCACAGAGTATGCCTACGGCTACGATGTCATGATGGCCAAGCATATCTGCGAGGAACTCGGCTGGAACTTAGAGATCGTCAAACTCGACTGGGATTCTCTGGTACCCGCGGTGCAGTCCGGAACGGTTGACTGCGTGATCGCCGGGCAGTCCATCACCTCGGAGCGCCTGGAGATGGTTGATTTCACGGAGC
This sequence comes from uncultured Lachnospiraceae bacterium, assembly GCA_964643295.1. Classification (GTDB taxonomy): domain Bacteria; phylum Bacillota; class Clostridia; order Lachnospirales; family Lachnospiraceae; genus Merdiplasma. Next base: position 8,470 of record CAZXSN010000070.1, read on the forward strand.
CGTATTACTATGCCTCCATCGTCACGCTGACAAAAGCCAGCAGCGACTATGCGGCGGCGGAAGGTGTCTCCGGTCTTGCCGGTGCCACCGCGACTTCTCAGTTGAATACCGTCTGGTATGATGTATGTCTGCCGCAGATCCCGGATGCCAACATTCTTCCGGCCCAGGAATCCGCGCCGGCCATGCTGGTAGCTCTGGAAGCGGACAAGTGCGACATCGTGGTCACCGATATGCCGACCGGCATGGCGGCCTGTGTGGCCTATCCGGATTTCACGCTGCTTGATTTCTCCGGCTCTGATGACGACTTTGAAGTGTCCGAGGAGGAGATCAACATCGGCATCTCCCTGCAGAAGGGCAACACCGAGCTGAAGGAAGCGATCGACGGTGTGCTTGCGAAGATGACCGTGGACGATTACGTGGCCATGATGGACGAGGCGATCTCCGTACAGCCGCTTGCTGACGCGGAATAAATTCAGGTTCCTGGTTTTAAGGAACGGCAGAGGGGAACAGTATGCCACAGGATTTTTTTGGCAGAATAGTCTATATCATTCAGACCCGCGGGATGTCCTACCTGGATGGGGCAAAAAATACAATGATCATCGCCGTGATCAGCACCCTGATCGGCTGCATCATCGGCTTTGCGGTGGGGATCGTGCAGACGATCCCCGTCAGCAAAAATGACAACATCGTCAAACGGGGCGTACTGGGAGTCGTGCGCCTGGTCTTAAACGCCTACGTGGAGGTCTTCCGCGGCACCCCGATGATGGCGCAGGCCATGTTTATCTACTTCGGCTCTTCCGTCTTATTCGGCATCAACATGTCGATGTGGTTCGCGGCCTTCTTTATCGTGTCCATCAACACCGGCGCCTACATGGCGGAGACGGTGCGCGGCGGCATCCTCTCCATCGACCCGGGGCAGACCGAGGGGGCAAAGGCCATCGGCATGACTCATGTGCAGACGATGCTCTACGTGATCCTTCCGCAGGCGCTGCGAAACATCATGCCGCAGATCGGCAACAACCTGATCATCAACATCAAGGACACCTGTGTGCTCTCAGTCATCGGCATCGTCGAGCTGTTCTACGCGGCCAAGAGCGTGGCCGGCGCCTACTATACCTACTTCGAATCGTTCACGGTCGCCATGGTGATCTACTTCGTCTTAACCTTCGCCTGCTCAAGGCTTTTGCGCTTCTGGGAAAAGAAGATGGACGGGAAGGAAAATTATGATCTGGCGACAACCGATACGCTGGCCCACACAAGCGGGATGTACAACTATCCGGGGAAGGAGGAGGACGAATGGACAGAGAACAGGTGATTGCTGTCCGGCACTTAAGCAAGACGTTCGGCAAAAACGTCGTACTGCGGGATATCGATTTTTCCGTATCGTCGGGCGATGTGACCTGTATCATCGGAGCCTCCGGCTCCGGAAAGTCCACGCTCCTACGCTGCATCAATCTCCTGGAGACGCCGACCACCGGGGAGATTCTCTTTCACGGGACCGATATCCTCTCCTCGCGCACCAACGCGGCCTCCTACCGGGCAAAAGTCGGCATGGTCTTTCAAAGCTTCAACCTGTTTAAGAACATGTCCGTGCTGAAAAACTGCATGATCGGGCAGATGAAGGTCTTAAAAAAAGGTAAGGAAGAGGCGAAAAAGACCGCCTTAACCTTTTTGGACCAGGTGGGCATGGCCCCTTATATCAACGCGATGCCCCGCCAGTTATCCGGCGGACAGATGCAGCGGGTGGCGATCGCCCGCGCCCTGGCGATGGGGCCGGAGCTTCTGCTGTTTGACGAACCGACCTCGGCTCTGGACCCCCAGATGGTGGGAGAGGTGCTGGACGTCATCAAGCAGCTCGCCAAGGAAGGCATGACGATGATCATCGTCACGCACGAGATGGCCTTCGCGCGTGATGTCTCCACCCATGTCGTCTACATGTCGGAGGGAATCATCGCCGAAGAGGGAGATCCGGCCGCGATCTTTACCAATCCTAAAAACCCGCGCACGAAAGAATTCCTGAGCCGTTTCATGCGGGGATAGAAAAAGCAAACCTGCCCTTCGTGCCACACTTATGCAGCGCGGAGGGTTTTTAAGTTTCCGGATCAGGGATCCGCCCGGGAAAAGATTTGGGCATACAGACTAAAAACCCTAGCGGGGAACTTAAACCCGGAAAAATTAAGGAGGAAACACGATGAGAAAAGTCACGAAAGGACGCATCCACGAGGCGATTTATAAAGCCATTAAGGACGGAACGACGGCGGGCGCCAGCCTGCTTGTCATCCAGGACGGAAAAGAGCTGTTTTACGATGAACAGGGATGGGCGGATGTGGAGAATAATGTCCCCATCCAGAGGGATACGATCTTTCGGCTGTATTCGATGTCCAAGCCAATCACCGCCGCCGCGGTCATGATTCTCGTGGAGCGCGGGAGACTGGATCTGGCCGAACCGGTGGAGAATTACCTGGAAGGATTCGCCAGGATGCAGGTGGAAAAAAACGGTGTCCTCGTCCCGGCCGTCAAACCGATGCTGCCGCTGTATCTTTTAAACATGACCGCGGGACTGACCTACGGCGATCCTCTCACAATTGCCGGTCAGGAGGTTCTCTCCTTCCTGGAAGAGTGCACAAAGAAGCTTCGCACTCCGCAGGAAGTCACCACCCTGGAATTCGCCAACGCATTGGGGAAACTTCCCCTGGCCTATGAGCCGGATACCTCCTGGAGCTATGGTCTGGGGGCGGATGTGCTGGGGGCACTGGTGGAAAAGATCACCGGCGAGCGGTTCGGGGACTTTTTGCAGGAAAGCATCTTCAGGCCTCTGGAAATGAAGGATACTGGCTTTTGGGTGCCGGAAGAATCCCAAAACCGGCTGGCGAAAACCTATGAGACGGTCGGACCGGGACAAAGAAAGCTCTATGAGGGCGACGATCTGCTGATTCGAAACCGCGCGGATGAAAGACCAGCGTTTGAATCGGGCGGTGCCGGGCTGGTCTCCACGATTGACGATTACGCACATTTCGCCCAGATGCTCCTAAACGGCGGGGAATTCAACGGGAAACGCATCTTATCAGAAAGAACTGCGGCCTTCTTAACCTCCGGGGGCTTAACACCTGCCCAGCAGCGGGAGTTTCGAAACTGGTGCGGACTGGAGGGATTCACCTACTCGCACCTGATGCGCATCATGACGAAGTCGCCCGGCATGGCCTCCACCCTCACGCGTCCCGGAGAATACGGCTGGGACGGGGCGCTCGGCTGCTACTTTGCCAACTTCCCCGCAGACAACATGACTCTGATTTTAATGCAGCAAAAGAGGAACGCGGGAACGATCCCCATGACAAGAAAAATCAGAAACATCCTGCTTTCCGACTGCGAGATTTAACTTTTCCGGGGACGGGCCTGCCCGTCCCCTTACTCTTGGGAGGAAATTCTTAAAATCGGCCGCCTCCTTATCTTTACCCTGTTTCCTTTTTCGTTTCCAGGTTTGCCAAAGCACACTATCTGAAAGCTTTCGCTCCTTCCGCTCCTTGGGAACATTCGAGCCTTCCGCCTAGTTTTACCTGAACGAAAATTTCGCTGCCGGAAATTCTGCCGTTTCGCAGTGGGAGCCCAAAGTTTGCGTACAATACATTTCGACATCCTGCCGTTTTTTGAAAAAATCCTTGTATCACAGAGGGGGAAGTGCTAAAATAATCACAGGAACTCTGCGAAAAACCGCAAACTTAAAGGAGTACTTTGCGATGACACATCTGTTGGAAAAGACAAAAACGGCCGCCGGAAGGCTAAAAGTTCTTGCTGCCGCCCTGTTTCTGTTCGCTCTTTGCCTCCTGGGATCCTGCCGTGCGCTGGCCGCCAATACCGGCTGGGTGGAGAAAAACGGGAAGCTGTACTATTATAAAACCACAGAGACGGAAGACGGACAAACGTCCTCCGCCAAAGTAAAGGGGCTGCAAAAAATCGGCAGCCGGACCTTTTATTTCGACGAGAAAGGTGTACTGCAGACTGCCTGGCAGGATTTCGACGAGGGCTTTCGCTACTTTAAAAAAAGCGGAGCGCCGGGAGTTCGCGGAATGATGTATTCCGGGTACAAGGCCATCGGCAATTATCACTATTACTTCGATGAGAGCACCGGCATCGTCAAAGCGGGCCTTACGAAGGTGGACGACAAGACGTACTTTTTCAGCACCTCGAAAAAGTTTGGCACCCGCGGGCGGGCGACCACGAACAAGTGGAAGGCTGTGGGAAGCGAAAAGTACTACTTTGGCTCGGACGGCGCGATGGTGAAAAATTCCTGGGTGGAAGATACCTGGTACGTGGACGGCGACGGAAAGATGCTCAAGGACACCGTCACCCCGGATGATTACCTCGTGGACGCCGAGGGAAAAAAGGTCGGCACCGCCAAGGTCAACGGCTGGGTAAAGATCAACGGCAGATGGCGCTACTATGATGCCTCCCTGCACAAATTTTTAGCCGGTGTCTGGAAAACGGTCGGCAAAAGCCGCTTCTACCTCGATGACGACGGACTTCGCCTGACAGGTCTGAACACCATCGGCAGCCATGAGTATTACTTCAGCAGCAGCGGCGTCATGCAGACCGGACTGCAGACCATCAAGAACAAGCAGTACTACTTTGACGATACCACGGGCCGCATGTTAAAGGATACGACCTATAAGGACTATGTCATCGACGAGGACGGGGTCATCACAAACGGCACGGCCAACCGGGCGCAGGTGCTGATTATCGCCGGCCACGGACAGGGAGATCCGGGGGCAGGCTCCACCTGGGGCCAGGAGCAGAATTTTACCCGCCAGTTTGCCAAACTGATCTACCAGCAGCTGGTCACCGACAACAAGGTGGACGCGGAGTACTACAAAAACGGCAGCACGAGCTTTGACTGCTATCAGCAGAATGTAAAGACGTTCGGTTCCGGGGGGCTCAACATCGCCAACAGCATCACCGGGAAGGGAACCGTCAAGAGCAAGGTCGCCTCGGGGCTTAAGAAGAACGCCAACCTGCCGGATTTTACCAAGTACGACTACGTGCTGGAAGTTCACTTCAACGCCACGGCCAGTTCCAAGGATCCGCAGGGCAACGGCTCCTACATGGGTTCCGGCTTTTACATTAACTCCTATAAGACCAGCACCACGCTGGAGAACGCGATCCTTAACCAGTTCGTCAAGCTGGGCTTTAAAAAGTGGGGGAACGGCATCTTTAAGTCCGGCACCCTGTTTAACTGCCGCATCTGCCAGGAGCTGGGGGTAAGTTATGGACTGCTGGAGACGGCGTTTATCGATGACGGCGACGATATGAAATTTTATAACGCCAATCGCACCGCCATGGCGAAAGCGGTCGCCGCGCAGATCGAAAAGTATGTGAAGAAGTAGACGTAAAAGAGAAGGATTAGTTTCGAACGGTTGACAGAAAAGCCATCTGTTGTTAAAATATGACGAAATGCGCATGATTGACCTGGAAAGCCGAAATCTTCCGCCAAAAATTCCCGGCGGAAGGATGGGCTTTCACACATCCGTCTCCCAAAAAGGGGACAAATTCGCAGGATTGAGGTAGACACAGATGAAAAAAAGGATTTTATCTCTGCTGGTGGACAATACGTCCGGGGTGTTAAGCCGCGTGGCGGGTCTTTTCAGCCGCAGAGGTTACAACATTGACAGCCTAACCGTGGGGGAGACGATGAATCCCCAGTATTCCCGCATGACGGTCGTCGCCAGAGGCGATGAGCAGATCCTGGAGCAGATCACCAGACAGCTGGAGAAACTCGTGGATGTCGTGGACATCAAGGTCCTGGATCCGGAGACAAGCGTCAACCGCGAGCTGATGCTCGTAAAGGTCCGCGTGGAAGCGGAACAGCGCCAGTCCGTGATCGCGATGGCGAATGTCTTTCGCGGCAAGGTCGTGGATGTGGGAATCGACTCCCTGATTGTGGAACTGACCGGCCAGCAGAACAAGCTGGACGCCTTTATCCGCCTGCTGGGGGATTACGAGATCCTGGAGCTTGCCAGAACCGGCATGACGGGCTTAAGCAGAGGATCGGATGACGTGCGCTATCTTTAAAGCACGGATGACCGCTTCTTAAAACGGAAACGTTTTCCCCATTGGAGAGCATCTCACCCTTATGCGGGCAATCCCAAAAGGGCCTTAAAGAGAAGCGGATGTATCTTTGATCTTTCAGAAACCGGCCTTGGCGGACAAAAGGTTCGCCTGAAAGAACCGGCTTTTGAGCAATAAATTTCATCAACAAATAAAGAGGAGTGAAAAAATGGCAGCAAAAATTTACTATCAGGAAGACTGCAACCTTTCCATGCTGGACGGCAAGACGATTGCGGTGATCGGTTACGGCAGCCAGGGCCATGCCCATGCGCTCAACGCGCGGGAATCCGGGTGCCACGTGATCATCGGACTGTATGAAGGTTCGAAATCATGGCAGAAAGCCGTCGATCAGGGCTTTGAAGTTTACACCGCGGCGGAAGCGGCAAAGAAAGCCGATATCATCATGATCCTGATCAACGACGAGAAGCAGGCGGAGATGTACAAAAAGGACATCGAGCCGAACCTGGAAGAGGGCAACATGCTGATGTTCGCGCATGGCTTCAACATCCACTACGGCTGCATCGTGCCGCCCAAGAACGTGGACGTAACCATGATCGCTCCCAAGGGACCGGGCCATACGGTACGCAGCGAGTATCAGGCCGGCAAGGGAGTTCCCTGCCTGGTAGCAGTTCATCAGGATGCAACCGGCAAGGCTCTGGATATCGCCCTGGCCTATGCGCTGGCGATCGGCGGAGCAAGAGCAGGTGTTCTGGAGACCACGTTCCGCACCGAGACCGAGACGGATCTCTTCGGGGAGCAGGCGGTGCTCTGCGGC
>CAZXSN010000071.1:0-2701 GCA_964643295.1 uncultured Lachnospiraceae bacterium
CCGCCGCTCAGGGAAAGGCTAAGGAGTAAGCTTCATTCCTTTTTAAAGGAGGCAAACGTAAGGCAGCGTCTGGGCGGGCAAATTTTACGGAAGCAGAAAGCGTCAGTCAGAGTCCAGAATACAGAAAAAACTGAGATTGAAAAATAGATATGGAAGGAATACGGCAAGACCAATCAGGGACCTTAAGAAGGCCGGAATTACAAGGAAATCAACAGGAGGTACTGGCAGATGGCAGAAGTCAGAACGAGATTTGCCCCTAGTCCGACGGGGCGCATGCATGTGGGAAACCTGCGCACGGCTCTGTACGCCTATCTGATCGCCAAACATGAGGGCGGCAAGTTTTTACTGCGGATTGAGGATACGGATCAGGAGCGCTATGTGGACGGAGCGGTGGAGGTCATTTACCGCACCCTGCAAAAGACGGGGCTGATCCATGACGAAGGACCGGATAAGGGAGGCAGCGTGGGGCCTTACGTACAGAGTGAACGGCAGGCAGCCGGAATCTATCTGGAGTATGCCAAAAAGCTGATCGAGAAAGGGGAGGCCTACTACTGTTTCTGCGACAAGGAGCGTCTGGATTCTCTGCGCACCGAGGTGGCAGGCAAGGAGATCGTTGTCTACGATAAGCACTGCCTCTCCCTTTCGAAGGAGGAGGTAGAGACAAATCTGGCTGCCGGGAAGCCCTATGTGATCCGCCAGAACGTGCCCAGGGAGGGAACGACGAAATTTGTGGACGAGATCTACGGGGAGATCGAGGTTGCCAACAGCGAGCTGGATGATATGATCTTAATCAAGTCGGACGGCTATCCGACCTACAACTTCGCCAACGTGGTCGATGACCATCTCATGGGGATCACCCATGTGGTGCGCGGCAATGAGTACCTCTCCTCCGCACCGAAGTACAACCGGCTCTACCAGGCGTTTGGCTGGGAAGTCCCGGTGTATGTGCACTGCCCGCTGATTACCGATGAGGAGCACAGGAAGCTAAGCAAGCGCAGCGGTCATTCCTCGTTCGAGGATCTGCTGGATCAGGGATTCGTCACGGAGGCCATCGTCAACTACGTGGCGCTGCTGGGATGGTGCCCGCAGGACAACCGGGAAATCTTCTCTCTGGAGGAGCTGGTGAAAGAGTTCGACTACCACAACATGAGCAAATCTCCGGCGGTGTTTGACATGACGAAACTGCGCTGGATGAACGGGGAATACTTAAAAGCGATGGATTTCGATACGTTTTTCGAGATGGCCGCTCCTTACCTGAAAGCCGCCGTAACGAAGGATTACGATCTGAAGAAAATCGCGGAGATGGTCAAGACCAGGATCGAGGTTTTCCCGGATATCGCTGAGATGGTGGACTTTTTTGAGGAGTTGCCGCGCTACGACGTTTCCCTGTACACGAATAAAAAGTGGAAGACGGATTCGCAGAAATCTCTGACGGTGCTTAAGGATCTCCTGCCCCGTTTTGAGGCGCAGGAGGATTACTCCAATGACGGGCTGTATGAGGTGCTGCAGCAGTACGCAAAGGAGAAGAATGTGAAGGCTGGTTTTGTGATCTGGCCGCTTCGGATCGCGGTTTCCGGAAAGCAGGTGACTCCCGCGGGGGCTACCCAGATCATGGAAGTGATTGGAAAGGAAGAAACGCTTAAGCGCATCCGCCAGGGAATTGCGCTTTTGCAGAACTCTTAAAAACTGAAACTTACACCAAAACCGGCACTTTTTTGCAGAGGCCTCTCTGGTTCAGGTGAACAGGTTCTTTAGCTGGCGAGGCAAAAGCAGGGATCCATCCTTCTTTGAACCGCCGGTTATCAAAATCTGCTGAAAAATCCTCTTAACGCGGTTACACGGACAGGGGAAATGACATATGGAAGGCAGGGAGAGGATGGATCAGTACGCATGGCAGCGTCTTAAGCCACGATCCGCCTGCCTGCAGGCAAAGGAGGAGCTTTTTGTCTGATTCAGGCGGCGGAAAACGCTTACGAGAAGAAGGCACAAAGAAAACAGTTTCTCCCCGTCCAACTTTCAGTTGGACGGGGTATTTTTGTTTAAGGCTGAAAGGAGTGCGTTTGGCGGAACTTCTGTGTTATTTTTACCATCGGATCCGTCTTCTTTCCTGTTAAGAATTCAGGAAGTTACTTCAGCACATCCTCGCAGGCGTTATGCAGAGCAGAAAGTGTCTCCCCCAGGCCGTCAATCGTGGAGATGACTTTCCTCATCTTCGAGTCATAACTTTCCAGTCTGGCGGTCAAAAGGGTATGCTCCGCCTGCTGCTGCTCAACAAGTTTGGTCAGTTCCTGCACCTGATTTTCCAGATTTTCGATCCGGGAGGCAGCGGAGGAATCATCGTTTTCGGGCTGAGAATTTTCCTTTTTGGGACGTCCCCTTTTTCCTGTCGGAACGATTTCACCGGTAACCGGATCAATTTTCCCGATGCAGGTGCGTTTGGGCCTTGGCATCTTCGTGACAGGATCCCATGAGCTTTCACTTTTGTATACGTACGTCACACCTGTTTTCTTATCATATGAGCGGACTATGCAGACACTCAATTTCGTTCACCTCGTAAGAACTATTTACTACATTATAGTTGCGCTAAAACAATAAATCAAGCGTCATAGCGCACAAGAATCTGTCAAAACCTGTCTTACATTTCAGCAGATTGCACAAAAACGGGAGGGAAGGCGGCGCGAAAAGACATCCGCAAAAGCTT
>CAZXSN010000071.1:2801-4514 GCA_964643295.1 uncultured Lachnospiraceae bacterium
ATATAATCATGCCGAAGAAGAGAAGGAGCAACCGGTTCCCATAGACTGCTCCTTTTCAAATACGGCTTTGGCTGGACGGGAAAGGATTTCTCCTCTTATGAGGAGTTCTTTACGGGAGGAGTCCCTTTTTTAGATTTCTTTTCCATTTCCGATGATACGAATGGATCCAAAAGACAGATCCCTGGCGGGAAAACGGAATCGGAATGAAGAATGACAGACCGAAAAGGAGGATTTCGCCAGATCTTGCGCTGATAAGGGCATTCCCAATAAGTGTCCCAAGGAGGTGTAAAGACGAGTTCACTCAAATCCTTATGTCAGGAGGAAAAGAATGTAAGCATTTATACAAACACCTAGAATGAAGCAGGGAACAGTCTTAAAATTTCTCTTTCCATTTCTCCTCTTATCTGTTATAATACAGGTATCAGGTCTTTCGGCTAAAGTAAGGATCTGCTTCACATGGAGGAGGGACTGCAGAGGATGGAAAGACAGGAAAAGCCTATTCCTGTTGGAGTCGAGGATTTTGAGACAATACGCAAAAATGATTTTTACTATATCGACAAGACCGACATGATTCAGGAAATTTTACACAATGACTTTCCGGTGACCCTGTTTACCAGGCCGCGCAGGTTTGGAAAGACATTGACGTTGAGCATGCTGAAGTACTTTTTCTCGCCGGAAGGAGATAAGAGTATTTTTGATGGTCTTAAGATCAGCAGGCAGCAGGATCTTTGCGAAAAATATATGGGGAAATACCCGGTAATCCCCATCTCCTTAAAGGACGCGGACGCGCCCGATTATGAAACGGCCCTATATCAGTTAGCTTCTGTGATTGGGGAGGCAGCAGGCACAGTGAGCTATCTAAGGGACAGCCTGCGTTTGGACGAAAAGGATAAGGATGCTTACCTCGCATTTCGGGATCCGAACATGTCAGAAAACGTACTGGCAGACAGTCTGAGAATGCTCTCGCAGCTTTTGGAAAAACATCATGGGACAAAGGTAATTCTGCTGATTGACGAATATGATGTTCCTCTGCAGAAAGCTTATGTGAACGGATATTCTGATCAGATGGGGTCCTCTATGCGCAGACTGTTTGGGTCCGCCTTAAAGACGAACGTAAGCCTGAAATACGCGGTTTTAACCGGCTGTCTTCCGATCTCTAAGGAAAGCATCTTTGCCGGTCTGCACAGCCTGAAAGTGCATTCCGTATCCAGCGCGGAGTTTCAGGACGCTTTCGGCTTTACAGACAGGGAAGTAAAGGACTTTCTGCAATACTTTGGTTTCTCAAATAAGTACCGGACCGTAAAAGAATGGTATGACGGGTACAGGTTTGGAAACACAAAAGTGTACTGCCCATGGGACGTGCTGAATTACTGCTTTGATTTGCGGAAAAATGCGAAAAAGCAGCCTGAGGCCTACTGGATCGATACCAGCGGCAATGACGCAGTGAGGGATCTTATTCAGTTCAGCGTTCTTAACAACACCGAGAATGAGATCGAGCAACTCCTGCAGGGAAAGGCGGTCGCAAAGACAGTTTCTGAGAATCTTACCCTTCCTGAATTCTATGAGTCCACCGATCATCTTTGGAGTCTGCTTTATATGACCGGATACCTTACTCAGTTGGAATGGACAGATGGGAAGGTCAAGAATCTCGTCATTCCGAACCGGGAAGTGCTGGAAAGTTTTTCCGTAATGGTTCAGGCTTACGTGAAAAGC
>CAZXSN010000071.1:4614-14840 GCA_964643295.1 uncultured Lachnospiraceae bacterium
GAACCGGGAAGTGCTGGAAAGTTTTTCCGTAATGGTTCAGGCTTACGTGAAAAGCAATCTGCATGTTGACAGGGGGATGCTGGGGGATTTCTGCAGTGCCTTAGAAAATGGCGACCCGGAAACGGCAGGAAATCTTCTTGCTAGGTTTATGGAAACGAACGCGGAATTCCGGGATATTGCTGAACGCGGAAATGTGAAGGAAAACTTTTATCAGGCTCTTTTGCTTACGATTCTGTCCTTTCGGACAAGTTGGGAAACGTCATCAAAGGAACAGCGGGGCAGCGGATATGCGGACATTATTGCCAGACCGGAAAAGGCTGGCATGAGAATGATTCTTGAAATGAAATATGCCCATGATGGAAATCTGGCTGCCGCGTGCGAAGACGCTTTGGAACGGATCGAAAAGAAAAGATATGACAGATTCCCTAAACTTAAGAAGGTAACCGCAATTCTTCGGTATGGAATCGCGTTTTTCAGGAAGGACTGTAAGGTTGTACTGAAAAGGAATTAGCACTTTCCCATAGGTTTCTCCTTTTCGAAGGGCGGCTTTGGCGCAGCGTAAGAATCTCTTTTATGACGAAAAAACTCCCCATAGAAAAATTCACTTTCTATGGGGATCACTCTTTCACCCATCCTTCGCTGCGAACTAGCTTTGCTTGAGGCAGAGGAGGGCTTTTAAGATTACTCCAGGAAGGGTTCCTCATCCAGGTCCTCTTCGGAGACCATCTCATCAAATTCCTGGGTATCGAGCCATTCATCGAACCCGTCGGAGGCGATCTCATACTCTTCTTCGCTTTCAATGTTTCCCAGGGACGGTCCGCCGTTTACCGTTTCATACCGGTAGAGATACACTTCCCCGTCGGATTCTCCGTTTTCATCCAGGGGAAGCAGGGCGATGTACTCTCTGCCTCCGGCCTTGAAGATGGTCAGTACGGAACACTCAAGGGTAGTTCCGTTATCCAGCTGCAAGGTTACATCGGTTCCGCCGTCGGTGACGGAGAAGCATTCGCTGCCGCAGCTTGCGCAGTCGCCGCTGCAGGAGGTATTGTCATTCATAGTCTGATTCCTTTCCTTTGAAGAAGGGATGGGAGGGTCTGCAGGGGAAAACCAGTCGAACCGCAGCGCCTGAAAACCCCGCCGTATCTTCCATCTCCAAACCTTTTCTGCTGCCCATTACTTTAGCAGATGAGGATGGAAAAAACAAGGGGGAAAGGAAAAATCGCGGCATAAGCGGTGAAAGCTGCCGGAAAAAAGTGCCGGAAAAAAGCGCCAAGAAACTTGCCGAAAACGTACGAACGAGCAGAAAGAAGAGAAAAAAGGATTGCCTGTCTCCATCCGCTGTTGTAGAATGAGTTCAGTTTCTAAGGGGACCTTACCATAAGGCAGGTACCCTGCGGAAACGTTTGAGGGTAAGAGAAATAAGCTTTACTGACAGGAGCGGTCCTGCTGGCAGCCGGTATGGTACCGGCAGCCGCGGAAGAGACCGAGGAGACGAAGGAGCCGACGATGACCGGAAATGAGACTGTGACAGCAAGAACCTATATTGCGCCCGGCGGACAGACGCTGGAGGCATTAGCTTTTTCGGGAACATTTAAGGGGGCAGATGCCCTTACCCCGGAAAATTTTACTGTGGAGCTTACCATCGCCCCGGTAGATTACCTGGGGGAGAGTAAACCCACCGTGCGCACAGCCGCAATCGATGGTGTGAGCGTGGAAGACGGGGCAGTCGTGGTTGACTGTGAGGATGTCGCCTATGGTACGCTGATGGATGTGGTCGTTACCTGCACAGATGAAAGTTTTAACTGCGGACTTGGAGATTTTCAGGTTGAAACGAAAACGGCGGACGATTTTCAGGCGGATACGTTTACCGCTTCTGACGGGACCGAAATCTCTTACTATCTGTATCTTCCGGAAGCGGAAAGCGCTGTGCCGCTGATGGTCTGGGAGCACGGTGGCGGGGAAGTGTTAGCCAGTGCCGCTCCGGGTATGAATCTGAAGGCCAGCCGGGGAGCGACCGCCTGGATTGAGAGCGGTTTTGAGACGGCGGTTCTCTCTGTGCAGTATCCGGAGAATTACAGCTTCGGCATCAGCGAGATTCCAGAAGAGCTTGCCAAAATGGAGGCGTTTGGGACCGCGAAGTACGAACTGATCCAGCAGCTGATCGCGGACGGAAAAGTGGACGCCAGCCGGGTGTACATCTCCGGGGCATCCTCCGGCGGCGGGGCAGCATTGCGCATGATTCTTCAGTATCCGGATCTCTTTGCCGGAGCCTTAGTTATGAGTGCCAAAGATACGATTGTTCCGATCTCCCAGAAGTATGATCTGGCCTACAAGTTTGGGGACAACAGCCTCCTGGAGATCACGGATGAACAGTATGAGGAAACTTACGCGGCCATGGAGGCGGCCCTCGCGGATACGGACATCAGCTCGACACCGATCTGGTTCGTCCACGCGGAGCATGACCAGGTCTGCACCAGCTATACCTCTTCCATGATGTATGACATCCTGGAGAAGAAAGGTGCTGTAAACAACAAGATCACCCTGTACACGGATGAGGAGATGGAAGCAGCTGGGCAGCACGGCGCTTATCACGGCAGCTGGGCAGTGGCGCTGGAAGATCAGGAGATGCTGGACTGGGTGTATCAGCAGCAAAGGACTGACGCAGAAAACGGTGCTGAAGGAGAAAGCAGCGCTGAATAAGACAGATCCTGGTTAACTTAACGGTGTAAAGATAGGGAGTCATGAGAAACATTCATGGCTCCCTTTTAAGACTAGGGGCCGCAGCAAAATTTCCCTCCCGGAAAAAGAATCTTTTCTTTGGGGTAGGAAATTTTGGAGAAAAATGGTATGATAGAAAAACCGGGAGCGAAAGAGACGGGAGCGGACGCTTTCCCGCACACTTCCGGTTATGGAAAGGCAGATAGATACCATAGGCAGACGCATAGGGAGGGTGAACCGGATGAAGCTGATTTCCTGGAACGTAAACGGACTTAGGGCCTGTGTGCAGAAAGGGTTTCTGGACGCGATGAATGCCCTGGACGCAGATATCTTCTGCATTCAGGAGAGCAAGCTGCAGGAAGGGCAGATTGATCTTCCAACACCGGGGTACCGGCAGTACTGGAATTACGCAAAAAGGAAAGGATACTCCGGGACGGCGGTGTTTTCCAGGAGGGAACCTTTGTCTGTCTCCTACGGGATCGGCATAGAGGAGCACGATCAGGAGGGAAGGGTGATCACTCTGGAGTATGACACCTTTTTCCTCGTAAACGTGTATACACCGAACTCAGGGGAGGAACTCGCCCGTCTTTCCTACCGTATGCAGTGGGAGGATGCCTTCCTGGCCTACTTAAAGAGCCTGGAGGCAAAAAAGCCGGTGGTCTTCTGCGGGGATCTCAACGTCGCTCATGAGGAGATTGACCTGAAAAACCCGAAGACCAATCATAAAAACGCCGGTTTTACCGATGAAGAGCGGGCCAAGTGCACCGCCATGTTACAGGCGGGGTTTATCGATACCTTCCGTTACTTTTACCCGGATCTGGAGGGCGCCTACAGCTGGTGGTCCTACCGTTTTCGGGCCAGAGAGAAGAACGCAGGGTGGAGAATCGACTACTTCTGCGTTTCGCAAAGCTTACAGGAAAAGCTGCAGGGGGCAAAGATCCATCCAGAGATTTTTGGCTCCGACCACTGCCCGGTAGAGCTTACGATTGATCTTTAAAAAAACGACAGGAAGAAAAGAAGGAAAGGATCCTTCGCGGCGCGGAGGATCAGCCGCAACAGGGAGAGGGGATGGAAGCCTTGACGGAAAAGAAAACCACAAAACTTGTAACGGCTCCCGCCAGCTGCACCGGCCTGGGGGCAACGATCGAAACGGACGGCATCGTTTTTTCTGCCGCAGTGCCTGAGGGGCAGGAGGCGCAGCTGCTTCTCTACCGCGAAGGACTTGAGGAGCCGACAGATTCGATTCCGCTTGTCTGGCAGCCCTTTCAGGGGATGGTCCGCAGCGTAAAAGTTTTTGGGATCGATCCTAAGCAGGCGGCATACAACTTCCTCATCGATGGAAACGTTGTCGCAGATCCTAACGCCAGGCTGGTGGAAGGACTTGTTCCCTTTGGAGATTCCAAAAACCGTGCGCCTTCTAAGGTGCGGGGGCGGCTGCTAAGCGAATCCTTTTCCTGGAAGGAGGACCGCTCCCCCAGGATCCCTTACGAGGATCTGATCCTCTATGAGCTTCATGTGCGGGGATTTACGATGCAGAAAAACTCCGGGGTGAGGCACAAAGGCACCTTTCAGGGAGTAAAGGAAAAGATCCCCTACCTGAAAGAGCTTGGCGTCAACGCGGTACTGCTTTTGCCTGCCTATGAGTTTGATGAGATCGTAAGAAACCAGGTTCCCGGCGCGGTGCTTCCGCCCGAAGGGGGAGAGAGTCTTTCTCAAAACAGGCTGAACTACTGGGGATACGGGAAAGGGTTTTACTTTGCCCCGAAGCGCTCCTACGCGGCGAGCGATCATCCCGATACGGAGTTTAAATCGATGGTCCGTGCCTTCCATGAAAATGGCATGGAAGTTTTGATGCAGTTCTCCTTCCCGGCTCCCGTGGATGTAACCATGGCCGCGGATGCTTTGCGCTTCTGGGTGCGGGAATACCACGTGGACGGCTTCCATCTGCTGACGGACAGAGAATCGGCTGAGGCGCTGGCGAAAGATCCGTTCCTCATGGGGACAAAACTGATCGCCGATTACTTTCCAACCGGAAAAATCTACGCGGGAACGCGTCTGTCAGAAGAAAAAACACTGGCTGAGTGCAATGACACCTTTAAGATCTGCGCCAGACGGCTGCTGAAAGGCGATGAAAACCAGCTGGGAGAGTTTCTCTCCTGCGTGCGCCGCAATCCGCACGATTACGGGGTGATTAACTACCTGACCGGTCATGACGGATTTACCCTCATGGATCTGGTCTCCTATGAGAAGAAGCATAACGAGGAGAACGGGGAGCAAAACCGCGACGGGTCGGATGTCAACTTCAGCTGGAACTGCGGCGCGGAAGGACCTACGAGAAAGCGGTCTGTCCTGCGGCTTCGCATGCAGCAGATGAAAAATGCTTTCGCGATGCTTTTATTGTCCCAGGGAACACCCCTTATCCTGGCGGGCGATGAGTTCGGCAACTCCCAGTCCGGCAATAACAACCCCTACTGCCTGGATAACGAGGTCAGCTGGGTGGACTGGAGCAGAAGAAAGCCCAATCAGGAGCTTTTCCTGTTTGTGCAGCAGCTGATCGAGTTTCGTAAAAATCATAGGATCTTGCACATGAGAGAGGAGCTTACCGGTTCCGATCTTCGCTCCTACGGATATCCCGATATCTCCTGCCACGGATCGAGGGCCTGGTTTGGGGCGTATGATTATACGAGCCGCCATGTGGGGCTCATGTACTGCGGCTACTATGCGGGGGCGGAGGAATTCCTCTACGTCGCCTACAACTTTTACTGGGAGAATCGTACTCTGGCCCTGCCGTATCTGCCCGAAGGCATGCACTGGAGGCTGGTGCTTTCTTCCTCCGGGGAAGATGCCGGAAAGGAAGATGCGGATTCCTTCCTGGAAAGGACGTTTGAGATGCCTCCCCGTTGCGTGAAGATCCTCCTGGGAGAAAAGTTCAAGCAGGAAGAGCAGAAACAGGATGAGAATCAGGATGAGAATCCGGTTTAGGGATAAGGATCTTTTGAGCAGCGAAACTTACGGTGAATGGAAAGATGAGAAACGCAGAACATAAAAACGAAAAAGAGGAGAAGCGTCCTTTGCACGAAAAGCCCGCTTTAGAGCAGGCAGACGGGCAGGAAACCAGTCTGGGAGACATGCTGGATACCGCGAATGGAACCTTTCCCGAAGAAGGAAGAGATACGGATCCCCTGGACGGGATCATCACCGCGGCGAAGGTGTGGGGGCATTTTCGCACGATTACCCAGCACAGGATGCTGGTGATGCGCTACTGCTTCGCGGTAGGCCTTTACCGGCAGGGGCTCATGCATGACCTTTCCAAGTATTCGCCGACGGAATTCCTGGCCGGATGCCGCTATTATCAGGACGGAAAAAGAAGCCCCAACAACGGGGAGCGGGAGGCGATCGGCTATTCCAGCGCCTGGATGCACCATAAGGGGCGAAACCGCCATCACTTTGAGTTCTGGAATGATTATTCGGTGACCGCGGGGAAAAACGGACGGCCTCCTTTGCAGGCGGTACAGATGCCCCGCAGATATGTGGTGGAGATGCTGATGGACCGCATCGCGGCCTCCCGGATCTATTTAAAGGATCAGTACAACCGCCATGAGCCTTTAAAGTACTTCCTTAAGGGGAAGGGCCACTACCTGATGAATCAGCAGACGGCGAAAGAACTGGAGCGTATGCTGCGGATCCTGGATAAAAAGGGAGAGCGGGCGCTGTTTCGTTTTGTGAGAAAATATTACCTGAAAGGATATCCGATGTGAAAGGATGGGAGAGACGATGATCAACGGAAAAAAAGTACTGTTCAGCGGGATGCAGGCAACCGGGAACCTGACACTGGGGAACTATCTGGGAGCGCTGAAAAACTGGGTCTCGCTGAGCGATGAATATGAATGCTACTATGCCGTGGTGGACATGCATTCCATCACCGTGCGCCAGGATCCGGCGGTGCTTCGCAAGCGGGCGAGAACACTTTTGACGCTTTACATAGCGGCGGGCATCGATCCGGAGAAGAACTGCCTGTATTATCAGTCGCATGTATCCGCTCATGCGGAGCTGGCCTGGATTTTAAACTGCTTCACCTACGTGGGGGAGCTGGGCCGCATGACGCAGTTTAAGGATAAATCCTCCAAACATGCTGACAACATCAACGCCGGGCTTTTCACCTATCCGGTGCTGATGGCGGCCGACATCCTGCTTTATCAGGCGGACGTGGTGCCGGTGGGCGTGGATCAGAGTCAGCATCTGGAGATCACGCGGGATATCGCGCAGCGTTTCAACGCGATTTACGGCGATGTGTTCACGATTCCGGAGATCTATCTGGGCAAGGTCGGGGCGAAGATCATGAGCCTCCAGGATCCGACGAAGAAGATGAGCAAATCTGACGAAAACCCGAATGCCAGCATCTACCTGATGGACGATCCCGATACGATCCGCCGCAAGTGCCGCCGGGCGGTGACGGATTCCGAGGGCGTGATCCTCTATCGGGAGGAGCAGCCGGGGATCCGAAATCTCCTGGATATCTACTGTTCCTGCACCGGAAAGTCCGTGGACGATGCCGTGAAGGAGTTTCAGGGCTGCGGCTATGGGCAGCTCAAGGACGCGGTCGCGGACGCGGTCATCTCTGTGCTGCAGCCGATGCAGAATCGGTTTGCCGAGCTGGAGAAGGATAAGACCTACATCGACGGGGTGATCAAGACGAACGCGGAACGCGCCTCCGCCACGGCCAACAGGACGCTGCGCAAGGTGCAGAAAAAGATCGGCTTCCCGGAACGCATCCGGTAACGGTTTCTTACGGAGGTGTTCGTTACTGCCGCCTTTAAGAAGGAAGACAGGCCAGTCAAAACGAAAGAAGACGATAAGAACAAAACGCATCGACAGGATCTGAAGACATATTTAGAAACGAAAGCAATCGATATGGCCTGTCAGGGCTTCAGCATACAGAAATACGAAATCTTTAGGGGCAGGGTCGGGTTTTCAACCTGGCCCCCTTTCTTTGCGCGGCAAGGATACAAAGGGTACGGCGAGACCAGGATCAGATCAGAGGATAAAGCGCATGTCAGGCGGCAGCGGAGCCTGAAAAGTCATCCGCTCTCCGGTGATTGGATGTCTGAAGGCAAGCCTCCAGGAGTGCAGCGCCTGACGGTTCATTCGTGTGTCCCCCGGATGGTAGAGAAAGTCCCCGATGACCGGATGCCCCAGGTAGTTTAGGTGCACCCGGATCTGGTGGGTGCGCCCGGTTGTAAGCTTTAAGGCCAGAAGGGTAAGTCCTAAGTCGTCCCGGATAAGAAGCGGGAAAAAATGGGTGACGGCCGGCTCCCCGTTTGCGAAATCCACACACCGCTCCAGCGCGGATCCTGGCTTTCGGCCAATCGGAGCAGTAACGGTTCCCGGATTTAAGACTTTTCCGGATACGATTGCCAGATAGGTGCGTTCGATCACATAGGGAGCATACGAAAACCAGGCGGAGGAAGCGCCTTTACGCGTTTCTTTTGGGTTGGCACCTTCTTTGAAGGCATCGGGATTTGTTGATTTTTTTGCCGCGGAATCAAGAACGAACAGAGTTTCCTGTTTTTGTGCCGTCTCCAGGATGGAGGCGGCAAGTTTATTTTTGCCGATCACCAGCAGCCCCGTGGTGTCCCGGTCAAGCCGACTCACGCAGCGAAAGACAAAGGGCTGCTCGTTACGAAAGTGCCAGACGGCGGCGTTTGCCAGCGTATTCTCATGGTTATGGATCGAAGGGTGCACCGGCATGTCCGCCGGTTTGTTGACGATCAGCAGGTCCTCATCCTCATAGACGATGGAAAGCGGCAGGGGCACAGGCTGAACTGTTTCGGAAAGGTCCGTCTCTGAAAGAGTTACCGTAAGCAGGCCGCCGGTTTGCAGCCCTTCGCTTACCGGAACTTCTTTGCCGTTTAAAAGAATGCCGCCCGGAGTTCGCTTTATCCCCGCAAGCAGATGCCGGGAATACCCCTTTGAGAGGAGATATTCCCGGATGGTTGTGTCTTTACAGTGTTTAATTGGGTACGTGAAGATTCTCTGCATGAAAAAGCCGCTTTCTGCCCCGTCCCGTAAGAGGGGAATTTTTGATGCCGCGGGTTTGGAAAGGTTTCTTCGGCTGTTTTTCTGTCAGCCGCATGGAAAAAGAAGGATCAGGAAGTTTCCGGCTTTTTAAGAGCAGGGATCTTTTTCGATTCCTTCGACACCTTTCCCCTTCTCCTTGTTTTCCTTTTTCTCCCCTTAGGAGGCCTTCACCTTGTTCCAGTAGTTCGCGTACATCTCATCCGCCTCATCGCCCAAAAACTGGTAGGTCTCACAGTTTTCCAGCATCTCCGGGGTGGGGAAGGCGATGGTGCTGTTTCGGATCTCCTCATCCTCGATTAACTCTCTCGCCGCCTTGTTGGGGGTGGAGTAGGTGATGTAGTCAAAGTTTTTAAGCGCGATGTCGGGGCGGCACAGGAAGTTGATGAAGGCCTCCGCGTTTTCCTTGTTGCTCGCGTTTTTGGGGATCACCCAGGAATCGATCCACAGGTTGGTGCCCTCTTTGGGGATGACATATTCTAGGTTGGGATTTTCGCGCTGGGTAAAGAGCGCCTCCCCGGAGTAGATGACACCCAAAGCGGCCTCATCGCCGATCATCTTGTCGCGCACCTGGTCGATCACGTAGGCCTGCACCAGGGGCTTTTGCTCGATCAAAAGATCGGTGGCGGCGGAAACCTCCTCCTCATCGGTGGTGTTCATGGAGTATCCCAGCTTTTTCTCAGCGACCATTAAGGCGTCGCGGACGCTGTCCTGCATGAGGATGTTGTCCTCATACTGTTCGTCCCAGAGCACATCCCAGCTGTCCACGGGTTCCTCCACCATGGTCTTATTGTAGAGGATGCCGACGGTTCCCCAGCAGTAGGGGACAGAGTAGCGGTTGCCGGGATCGAACTCTTCCGACCAGCTCATGTACTCCTCGTCGATGTTGGCGATGTTGGGGATGTTGCCGAAATCGATCTCCTGCAGCAGGTCGTTTTCGATCATGCGCTGAATCATGTAGTCGGAGGGGCAGATCACGTCGTAGGAGATCCCTCCGGCGGCCACCTTGGGGTACATGATCTCGTTGGTTTCAAATTCTTCATAGACGACCTTGACGCCGGTCTCCTCCGTGAACTGCGTCAGCACATCCGGATCCATGTATTCGCCCCAGTTGTAGACGACGACTTCCCCGCTTAGCTGCTTTGGTTCCTCAGCACTCGAAGATACGCTTTCCGCCTCAGAGCCGCTTTCTGTTCCGGAAGGGGTTTCGGCTTCTTCAGAGTCCGAAAGGGTTTCTGCCGCGGTTTCCTCCGCCGCTGTTTCTTCCTGTATCTTTGTCTGGCTTTGCGTTTCAGCGGCTGTTTCCGCTGCTGTCTGCGCTGTTGTTTCAGCAGGCGCTTCGGTCTGCGGGGTTTCTTCGATCTTTTTGCACCCGGACAGGGAAGTGAGAACGAGAAGTCCTGTCAGGGTGAGCGCGAGAAATTTTTTCATGG
>CAZXSN010000072.1:0-14241 GCA_964643295.1 uncultured Lachnospiraceae bacterium
GAATCTCTTTGCAGTTTCCGGCTCCCTATTCGCCGCTGTTTCCTGGCGGACTTTTGCCGCATCTGCACCTGACACGGGTTTGGGGGTGGGCTTGGGGGCGGGTTTCTGACACTTTTTTCCATCTGGCGGCCTGCCCTTATCCGGCGAAGGAGAAGAGTAAGAATCCGGCTGCGTGACGGCGGCGATTTCTTTCCTTCATTACGTCGATTCCTTTCTTTCATTAAGTTTGCGGGGCGGGAGAGCGTAAGAAGAACGTATTTAAGTTTATAAGTATAAGTGCATGGGCGCCCTGCTTGCAAAGAAGACCGCTTTTTCGTACAATAAGGACAGCGGCAGATGGAAGTTTCAGGCAGGCTGTGAGGCAAAAAAGTATCGCAGAGTGCCGTGAAGGGAGCAGGCATGGAGGTTTACAGCGGAAAGAGCGTAAGCGGCGGCATCGCGGTGGGGGAGCTTTTCTTTTACAGCAGACAGACCCGGAAAGGAAAGTCTGATGAGACCGGGGATACCCTGAAGCAGTTGGAACGCTTTGAACAGGCAAGGACGAGCGCGAAAGAAGAACTTTTAAAAACGGCAGAGAAAGCCGCCGTGGAAGCGGGGACAGAAGTTTCGCAGATCTTTCAGGTGCATGCCATGATCCTTGATGATTCCCAGTACCTGGGCGCGGTGCGGGAGAAGATCTCCGTCCAGGGACTTTCCGCCAAAGAGGCGGTTTTGCAGACCGGAGATACTTTGGTACAGCAGTTTGCCCAGATGGAGGATGAGGTCTTTCGGGCAAGAGCGGAGGATATCCGGGATGTGACAGACCGCGTGGCGGCGGCTTTAGAGCAGCGCAAAGATGGGGGAAAGACACCTGCGAAACCCTCCATCCTGGCGGCGGAGGATCTTTCTCCGGGGGAGACGATCCGGATGGACCGAAACAGTCTTTTGGGGTTAGTCACCCATGCCGGGTCCGCTCATTCGCATACGGCGATTCTGGCACGGACGATGGGAATTCCGGCTTTGACCGGAATTGCGGTTCAAAAGACCTGGGAGGGAAAACGGGCGGTTATTGACGGGGAGAACGGGCAGCTGCTGCTTGACCCGGATAAGGAGACGCTTTCGCAGATCTATAAGCGTATGGAGCAAAGACGGCAGGAGGAGAAAAAACGGATTTCGGTATCTATGGGCCGGGAGGAAAGCAGCGCAGCGGGAAGGAAGGTGGATCTTTTCGCCAACGCGGGGAATCTTGCGGACGTGGAGGCGGCGCTGGAGCTTAACGCGCAGGGGATCGGGCTTTTCCGCAGCGAATTTCTCTTTCTGGAGCGGGAGCATTTTCCTTCGGAGGAAGAGCAGTTTGAGGTCTACTCGAAGGCGGCTAAGATGCTTAATGGGCGCAGACTTACCATCCGCACAATGGATATCGGGGCGGAGAAACAGGCGGATTATTTTTCCCTTCCCCGGGAAGAAAATCCTGCCCTAGGCTACCGGGGAGTCCGCATAAGCTTAGAGCAGCCGGAGCTTTTTAAAACGCAGCTTCGGGCCATCCTTCGGGCCGGGCTTTTCGGAAGCGTTTCGGGGATGTATCCGATGATCGCTTCGGTATGGGAGGTTAAGCGCTGCAAAGAAATCCTTAAGGAAGCGCAGGAGGAACTGGATGACAGAGGGATCCCGTATGGAAAGATTCAGCAGGGAATCATGATAGAGACACCGGCGGCAGCCATCTTAAGCGATGAGCTTTCGAAGGAAGTGGACTTTTTCAGCATCGGCACCAACGATCTGACGCAGTATCTGCTGGCGGCGGACAGACAGAACGGGATGCTGGAACATTATTATGACCCGCGCCACCCGGCGCTTTTGCGCCTGATCGAACGGGTCATAAAAAACGGTCATGCCGGCGGATGCCGGGTGGGCATCTGCGGGGAACTCGCCGCGGATCCTACATTAACGGAAATTTTTCTGCGGATGGGGATCGACGAACTGTCTGTCTCCCCGCCCCTGCTGCCTGCCCTGCGAGGGAAAGTTCATGAAGCGGGGAGCGCTTTGGATTCTGCCGGTCAGTCATCGTACCAGTCGTCGTCATCATCGTCGTCATAATAGCCGCCGTTTCCCGCGACCACGGTGACGGTAAAGGTGACCTTGGTGTTCGTGCCGGTGATGGAGCAGGTGATGGTGGTCTTGCCGACATTTCTGGCACGAAACTCCATTTCGTCGTCATGGATTTCGTAGTCATCAAAGACAACTATGCTGTTGTTGGCGATCGACCAGGTAAGCTGCCGGTCGTTTACTCCGGATTTGATCACTTCGAGGTCAAATTCCTGACCTTTACGCACGGTTCTGGTTAAACTTCCGCGGTTTGTGATCGTACCGGCGCCTTTTTTCACGGTGACCGTGAAGGTCACTTTGGCGCTGGATGCGGTGGAGTTTCTGATCTTGCAGGTGATCTTGGTTTTGCCTGCTTTCAGTGCCCGAAAATCCACTTCATCGTCGTAAAGGTCTGTGTCGTCAAAGGCGACGATGCTCTTATCGGCAATCGTCCAGGTTAGATCGTTGTCGCTTAAGCCCCGGCTTTTGCTGACCTTCAGTTCAAACTCGTCCCCTACGTTTTTGGTCAGGGAAGCGGCTCCGTAGCGGGTGATGGACTTCGCCGTTGTCGGCTTTTTGACTTTGACGGTGAAAGTGACGCTGACTTTGGAGTTTCCTGTCACATAGCATTTCACTTTGGCGGTGCCGGGCTTTTTGGCCCAGAACTCGATGTCGTCATCGTGCCTGTCGTTGTCGTCGAAGACGATGACCCCGCTTCCGGAAGAGATCTTCCAGGTCAGCTTGTCGTCGTTGGCGTTGGCCGGAGTCATTTTTACTTTGAGTTCAAATTCCTGTCCCTGCTCAACGGTCCTGGTCGCGGTGCCTACCCGCGTTAACTTCGTGGGTGTCGGCTTGGCGGCGAAGGCCACGCAGCCGGAGAGGACCAGTACGGTTAGGAGCGTCAGCAGGAAGCCGTAAATTTTGCCTGTCTTTTTCATTTTGTTATCCCCCTTTTGGTCTTTTGATGGTATACTTAACAAGGATACTGTGTTTCCTGATCCGGCTTTGTCTTTCAAAGGCAGGGGCCGAAGACAGGATTCGTAAAGCACTGTGAGCACCTGCGGGAAAGCAGGAGTTTAAAGGCCGGTGCCCTGCGCCTTGTCGGCGGTTCACGTCGGGGATCTCCCCGTATCTGTGACCATTATATAACAGAAACATTAAAAAAGTATTAAAGATTGTTAAGCGGAAAGTAAAATTTTTCAAATATTTGAAGAAGGTTTTCTGGCCGGAGGGAACATCCGGAAGGGGGAGCGTCATGAAGATACTGTATGTGGAAGATCAGGACGATCTGAGGGATCTGCTGGTAAAAAGACTGCAGAAGGAATACTCGGTGGATTCCTGCAGCGACGGGGAGAGTGCGCTGGATTTTCTGTCGGTCTATTCCTACGATGTGGTGCTGCTGGACATCATGCTTCCCAAGATGAACGGGATGGATGTGCTGCGCTGGATGCGTCGGCATCAGATCGATACGCCGGTGGTCATGCTGACGGCCCGCGGAGACGTGGAGGATCGGGTCTTTGGGCTTGATTCCGGAGCGGATGACTACCTGGTCAAGCCGTTTTCCTATGAGGAGCTGCTGGCGCGAATCCGCGTGGTGACAAGGAGAAATTCCAGCCACCGCACGAGTGTGCTTACGGTGGGGGATCTTACGATGGATACGGCTTCCCATACCGTGACCCGCCAGGGCAGGGCGATTTCTCTTACCAGCAAGGAATACATGATCCTGGAATATATGATGCATCATCCAAACATGCTGCTTACAAGGTCGCAGCTGGAAGAGCGGGCCTGGGACAGCAGCTTTGAGGGCGGATCCAACATCGTGGATGTGTATATCCGCTATTTAAGAAGAAAGATCGATGACGGGTTTGAGACAAAGATGATTCAGACCGTGCGCGGCCGGGGATACCGCCTGGAGGGTGAAGTCGGTCAGAGCAGCTAAAGGTTCTTGATACATCCGCCGGGATTTCAGACGGGGAATGGAGGCTTGACTGTATGGACATTCATTCCGTGAAATTTAAGATTACCTGCTGGTATACGGGGATCATCGCACTGACTTTCGGTCTGGTGCTGGTCGGGGCATTCTGGTACGCGAAATACTACGGGGAGAGTATTATTAAAGAAGAACTCCTCGATGAAGTGGGAGATCTGGAGGAGGATATCCTGCTCTACGCGTCCTATCTGCCGCTGGAACACATCACTTCCTACTTTGATGACGGCGTGATGTTGAGCGTGTATGATGAGGATCAGCATTATATCGACGGCAGTCTGCCTGATGAGTTTCCTGAGCATGTTCCCCTGAAAGGGGAAAGAGGCCCGAGAAAGTTAAGGAAGGGGGACGAAAACTGGTTTATCTATGACCGCAGGCTGGAGCTGTCTGACGGCGAGACGGTCTGGATCCGGGGTGTGCACTCTTACAGTTCCCTGGTGGTGAGCAATCAGCGGATGGTGAGTATGCTGCTGTTTGTCTTTCCCCTGCTGGTGATTTTTACCGCTTTTATCGGCTATCGGATGCTGATGCGGGCGCTCAGGCCGGTTTCGGAGGTCACTCAGACGGCCAATGACATCACGGTTTCTCTGGAATTATCCCGCCGAATCCCGATGCCGCATGAGAAGAATGAACTGTATGATCTTTGCGCTACGGTCAACCGGATGCTGGAAAGTCTGGAGCTTAACTTTCAGCGGGAGCGCCAGTTTTCTTCTGACGCGGCCCATGAGCTTCGCACACCGGTATCGGTGATCCTCTCCCACTGCGAGTACTGCCTGGAGGAACTTTCCCTTACCGCGGAGGAGCGGGAAGAGATTCTCATCATTCAGCGAAAGGCGCAGCAGATGTCAGAACTGGTTTCCAGTCTTCTTATGATCTCCCGCGGAGAGAATAAGCAGGCGCGGATCGAGAAGGAGCCGGTGGATCTCAAGCTCCTTGCGGAGACTGTGAGTGAGGAACTGGAAGAGAAGGCTGCGGAGAAGCAGATCACCATTGAAGTGGACAATTCTTTGAAGGATCCGGTGATTCAGGCTGATATGTCAATGATGATGCGTCTGTTTATCAACCTGACGGACAATGCCATCACCTACGGAAACCCGGGAGGGTATATCCGGATTTCCATGACGGAAGAAGGGGAAATGGTGAGTCTCAAGTTTTCCGATAACGGAATCGGGATTCCCAAGGAAGATCTGGAGAAGATCTGGGACCGCTTCTATCAGGTGGATGCCAGCCATTCCGGGGAGAGTTTCGGGCTGGGGCTGTTTCTGGTTCGTCAGATCGTAACCCGCCACAAGGGGACCATCACTGTGGAGAGTGAACTGGGAAAGGGAAGCACGTTTACGGTGAGGCTTCCCAGGCAGTAAAGCATAAGCAAAAAGGGAAACCCGGGGAGAAGAGCTTTGGAAGAAGCAAAGAAAGATAAACAGGAGGAATCGTATGAGTATCAAAGCTGTTATTTTTGATCTGGACGGCGTGATTGTCTTCACGGATCAGTTTCATTATCTGGCCTGGAAAAAGCTGGCGGACCGCCTCGGCATCTATTTTGACAGGAAGATCAACAACCGTCTGCGCGGGGTAAGCCGTATGGACTGTCTGGAGATCATACTGGAGCGTTATCATGGGGCGCCGCTTTCGGATGAGGAAAAGATCGCTCTTGCCACCCAGAAGAACGAGGACTACCGGGCGCTTCTGGCGACCATGAACCCAAATGATGTGAGTGAGGAAGTCCGCAGTACGTTAAGCGAGATTCGAAAGAGAGGATACCGCATCGCGCTTGGCTCCTCGAGCAAAAACGCGCGGTTGATCCTGCAGCAGGTGCATCTGATGGACGCCTTTGATGAGATTTCCGACGGCAATAACATCAGTCACTCTAAGCCCGATCCGGAAGTGTTTTTGAAGGCGGCAGAGTTTCTGGGGGAGAAGCCGGAGAACTGTCTGGTGGTGGAGGACGCGGAAGCCGGGATTCTTGCGGGAAAGGCCGGAGGGATGCAGACTGCGGCGATCGGCGACGCGGTAAACTGCGGCAAGGCGGACTATACGCTGGATACGTTTGCGGATCTGCTGGAGATTCTGCAATAAGACCATATGCGCGTTTGAACGAAATCGCTGCAGTAAATAGATGGGTGAAGGGCAGATAAGAGACGCAGAAGTCTCTTTTTCCCATATGTTTACCGGAAATTTAAATTACACCGGCTGTCAAATGGCAGCCGGTTTTTCAGCCTTGCCGGAATGCGGGGCAGAAAGCCGATACGGTTTCTCTGATTCGAAAATCTGGCTTAAGAGATTGATCTGCCTATGCCTTTTCTGCTGATGAATCGTTTACGCTTAAGGTCAGGACAATCCCTCTCTCTCCCAGCACTTTCCGGCGATTTTGGCAATCAGATCCGGATCCACCTTTCCGTAAGGGATACGAAGCGTTCCCTTGGATGTGGAATATCCTTTCAGTTCCTCCGGAAACTGATCCAGGATGCCCTCTCCGGGGTAGATCCCGATATGGTGCGCGGATGCCGCGAAATGGATCAGGTTGTGCTTCTTCCAGTAGGTCGGCATACTCCAGGAAATCTTTTCCTCCGCTTCCGGGAGAGCGTTTCGAAGCGCACTTCGCACCAGCCTGAGATCCTCCTGTTTGTCCGGATCCTGCGCCTCGATATATTCGTCGATGGTTTTGGGCTTGTCAGTGCAGGAGTGATTCTGGTTTGCGTTTTTGAATACTTTTCCGCATTTTGGGCATGTCCACATGGGGAGTTCCTCCGTTTCATTCTCTAGACAAAAGGTAAACCCGGTCAGACAGCGCTTCCGGACAGGTACCGTTTCGGGGTGTGCTGCCCACCGGAAAACTTCAGGGCAGTCCAAGGGTCATCTTTGCATTCTCTGCTGTAAGAAAGCGATTAGAGTTTTGATTTCACACCCGGAAAATCCTGCCTGCTATGATCAGCAGCTGCCGGTTCGTTCTTCTTTTCAATTCTTAAACCTGTTCTGTTAAACCACGGGCCAGTCTGTGAGAAAGACTTTCCTTTCCTGCCATCCGGCATTTATGCATTCTACCACATAAGGAGCGAAAACGCAAACCGCAGGAACGTGAAAACGGAAGAAAATACCGCAGTATACTTAGCGTCTTAAGCCCTGGCAGGAGGAAGAGTGATCTTGACGGGCGCGAAAGTGCTGAAAGCTTTCTGTAGAAAAGGGATACTTTCCTTTCAACAGGTTTTTCTCATCTTTCTCGTCTTCGTACATGATCGATGATTGGTCACAAGTGCGTTTCGATAGGCTCTGGAATGATCCATGTGATCGGCGGAAATCCTTTTCTTACTGTCAGAGCGGGACAATCAGAAAGCAAAGTGGCCTCAGGTTTTCATGGGAACAGATTTGACTTGCGAAAGGGGCACGTGTGTGGCATACTGAAAGCCGGAAACTTTCTTTAGAGACCGGGGAAAATGAAGGATCATGCCTGGGCAAAGGCCTGACATCCGCGGGGAATGAAGATCTGCAGCTGTCTGGCCTCTCATTCACAGGACGTTTGAAAAAGCCAGGCACACCTGCCAAAAGGAGGTATACGATGAAAAAAGACGCGGAAGATTTGTCCCGCTTTAAACAGGCGCAGGAGTACGACTACGCAAGTGCCCTGTCTGAGATTCGCGGCGGGAGAAAGGTTTCCCACTGGATGTGGTATGTTTTCCCGCAGTTAAAAGGCTTAGGCCACAGCGGGATGTCGGAGTATTACGGGATCAGGGATCTTGAGGAGGCGAAAGAATATCTGAAGGATCCCATCTTAGGAAAGCGGCTGGTGGAGATCAGCGAGGCGCTGCTTTCTTTGAATACTTCGGACGCGGCCGCGGTGATGGGATACCCGGACTGCCTGAAACTGCGCTCCAGTATGACGCTTTTTGACGCCGCTGCGCAGGACACGGACGTTTTCCACAGGGTGCTGGAGAAATTCTATCAGGGGGAGGCGGATTCCCTGACGCTTCATCTTCTTGGGAAGGAAAGGTAACCGCCCCTTCGCCGCTTACTTTCCTTTTTTCCGTCCCGCCGCGGATAAGTTTCTTCCTTTAAAAAGGGCATCCTGTTCCTTTTTGGATAGGCCCTGAAAACCATCTGATGCCAGGAAAAAGGCTTTTTCCTCGCGGGCGGATCATTCGGTCCGCATAAGAACAGACTTTTCAAAGGCCCGCGGCCGGGAGGATAGGAACCCTTCCTTTTGCATTTGTGATATTGACACCGCGGGCTTTGTGCCATAAGATAGAATTGTTCCACAAAACATATAGATTTAGGAGGAAACGTTATGAAAAAAATCACAAGAAACGCCGTAACCTTTGCCGCGGCCCTTTCCCTGGCAGCAGCTCTTGTAAGCCCCGCGCTGGCGGAATCGGAAAGCAGCCTGCAGGGGAAAAAGATCTCTGTCATGACACCCTACATGGGTTCCGTGACCACCAATCAGATGGTCGGCTACATCCAGGAGAACCTGGAAGCCGCCGGAGCGGAGGTCTCCGTCATCGACACGGACAATGATTTCGCGGAGTTAGCCAGCAGGATTGAGGATGTTGTCTCCGCGGCTACCGACGCGATCGTGCTGGTGAGCGCGGATCCCGGACAGCTGTCCAATCAGCTGCAGGAAGCGTTTGACAGCGGTGTTCCGGTCTTTGGCTGTGACAGCGGCTACCTGGAAGGGATGCAGATCAACGCGACCAGCGACAACTATCAGATGGGCGAGCTGATCGTCAAGTACCTTTTTGAGGATCTGATGGGAGAGAAGGGAACCGTGATCTCCCTGACTCACAGACCGCATCCGGGGGTTGTGAAAAGATGCGAGGCCTTTGACGCCCTGATTGAAGAGTATCCCGATATCACGCTGATTACCGAGCAGCATGTACCGGCGGAACAGCCGATCAATGACGCGCAGGATATCGTGCAGGATCTTCTTCTTGCGAACCCGGACGAAGGTTCCGTGACCGCGATCTGGGCTGCCTGGGATGAACCGGCCATCGGCGCTACACAGGCGCTGCAGGAGGCGGGACGCGACGAGGTGATCGTGACGGGCGTTGACGGCAACGATCAGGCGGTATCTTTGATCGCCGAAGGAACGAACCTGAAAGCGACGGTCAAGCAGAACTTTGAAGGCATGGCCCAGATCGTCTATGAGCAGATGGAGAAATACTTTGCCGGGGAAGAGCTGGAAAAGGGCGACATCTACGCGCCCGCTACGTTGATCACTCCGGAGAATGTCGCGGACTTCCAGTAAGGTTTGCTGATAGAAGCAATATAAGGAGGAGACAGGATGCTGCTTAGCGCTGCCAACATCTCAAAACAGTTCAACGGCGTCTATGCCCTGAAGGGCGTGGACCTGGAGATCGAAGCCGGGGAGATCCACGGGCTGGTCGGCGAGAACGGGGCCGGGAAATCGACTCTGATTAAGATTCTGGCGGGGGTATACCCTCCGGATGAGGGAAGCATATCCTTTCGCGGACAGACGGTGCGGCTGAAAACCCCGAAAGAGAGCAGAGCGCTTGGCATCCATGTGATCCACCAGGACCGGACGCTCATTCCTTCTTTCAGCGCTGTGGAAAATGTCTATCTGGGCATGGAGTATCCGAAGAAAAACGGGCGCATCGACTGGAAGCGGATGGAGGAGACGGTCCGCGAAAAAGCAGAGGAACTGGGCATCGCGGTTGATTTTTCCAGGGCGGCGTCTCAGATGACGCCGCCCCAGAAGACATGCCTGGAGATTGTGCGGGCCATGATGACCGACTGCGGGCTGCTCATCTTAGATGAACCTACGGCTTCCCTGACAGAAAAGGAAGCCGATGTGCTCTTTGGAATTATCGAAGCGTTAAAGGAAAAGGGCACGTCGGTTTTGTATGTCACCCACCGGATGGATGAGATCTTTCGTCTCACCGACCGGGTGACGGTTTTAAAAAACGGGACCCGGGCCGGGGTGGTAAAGACTGCTTCCATCGATAAGGAGGGACTGATCCGCCTGATGACGGATGAATGGTCCGCACAGGAAACCTCTCAGCCTGGCCGCGCGGGAGAGCTTGTGCTGGAGGTTTCCCATCTGGCATCCGAGGACGGAATTGTCCGCGATGCGAGTCTGAAAGCCTACGCGGGAGAAATCTTAGGGGTCTTCGGCCTGGGAGGAAGCGGCCGCACAGAACTTCTGGAGACCGCCTACGGTTACCGCAAGGCGGCGAAGGGGACGATTGCCCTGAACGGGGAGCCCTGTCCCAGACCATCCCCGCATCATTCCATTAAAAACGGAATGGTCCTGATCAGTGAGGACCGGAGGGGAAAGGCCATGATCGGCGGCATGAACGTAAGGGAGAACATTACTCTTTCGTGCATCGACCGTTTCGCGAAAAGCGGCGTGATAAAAAGGAAGCGGGAGAGTGAGGATGCCCTTAAGCAGGCACAGGCCCTGGATGTGAAGATGACGGGAATCGAGCAGCGCTCGCTTGAGTTATCCGGAGGAAACCAGCAGAAGGTCGTATTCGCGAAGGCCCTCATGACGCATCCGAAAATCCTGCTTTGTGATGAACCCACGCAGGCAGTTGACGTAAAGACCAGAAGCGAGCTTCACGCGCTGCTTCGCAGACTGGCGGATCAGGGGAGCGCGGTAGTCTTTGTCTCCTCCGATCTGCAGGAAGTGCTGGAAGTCTCCGATGTGATCCAGATCATGGCGGGAGGATGTACCAGGCAGCGGCTGGTGAATGAGGGACTTACCTCTCAGCAGGTGCTCTCCTGCTGTTTCGAAAACTAGAAAAGCCAAAAAAGGGAGGCTGAGACGAGGAGGATCCCCCTTTCGGTTCCCTTTAGAAGGCATAAGGAAAGAATTGCAATGAAAAAGCTGGACCTGAAAAAAAGTATCCGGTCCTATGGAACGCTTTTGGCTTTGCTTGCCGTGATCGTCATTTTTGGACTGATTCGGCCGGGAGCGTTTCTCACGGTCCGAAATTTCATCAATATCAGCCGCCAGATGGCGGCTTTGACCACCATCTCCATCGGCGCGACTTTGGTTATGGCGGTCAGCGAGTTTGATTTGTCCATCGGCAGTATGGCCAGTCTGGGAGGCGTTCTGGCGGCGCTTTTGGCGGTCGCGGGAGTACCGGTGCCGGTAAGTTTTCTGCTTACGCTCTTGGTCTGCATGGTGATCGGCTGTCTGAACGGCTTTATCGTAGCCAGATTTCATGTGCTGTCCTTTATCACCACGCTGGGAGTAAGCACCATCCTGGACGGTTTAGTCTACCGCCTGACCGGGGGAGCGACGGTCTTTGAAAAGATCCCGGAGAGTTTCAGCTGGCTGGGAACGGCCAAGATCGGGGAGATCCCTCTGCTTTCCATTCTGATGGTGGTCTTTGTGCTGGTCTTTGCCTTCTTTATGAAGAATACGCCCGCGGGCAGAAAGATGTACGCGATCGGCGGCGGGGAGGAGGCGGCCAAGATCGCCGGCATTTCCGTGCAGATCTATAAGGTGCTGGCCTTTGTTCTCTGCGCTGGTTTATCCGGTATGACCGGCATCATGGTGGCTTCCCGGGTGGGATCGGCCAACACCAGCGCCGGGAGCGGCTATTTTCTGCAGTCCTACGCCGCCGCCTATATCGGCTGCACGGTATCCAGAAGGGGTGTGCCGAATGTCGGCGGAACCTTGGTGGGTGTCGCGATTTTGTCCATCCTGGCGAACGGGCTTACGATTCTGCAGATGCCCTCCTACATGCAGGACATCATCACCGGCATCATCATTGTCATCGCGGTCATCGCGCAAAGAAGGGAGAAATAAGATGCTCATCGCGGCCTTTGACATTGGAACGAGCGACGTAAAAGGGGTGCTCACCGACTTAAACGGATCGATTTTGGGCTCCCACTTAGAACCGATCGAGACAATCTATTCCGGGGAGTACAAGGAACAGCGCCCGCAGGACTGGTATGACGCCTTCTGCAAAATCTCCCGTCAGTTTCAGCTGGAAGCAGAAGAACCCATCGGCGCGGTGATTTTAAGCGGCCAGATGCAGGATGTGATCCCGGTGAAAAAAAACGGCGAGGCCGTGGGCAATGCGATCCTTTATTCGGACGGAAGGGCGGAAGAGGAAGCGCAGGAACTTTCCGCCAGGACGGAAAACGCCTACTTAGAGTATATCACGGGGAATCATTTCGACGGCTCCCTCTCGGTTCCCAAGATCTGCTGGCTGAAAAAACACGCTCCGGACATTTTTGACCAGGCCGAGGCCTTTTTAATCAGCGCCAAGGATTACGTGCTCCTTCGCTTAACCGGAAAGACGGTCGGCGATGTGGTGGCCTGTTCCACGGCAGGGGGCATGGATTTAGTCCATCGCAGATGGGATGAAAAGCTTTTAAACAGCGCCGGGATCGCGCCTGAAAAGTTTCCGAAGCTTTACTATCCCCACGAACTGGTCTCTGCGGTGACCGAAACAGCTGCCAATGAGACGGGCCTTTCCAGGGAAACAAAGGTCTACGCTGGAACCGGGGATATCGGCGCTACGACTTTGGCCAGCGGGATTTCCCGTCCGGGAGAGTACAACATCAACCTTGGCACATCCGGGTGGGTGGCGACGGTCTCCCGGAAGATTTTAGGGGCCGAGGGCGGCGTCTTCAACCTCTCCTTCCTGGAGAAGGATCTCTACATCAACGTAGTTCCTTTTTTAAACGCCGCGAACGTACATCAGTGGGCGGCGAGACTGTTTTCGGACGATGAGAAGGCGGATTACGCGAGGATTGATGACATTCTTTCCCGCAGCGAGCCCGGCAGTCATGGCGTGTTCTTCCTTCCGTATTTAAACGGGGAGCGCTTTCCGGTGATGGATACGAAGGTCAAGGGCAGTTTCCTTGGGATTACCGCGCAGACGGGAAAAGAGGACCTTGTAAGAAGCACCCTGGAAGGAGTGGCTTTCTCCATCCGTCAGGGAATCGAAAAGATCGGCGTTCCCGCGCAGAAAGTGTCGGTGATCGGCGGCGGTGCCCGCGTAAAGCTCTGGAATCAGATCCTGGCGGATGTGCTGGGACAAAAGGTCACCGTGTACGGGGATTCGGATATCCTTCCCGCTCTGGCCTTAGCCTCCTGTGTGCAGGTGGGAGAGGGGATCTGCGCAGACTATTCGGAGTTTACCGCTTCCCTGCAGACGCGCGGAGGAGCGATTGTCTATGAGCCGGATAGGAAAAACAGGGAACTTTACGAGAAAGTCTACCGGGAGTACCTGCGCGTGTATCCGGCAGTCTCCCCCTTCTATCAGGGTCTTTGCTCTTAAAAGGGGCCTTAATAATGTATGGTAAATAGGAACAACAAAAAAAGTTTTCAGAAAATAGCACTCACCTCTTGACATGGCTAATAATCTGTGCTATGTTATAGTCCGTGTAGAACAAAAAAAGGAATACAAAAACTTTCGAGAGGGGGCTTTTTCATGAATATCAGCAAATTTACACAGAAATCTGTCCAGGCCGTGAATGACCTGGAAAAGATTGCCTATGAATTCGGCAATCAGGAAGTGGAGCAGGAGCATCTGCTTTGCAGCCTCCTGCGTCAGGAAGACAGCCTGATCTTAAAGCTGGTGGAAAAGATGGAGATCCAGAAGGAGCACTTCACGAACCGGCTGGAGCAGGTGCTGAACGAGAAACCCAAGGTGTCCGGCGGACAGCTTTACATCGGGCAGTACTTAAACAAGGCGCTGGTCAGCGCGGAGGACGAGGCGAAGGCCATGGGAGACGAGTACGTTTCCGTGGAGCATCTGTTTCTGTCCCTGCTGGACTATGCGAGTCCGTCGATGAAATCCTTCTTCCGCGAGTACGGCGTGACCAAAGAGCGGTTTTTGCAGGCCCTTTCCACCGTGCGCGGAAATCAGCGCGTGACCACGGACAACCCGGAGGTCACCTATGACACGCTGAATAAATACGGCGAGGATCTGGTGGAGAAGGCCAGAGACCAGAAGCTGGATCCGGTGATCGGCCGGGACGCGGAGATTCGGAATATCATCCGCATTCTTTCCAGAAAGACGAAGAACAATCCGGTGTTAATCGGCGAGCCGGGTGTCGGCAAAACGGCGGTTGTCGAGGGGCTGGCCCAGAGAATCGTGCGCGGCGATGTGCCGGAGGGGCTGAAGAATAAAAAGATCTTTGCCCTCGACATGGGTGCTCTGGTAGCCGGGGCCAAGTACCGCGGCGAGTTTGAGGAGCGCTTAAAGGCCGTGCTGGAG
>CAZXSN010000073.1:0-14096 GCA_964643295.1 uncultured Lachnospiraceae bacterium
TCATAGTTTTCCACGAAGGAGACATACTCGCCCA
Organism: uncultured Lachnospiraceae bacterium; assembly: GCA_964643295.1. Taxonomy (GTDB): domain Bacteria; phylum Bacillota; class Clostridia; order Lachnospirales; family Lachnospiraceae; genus Merdiplasma. The sequence continues at coordinate 35 of CAZXSN010000073.1, forward strand.
TGAATTTTTCGTAGCTGTCCATCGCCGCTTTGAAATCCGGACGTAATCCGTTCTCGTCCAGAACTTCCTCTTTCGCATCCTCCGTAGAAGGTTTCACCTGAATGGGCACTCCGCCCGCTTCCTTATTTCCTTCTGAAACAGGCTGAGCCTCGGTTTCTGCTTCTGTATCGGTTTCTGTTTCAGTTTCGGTTTCTGCTTCGGTTTCCCTTTCTTCCTTAAGCGTTTCAGGAACAGCCGCTTTGGTGTCCTCTTCCAGGTCGGCCTCCGCAGTCGATTCAACGTAATCCTTCGGAGCTTTGATCTCGATGCTCATTATGGAGTTGCCTTCAAATCTTATAGACACGTGCCAGCCCGCAGCGTTATCCGCATCATATGCGTTTTCTTCTCTGCTGTAATCCACGTTGAAGCCTCTTTCCGAGCAGGCCGAAACATACTTCTCGTATGCTTCCTTATCGGTATCGCCAACGTAAACAAAGAAACTGGTATCGCGCTCATAAGAAAACTTACCGGTTGTGGACTCCGGAACCGGAAGCTGACTGCCTGCCGCGCCTGCAGGCCAGGTGATTGTCTGCATTTCCATAGGCGCAAATACGGCTATGGTCAGGGTATTTCCGGTATGGCTCATATCCAGACAGTAGCCGTCTGCGTCATAAGCCTTATAAGTCACAGAACTCTTCTGCGGATCTCCGGTAAACCCTTTTTCCATGCAGGCATCCAGATAGTCGTTGTATTCCTTATCTTCCATCCCGGAATTATAAAAAATCCGCAGCGCCTCATCGGAGTTTTCTATCACCTCTGCATCATCGGCTGGCGGTTCCGGAATCCGGTTTCCCAGTTCCATCGCTGACCAGTCAAGTACTGCCGTTTTCTTTCCTGCCTGATTCTCCCCCTCAGACTGCTGATAGACATAGACGAAAAAAACAGCCAGAATCACCAGCAGAATAAACCACCAGCGTAGAAAAATGGGTTTCTTCTTTGGTGTTTTGTTCCCTGCCTTTTTGCCCTTCTTCTTTCCTCCCTGACTGTACTGCGGCGGAACGGATGCCGTCTGCTGATACGCGTATGATTGCTGACTGTCCGCGCTTTCGAACCGCTGCCCAGCGGCTGAAGGATCCGTGTAATTCCAGGCTTCTTCTCTTCTTCTGACAGGTGTATCGGAGTAACTATCTTCTGCGGCTCTCGTCCCGCACTCCGGGCAAAAAATTCCTTCAAATCTGGTACCGCACACCCGGCATCTTACTGTCCGCGGTCTGTTGGCTTCCGCACCTGTCTGAGAATCTCCTCCTGTGCCCTGCGGGTGGGATTCCAATCCCTGCCGGTTTCCAACAGGCGGAGGGGAGGGGATATCCCGCGAAGCCCTTGTTCCGCATTCCGGGCAGAAGTTGCCTTCAAACTCTGTCCCGCAGTTTCTGCACCTCATGCCAACATCCCCCTTCTCATACAGAAAGCACCCGTAACCAGAAACTTATTTCTCCCTGGGAGGAATCGGCGGAATCTCCGGGAAGAGACTTTTTAGCGTCTGCACACTGCCCGCTTTCTCCCACTGACTCATCCCTTCCGTCCACACCAGGGAATCTTTTTGAAGCTGTCCGGATGATACCATACTTTTCAAAGTTTCCAAGTCAAAAGGACCTGTCGGCTGTTCACCCGCAGCCACGTAAAAGGTCACCCTGGGAATTGGCGGCGGAACACTTCCCGTCTGCCCAGGAACAGGACCTCCCCGCATCACAGAATTCATGGAACCGGCGATGTTCTGACCGATGGCCCCGCCAACCGCCATGCTGGCCATCCAGGCCGCCATGTTGAACCCGTGCTGATCTCCAAGGTTAACGTTCCCGGAACCGTTCTCCCCCATTTTGCCAAGGGCCTGTGCACCCGCGATCCCTACTTCCGTCTGCTTTTCCACCTGATAGGCACCGAGATTGGACGACTGTGTCTGCTTGTGCAGGGAGTACTGTCCCTCTTCCCGCTGAATGCGCAGCCGCTCCACGTAATCCTGCGTCTCCGCCTGTATCTTCGCCCCGGTGACATCTCTGCTGACGCTCATGAGGTTCCGGTAGCCTTCACTGGTTTTATCCAGTTCGATCGCCCCGATGTCCACACCGGATACTTCCACGCCGAAGTCCTCCCGCAGCCGGTCTTTTAGGTACAGTTCCGAGGCATCGTTGATCATCGCCGTCTTGGTCTCGATCTGAACAAGGGGAATATCATACTCTGCCGGGGCGTTCGCCACCGTATCCTTGACATATCTGGTCACCACGTCTCTGATCTGCCGCTGAAAATCCGCTGGCTGAAAAGTCGTAAGCCTGTGCAGCTTTACGAACTGCCTGTAATCGGCGATCCGAAAAGTCACGGTTCCCCTTACTGCTGTCGGCACCCCGAAATCCGCGAACCTGGGATCATAGATATCAAAAAAGGGAACTGCAAACTTCACCTGGATAACCTGGGCGAGATTGATAAAGTAAACTTCCGCCTGAAAAGGAGTCCCTCCCTCATAGGCAAGTCCCACAAGACTGGCCAAAACCGGCAGGTTCCCGGTTTTGAGGATCTCATCAAACGGTCCGACAATAAAATCCTCTGAAGTTTGGCTGCCGCGCCCATATACGAATACTGCCACTTCCCCATCCTTCACGCGCAGGGAAGATCCCCACCTGATCGCGTTCTCCCGCTCTTCACTGCCCTCTGCAACCCCCGGCGGATGCCACTTCCAGATCAGATACGAAGGCTCATCACAGCGGATCACGTCCATAAATCCGCCGTCTTTTTGTTTCCTGTCAAAAAGCCCCATAAAGGCACCTCCATTCCCTGTCCGCGCTCTTTTAGCGGCCTGGTGTGTTTCCTCTCCCGCTCATGGCCCACAGCCCCTGAGAATAAAGCTTCCCGGTCTGTTTCTGTCCTCTCTTTGATCACTTTTTGCTTCCCTGCTGCCGAAATGCGATGCCGTTACCTGTTCGAATGATGCGAATTCTTCACTCCTTTGTAGGAATTGACCGCTCCGACGATCAGAACGATCACTCCGCACAGCTGAACGACGGAGCCATTCTCAAACGCGAACGACAGCAGGACTGTGAATAATCCGCTCCCGATACACACAGCATAATCGATGAGGGACGCTCCTCTCCTGCCAAGAGAGGCAGCGGAAGCGATCAGAACAATACAGGCCGCCGGTTCCATCAAAGAGGAATTGCCGCCCGACCGGTCCACAAACGCCGCTGAGACGAGAAGCAGGATACCCGCACAGAAGACAATGTTTCGCAGCACGGTTTCCAGCGTAAACTTGTGTCTTTGCCGCTGTTTTTCTGAGGCGATATTGTTCTGGCAGTTTTCATAAATGCTCTGAATTTTGACAAAATCCTCATCCGACTGAAAAAGCAGTCTGGCCTTCTGGTAGGCCTGCTCAAATTTTGCCAGCCACGCCTCGTAGATATCCCGCTCATCTTCACCCAGAATGTTTGAGGATGCCAGGATCATGAACTCCAGGATATCCTCCTTCGCATTGGGAATGGGGAAGCTGCGGATCATCTCATCTTTTTCCTCCACCGTTGTCCGCCGGTTTAACTCGCGGTAAAATTCCTGAGCGGAGAATGTGGCCTCCGCTCCCCTCAACTCATAGCCGCAGGCAGGGCAGCTGCCGACAAAAGAAGAAATCAGCTCCCCGCAGTTCGGACATTTATAGAGCTTCCCTTCATAGACGGTCTCCCGCTGGGAGGTCGGTTTTTTATGCGGAAGGACACGCTGTCCGCAGTTTGTACAGAATTTCGCCCCTTCCGGGAGTTTCTGTCCGCAGTTCGTGCAATATGCCATGATGAATACCTCCTCCACACAAAGTCAGTCTTCTTCCCGCCGATAAGCATCGCAGATATCCCCAATGTTACAGTCCAGGTAATCGCATATTCTTAACAGCACGGAAAGAGCGACCTCCTCATTATGACGCAGTTTGGTCATCGTACCGGTGGCTATGTTGAGATCCTTTCTCAGTGTCGCAGGAGATATTTCTTTTTCGATGAGCAGTATCCAAAGCTTTTTGTAGCTTATCCGCATACTCATATCTGCAGCCTCCTTAAGATAAGCTGCAAATCGATCACATACCGCTTACCCTTAAGCATAACACAGGATATAGCAATTTGTCAATGCGATTTGCTGTCATTTTGAGTAAATTTCGCAACTTCTTGCGGTATCTGTTATAGTCTTAATCTCTAACTATCTATTTTGAAGCCCAGCCTGGCCATCCGATTGCTGCAGACTCATTGTCTGTTTCATGAATCTGCTTCCCTGCAAAGCAGGTCTGCTCTGCTCTAAGCCACGCTAAAGAGCCAGGAAGCCAGGCGGTTTACAAGTCTTTTCTTCCCTTAACTATAGCAGGATCAGAAGAATTTTGCATTAAAAATCATGGGAAATTTGCAAATTTGCGATGAATTGATTCAAGAACTTACGATCTTTTCGCATCCGGTAAACGTTTCCGTCCGGACTGTCTGCGGTGCCTGCCCCTTACGGCAAAGACCTCTGCCCTTTCGATTTAAGATCACCTGGTTTCCTGATCCGGGTTTTGCTCTTCAGCAGCGGTCTGAGAACCGGTCTTTTCTTTTCATCCGGTCAGAAGCATTCGATTCTCAGGCCTTCCAATTGGGGAAGGGGAGATCTTTCTGTCATGCCGATAAATCTACATATCAGCATATATCGATGTGAGCGCAGATTCCTCCCTGTTCTGCGGACTGTCTGGCCTTCAAACCCTCCGGAGAAGGGTTTCCCATGGAGAAACCAGATACTGCAAAGGCACAGGGACAAAGGCACAGGGACGAAAAAATGGTGCCGCTCTTACGGCACCATCTGAGTTTTTGTGTCTGCGTTTTCTGTCTGTATTTTCTTTCTTTGTTGTTTTGCGGCTCTTTGGTAAGGCTTGTAAGGCACACGGCCTTCCATTTCGGGAGACACGAGGTTAATACAGATAGTTGCTGTTTACGTATCCGTATTTCTGAAGCGTGGGCGCATAGACATACCAGTACGTGGAATCGGAAGTATCCTGTACCTGCACCGTCTCTCCGGTATAGAGCTTGCCGATCTCATTCGAATAGTCGTAGGCTTTCGCGTTGCGAAGCGCCAGATAGCCGCTCTCCACGCGGACCGTCTTTGTCACACCCGAAACGGAAGAGGAGGATGTTGAAACCAGATAGTTTCTGTTCACATAGCCGGACTTCCCGAGCTTGGAGGAATACACATACCAGTAGTCAGAATCCGACTTATCCTGGACCTGTACCGTATCTCCGGTGTAGAGCTTGCCAATCTCATTCTCGTATTCGAATGCCTTTGCCGTCCGCAGCGCCAGATAGCCGCTCTCCACTCTCACGGTCCAGGTTTCTCCTGAAACCGGGGCACTGGCTAAAGCGACCAGATAATTCTTATTCACGTAACCGGACTTATTCAGCGACGGCGCGTAGACATACCAGTAGGTATCATCCGACTTATCCTGGACCTGCACCGTATCGCCGGTGTAGAGTTCCCCGATTTCATTCTTATATTCGAAGGCCTTGGCCGTTCGAAGCGCCAGATAACCGCTGTCCACTTTCACAGACCAGGTCTCCCCGGATGCTGACACACCAGTCGGGGCGATCAGATAATTCCGGTTTACATAGCCGGATTTGTTCAGCGATGGCGCATAGACATACCAGTAAGTATCATCTGACGTATCCTGAACCTGCACCGTATCCCCGGTGTAGAGCTTGCCGATCTCATTTTCATATTCGAAAGCCTTGGCCGTTCGAAGTGCCAGATAGCCGCTGTCCACTTTCACGGTCCAGCCATAGGACGACGGCGCAATCAGATAATTCCGGTTTACATACCCGGATTTCCCAAGCGACGGGGCGTAGACATACCAGTAGGTGGAATCGGAAGTATCCTGTACCTGCACCGTATCGCCCGTATAGAGTTCTCCGATCTCATTCTCATATTCGAAGGCTTTGGCCGTTCGAAGCGCCAGATAACCGCTGTCCACCTTCACGGTCCAGTACCCGGAAGTGTTCGTCGTCACAGGCTTCGAGGAAGAGGAGGAGGATACCGCCTTTAAATAGTCTTTGTTGACATAGCCGTATTTATCCAGCTTGGAAGAATAGACATACCAGTAGTCGGAATCCGTAGAATCCAGCACTTCCACCGTATCGCCCGTATAGAGCTTCCCGATCTCATTATAATAATCGAAGGCTTTCGCTGTCCGAAGCGCCAGATAGCCTTCCGTGACCTGCACCCGGTAGGTGGAACCGGCAGCCAGACAGGTTTTGCCAGCAGGCAGCAGAGTAACCGCCAGGGTAATCATAAACAGCAGCAGCCACCGGGATAAAGTCTTTTTCCCGGAACCAGTTTCATATCTTTCCATCACAATTCCTCCCTTATCCGCAGTAGTAATCGTAAATCTGTCTGCTGAGTGACGCAATCGTCGACTGAGCACTTCCCACATCGGAGAGATTTTCCGACATGAAGACAATGACCAGATCGTTGGCTGAATCATAGAGAATCCCCGCATCGTTTTCCACGTCGTCAAGTTCCCCGGTCTTGTTGGCGACGGACACGCCCTCCGGCATCTGCGCCGGGATCTTGTTTCGCCGCTGCTGCGCCTTTAACAGGGAATACATGGCATCCGCATAAGGATATTCTTCCACATTTTCGTAGTAGATCTCCTGCAGAAAATGCCCGCAGTCATTCACCGAAGTATAGTTGTCATCATACTCATTGCTGTGCAGAAGCAGCCGTCCCATATGCGACTGGAAATATCCGTGGTTCATGCAGAACTCATTCACCGCCGCCATCCCGGCATCCGTATCTCCGCCTCCCAGACAGCTCACCAGCTGATTCGCGGCTTCGTTGTCGCTGACCGTGATCATGGAATAGAGCCAGGAATCCAAAGATGCCGGATCATACTGAGCAGCCAGATCCTCATAAGATACATAGACCGCCCCCATGATGTAAAGCTTGATCAGGCTGGCGGCCTGCATACGCCGATCGTCGATGGCGGATTCGGTCCCCTTCACGAGGTCGCTTACATAGACAGCCCACTCTCCGTTTGAGCCGGGCAAGAGTCCCCTGATCTGAGACAGAAGGCTTTCCAGTTCCTCATCCACCGGCAGTTCCTGGCCTTCCGTCTGGCCTTCTGTCATTTCTTCCCCGCTTTCTGCCTCACTTACTTCCTCAGTCGAGGCAGCCTCACTTTCCTCCCCGACCGTTTCCGGAGGAGCCTCAGGATGGTCTAAAGCCGCATCCGTCTCCTCCTCCCCGGCATTCGTTTCGGTCACCGGATCCGCCTCTGGCTTCCGCTCCTCCGCGAAACTTACGCTGCAGCTCCCCAAGGTAAAGAGCAAAGTAAGCGTCAGGATCAGCAGATGCCTCCTCCGCAGCCGATCTTTCATAGTGCCTTCCCCCTTTTTGGCAGGCGGTCAATGTTTATATTCACCCGCCGCAGTATACAAAGATTCACGCCCCCAAAGCAGAGCTTTCTCTTCTCCCGCTCATTCCTGTTCATTCTCCCGCTTTCTATCATTGGCAAAGGTTCCCTTCTATGGAATCTTTCTCCGAGCGGAAAAACGCAGATTTCTCAGTCCAGATAGGCCGTATAGTGCATATCCTCCGGAGTGAGCGTATCCAGGACCTTTAAGTACTCCGCTGCTTCTCTTCTGCACCCTTCCAGGTCATGGTCGAGATAGTTCCCGCACTCTTCCTCTTTGGCTCCCGGAATCTCGCCTTCAAACGTGGTCATGGCCCGATACGATTCCCGAATACAGTCCAGCACTTCCTCATTGCTCAAGCCTCTGGTCAGAAAGTAGACACCGGTCCTGCAGCCCATGGGTCCGACATAAATGATGCCGTCCTTATATTTGCCGTTGCGGGCAAAGGTCGCGAAGAGATGCTCAATCGTGTGGCTCACTGCGGTGGAGAGGTAATCTCCGTGATTGGGTTCCTTCATGCGCACGTCCCAGGTCATGATATCGTCATCCTGCCGGGACAGATACACGCCTCTTTTCAACTTTGTGTGATCAATACTGAAACTTGGAATTCTCTGCATCCTTTTGCCTCCCTGATACGCTTTCCGGATCTTCCTTTTCTCCCGGTTTTCCTGTTGTGTGTTATTATACAGCAATCCGCCCCGTTTGCCAATATGCCCCAGCAAAGATTTTCGATCTGATTCGTCTGTAATGCCTGATTCATCTGAGATCTGTAATGCCTGCTGCATCCAAAGATTCCGCAATGCCTGATCCATCTGATGGGTAAGGTTCCAAAAGGTGGCTAACAGTTGTTGCGCTTCTTCGCATCTCCTGCCACCCTGCTTCTCCGCTGCATCTAATCTCTCCGCACAAAAAAAGTCCCGGACGGATCATCCATCCAGGACAGTTTTTCTTTCTATTCCGTTCTTCCGCTCACTCTAACAGGTGCCTCATCTGGCCCACGACTGGAAGAACACATGATCCCCGAGTTTCACATACTTGGATGTCAGATGCAGACGCTGAAACGCGGGCTGCGTCATGAAGAAAAGATACCCTTTCAGGCTCATCTTCTTTCCTTCCACATCAATCGTATATTTATCCTTTCGGTACATTTTCAGAACCTTGGCCGCTGCCTGCCTGCAGCTTTCCGTGATCAGGCTCTGATTGTTCAGCGCTCTGGTTAAGGCGCCGTCAAACGAGGGTGTGAACTGGGTGGTCTGATAAACCACTTCCTTCAGCTTCATCGGAAAACTGGTGCTGCGCATGCGGTTGGTGATCACCAGACCGACACCGAGCTGCCCGTAGTAAGGCTGATTGCCCGCCTCACAGTAAATGATGGCAGAAAGCAGGGTTTCGTCATCCACCTTGGGATCCGTATAATAGGTGCTCTGTACGGAAACATTGGGCTTACCCGTCTCCGTGGCCTCATCGGCTTTCTTTCCCTTGCCGTCCGAGCCAAACAGGTAGGTGACGCCGTCGATTTCCCTGGATTCATTTTCCAGGCGGTCCCCGGTTTCGGGATCAAAGTAATAGTAAGATCCGTCGACTTTCTGGAAGCCGGTGAGACGCTTTCCATCCGCTCCCACGTAGCGGTCTCCCACCCAGGTACTGGTTAAGTTATGTCCTTCCTCCCCGATGAAATATCCGTTCACCCAGACGTTCGTGCCGCGAACGCCGTTGGGCTTGAAATAATACTTCTTTCCGTCCACTGAAACCAGCGCGTTCGCGACCATGTGGCCGTTCGCCTTCAGGAAGTAGTAGGTCTTCCCGTTAAACTCATGCATGCCGGTAACCATCGCGCCGCTTATGTCAAACCCGAACTTGTCCTCCCCGATCTTTACGATGCAGTCTTTATAAAGAGATCCTTTCTTGGAAGCGTAATACCGTTTCGATCCGCTGACGATCCACTTGGACTTGAGCACCTTCCCCGTCTTCTCCACGTAGTAGCGGTCGCTGCCCACCGTCAGCCAGCCCTTATAGCGTCCTCCGTTCTTCTTATAGCAGTAGGTGGTTTTTCCGTTCTGGACAAAACCGACGTTTTGCTCTGCAAACCACTGACTCTCCATCTTCTTCCCGGAACTGTTGTACCAGGTATAGGAACCGGCAGTATTTTTCACCCATGCTGCGTCGGCCTTCACCGGCATCAACAATATCAGAATCAGGAAAAGCAGCGCTGGCGCAAAAAACGTCTTTCGTCTCATGAGTCTATCCCTCCGTACCTGCTGGCCAGATTTGTTACATTTCTGTGCTAAATATTACGTTTCTGTTAACTGGATGGGACCATTATAGGCTACGTTTCCAACTTTGTCAATACCTATCTCGCTTTCGGGCAGATTCTTTCATCCAGATTTTTCGAACGATCCGGCGTTTTCCTCCAAAAACCCTTGATTTTCCTGAAGATTCTCGCTCGCCCTCCCGCTTAAAGGTCTCTTCGAAATTTCCGGATTTTGCTCTTTTCCTCCTCTTTTTTCCTCTTTGCGGCCTCTTACGCGGGCAAAATCAGGTGCTTTACATGCCCCTCCAGAGAAACTTCCGGTGATGTCCCATCATCGTCGTAGAGCTCATAGACCGCTCCCGCCTCCGCATAGTGGCAGAGCGTCAGGTGCTCCCAGTCCACCTCCTCCACGCACTGGGCGCTGTCAGCCAGGGGAAGGATGTATCCCTTTCGAATAAACAGCACCACCTCTTCCAGGGGAATCGATACATAATGATGCCCTGCGGGCAGTTCCTTTTCCTCCGCGATCCTGTCGCCCGCAAAGCGTACCAGCTTCATCGGTTCCGGCAGGTAAACGATTCGTCCGCCCGCGTTCTGCTCATACACCGGCGCGATCAGAATGCTTTCCCCGATCAGCAGCTCATCTTCCGTCTGCCTGGCAACCGTATCCTTCGTCCAGACAAAACCTAAAGGTCTCGCATACATCTTCCCGCGAAGCGCCGCTTTCATGAATTCGCTGTAGAGATAAGGAAGCAGACGGTACCGCAGCGACAAAATCCCCCGAAAAGCATCAACATCACCGAACGCATAAGGCTCCTGGGTGCGTGTTCCCGCTGCCGAATGATTGCGAAACAGCGGCAGAAAGATTCCCAGCGCCATCCATCGAAGCAGCAGATCCCGGGTGCAGTCGGCTCCAAAGCCGCCGATATCCGCCCCGGTATACAAAAATCCGCACATGTTTAAGGAGGGAGCCATCTTCAGGTTCATGAGAAGATGCGACCACCAGGATCGATTATCCCCCATCCAGATCCCGGCGTATCGATGCATTCCAATATACGAGGCCCGGGAAAACAGAAGTGTCCGCTTATCGGGGCGCAGCTCCTCAAAGGCTTCCGCAGCCGAGCGCGTCATGTGAAACCCAAACAGGTTGTGGACCTGATCATGCCGCACAAGCTCTCCTTTGTAGTCATGGTAAAAGCTGCGGTAATCCTCAGGGTTTTTCGCCAGTGTCATGATCAGGTTCTGAAACTCAAAGGCCGTCTGAACGCTTAAGTCTTCCTCTTTGTACCCCTGGATTTTGGCCAGCACCTGCTTAAGACGCCTCTCGGAGTAGAAAAGAGCCGGTTCATTCATGTCGTTCCAGAAGCCTTCGATGCCTTTCTCCAGCAGCACCTCATACTTACGGCCAAACCACCGGCGGGCATCCTCGTTTAACATATCGGGGAAATAGCAAAGACCCGGCCATACACCCACCGCGAACGGCTCGCCGTTTTCATCTTTGCAAAAATACCCGCGCTCCAGTCCCTCCACGCAGACTTCATACCCTTCTTCTGCCTTTACACCGGCATCGATGATCGGAATCAGGCGGATATGCTGCGCACGCATCTCCTCTACAAGCTCTTCAAAGTCCGGGAATGTTTCCCGGTTAATCGTAAAGTCCTTGTAATGATCCATGTAATCGATGTCCAGATAGATCATATCTAACGGCAGACGGTTGTCCCGGTACTGTTTCGCGACCTTCCGCACATCCTCCGACGTTCGGTAACCCCAGCGGCTCTGCCCAAAGCCAAAGGCCCATTTCGGCGGCAGATAACTTGGCCCGATCAGTTCCCTGAAAGCATACACCACGTCATCCGGCGTCTCCCCGTAAATAAGGTAGAGATCAAACGCCCCGCCTTCCACCGTGATCTCCAGGCGGTCGGTGTCAGTATAGCCGATATCAAAGGTCACCTTCGCCGGTGTATCCAAAAAGATCCCCCGCTGTCTCTCCCCGGAGAGCAGAAGAAAGTTGTGGGCGCCGTAAAGGGAATGGGTATCCTCCTGGTGATGCGGTTCATCCGTACAGTCGCTTACATACAGCCAGCCGCGCTTGTTCATTCCACGCACCTGCTCTCCCAGGCCGTAAACAATCTCCCCTTTTTCAAGGGGCAGGGAAAGCACCGCCTCCTCATCCGGTATCTTTCTTACAGGGCGTTTTGTTTCCCCGCTCTCACCGCCGCATTCCTTTTTTTGAACCGCGGTCTTCGCGGGTGCCTTTGGTTCCTCTTTGGCCGCTTCCCAGAAAGCACCCGCGCCAGCCGGTCTCTTAACAGCCGGTCTGACCGTAATCGTCATATCCGGCAGATCCTGCCAGCTTTGCGGATCCGGTTTGCAAAGAACCGCCTCCGTCTCTATGGGAACTCCAAACACAAATCTTCTGACCATGAAAGTATCCTCCTCTCGCAAAGATCCATCCTGTATCCAACTTTTCAGCGCACAGTCATCTGCCATGCAGAAAGCTTCCAGATGTAAGCAGCCAAAAAGAGTAAAAGTTCCTCTGTAGCCGAACACATTTTCTGTTGGATACACTTTGGGAAATCCTGGCAATCAACTGTGGAAGCAACCCGGGGAAGTTTCGGCAAAAATGCATCTGCCTGTCTGCCCTGAAAAGAAAGGATGTAAAAAAGGGCATAAAAAGAAGCAGGTGAGGGGAATCGAACCCCCCTCTCCAGCTTGGGAAGCTGGCGTTCTACCGATGAACTACACCTGCACGTCCTGAACAAACTTTATTATATCCCCATCGTCCACGTTTTTCAAGTGTTTTTTTCAAAAACTGAAAACCGCCCGAGGAACATCCGAAAAAGTCAAGAAACATCGTACATCTGCGGGACTTTCAGGCAAGAGGAGCTCTGAAGAGTAAACCTTCGTCGAAAAGCGGTCAAACAAGTCACTCCATCAGGCTCTCTGGCCAGTACTCAATATAAGGAAGCAATCCGGCAGCACCTTCCTTCATCTTTTCCCGAAAACCTTAGAAAACAGGGAAAAGAGCTTTCTTCCCATAAACACGCTCCTTCCCCCGCGCCCAGATAGCCTCTCTGATATCGGATCACAGAGAAGCCTTTAAGAGCGCTCTTCCTTCTTTTGGCGCTCCTTTAACCACTCCTCAAGCGGTTCCATACTCCGGATGGCTTCCTTCCTCCCCAGATCATACACCCGCTGAATCTGCTGCGGATCCGTCTCCAGCCTGCCAATCCCCAGATCCTTCTCGGGACGGATCACGAATACACTGCCCTGCTTTTCCAGGCGGCGGATATAGGAGAGGGTGTGGTTGTAATCCTGGGGGCGGTTTTTCATGGCCCGGCGAAATGCCGGATAACGCCAGTAAACCAGCCAGGAGAGATCCTTCTTCTCAGGCTGCTTTACATAATCCGCCGGTTGCGTAAGCACCAGCACATTGCTGCGGTAACCCATTCTGCGAAAAGCCCTGACCGGAATGCTGTCCGTGCAGCCGCCGTCCAACAGTTTCATGCCGTCCACCTTGACAACCTTAGAGACAAACGGCAGCGATGCCGATGCGCGGATATAGTCAATCTGGCGCTTCATATCGGTGATCTGCAGATACTCAGGCCTGCCGGTCTCCACGTTGCTGCAGGTTACAAAAAACTTCGTCGGTGAGGCTTTGAAGGCCTGATAATCGTAAGGATCCAGCCGCTCCGGAATGTCGTGGTAGCAGAACTTTTCATTCACGATCTCTCCGGTGCGCAGCAGACTCTTGATACCCATGAACCGGTCATCGCCGCAGTATTTTTTATAGTAGCGAATGCTTCGCCCATGCTGTCCTGACACAAAGGAACACCCGTGAATCGCTCCGGCCGATACGCCGATCAGCCCGTCAAAAGTAAGCCCATGCTCCATGAACACATCCAGAACACCGGCTGTAAAAATGCCGCGCATCCCTCCGCCTTCCAGAACCAGACCCAGTTTGCCCGATTCACCGCTCATCGTGATTCCTCCCTTTACAAATGAAACAGGTACGCCCGTCAAAGCGTACCTTCCTTTTCCATCGAAAGTTCCCTAACCGGAAACCTCCTGCCATTCTTATTCACCTGGGGTTTTTACCTACAGGCTGCTTTTCTTTCCTTTTTCGGTGCGCCTGTGCCTTCCCCTCTCTCCCGTCTCATCTAACGTTCAGTTTCCCTCATCGCCCATCTGATCACCCTTCCCGGGATGCAGGAAACAGAACATCCTGTTGATGGCGGTGGCTAAAGATTCCTTTAAGTACCCCGGCCTGTTTGGAGAAAGAAAGATCACGTATCCTTACTATACAGGATTTCACAGAGATTGTAAATCCTATTTTTTTCAAATTGGCGGTTGATTTTTCCCTCCGCTGCTGGTATAATCT